>CALFAY010000001.1 GCA_937944855.1 uncultured Planctomycetota bacterium
GGGGGGGCCCCCCGTCCGGCGTCGCGGACTTCTTCCAACTCCCGGGCCAGTTGTTCGATGTCGATCTGATGGCGTGCGGCGATTTCCTTGGCCTTGGCCGCCGCCACCTGCTCGCCGCTCTTGGCGATCAGCTCCCGCACCTGAGCCGCCTCGCTGTCCATGTTCAGGTCGAAATCCCGCACTTGCCGTGTCCATTGCCGGTTGCGGTATTCCAGCCGGGCCAGAGCATCGGCTTCCTGGCTGCCGGAAAGCGGATATTCGATGACGCCGTCGCTTAGCAGCGGGAACGGCACTTCAGCCCGGTCCACTCCGGCGATACTGAAGCGGACGAAGACGACGTTCTTGTAGGTGTCTTTGGTCCGGACCCGGCCGCGGGCATCGGTGGTCAGTTCTTCGGATTGCAGGGCCTCGAACCCGCTGGGGAAGACCTTGACGCCGCAGCCAGCCAGCGGCTCCCGCGTGACGGCGTCCACGACCCGCAGTTGCAGCGGCGCGCGGGTCGTGCCCAACTTCAATGCCCGATAGCCGAGGAGTTGTCGATCCGGCTTCGTTTTGATCGGATCGCGGTAGCGGCTGAACAGCCGGGTCGTGCATTCGCCCTGGCGAACGTCGGAGACCACCAAGTAGGCGTCGGGAACGGGAATACCCTGCGGTTTTCCGTCTGGACCCAGGCGGATTTCGGAGAGGGCGAAGATCTCTCCGGTGCGGACAGCCACCGATTCCGGATCGTTCAGTCCAGTACCTTTGAGAAGCAGTTGCACGGTGCGGATGTCCACTCGGCCGATCTGGCCGACCATGCCGAAATCCTGGGCGATCGTCAACGCCACCAGGCGAGCCACCCAGGGACGGTCCGGCGTGTGTGCCTTGCGCAGCGGACTGACCAGGGCCGTCGAGCCGTCCACCTGCCGGGCCTGCACGGTGTATTGCCCCTCCTCGTAGCCGATCCGCACGAAGTGGACCTTGGTATCGTCAATGGTGTATTTGCGGTTGTCCAGCGTGCTCCAGCCGCGCTGAAGGATGTCCTGCATGAGCGGATGGTCCGGCTCCGCTTCGACCTTGCACAAGGCGCCGAGGTCGCGCTGAAGAGCGTCGCGGACTTCATCCCGGACCCGGGCAGCGAACACGGGGGTCAGCAGCGGATGTGCGTCCACATGGATGACCAGTTTGAGTTGATAAGGAGCCTTGCTCCACTCCCCGACGGCGGCAGCGAAAGCGGCGGACGGTCCCGACGCCGGCGGCTGTTGACACCAAGCTGTCACCGGGACCAGGCCAAGGACGGCGAGAAGAATCGCGGCCAGCACACGCTTCATGATCGTCCTCTCGGAGGCAGGGCCGTTCGTCAGCGGCGAAGCTGTTCCAGATCGGCAAAGAACTCGGGATACGTCTTGGCCACGCACTTCGGATCGCGGATCGCCATGCCCGGACGCCGCAACCCCAGAAGCGCCAGGCTCATCGCCATGCGGTGGTCATTGTAAGTCTCGAAGACCGCTGGACGCAAGGGACGCGGCTGAATGGTCAGGCCGTCGCTGCGTTCTTCGACCTCGACGCCGGCCCGCCGCAGTTCCACCGCCAGGGCCGCCAGACGGTCGGTTTCCTTGTAGCGGATGTGGCCGACGTTGCGGATGGTCGTGGGTCCGTCTGCGAAACAGGCCACGGCGGCCAGGGTCATCACCGTGTCGCTGACGGCGTTCATGTCGGCGTCGATGCCGTGGAGTGGACCGCCGATGACGGTGATGCCCTGATCCGAGCGGACCACCTGGCAGCCCATCTGTTCCAGCAGATCGACGAAATGCACGTCGCCTTGCAAGCCATCATAAGGCAG
This sequence comes from uncultured Planctomycetota bacterium, assembly GCA_937944855.1. Lineage (GTDB taxonomy): Bacteria > Planctomycetota > Planctomycetia > Gemmatales > HRBIN36 > JANWWR01. The sequence goes on from CALFAY010000001.1 coordinate 1,823, forward strand.
ATCGGCGACGGTGACGGTGCCTTCCGCGATCGCTGCTGCTGCGAAGAAGTAGCTGGCCGCGGAAGCGTCCGGTTCGATCCGATACTCCTGGGGAGCGGAATGCGTGGGCCGATGCAGCACGAAGACCGGACCAGGCAGTTCATCCACCTGGTGGACGCCGAACTGTCGCAGCATCGCCACGGTCATCGCAACGTAAGGCTGCGACACCAGCAGTCCGACGATCTCGATGCGGATCGGGCCGCGAGCCAGCGGCGCAGCCATGAGCAGGCCGCTGAGAAACTGGCTGCTCGTGTCGCCCCGCAATCGCACCGTCCCGCCCGCCATGCCGCTTGCCTCGACGATCACCGGCGGACAACCGTTACCGTGCTCCGAGTATGCCTGCACTCCCATCTGCTGAAGCGCATCGAGGAGGTCGTACATCGGCCGTTGCCGCATCCGCTCCACGCCGTCGAGGCGATAGCGGCCTTTGCCCAGGGCGACCATTGCGGTCAGAAACCGCATCGTCGTCCCCGAATTGGCACAGAACAAATCGGCCTCTTGAGCCGGGATCACGTCGGAGCCAGGCGGAAGGATGACGCGGATTTGATGGTGTTTCCAGTCAGCGTCGATGCCAAAGCCGAGATGCTTCAGGGCCTCGGCCATGATTTCGGTATCTTCGCTCCGCAAGGCTCCGTGCAGCCGGCACTCACGGTTGGCGTACAGAGCGGCCAGGACCATCGCCCGGTTGGTGATGCTCTTGGAGCCGGGCACCCGCACCACCGCCCGGGGAGGACGGTCGAGCGGCTGGATCGGCAGAGGATCGGGAAGGTTCACGGCGATCTGTCCTCCGCCTGAAGCGGCCGTGCGGCCTGCGCATACTCGACCCGGACCAGGAACAAACCCTGGGGCGGAGCGGTCGGGCCCGCCTGTCGGCGGTCATGGGCAGCGAGGATTTCCGCCATTTTCTCCACGGGCCAGTAACCGCGGCCGATGTTGACCAGCGTGCCGACGATGCTGCGGACCATGTTGTACAGAAAACCATCGGCTTCGACTTCGATCCAGAGCAGGTCGCCAAGTCGGCACACGCTCAGCCGCGTGATGGTCCGAACGCTCGATTGCCGGTTCGGCCATTCAGTTTCAAAGCTGTGGAAATCGTGGGTGCCGACGAGCACCGACGCCGCCTGCCGCATGGCCTGAGCGTCCAATCTGCCGTAGGGAATGTGCCAGCAGTAGCGGCGGAGGAACAGATCGGGCACCTTGCCGTCGTGGAGGACGTAGCGATACAGTTTGCGGACGGCATCACGGCAGGCGTCGAAATCAGACTCGGCCTCTTCGACGTCACGGATGACAACGTCGGTGGGCAGATGGGCATTCAGCCCCCGCAGCAGGACGCTGACCGGATGCCGGGTCTGGGTGCGGATGTTGACGACCTGGCCCAGAGCGTGGACGCCGGCATCGGTGCGTCCCGCGGCGTTGGCGAAGACCTTCTCGCCGGTCAGATCCCGAAAGGCGGTTTCCAGCGTTTCCTGCACGGTCCGCTGGTTCGGCTGCGTCTGCCAGCCGTGGAAGTCGGTGCCCTCGTAGCTGACGACCAGTTTCAGGTTCCGCATGATTCAGCGGGCCGGGGCGAGTTTTCGACCGACGCGGCCCCGGGCCAGAAGCGCCTCGGCGATTTGCACGGCGTTGGTGGCCGCTCCCTTGCGCAGGTTGTCGGCCACGACCCACAGATTCAGTCCATGCGGCACGGTCGGATCCTTGCGGATGCGGCCGACGAAGGTTTCGTCCCGGCCTTCGGCATGGATCGGCAGCGGCACGACGCCGGCGGCGTAATCGTCCAGCACGACCACGCCAGGGGCACGCCGCAGGGCTTCCCGTGCCTGTTCGACCGTGATCGGCTTGTAAAACTCGACGTTCACCGCTTCCGAATGGCCGGTGCGCACCGGCACCCGCGCCGTCGTCGGACTGACCAGGATGCTCTCGTCGCCGAGGATTTTCCGCGTCTCGCGGATCATTTTCCATTCCTCTTCGGAATAGCCATCCTCGCCGAGTTTCCAATCGTGCGGCAGCACGTTGCCGGCAAGCCGATCGCGATGGGCCTTGACCGGCGGCAGCGGTTCGCCCCGGCCCAACGCGGCGATCTGCGCGTCCAGTTCGCACAGGCCCGTCGCTCCCTTACCGGACGACGCCTGATAGGTGCAAACGACGATCCGCTTGATGCGGGCCAGATCGTGCAGCGGCTTCAAGGCCACCACCATCTGGATCGTGGAACAGTTCGGATTGGCGACGATGCCCTTGGGAATCCGGTCCAGAGCGTGCGGATTGACTTCGGGCACGACCAACGGCACGTCCGGATCCATCCGCCACGCACTCGAGTTGTCCACGACGATGGCCCCAGACCGGGCCGCGATCGGACTCCATTCCCGGCTGACCGAAGCAGGCGTGCTGGAAAGGACCAGGTCCACATCCTCGAACGCTTCGGGCCTCAGCGGCTCGACCTGATAGGTCCGTCCCGCGAACTCCACCGGCTTGCCAGCGCTGCGTTCCGATGCGAGGAACTTGATGGACCGCAGCGGCACCCGCCGTTCGATCAGCAATTGCCGCATGACGCAGCCCACAGCCCCTGTCGCGCCAACAATCGCGATGCTTGGATGCACAGTCAGACTCTCCCACAAGATGGCTCCCGAATCGCCCTGGCAGCTTCGCATTGCCCCTGCCCGGCCTTTCGGTCAGCGCGCCACTAAGGAGATGGCTTAGGCTGGCCGTACCGCTTCGGCAAGTTGGAGCCGAGGTAAGCTCGCATGGCAGCAGGGGACTCATCACGGCCAACGGAATGAACCGAAGCCTTTACTGTTCGACGGGCATGCCAAGGATGACCCAACCTGCGGGATCATGTTTATAGCCATGTTCGATTTTGAAGTCTGAGGACTTTGGTTCCACATGTTTGCGCCAGGTAAGGTTGCGTATATTGGCCTGACCGCACTCTGACTAGCCTTCTTAAATCAAGCCGCCAGAACAGCGCAAAAATCGTCGCAACAACCAGCGCAATCGCGGGGACCGTAGTGAAGGCCAGAGTAGGAAGCTGATTAGGAATCCCTTGTTTTGTTAAAAAGATTCCGCACCGGGCTGAAATATGTACACAAATGAACTGTCCGAATTGGATTACAAAGCTGTCCGTTCTTGGCCGGAATTTTGCAAGTTTTGGACCCAAGAGACGCAGAAGCTGAAAGACTAAACCGGCTGCGGCTCGGCATCCCAATCGAGGCCGCGACGGGTGTCCGGACGCATTTTTTTCAGCAGCCGCTTGACACGGCCCGGGCAAGCGGTTCTACTAACTTAGCTTGGTCAGTGGAGGCCACGGGAGCATCGCACATGCCATCGTCACCCTGTTTGCGGCCTCCTTCGGCACTGCGAGCGGTACTACGGCTATTACGGGTTGGTGATGCAAGCGATCACAGCTGCGGTACGCCGGGCCGGGCTATCCAAGCGGGCCGCCAGTCCTTTCGACTCAGTTTCGCCACCCCTTTGGTGGAACCGGGCCACGATATTGGCACCGTCCCAGAGTTGCTGGCGCATGAGGGTGTCAGCAGGACTATGATATATAATCATATGTTAGCCCAATGATGAGGTGACCGAACGAGACACTTACTAACCAGCATCGTCGCTCTTGTCTTTCTGAGCACAGTGCCCTCGGTCCTACATGCCCAGCGGGCCGCTATTGAGTGGGAGATTCTCAACCAAGAGGTCCAGGAATTGTACCGTGCGGGCAAGTATGACCGCGCAGTGGTGGTCGCACAGAAGGCCCTACAGGTCGCCGAGAAGAATGTCGGCCCCGAACATCCCGCTGTGGCGACGAGCCTTGAGAATCTCGCGGCTTTGTATCGAGCCACAAATCGTGGTTCGGAGGCGGAGGCGCTGGAGCAGCGCGCGGCCAAAATCCGCGCCAAGAAGCGGTGATGCCAACTGAGAACCAGTTGCAGCGGAGGGCACTTCGCAGCCCGCCGCTGACGCTGGGCGGGTAAGCTTACTTCGCCCCCGGCAGGGCGTGTAGCGGTTCTGAGATTCGCCGCTCACCTAGCCCTGCCGCGGTTGAGCGCTGTCGTTGCGCGACAACCATGGAAACAATCGGGCGATGGGCGAGGTTGTTGTACGGGCCGGTCGGGGCCGTGGCCATCGAGAGCGTGCCATCGCGGTCATCCTCGCCTGGGGCATCGGGGGAGCCGCCCGGAGGAGCGGCAAAAACGCCGTCAGTGTGACGTGCTTTAGCCGCCGCGACGCAGCATGAAGGCAGAACCAAGCGGAAGCGAAATGAAATGCGGAACAGGACGATTCTTGGCAATGCCTGGTTTTCCCAAGGATCTTGATCCGTGTCTGAAAATGAGCAAGCAGACAGTGGGACCGGCAGGATTCGAACCTGCAACCAAGGGATTATGAGTCCCCTGCTCTGCCGTTGAGCTACGGTCCCTTTTCTAACCAGTCATGCCATTCTCGGATCGGAAGTCAGGTCTTGGCCCGAGCGGCTTCGTCGCCGTTTGGCCTCGGCTCCCGAACCCGATCGGCACTTTTGACTGCGTTATGAAGAAGTATACAGCCCGCTGAGTGCCTTTTGAAACCTCCGCTCAAACCGTCGGACTTCGGCGGGGCCGGAGCATCAACATTACCATCCACACCACGCCCACGCCGCCGACTGCTGCTGCCGTGCCGAAGGCCGCCACCGGATAGCCGGCCTGAAGCAGATAGCCGACGTAGAAGCTCGACGCCATGTCGCCGATGGCGTTGGCACAAGCCAGAATTCCGAAGCCGAGACTCCGCAAGTCGCGGGGAAGCAGATCGGCGGCCACCGCTTTCTCCAGCGTTTCCTCGACGGAAATGTAAACGCCGGACAGGACGATGGCCGCTACCAGGATCGCCAACGCCTGTCCATGCACGGCCAGAAGCAGGTTCGTGAAGACGCCCAGACCGTAGCCGCCCACGAGAATCGGCATCTTCCGCCGCCGGTCGCCGAGCCAGCCGAATGGATAGGCACTGATGGCGCTGATGGCGTTGTGCATCATGTAGAGCAGCACGGCCACGGAGAGCGTCCCTGCTGCGGTCGTTTCCGTACCACCCATGGCCTGGGCCGCCAAGAGCACCAGGAAAGTGCGGGAAAAATCACCCAGGCCGAACAGGATCACGCCGATGAGAAATAACCAGAAGCCCATCGGGAAGCGGGCCAGACTGGCGAAGGCAGAGGCGGGGGCGGAGTCGGCAGCGGGTTTGGCGGACCGCTCGCGGGTAAGGAAGAAGAAAAGGCTGGCCGCGGCCAACCCGGGCAAAGCCGTCCACAAGATGATGGAGCGGAACTCCCAGCCTGCCCACAGAAGCAGAGCGGCCAGAAGCGGACCCCCCACCGCCCCCAGCATGTCGCCGGCTCGTTCCAGACCGTAAGCCCGGCCGTAATGCGTCGCTTCCACGGCGTCGGCAAGAAGGAAATCCCGCAGCGGCGAGCGGAAGCCGCGTCCGACCCACGCCGCGCTGCGAAGGGTCAACACCGCCGCCAGACTGCCCACCAGGCCGATGCCGAACGTCCCCAGCGTCGTCACCAGATACGCGAGCGAGGCCCACGGCTTTTTGTGCTGCACGTGATGTCCGACATAGCCGCCTAACAGCTTGGAAATGCTGACCAGAAAGTCGGCCGTGCCTTCGATCAACCCCAGGGCGAACGCTCCCAGGCCGATGCCGGACAGGTAGAACGGCAAAACCGCCGTCGCCATCTCGTGACTGACATCGGAAAAGAACGTCGCCAGCACGATGCCCAGGACGGTGCGATTGATCCAGTGGAACCGGTGTGGGGGCTTGGAAAGGTTCATCATGGGCTTGTCGCTTGTCCGGGTTGGGTCAATCCCTGACGCATTCGGCGGCGATTTTGCGATAGACCTCCAAAGCGGCGTCGTAGGCCGCCCGGGCTTCGGCTCGCTCCCGCTCCCGAATGCGAGGCGACTTCTCGTGCCAGCAGCGTTCGATGGACTTCAGGCACCATTCAGCCGAGCGGCGGCTGGCCCGGATCGGCTGATCGTTGACCAGTACGAACACCGGGTTGGTGTGGCTCGACGGCAGAATTCGCAGGGCCACCCAACTGCTGATCTCGATGGGCACCTCGAACTCGACCACCTGTTCTGATCCTTCAGCCGTGATCTCCTTGCGAGCCACGGCGACGCCGTTGACCACGAGTTCGACGGGAACTCGACGGGAATCGCCGATCCGTGCCCGCTCCAGGTCCCAGTAAGGTTTCTGCGTCCAGGGGGCGTTGCGGATGCGGTCAGTTTCCGGCGTTTGCCGGGGTTCCAGCAAAGCGACGACCACGGCCCGCGCGGTCACTTTCCCCGGACTCGTCAGACGCACTTCGCTGTCCTTCTGACCCACGCCCAGGCCGTTGACCGTGAAATCCATCAGATGGCTTTTGCCGTCGCTGACGTAGCAGCGCCCTTTTTTGATTCCCTCAGCCCAGTCGTCGAAGTTGAGCGCTTTGCCGTCCAGATGGACATAGCTTCGGCCCAGACCTACCCGTTCTCCGTAGATGCACGGAAAGTCGGTCTCGCCGCTGATCCGACTGCGAAAGCCGCAGTTGAGCGTGTGATACCAGATGTTCAGCTCCCAGATGGCGGGCGTGTCCACCGTCGAAATGAAATCGCAGGCATTGTGGGCGAGGTCCACGAGATATTCGTTGGCTCCGATGCCGGCCATGCGGGGCACGACGTAGTTGGGCAACTCGCGGATGTCCTGCGGTCCCTCGGACGGTTCTAGGCCCCAGCCGCTATGGGCGAAACCGACCACCGCTCCCTGGCTCTTCGCCCAGCGAAGAATGGGCAGATCCCAACTTGGCCAGTCCTCAATGAGCTTGGTTCCGGGATAATCCTGCTCTCGCAACCGCAGCAGGCACAGATGGCCGCAATGACTTGACGGGAAGCCGGAGACTTCGACATCGTACCGCAGGATGTAATTCGGTTGCGAGAGAGGATGGGGTCGGCCCTCGAAGTAGCGTTTCTGATGATACCAGCACGGCCCCCAACTGAGTACGCAGCCGACGTTGAGGTCCTCGCCGAGGATGTGGCGCATCATGTCAGCAGGAGTGACGCCTTCGGTCGGGCTTTCGTAGTGAGCGCAGCCGGCAGCGTGGACGTGGTGATCTCCGCTGTACCACCCGCGGGCTGCGGGATGCACCCAGCGTTCCAGTCGGAAAGTCTCCAGGTGCATCGCGGCGTCCGGCACCGTGATGGTTTTCTTCTTGACGCGGTACTCCGGACCGCGGGTGTAGGTGACTTCGTAGGTGCCGGGCGGCAAGAGCACGCTTTCGCCGTCCTGCCGGTAGATCTGCGGGTGGAAGAAGAAATCCGGGGCGAGGCGTCGGCTCATGGCGGGATAGACTCGGCCCTGAGAATCGCGGAAGGTGAACGCAGCCATGACCGGTTTGCCGTCGTCGTCTTTGACTTCGAGTTTGACCACCACCGCCGGGGCACATTCGAAAAGCACGTCGATCAGGTCGGACCGGGCGAGGGTTTCTGCCTCTCGTCTGGGTCCTCCACCGCGGCGGGTCAGGGCGAAACCGAGGCGGGCTTCCTTGCGACCAGCATCACGGCTGTAGATCTGCAGAATGCGATACTCGACTTCCAATCCCGACAGCACCGGCAGGAGCGGCTGTTTGCCGAACATTTCCACGTCCAGGAAGCGGTTGGCGACCTCGCCGGCGCTGACGACCTTGGGAGCCGGATCGGCCGTGGATGGCCGATGCAGCGGAGCGGCATTGGGGCTGACAGCTTGCAGTTCCAGGCTGTGAACGCCGGAGGGATTGATGACCTTGACAAGAAACAACCGCCAGCCTTGCTGGACGAGACTCGGACGACGGGCCGGACCGGGCAGCACCTCGAGTTTGCGATCTTCACTGATGCGGACCCCGGCCAGGCAGAAAGGATCGAGCAGCCGTTGAATGGCGGCCGCGTCCTGCTCCTTGCACGCTGCTTCCAGAAGTTCCTTTCGCTCCGGGGGCATTGGTTCCCCGAGGAACTCCAGAGCGTCGGCGATGCGCTTGGCCTGGGCAGCAAGGGGTTGACCTTCGACCTGGGTCACGACGGGCAACTCGGCCGCTGCTGTGCCGCACCACACGATCCACAAAACCACGCCTGCCCATATGCTTGACGGCTTCATGGTTCATCCTCCACTGACCGACCCTGGGGCAAGAAGCATTCTCCTGCGTTCGTGACCCGTTGTCCATTGCTCAAACGCTTCACAGGATCAGCATGGCGTCGCCGTAGCTGTAGAAGCGGTAGCCGGCGGAGATGGCGTGGCGATAGGCGGCGTGCATCAGGTCGAGACCCATGAACGCGGCCACCAGGGCGAGCAACGAGCTTCGTGGCAGGTGGAAATTGGTCAGGAGCACATCCACCAGACGGAACTCAAAGGGCGGGTAGATGTACAGGCGGGTTTCGCCCCGCCACGGTCGGAGCGGATCGAGCCGGGCCACGGTTTCGAGGACGCGAACACTGGTGGTGCCGACGGCGACAATCCGACCGCTGTCGTGACGGCATCGTTGAATGGCGTCCACGGCCGCCTGCGAGATTTCGCACCATTCGCTGTGCATGACGTGGCGGGTGACATCCTCGCTTTGGATCGGCTGAAACGTGCCGATGCCGACGTGCAGGGTGACGAAAGCCCTCTGGATGCCCGCAGCTTCGAGGCCGTCGAGCAGCTGAGGCGTGAAGTGCATCCCAGCGGTGGGAGCGGCCACCGACCCCGCTTTGCGGGCATAGACCGTTTGATAACGCTGACGATCGCCGGGACTGGCTCGGCCCTTGCGGATGTACGGCGGCAGCGGCGTGTGGCCGCAGCGCTCCAGAATCACCTCGGCGGGTTCAAACGGGTCAGGCTGGGCGAGCCAATGGCCCTCGGCAGTCTTCTCCGTCAGTTGCAGACGGACGCCGCCTTGGTCCAGTTTCACCCACTCGCCCGGCTTCGGACTGCCGCGCGTCTGCGTCAGCAGTTCCCACCGGCCGTCGGGAAGCTGCTTCAAAAACAGCCCTTCCCATTTGCCTCCGGTCTTTTCTCTTGAGCCCAGGAGCCGGGCGGGGATCACCTTCGTGTCGTTAAGCACGAGCAGATCCCCGCGACCCAGCCAATTCGGGAGGTCGTAAACGTGTTGATCGACGAAGCGGCCCGTGGACCGCTCCACAACCAGCAGCCGGGCATGGTCCCGTGGTTCGACCGGATGTTGGGCGATGCGGTCCGGCGGCAGGTCATAGTCCAGGGCGCTGAGCGGAAAGCCCGGCTCACTTGAAGTTGCGGAGCCACTCATCAAAGGCTTTCTTGTGATGGGTCACGGTCTTTTCCGGTCCCACGAGGCGAAAGAAGTACGGTCCCTTGGGGCTTTCGAAGACGACGGCGATCATCCGGTGGTCCGGCCGACGCTCGGCCTGTGGAGCCATCGGGAACGGCTTGTACAGGTAGGTCCCGGTGATGTCCAGATACGTCACTTTCACGTCGCCAACCTTGAATTCCTCGCGCTTCGAAACCTGGTCGATGGTCCTGCCCGAGGGCGGCTCGAACATGCCCTTCCAGCGGGCGATGTTGGCCTCGACGCCGCCGCCTCCGCCTTCGCCGAAATAGAAGATGATCAGCTCGGCGTCGAGCTTGTCATCACCCTGTCGCGGCAGGACGAATTCCTTATAGCGGAACTGGCGGGGATTGTTGACTTCCTTCCACTCCGCAGGGGCGCGGGACGACAAGCCGTCGATGGAGACCAAAGCTCCTTTCTGGTTGCCCTGGGCGGCGACGGGTTCCGACGCGATGACCATCAGCCCGAGGGCTGCCATGATTCCACAGCCGATCCCGATGCCGAAGCGGTGATTGATACGTCTGGCGTCCATGATGTCCTCACTTCTGTGGTCTGGCTGGCGGTTCCTGAATGTGAAGTTGCTCCTAGTGCCATGAAATAGGGAATGGGCGGGGTTGGTGCAAGCGGCGGGTCCGACTAACGGCGTCGGGACTCTTCGATGATCCGCTTCATCTCGGCGACCGCTTGCCGCATGCCGACGAAGACAGACCGCGAAACGATGCTGTGTCCGATGTTCAATTCCGCCAGGCAGGGGATGGCAGCGATCTGGCGGACGTTGTGGTAGTTGAGGCCGTGGCCCATGTGGACAGCCAAGCCTTTTTCGTGAGCATAACGGGCCGATTCGCAGACCTCGGCGAAGCGCTCACGGACCTCGTCGAGGGTCTTGGCTTCCGAGTAGCGGGCGGTCTGAATCTCGACAGCCTCGGCGCCGAGGGCCTTGGACAGTTCGATCTGCTGCGGATCGGGGTCGATGAACACAGCGACACGGATGCCGTGCGTCTGAAGCTGGCGGATGGCGTCGGCAACGGTCCGTTCGTTGCGGGCTACGTCCAGACCACCTTCGGTGGTGATTTCCTGACGGCGTTCGGGAACCAGGGTCGCCTGATCGGGACGGATCTCACAAGCGATGCGGAGGATTTCCGGCACGGCGGCCAGTTCGAGATTGAGCGGCACCTTGACCGTTTCACGGAGCAGGCGCAGGTCACGGACCTGGATGTGCCGCTGGTCTTCCCGCAGATGCACGGTGATGAGATCGGCTCCACCGAGTTCGGCTTCGACGGCGGCCCAGACCGGGTCCGGCTCCCGGCCGCGCCGGGCCTGCCGCAGCGTGGCGACGTGGTCGATGTTCACACCGAGACGCACCATAGAAGTTCATCCTCCTGTGTCTGCCTCTGTGGTGATTCCGACTGAACGCAAAAGATCGAGCAAAGCGGGCAAATCGGCTTGTTCCACAGCGAGCGATTTGGGGCCAAGCCGTTCCTGGATCAATCTACGGGATTCGGGCCATTGCATCAGGCCGTCGGCGACCTGGGGGTTGGGCGTCTGAAGCACGAGCAGGGGACAGACCCGCAGCGGGCTTTCGGCGTGTCCGTTGAGCAAGAGTTTGACCGCAGCAGGCGTTTCGCCTCCGGTCCGTCGTCGGAACCAGTCGTCAATCATCTGGGCCGTCAAGCCCTCTTCCCGGGCCTTTCGCAGCGAATCGGGCGTCAAACGGTACACCCGTCGGTTGTGCTCATCCCTGCGCCGCGTCTCCGAAATCAAGCTAGACGTGGCAGGGACCGGCTCAGCGAAGCGTTGCAGTTCGGTTTCGAGCAGCAGATCCGCCCGGGCCATGTCCACGCTGAGTGTCACCCCGTCGTCGCTGACACTGACGCACTGATCCGGCGGCAGGCCGTAGTCCCGCGTCGCCATCAGGCGAAAGTGGCGGTAGTCCAAGTCATCCTCCCGCTCGACGAGTGCCAGACGATCCGTGAGCACCACGGCGGGCAGGCCGCGGGCCAGGGCCGCCTGCAAATCGTCTGCCGAGGCAAACTCCAGCAGCGTCGCCGCGGCATAGACGGTGACTCGTTCCCGCTTGTCTGCCCAGGTCTTGAGGGCCTGTACGACGGCCGCAGGTAGTTCCCGTACTGCGTGCTGTTGAAGCACCCGCAGAATCTCGTCATGGGTCAGTCCGGTTTCCAGGCCGCGATACACGCTTTCGGGAGTGAGTTGCAGGGTACAGGCGGCACCCAGGCTCTTCCACTCGCAGAAACGGCTCAACTGCCCGATCAGCTCCGGCCTCAGACCTTGCCGATAGGCGATGATCTCCAAGTTCGGCTGGACCAGAAGTGTCTGGGGATACTGGGGCAGCGACGGCAGCGGTCCCAGGCCGAGCACGCCCCGGCCCAAGGCAGTGAGGCGGACGAACCACATTTGCCCGGCGTCCTGGGCCGCTTCAATCAATCGCATCGGAAAGGCGAAACCGAGCAGGAACGCCCGCAGCCAGTCGCTTAAAGAGGAGGGGATCGAGGACGCGGCTTCGTCGTCGCTTTCGGTTTGCTTGGGCTTCCAGCGGGGATGGCGACAGACTAGCCAAGCAGAGAGGTCGTCCAGGCTGCACCATTTTTCCGCTTCGATCTGGGCCAGGGCGGTCAGGAGGCCGATGCCAGCCGACATCGGCCAGAGAAGTTCCAGTGGAGCGGGATTGAGGTAGGAATCGTTGACCAGCGATTCGACCTCGTATCCGCACGACCAGAGTTTTTCCAGGACGGTTGCCAGATCGTGCAGGAGCACTTCGGGCAGGCGTGCCACCTGCAACACAGAATCGTCGGCGTCGTACTTAATCAGCCCGGTAGCCATGCCCCAAACGAGATACCATTTCCAGCCCGAGGGAAAATCGGTCAGGTCGGCGGGACCGGGACCATTGAGCAGTGGGTCCTCTTCAAAACGCTGGTGATCTTTCTTGAACAAGCCGCCGTACATCTTGATCCGAGGCGGATCGAACCGCGTTTTCTGCCACAGCACAGCCAGACGGAGCGGCAGTTCCAGGCCATCGGCCTCGGGAAATACCTGGAGATTTCCCTCCGGTTCGGACTCTGCTACCCGACCCAGAGAAGGCGAAATGCCCACGGCCCGCTCGCCAACACGCGGCGGCAAGAGTACGAAGTCGGTGTCGGACCGCAGGGCCTTGGGCACCCAATTTTCGAAGCGTTCAATGCCTTGCTGGTCATTCTTGGTTTCGACGAACAGCAGACCGCCTTCGCACAGGGAAAGGATCAGGTCCAGGCTGTTATTGCTGCCGGCGATGCACGCCAGTTCGAGAACGTGGGGCAGAGGCCACCGCCAGCGTCGGCCGACGTGGAGCAAGGTCAGCAGAGCGAGCGCCTCCGGGGCCAGCTGCCGAATCCGACGGTCGATGAGGGGGACGTTTTCGAAAGCGGATGCGACGCGGTCCAGGCATTGCTTCGGGGTCAGCTTAGATCGGTCGCGGAGCAGATTCTCGACCACCCGTTTTCGCAACGTCGGCGCGTAGCGGGCCAGGGCATCGGCGAGAACTGAGGAGAAATCGGAATCCGGCTTGGTCATAGTGAATGATCGAACGTCTCGTTGTGCGACGTGCCGACAACGCGAGGTGCGTGACCCATAGCCTGCAACTCCTCGACGACGGCAGCGATCCTTCCTGGACGGATGAGGAGCATCCGGTCGGTCAGCCGACCAAGCACTTGATCCGCCAACCGACGCCGGGACAGAAGTTCCTGCGCCAGCACGGCGTCTTCGGCGACGATGAGGTTGACCCGGCGATGTACCTTGACGGATATCCGTGTGCCGCTGCCCATAGGCTAATCCCCGCTTTCTCGACAACCCTGGCGGAGCAGGTCGGCCGCATCCACGATGGCGTAGCTGTAGCCTTGCTCAGTGAGGAACAACTGACGGTGGTGGGCAAAGTCGAGTTCCCGGGTGTCCCGCGTCACCAGGGTATAGAAGTGCGCTGGTTCGCCCCCGCTTTTCGGTCGCAGAATCCGCCCGAGGCGCTGCGCCTCCTCCTGCCGGGATCCGAAGGTGCCGGACAATTGAATCAACACGTTGGCGTCCGGCAAGTCGATGGCGAAGTTTCCGACCTTGGACAGAATCAGGTGCCGGACCCGACCGGCCCGGAAGTCGGCGTAGAGTTTTTCCCGTTCGGCGTTGGTCGTGCTGCCGGTGATGAGCGGTAATTGGAAGCGTCGCTGCACCTCCCGCAACTGCCGCAGATATTGGCCGATGATAAGCACCCGGGCGGAGCGGTAGCGTTTCAGGAGATAGTCCACGACTTCGAGCTTGTCGGGATTCTCGCTGGCGATGCGATACTTGGCCCGCCAGTCGGCGACGGCATATTCCATGCGTTTGTTGGCCGGGAGCGACAGACGCACTTCGGTACACTGGGCCTCGGCGATCCAGCCTTGAGTTTCCAGTTCCCGCCAGGGAATGTCGTATTTCTTAGGACCGATGAGGCTGAACACATCAGCTTCCCGCTTGTCCTCCCGCACCAGCGTCGCCGTCAATCCCAATCGCCGACGCGCCTGAATCTGGGCTGTGATGCGGAACACCGGAGCCGGGAGCAGATGCACTTCGTCGTAAATAATCAGTCCCCAGTCCCGCTCATTGAACAGGCGAAAATGCGGAAACTCGTCCCGCTCTTCGCCCTGCTTGTCGTTGGGTTCGGTGGAAGCCTCGGCTTTGTCGGAACTGTGCGCCGAGGCTTCCTGACCCTCTCCTTCTCCCTTGGCTCGATTGACCGTGCGACGGTAGGTGAGAATCTGGTAAGTGGCCAGGGTCACGGGGGCGATGTCCTTGCTCTCGCCGGTGTACTCGGCGATTTGGTCCGCGGTCAGGGTGGTCTTGTCGAGCAGTTCCCGCCGCCACTGTTTGACGGCGGTGACGCTGGTGGTCAGGACCAGGGTGGAGCGTTGCAGCAGGGCCATGACGGCCAGGCCGACGATCGTCTTGCCCGCCCCGCAAGGCAGCACGATGACGCCGCTGCCGCCCCGCACTCCGCCGCCGGCGTAGAAGATCTCGGCCGCTTCTCGCTGGTAATCCCGGACGACGAACTGCGGGCCGCTGACCATGTTCTCCCGCAAGGCCATCGGCAGCGGAGCACCTTCGGTGTACCCGGCCAAGTCTTCGGCGGGGTACTCGACGGCAATGAGGGCTTGTTTGAGGACGCCGCGGAATGCCGGATCGACACGGTAACTGTGGCTGTCGAGCCGCTGGCCGAGATACTGGCGAATCTTTTTGTGCCGGGAAAGCTCTTCCAGCAGCGGCCGGTCGGAGCAGACAAGTTTTAGGTGGTCCCCATCGCGCTCGAGCCGGACCCGGCCATAGCGACTGACCATTTCCCGGAGGTAAGGTCCCAGGCTGGGCGGCAGGGGGAATTTGCTGTAGCGGGCCAGGCCGTCGAGCATTTCGTCGGCGGACATGCCGGCGGCGGCAGCGTTCCACAGCGACAGCGGTGTGAGGCGGTAAGTATGGATGTGTTCCGGGCTTTTTTCCAATTCGGCAAAGGCGGCCAGCAGATTGCGAGCGGGGACGTAGCGGGGATTGTCCACTTCGACCAGGATGGACCGATCCCCCTGGACGATGAGCGGATTGGCGGGATCGTAGCTCATGCAACGGCCCTTCTGCTCCGAAGCGAAAATCTCATCTTAGGTTTTGCCTGCCTCGCGTTGCAAGGTCAGGTGGCTGAGACTCAGGGTGCCGCTTGGTGGGCTGGGGAAATGGGAAGGTGGTCCGGCGCGGGGTCCGCATCCCGGTGGCCCGGAACGGAGGGGGCCATTTCCGTTCCTTGCCCCTGGTGCTGCGCCTGGACCTTCTTGAGGGCACGGCTGAGCGAACGGGTGAACGACCGGCCGTATCTTTCATGGGTTTCAATCCATGCCTGAGCCATCCAGATTTGCGTTTCAGCCGCCTGGTAGAGCCGGCACGCCAGATAGCAACACCCGGCGACACCGATCACAAGCAACGCATCTTCGGCCCACTCCTCGGAACCTGTCCAGGTCACGATAAAACTGATGATCGGAGCGAACATGCAGATCAAGGCGAGGTGGGTTAGAGCAACAATGGTGAGTACCGCGACGAAGAACCCATAACCCCGGGCCATCGTGGCCACGACGCTTCGCCAGGAACTTCGCGAATAGGCCGAGCACCAGACGCCCGTGGAGACCATGTAGAACACCACCATGCTCCAAAGGACAAGCATCGCCAAAGCCCATATCATCGCCCGCCAGCTTAGGAAGCAGGGCACGATGAGGGCAGGAATAACAAAAGCGACAAAATAGGGGCTGTAGCGCCTCAGCACGCCCCAGCGTTTCTCGATGACCAATTGCCAACCCTCAAAGGGCGTGGACAACACCGATTCCCAGGTCCGCTGATTGCGTTCGCTGGTGATGCAGCCGGCAGCCCGCACAATTACAGGCAAGCTGAGCAAGGCGCCCGCAGCCGCCCAGATCGGCGTCAGCAGCCAGTGGTTTTCTGTGTGTAGCACTTGATGATGGGCTTCGGTGGCCGCAATTGCCAACACTCCCGCAGCGATCCAGTGCGGCCAATGGCGTCGCCGCAGATGTTCCCGCCAGCAAATTGGTTCGTCCTCGGGCACCGGCTCCCGTCGTGGTCCCAGGGCATTGCGGGGATACGGAGCTTCCAGGGTCTCAAGGGCGGCTCGCCGCAGAATCAACGCCGACCAGATCACAAAGACAAGGCCAGTCACCGAGAACGCAGCACACAGCAGCAGACTTTGCCGCATTCCCTCCGGATCGGTAGGGTTCCAGGCCGGTTCCAGAATGGAAACCGGATCGAAGACAAGCAAGGCTTTCTGGAAGGCTGCCAAGCCCTGGCAAATCGGCGGGTGTCGCCAAAAGACACAGATAAGAAACGGCACTGCGAGATGGTACCAGGTGATGCCCAAGGCTGTTAGTACGGATACCGAGAAGTAAACCCGAATGGCCGCAATTCGCGTCTCCGCAGCCCGCGTGGACTGCCACAGGCTGAACCCGCCCAACCCGAATGCCACGGCCAATGAAAGACCGACAAAAGCCAGCACCGTTTGCCAAGTAAGCAGGTTGAAGTATTTGCCCACGAGACAGAACAGCGGAAGCCCAACCAGGGCCAGCGTCATCACCTGAAGCAGGCGGGAGATGATTTTGCCGCCGATCACTCCCCAGGACGAGGTTTCCGTGCTCATCAACAGTATCAGAGTGCCCTGCTCCTTTTCCTCCGTGATGGCTCCGCAGAAGAAGGCGGGCACCGCGAAAATCAGAAGGAGGAAGTGCTGGTAGATGAAGATCTGGAAGAAGGCCTCGATAAGTGCGGAGCGCGTCCAGTTTGACGGCAACGCGATCGGCCATTCGCACCACAGGCAGCCCAGCACGGCCACCAGAAGCGCCAGCCAAAGTGTGTAGAGAAGCCGCAGTGAGAAGAAGCGGCCCCTTCGGCTCGAAAGGCGAAGATCGAGAGCCAGCACGGGATTGTGCATAAGGGCAGCCTCGTGACATCCCCTGGCCATTGTGTGCCTTCGTAGCAGTATAGCCTGACCAGGTGTATGCCGCAACAGAGGATGCGACTCACCGCAGGATCGGGAGAAATCCTTGACCGCAGCGTTTGTGCCGATTAGCTTCCGGAAAGAGGACTCGTAAAAAAGCCCAAACCCGAACCCAGGCCCGAAATCTCCGGGAGACGGACGACGATGAAGCTGCGAATTCTCGCCGTCGTGGCGCTGGCGGCCATCTGTGTGACGGCCCTTGGTTGCGGCTCGCGCGGCACCAGTGGCACAGGCCCGGTAGCCAAGAAGCCCAAGGTCGCTTTCGTGACCAACAACCCGGAGGAGTTCTGGACCATCGTCGAGGCTGGCTGTCGCAAGGCCGAGGCCGAGACCGGCGTCGAAGTCATCTTTCGTCGGCCCAGCCAGGGCGATTCCGCCGTGCAGAAGGAAATCATCGACACGCTCATCAATCAGGGGGTGGAGGCGATCGGCGTCAGCGTCATTGATCCGGTCAACCAGACTGACTATCTCAACGAAATCGCTTCGAAGGTGAAACTTCTGGCCGTGGACAACGATGCGCCGCAATCCAAGCGTGCGGCCTACATCGGCACGGACAACTATGCCGCCGGCCGAGCGGTCGGCAAGCTCATCAAGGAGGTGATGCCGGAAGGCGGGGTCATCGCCATCTTTGTCGGCCAGATGGAAGCGCTCAACGCCCGGCAGCGACGCCAGGGGGTCATTGACGAGATCGCTGGACGCCCGCCGCTGCCCGACGTGAACAACTTCACGCCGTCCCCGGATGGCGAAGTCCACAGCAAGTACCGCTTCCACAACCGCACCTATCTCGATCAGCCGGAAGGAGCTGGACGGGCCAAGGAAAACGCCGTCAATTGCCTGACCGAACTGGCCGATGAGCCGAACGTCTGCATGGTCGGACTGTGGGCCTACAATCCGCCCGCCATCCTGTCCGCCCTGCGCGACCGCAACAAAGTGGGCAAGGTGAAGGTCGTCGGCTTCGACGAGATGGAAGCGACCCTGGACGGCATCCGCGACGGCGAAATCTACGCCACCGTGGTGCAGCAACCCTTCCTGTTCGGGTACCAATCGGTCAAGACGATGGCAGAACTGGTCCGCAATCCCGACGCCATCAAGACCCTCGCGCCTCAGCAGTACGTGCCTTATCGCATCATCATGAAGGAGGCAGGACCGGCCAAGGATGGCGAACCGCCGCGGGAAGCGGTCGAGGAGTTTCGCCAGGAACTGAGAAGACTGACTGGGAAGAGTTGACTTGGCCGAGCCTCCGCTTCTGGAAGTCCGCGGCATCTGCAAGCAGTTTCCAGGCGTTCGCGCCCTGGATCGGGTATCCATGCGCTTGCAGGCCGGCGAAGTCCTCGCGGTCGTTGGCGAGAATGGTGCGGGCAAGTCCACCCTGATGAAGATCCTTGGTGGCATCTACACCCCGGACGCGGGGGAAATCCTGCTCGACGGCCGGGCCGTGCAGTTGCCCAACGTCACCGCGGCCCAGCGGCTCGGCATCAGCCTCATTCATCAAGAACTCAATCTGGCCGAAAACCTTAGCATCGCCGCCAACATCTTCCTCGGTCGGGAGAGAAGTCGGTTCGGGCCAATTGGCCTGCTTGACAACCGCACGATGAACCGCGAAACCGAGCGGCTTCTTTCCCGCGTCGGACTCACCTTGTCGCCCAACACCCTCGTGGGCCGCCTCAAACCGGGTCAAAAACAGCTGGTGGAGATCGCCCGGGCGCTTTCCCTGGATGCCCGCATTCTCATCATGGATGAACCAACGTCGAGCCTTTCGCAGTCGGAGACGGACCGGCTATATGAAGTCGTGTTCGACCTGAAGCGGGCTGGTGTGGCGGTGGTGTACATCTCGCATCGGCTCTTCGAGGTCGAACGGGTGGCGGATCGGGCCGTGGTCCTGCGCGACGGACGCAACGCCGGGGAACTCGCCCGGCACGAGATCAACCACGGGGTGTTGGTTCGGCTCATGGTCGGCCGGGACCTCAAGCAGTTCTATCCTCGAACGCACGGCACCAACAGTGATGCCCCGATTCGCCTGGAAGTGCGGGAGATTCGCTATCAGGACGGTCCTGACGAGCCGATGTCCTTCCAGCTGCGGGCTGGTGAGATCGTCGGCATGGCAGGGCTGGTGGGGGCCGGTCGCACCGAACTGGCCGAAGCCCTGTTCGGCATCCGGCGTCTCACCGCAGGACAGGTTCTCGTGGACGGCGAAGCGGTGGCCGGCAACGGCAAAGCTTGGTCGCCGGCCCTGGCCATTGCGGCTGGACTGGTCTTGATCCCGGAAGACCGCCGCTTGCACGGGCTGGTTTTGCAGGAATCGGTGGCCTTCAATCTCAGTCTGCCGAATCTGTCCGCTCTTGCTCTCGGCGGACTGGTTCAGCAGGGCAAGGAACGTCACTTGGCGTCTGGACTAGTGGAACGGCTGCGGATTCGGACGCCGGGTTTGTGGCAGAAAGTGGGGCTGCTCTCCGGTGGTAATCAGCAGAAAGTCGTAGTCGGCAAATGGCTTGCCCACACGCCCCGGGTACTGATCTTCGACGAACCGACCCGCGGCGTGGATGTCGGAGCCAAAGCCGAAATCTACGCCCTCATGGACCAACTGGCCGGGCAAGGCTCCGCCGTGCTCATGATCTCCAGCGACCTCGAAGAAGTGCTGGCCATGAGCGACCGCGTCCTGGTGCTGCATCAGGGCCGCCTGGCCGGCGAACTGCCTCGTGCTCGCTTGACCGAGGAAGCCGTCATGCATTTGGCGACTGGAGGCACAGCCGACTGAACGAGCATCACTGGATTCACGAACTGGCCGCTGCGTAAAAGGCAAGAGGCATGAACAACCTGGTTTCGGGTCTGAATCGCTTGGCGAACTACCGCACGCTCGGCGTTATTGTCATGGTCGCTGTGCTCTACGCCGTGCTGCTGACCTCGGATCCCAAGGCCCGGTCGTGGGACAATCAAATGACGATTGCCAATCGTCTGGGCTTCTACGGCGTGCTGACGCTGGGTGTGGGTGTGCTCATCATCAGCGGCGGGATCGATCTATCGATCGGCTCCGTGGTCGCCTTAGGAGCGGTCAGCTTCGTGATGTTGGCCCGCAATGGCTACCATCCGTACCTGGCTGGCCTGCTCGTGGTGTTGATGGGCAGTGGCATCGGTGTCGCCAACGGATTGTTAGTGACCAAGCTGCGTTTGCAGCCGTTCCTCGTGACTCTGTGCGGTTTGTTCGTCTTTCGCGGGTTGGCCCGCTGGCTGAGTCCGCAGGGCAGCCCGGGTCTGGGCCAGGTTCCCAGCGAATTCAAACCTGCTGTCGAGAACCTGCGTTACTGGCTTTTCGGCGGCAGTCCGCTGGGTGTGCCGCAGGTCTTGGTGCTGCTGCTGGCTCTGGCAGCAGTCCTGGGCATGCTGGTGCACTGGAGCGTCTTTGGAAGGCACCTGTTCGCCATCGGCTACAACGAGCAGGCGGCCCGCTACGCCGGCGTCGCCATCGATCGCTGCAAAATCCTGGCCTATGTGATCTGTTCCACTTGTGCGGGTCTGGGCGGGTTGCTTTACATCCTCGACAATCAGACAGCCACCCCGACTAGTGCCGGGGCCTTGCTGGAGCTTTACGCCATTACCGGAGCAGTCATTGGCGGATGCAGCTTGCGGGGCGGCGAAGGCAGCGTGCTGGGTATGCTTTTGGGGGCGGCTCTTCTGCCGCTCATCAAGCAGATCATCATCTTCGGCGGCATCTCCAATGACCTCGAATACGTTCTGATCGGTCTGGTCCTGCTGGCAGGAACGATTGTCGATCAGTTGCTCGTCAAGCGCAATTGACTTGGCCGACGGCAGCGGAAGCTTATGCCGACGCTGTCCGCGCCGATGGAGGCAGCCGCGCACGGTCGGGGCGCCTGCCTGTCCGACCGGACAAGCGGTCGAAACGAGCCACGGCCCGTGAGTAGATAATCATGGCGGCAAGAGCGTAGATGGAGAGCATAAGAAACGCAAAACCGACCTGCCCCTGATGCAGGTAACAACTGGAGTGGTACCGCATTCCACGTGAATGAATAAACCCGAACTCGTGTTGGTCCCTGGGATTTAAATCTCTTTCGCAGAACGCGAAAAACTCGGTGAGGAACAAGGGCGAGACTGACCTTAGAATCACCGCTTGATAAGAATACGGATGGCGGTAGGGGTCTTTTCTCGTTTCGTCCGAAATCACGAAGGCCAACCCCCAACTCGCCGCACCCAAGCCGAGAATGATCACGATCGTGCTGATCTGAGCGATGATCGCGTTGCGAATGCGGATGCCGAGATAAAGCCCCAACGAAGCGCAAAAACATGCCAAGACCGTGACGACCAGGATAGTCGAAAAGATCGCCAACCAGTGCAATCCCCCGCTGACCAGGCCCGCAAGCCAGATCACCGATAAGACGCCCAAAAGAAACCGTACACCGTACAGGCTGCCGCACCACTTGGCGAAGAGGATCTCTGGCACTTCCAGAGGCGTAGCCAGCAGGCTCTCCAGGGTGTTGCGGTCTCGTTCGGAGGTGACGCTGTTGCAAGCTCGGGTAGCAATGCCAATGTAAATCAGGAGGGCCACCAACGAACCGATCCAGCGTATGTAAAGGTTAGCGATTTCTTGCGTGTTTTCGAAAGCGCCGCTTTGGCTAAGACGATTGAGCAACGCCACGCCGGTGACAACCAGCACTGGAAACAGCAATGCCAAGGCAAAATACGACATCAACACTTCGCCGATAATGCCGAGTCTTAGGCTGCGTTCGACGAATAGTTCCTTCCACATCATGCAGGCGTTCCAAACGGGCGGCCGTCTCGCAGCCGTGACCCGCTTCTTGGCGGGTGAAGTGACGAATCCGACAAGCCGTCCCGCCTGCCCGTCGCTGCGGGGCACCCAGACTGTTTCCGCCGCTTTGGTCCGCCGCTTAGGCAGCTTCGCCTCGAGAATCTGCGACACGTACAACCATCGCACCAGCAGCAGAGACAAGCTCAGGGCGAAGACGATGATCAGACCATGAAAGGCGGCGTACTTTGCCAGCAACTCATACGCCTTCTTGTTCAGCGCCCCTGCCATCTGCACATGCTTGACCAGGTCGTTCAGGGCGTAGAACGGATTGCCCCAACGGTACACAGTAACCACCGATTCCATAAAAAGGGCTGGTATCGTAGTTGTGCCGTCTAGCTGAACGAATGCCCGCAAGCCCTCGAGAAAAAGCCAGAGCACGAAAAAGCCGACAATGCTCAAGTAGGAGAGCAGGACGGCATCCCGCACCCGCCGGACGTACACGGAAATCAACATGCTCACGGAAGCGACGGAAAGCAGCGTCACCAGGGTGGCCAAGGCGCTGCACAGCATCAGGTCGGGCGAGATGCCGCCAAAAAGCATGGACAGGCTCAGCACCGGTATGCCAGCCAGAAAAAACAGCAACAGCAAGGCCAGCCGGGAAATCAGCTTGCCCAGGACGAGTTCTCGATTGGTCAAGTCCGTAGCGAGCAGGTATTCCAAGGTGCGTCGCTCTTTCTCTTCGGCGATGCTGCCCGCCACCAGCGCCGGGGTGACGACCAGCACGGTGAGGAATTGAATGACGGTGTAATAAAAGAAGAAGAATTCTCCGAATTCTGCCAGAATCCGCGTGACGCTATGGGGGCCCGTCGTCGCCAGTTGGTAATAGGCCCGCTGTTGAGTGAGATAAAGGAAGGCCAGGAGCACCAGCAGATACGCGGCGCGAATCAAGAAGTAGCGGCTGCGTCTGCCGATGCGGACCATGTCGTAAAAGAGGACCGGACCGACGAGCCGGAACCGAAACACGCTCACGACCCTCCTCCTCGGCAGCGGACGTGGTGGTTCTGCGCACATTTTCGGTGACCCCAGCATCGTAGCTTGGATGCGGTCCACCCGCAACAACCGCAATCTGCGACCGCCGGTTAACTTCCCGGAAAAAGTGATGGCTTTCTCAGAGATTGGCCGCTGCCCGCCAGGCCTTCAGCAAGAGGTACATTTCCCCGCTGTGGCAGGCTTCGTCGTGCAAGCCGTGAAGCAGACGACCGGCGAGGCTGCGGCGGGCCAAGGAAGGGTCGTCAGGCAATTCGAGCCGGTCTTCAGGAAACGCCTGTAACACCGCCAGATAACGGGTCAGTTGGTTGCGAAGCAGATTGAGAAGTTCCTTGCGACTCGGCCAATGGGCCGTGAGGGAGGGCGGACGGCAGTTCATGCCGAAAGTCTCCACCCAACCGGCGGGCAGTTCGCTCCGGCCAGTCAGAAGGGCAATACCAAGCACGTCCATGAGCCAGACCGCATGCCCGGCATGCCAGAGGATGTGATTCTGCGTTCCCGGCGGCGACCACAGCAGAGCCTGGTCCGGGGTTGCCGAAAGAATCTGCACCGTGCGCTCCCGCACCTGCCGGGCCAGTTCTTGCAGGGGATCACTTTTGCTCATGGCAAACTCCCACCGTAACCAACTTTAATTATTGTAGAAACGCCTTGCATGCTGACAACTTTCAGCATTCAGGCCCGACCTGAATTTGCATAGTCATTTCTGACATGCTAGAGTTGTAATTTTAGCACTTGACATGGAACCAAGTGGTCGAAATAACCGTCCCAGTCATCGAGGACCGCGTATAAAGCAGCTGCCCCGGAACAGTTCTGCCATAGAGCGGCTGCTACCCACGGATGAGCTTAATGCGACTGTGCAGTCTCTATCCGGAAGGTGTTCACCGTTTCGGGACTAACACTCTCGCATCATACATTATTGCCTTCTGGTGCAATTGTTAACACTCCAAAGATTTTTGCCTGGAGTGGTTAAGCTTTGCCAGGGACGGTGTTATATCCAGACTCCGGTCCAGCCACGCTCGCCAGTGGCCACAAGCCCCTGGTGCCGCTGCGCAGGTGTGGTTGTTTATCGTATCGCTCAGAGGAAGTGGGGGTTTTTGTCACCCAGGAGGTTCGAGGCCATGCGTCGCTTACTAATCCCCTCGGTAGCTATCCTTTTAGTCGCCTTGTCATCGTCGGCTTCGGGAAGTGTCATCTATTCCAATAATCCGGCCCCAGGAGACTTCTTCACGAATCCTGGTTCATCAAACCAAGGATTGGCGGTCGGAACCAGTGGGTGGTATTACAACAACACGCGCAATAGCGGAGTGGTTGGTATCAACACGACCTATTCTCGCAACGGAAACGCGTCGGTTTACTTCAATACTCCAAGTGGCGCGGCCAAGGCAGATTTTGAGTTCCTGCCCAGCGCCGTCAATCTCGGAGGAAACTTCTTCGCCGGTTCCTCGCTGGCTCCGTTCTCGCAACTTCAGAGCTTTTCTTACGACTGGTACCGCGACAGTTCGAGTACCAATCCGGCCATTCAGCATCCCGTCATCCGTGTCCTGCTGGACAGGGACGGCAACCTTCTTACGACGGGCGACCGCGGCGGTTTGGTCTTGTAACGGGTTTACAACAGCTTGACCGTGCCCACGGACACTTGGGTCAGCGATACCGTCACAGCGTCCACATTCGTTTGGAGCTTCGGATTAGGCCTGCCATTTGCCTTCGACCTGAATGGTAATTCCTACCCATATGATGAAACGCTGGCATCCTGGCAGACTTTCATGCCGAACGCCGTTATCATTGGCTTCAGCGTCGGCGTCGGTAGCGGCTGGAATGGTCAGTTTTATGGTGCTCGGACTGGTCAGTGCAGGCATGGTGGTCCTGAGGAGGTCGAAGCCGTTATTGAACAAGTGACATTAATCTGAACGTATAAGCAGCATCCCCCTTTGTGCTTTGGACGGCGAACCACGCCCCACGGTATCGCCGTCCAAAGCCTTTTTTAATGCATCGGGGGTTATGCTCGAGGACTACCCGTCGAGTTCCTTGATCTGGCGAAGGACCGCTTTACGGAAGCGGTCTGCTCCCTTGCTGGCGTTGCGAAACCAGGTTTCGCCCAGTTCCGGCGTCCAGGTCTGCCTTTCAAAACCGTCGTAGACATCCTCCAGAACTTCTCGCAGTGCCGCGGCTTCGCGTTGCACTTCCGGGTCCACCCGGCCGTAGCGGAGATAAACTCCGACTTCGGTTTTGCGGATCATGTCATCCCACAGGCGAATCCCTCTCCGAGCCTGATCGCGCTGGCCGAGTTTAATTGCCATGAGGGTATTAACCTTGATGGGGCGGGTGATTTCGAAGGCATCCTCGGGGGCAGGGTAGTACAAATAGCACCCATAAATGCTGAACGCGACCAGACCGGCAAGAGCCGTACCTCCCAGTACGCTTCCGGGCAAAGGACGATTCCAGAACGCCTGGGGTGTCTCGGACTGAGGAGGCGGCACCTTTTCGAGCCAGACGTTGAGAGACCAGGATTTCTCCAGCCGCCGAATCAGGGTTCCGCCAAGGATCAATACCCCGATGGCTATCAGACTCAACAATTCCCACGGGTCCAGATCGTCATTGAGTTTGCCGGCCACGAAAGAACGCAAGCCGTCGCTGGAACCTCCCAGGGCCGGGGCCGTGAACTCGTCGAAGGCGTGCGTGTGGTCCTCGATGGTCGCCCCTTCGTCGAACAGCGGTTTCTCTAGTACACAGGCCAATCCGACGGTAACGACCGCTATAATCCCGAACCACGCCAGGGCCGATTTCCACCCAAATTGCCGCACCACCCAGGCCACGGTTCCCAATTGCATGCCCGCTCCGAGAATCAATAGCACCAGTGCCGCACCAACCGAGTTCCCGTGATCGAACATCAGCCCGATCTGCATCATGACTCGTAGCGGGGAGTCATACACGGGCACAGCCACGGCAGACATAAGCAAGGGAGCGGTCGGGTCATCGTGGGCCATCGTGTGTTGCAGGATGCCGTGGGGCAGAACGAGGCTCAAAAGGGCGACTCCAATCAGGCCGATGGCGATGTACAGCAACGCGGGACCAGCCGCTTCCTCGGCCGCGGCAACCAGAACCGCGAACATACGACGAAGTCCGTAGGCAACGGGCGGGAGTTCTTCAGTCGGCAGGAAGCTGCCGGGAAAGAGGCGATCCCAGAGCAGTCCCGCCACCATGACCACCACCAGTGAGGCCAGAACGAAGCAGAAGATCACCACCGGCTCGGAAAGCGTGAGACCGTATAGGACCGAGAGCGGATTGAACAGGGGCATGGAAAGGGCGAAGGCCAGGATCGTCCCCCCAGCCAGGCCCGCTTTCCGCAGTTCCCGCAGCACGGGAAAGGCTCCCAGCGAACAGACCGGAAGCAACATGCCCAGCACCCAGGCCAGCGGCAGGCCCTTCCAGGTGTTGCTTCCGAACAAGCGAAAGACCCGTCGTCGGCCCAGAATTCGTCGGAAGATGCCAGCGATGATTAAGCCTGTGAGCACGAAAGGCGACGCTTCGATGACCGCCTGCCCGAC
Organism: uncultured Planctomycetota bacterium; assembly: GCA_937944855.1. Lineage (GTDB taxonomy): Bacteria > Planctomycetota > Planctomycetia > Gemmatales > HRBIN36 > JANWWR01. The sequence continues at coordinate 28,066 of CALFAY010000001.1, forward strand.
CCGCAGCACAGCCCCCCAGAAAAGCCCCTGGATGATGTCAAGCATGGGCAGTTTCTCCGCGGTCAGATCAGATGAAACCTATTTGCCGGGGTAAACGGGGACGGGTACGGTCTCCAGGAGTTCGCGAATGACTTTGGTTGCGGCGGTACGATCCAGTCCCAGCCGCACGCCGAGAACCGGCTCCGCCAAGTCTTGGACATCGTCGGGAGTGGCGAAATCGCGAGCCAGCAGCCAGGCTCGGGCTTGAGCGCAGCGTTGCCACAGGAGCAGTCCGCGTGGGCTGAGTCCCAGGGGAATGTCTCGATGACGTCTGGTTGCCTGAGCGAGAGCAACGAGGTATTCGCTGATGCGCGGATGCACCGCGACGCAGCCCACCTGCTTTTGCAGGGAACGGAGCATCGGCAGCGGCAGCACCGCCGCTTCGGGGCCGCACTGAGTGTCCGGCGCACCCACGGCTGCTTGCAGCATTTCCCGCTCGTATTCCGCCTCCGGGTAGCCGATGGACAGCTTCATGGTGAAGCGGTCAAGCTGGGCTTCTGGCAGCGGATAGGTGCCGTGGTGCTCGACCGGGTTCTGCGTGGCGATGACGAAGAACCAGTCCGAGAGCTTATGGCAAACGTTGTCCACGGTGACTTGTCCCTCGGCCATCGCTTCCAAAAGCGCGCTTTGGGTTCGTGGGGTGGCCCGGTTGATCTCGTCCGCCAGAAGCACATCGGCGAAGACGGGACCCGGAAGGAACTCGAATTCTCGCGTTTTCTGGTTGAAAACATTGAAGCCGGTAATGTCGCCGGGAAGCAGATCGGGAGTGCATTGCACACGGGCGAACCGGCCTCCCAGGCCGGAGGCCAGGGCTTTGGCAAGCGTCGTCTTGCCCAGGCCGGGGAGGTCCTCAAGCAACAGGTGGCCGCGGGCCAGCAAGCAAATCAACACATACTCGACGACTTCCGCTTTGCCCCGCAAGCAGGTGTTGAGTCGCTGCCGCAGTTTGTCCACGGCCTTTCGTTCGACCGTTGCCGCTTCAGGGATGACGCCGACAAAAGGATAAGGCCCTTCGATCTGCTCACTCATGCTTGGCCTCTTTAGGGTCAGGTGCATCGGTTTGACCTCGTTCCGAACAAAGGATTCATGCCTCTTCGTACCTGGCTTGGGTCCGACTGTGTTCTGCCAGCAACAATCCCAGGAGCGCCCCCGCGGCGGCTCCGCCAAAAAATGCACTCCATGAGAAGACCAATCCGACCGCAGCCACAGCCGCGGCTCCCAGCAGCCCGGCTAGTCGGGCAGAAATGCGACTTAAGGGCGAACCTGCCAGCCCGGTCAGCGGGCCATGCAGGGATCGGCCGAGCACCGCTCCGACGACCGCTCCCCCGAGCAGGGCCAAAAGGGCTGGACCTTCCCCCTGGGGAAATACCCAGCCCATCGCCAGGAATCCGCCAATCAGACCGAAAATCAGAGCGGTGTCCGTGGCTTCCAGGCGCGGCCGCCGCTCGGAAATGCTCATGCGCCTTTTTTCGGCTGGGTTCATCATGGCTGGTATTACGACATTACCATGCGTCATACGCGATTATACTTGCGGCAAATCGAGCTGCCAGAGGGGATTTGCACGAAGTTCACAGATAACGGCGGAAGGTAGCCTCGACCCACAAAATCCAGGGCCAGGCCAGAAAAACCAGACCGGCAGCGAAGCAGAGGCTGGCCACGACAGGCAAGCGACGGCCAGGCCGCCTTCCAATCCTTCCGCGCAGGGGAAAGAACAGTCCCAAAAGCACCCCGGCGAAGAGCAAGTGAATGACCGTGGCCTGCCAGCCGAAGTAGATCCCGATGGCTGTCCCGCAGTGGATGGCCGACAGGCTGACTGGCATGGAACGGATCGTAAGTTGAAACAGACCGTTAGCGGCGTATAAGGCGGCCAGGGCAACCACCGCCCCGAGCAGACTCGTGACCAAGCCCAGTTCCGGAGACTCCCCGGGAAGCCAGGAAGGCAGCGGACGCCAGGGCGGAAGCAACTGCATCCCCTGGGGCAGGTCTCGCCAAGTCAGGTCCGCGGGATTGACGTAGCGGGGTGGGAGCGGACCCGGCCACGGCCACGGCCCCAGCGTCGCGCCCACGATCCCCGTCGCCAAAGCTGGCGCCAGAAAGCGCTGGGGAACAGGCCCATCGGCCCAGTCCATCAGGGCAGCCCCGGTCAGCACGAACAGCAGCACGGCGTGGTAGAGCCAGACGCAGGCCAGGTCGCTTCCCCGGGCCTGCATGTAGAGCCGTTCGCCGCTCGAACCGATGGCCCGCACGTTCCAAGCCACATCGTACAGCCACAAGCCTGCGAACGCCGTCGCCATGAACAGCTCCACGCCGAAGTAGCCCGCCGAGAACCGCAGGCCGCATCGACGGCAGCGTCCCAGCAGTGTCAGGAAGCTGACAATCGGAATGTTATCTTTGCCCCGAATGGGCTGATAGCAGTTATGACAGTGCGACTTGGGCCACAGAATGCTTCGTCCCTTGGGCATACGGCTGATGCAGACGTTGAGGAAGCTGCCTGCTATCGCTCCGAGCCAGAAGACCACCGGCAGCCAGACATATGGGTAGTTGAACGGATAGTAGAGGAAGTGGATGAGGTGAAAATCGAGATCCTGCCACATCGGTTCAGTCTCGTCGGACAGGGCTTGCCTTTGATTCGTCTCGCTTTTGCGACGAGTTTCCAGGCCCCGCCCGAAACGCATACACGGCTGCGAGGCACACCTCCTGGATCGCCTCGTCCCGAATGATTCCAGTCGGCTGACCGTAGGCTGCCAGGGACGTGAGATGAAAGAATGTGGCCGCCTGGGGAGCACGGCTTCGCAACTTCTTCTCGTACCAACGAAGCGGTGTCCAGCCGACCGGCCGATTCCGGCCCTCCAGGCCCGCCCAGGCCTCCAAGAGCCGAAGCGTGCTCAATACCCGCTGCCGCCACGAACCGCGATACGTCAAACGCCACCGCACCCAGTACAGGCCGGCCAAAATCTGCCGCCGTTGCCAGACCATCGCCACTGCCACCATTATGACACCCAGGACAGCGGCCCAATGATTGACCATCCACTGGCCCATTGCCCCGGCGAGTTGGAACAGGCGGCCGATCAGGTGCGGTGAGGCCGGCATCTTCTCGTAGCCCGGCGTCGGCTCCACGACCAGCCATTCGTCACCCGGAAGCAAGACTTCCGCCCAGAAATGAATGTCCTCCGGGCACACCGAAATCTGCCCTGATTCCGGATCGTAATTTGCCGGATCGACGTAGAAGCCGCTGGTCACACGAGCCGGATAGTCGAGTTGCCGCAGCAGCACGCAGGCAGCGGCAGCGAACAGATAATCCGGACCCGTCTTGGAGTCGAACAGAAACCATGGCAGCGGATCCTCGCGGTCTTCGGGCACCTTGGCGGCGCGGACGTGAACGTAGTGGTTTCGCAAATACTCCTCCACCGCCTTGATCTGGCTCCAACCGCGCGGCTTATCGTCCACGATTCGACGGGCCAGATTTTCAATGCGCGGGTCTTCTCGGAGAGCCAGTGGCACTTCCCGATAGTGCGGCATGGCATAGCGAGTCACCGCAGGAAACTTCCAGTGAGTGAGCAGGTCCTCGTCCACAGTGCGGCTGCGGGTGTGCAGCACGGTATTTCGAGGGACTTTGCCGTCCACGAGGCCGAGGATGCCCGGATGCGTCCATCTGAAGAATCGCGCCTGATCGACCCGCCCCAGAAGGAAGCGGTCCGGATGCGGCGGAATCGGTAGCTGGCGGGCTTCCAACTTGACGATGCGAAAGGTGTGTCGAACCGTGCCCGCGAACACGTCCTGCCGTTCGATCTTCTCCAGCTTTAACCAGCCGCCCCACTGTCGCGTCAGTTCGGGCCGACTTGTCGGCGGAGCGGATTCTCGCAGCGTCACGCCGTCGCAAGTGTCGTAAGCGAACATGCGAATGTGCAACGGACCAGGGCCTTCAACGTGAAAGAGCGCGTCCGAATAGCGATCCACTGGCCGTCGTGGTCGTTTACTTTCTCGTCGGGTCAGGGCAAATTCCCGTCGGGCCTGCTGCTGCTCGGCCAGGTTATGATCGTGCCTCATGCGTTCGGCTTCGATGGCAATGGCTTGTGTGTATTCCCGCGGCTTGCGCGCTTCGCCGTAGATGTCCTGAGCGGCGTCGTAGAAGGATCGTTCTTCGGAATCGAAGAAGATGTTGCTGTCCACGGCCCCGGCGCTGCGGGCTTGGTCGCGGGCAGCCACTACGTCGTCGCCGTCGTTGACGCCACCGCGGGAACGAGCATCATACTGGTCGCTGCCGCCGGAAGTCGGTAGAAGCTCGGCCAGAAGCATTGCCGAACGCTGGGGACCGGCACCAAGAAGGATAACGACCAACACCAGGGCGCACCACACCACAGCCACGACCGGCACCCGCAGCCGGCCGCTGGTGCCGCTGACGAGGTCGCGTTGCACCAGACTCCAGTACAAGGTGCTCAGCCACAGGCTGCCCAGAATGGCGTAGCACACCAGGACGCCAAACATCAACGCCCCTTCGACCAGACACGAGGCGAAGAGCACCCACGAAGCACTGACCGCTCCGGCGATCCGCAACAACAGCGGACGATTGACGAAGGCGGCCAACAACAGACCGATCCCACGCCAACCGGCGAACAACTGCAATTCCAAGGGCAATCCTTCGGGCTGGAGGATCCAGCGCAGCCCTTCGATGACAGCGCTCAAGACCGACAGCCCCGCCACTACGGGCAGTCCATGCCGGGCACACAAGCCGCCTTCCGAGCAACGTTGCCAGTAGCGATGGGCGACCACCAAGCCCACTGTCAGCACAGCAGCAAAGGACAAGGCCGTCGCGGAGGAACCGTGTGGCCCAGTCAGTGCCAGTTCGGCAGCACAGACGCCCAGAGCGGTCAGGGCCAGCGTCATGCTCTGAAGGGACTTCGGTGGAGTGTCGGCGCGGTGATCAGTCGGCACAGAGGAGCTCCTTCCAAATCGCCTGCATTTCTTCAACGACGTGGTGCGGGCAATCGATGCGGAAGACACGCCTCAGGGCATCCAGTCGGGAAAAATGGTGATCTGCCCCGTTTTCCGGTTCGGGCGACGGCTTGCCCGCGAAGCACTGTTCGGCAAAAGCGACGACGAATCGGCCACGTTGAGGAGCCAGCTTCTCGCTTGACTTCTTCAAGCTGGCGAACGTCGTGATGACCAGTTGCAGGCCGCTCGGGTGCTGGCAGCCCCGTTGGCCCAGCATATGCTCCAGGCTCTGCACGTTGCCAGGAGCAGCTCGTGCCAGGGCATCCAGGATTCGCCCCCGTTGCATCGGACCCAGGTCGTAAGGAACGATGGCGTCGGGCAGAACCAGTTCGACCAGACTGGCATGTCTCAGGGCGGCTTCGGCGATGCTGGCAGCGACGCGAATGGCCCACTCCCGTGAGCTGTACGGACCAATCCCTCCGTGATGCTCGGGTTGCAGATCGACAACGATTTGCACCCGCGGACAGGCGGTCGCCTGCTGCTCGCAGATGATAAGCCGTTCATGGCGTGCCGATTGGCCCCAATGGATTCGTCGCAGGGGATCTCCCCGGCGGTAAGGCCGCACCCCGAGCACGTCCCCCGAAGTGCCGACCCGGTTCACGGGAGTCAGACCCTCCGTGGTCCGGTCGTTGGCCGCCGCTTCGGGCAGCAAATGGAGGGGAAATGTAGTCGGCCAGACGATCAGCCGTTGTTTGACCTCGATGCTTCGGCTCGCTTCCCACAAGCCGAACGGAAACCCGGTGGCGAGGCGGGGAATGGTCAATGGATACTGGCCGCGGCACGGAGGACGCCACTTCCAGGCGAATTCCGTGATCCGCCAGCCCGGGGCGACGGCGAGGCTGGCCGAGCAATCGTCAGTGCGGCCGGAGGACGAGTCCAGGGCAAATCCGCCTCGCAGGCGCAAACCCCAGATGCCCAACGGCCAGGAGTTTTGAATGCGCAACCGGACCTGGACCGGCTCGCCTTCCCGGACCCGCTGCCGGTCGAAGTCAAGTTCCGCGCGGATGCCGAGAATGCTCACCCCCGGCCACAGCAGACCGAGAATGATGGCCAGCCCGATGCAGGCCAGCAATACATAGGCTTGTTCATGGATCAGCCAGCCGCATATCCCCGCCGCCGCCGCTGCCATGACCAGGCAGCCCAACGCATAACGCCAGGGCAGATAACGGTTGAAATCAGCAAGATAATCGGCCTCGAAAACGTAATAATAGATCCGATCCCAAAAGCTGGCTGACTCCTTCCCGACAGCACTACGCATCATACCGCTTTGCCTCCCTCTGTGTATCACTTGGTGATACTACCGAGGTCCAAAGCGGATTTCAAGACATGCGGAGAGGCTGAGGCGGAATCGGCTCAGGGTTTTTTCAAGGTATCGCTTATAGCCCGGGCGATAGCACGAGAAGTGCCCGCACGGGCCGGACTGTTCTGGAAGCTTACCGGGGCTGATCGGCTTCCGCTTCCATGCAGGCCATAATCAAAGCCTGCTCCATCTCCCAGGGTTTGAAGCCGAACGGGCCTCGGCCGCTCTTGTAAGCGATCCGTCCGAGGCGGTCGAGCACGTACAGACGCGCCGGCATCCCGCTGTACGTCCCGCCTACGCGGTCGTCGAGCTCGTCCACGACCACCGTCATCCGCGGTTGCAATTTCTTGCAGAATTGCTGGCAGACAGAGACTCGCTCCTCGTAGAGCTTCGGCTGTGCTACAGCGACGCCCTGGCGTTCGTTGGAAATCATTTTCCAGCCGTCCTCAGGATGCGCTTCGCGGACGTAGATCATCAGAAAATCCGCGTGTTCCCGGTGCCGTTCGTAAACGGCCTCGACTTCGGGATACAGACTCCGGAACGGACCACAGGTGAAGTTGCCGAAGCAGAGCACCAGCGGCCGGTCCTTGCGATAACTGGACAGCGTAATACTTCGGGAGCCGTCCGGGGTGCGCAGGGTAAAGTCCGGGGCTGGTTCGCCCAGGGCTGGTCCCGGATTCATCGCCCCGATTTCCTGGGCATACAAACCGCGGACCAGCACCGGCACCGAGGGCGCATCGCCGGGTTCGAGGCTGGATCTTCCGCGAGGGATCAAAGCGGCCCGCAGATCGGCGACGCGAATTCCTCCCTCTTTATTCCTTGCAATCCGCTGATAGAACTCCTGCCACTCTTCCGGGCTGATCAGGCCGTCGCCGTCCCGGTCCAGCCGCCGTGCCCAGCGCTGCACGAATTGCCACTGAATGACATAAGGCTGTCGCTCTGACCAGTCCAAATCCTCGGCTTTGATTTTGCCGTCGCCGTTGCGGTCCAGGTGGTCGAAGAACGCTTTCTTGCTTTTGAACTGATCGGCGGTGATTTCAGCCGTGTCAGCAGGCAATCGGTGACAATTCAGCAGCCAAGCCCAGTCAAAACGGCTCTGGGCTGGGCCGAACCAGCCGTCGTTCCCCATCAGCCGGGAACCGCGTAGGATGGCAATGAGCATCCGCACCGCTTCAGGCCGCGGCTCGGGATACTGCTGAGCGAGCCACTCGGCAACGCGGGCCGCCTCGGCTGGGTCGCTCAATCGTTCCGGGGTGACACCCTCCGGCCAGCGGGGAGCGTGAGGGTGCTGAAGGTTCGGCAAGGGAGGCTCCTCTGCCCGACCAGGCGAGGGGCCGACCGTCAGCCAAACGGCCGTGCAGGTAAGTACCAGTTGCCAAGTCCGCATCATAATTCCACTCCAGATGTATGAGTCCTAATCGGCCATGGGCGGCGTTGGTCCCTCCCGGAACCGGCTGCCGTAGCCTTTCGTCGCAATCCGCTCCCCGATCGCTTCGTAAACCGCCGGGTCTTCCGGCGTCCAAGTAGCCAAGCCATCCACGTAGCGGTTGAACATGCAGAACATGGCGGCGATGAGCACGGTATCGTGCAGAGCCTTGTCGTCGGCACCCGCGGCACGAGCACGGGCAATGTCCGCCGGGGTGACCAACCGGCCGTCCCGACGCACCTTGTCCGCTATGACCAGCAACGCCTTCATCTTCTCACTGATGGGGGCAGACTCCGGATCGGCCAGGACCTGAGCAACGATGTCACTCTTTGGGCCGAGCAACCGTCGCGCCACTGCCGCATGGGAATTTGTGCAGAACCTACACTCATTGCCGGACGAAACGTAGGTGGCGATCAGCTCTCGTTCGGCCCGGGTCAATGAAGACGGTCCGCACATGACCGCCTGCCCCAGGGCATTGAGGGGTTTCTCGGATTCGCGGAACGCCACCATCAGACTGATGATGCCAGGCTCCCCTTCCGGCAGCTCGATGTGCGGCATGACAGACGTTTTCCTCCCAGATCTGCTCAGCGGACCCGCGTTCGCCCCAGCAAAGGCTTCTTCCCACGCCCCGGCACCCGGGACGTACTGACGCTACACTTCGCAAGGTCGTCTGTACAGGGCAAACTTCCAGTTTCGTCGCACCCTCGGCGAATCCCATCCAGAGTCGCTGGTGGCTTCCCGCGATCTGCATTAAAGGCTAGATTTGGCGGGCTTATAATGTATGATAGTTATCGCTATGCATAGCGCCATTATTATGACGAGGTGCGTTGGATGCCTGCCGATCACTGGGTGCAGTATCATAATCCTGATGTCATGGGCTGCGGAATCGAGGAATGCTGCGCCCCTCCGCCCATGCCCAAGCGCTCTAAAAGCCGCAAATCAAAACCACCGCCACCTCCTCCAGTGCAAGTTTACAGTCTGCTAACCAACAAGTATTTTGGTTTAACTGATCCGCGCGGCGATGTGGCATGGGTCGTCGGGTTGACGAATGCACCCGACAGCCCTGTGTGCCCTCGGCTGGCGGTTCGTCATCGAAGACATTCGGGCTTCGGGCATTCCGGACCTGCAGTACGAGTTGCTCGGCACGGAGGGGGGCGTGTGCTTCCCGGTCCTGCCGATCTCGGATCGCCCCTGGTTTCGCATCCTTCAGGGTCTGACAGGCAATTTTGAATTCGGATTCACACGCATCAGGCACCGTCAGGTTATTCGCGGGCTTTGCGAGGCCGCTGCTGAGGCCGGCTGTCCCCTGCCTCGGGATCTTTTATGACCAACATCTCTTTTGCCTAGCAAAAGGGCTTGCCCTGTATAAGGCGTTATGGTTTATGTAGTTTATGCTAATCGCATCGCGGTTTAAAGTTACAAAGATTTTGTCCTTTGGGTTCTGGTTAGCTCGAACTCGACCCAGCGAGTTTGCACGTTGCGGCCCGTCGGCACCGTCCACTGATCCCGTGCTCCCTGGACCACGTGGCTGTGGGTGTGGTCGCCGGTGTCGTCCGTCCAGGCGAAGGTGACCCGCACCGGGTCCGGCGGGCCAGTCTCGTACACCAAGTGGGCCTGAACCCGGGCATACGCCTTGCCCCTGCTGTTGCGGAAGCGGACCTGCACCGACCGCGTGTCGCGGGCCACGTCAACGTTTCCCCAGCAGAAGCTCTGACTCCAGAAGTCAGGCGGCTCGTCGCCCTGGCGATTGATCCGCCAGTCCTTGACGAGCGGCTCCCAGGTCTGGCCCCCGTCGCGGGACAGGTCGATTTGGTAAAGCACGTTCGGGTCGGGCGGCGACCCTGAGCGGACATGGGCAGCGGCGTACACCTGGCGGATTGGCTCGCCGCGGGGTGTGGCCAATTCCAGCGTGACGGTCGGCGAGTCGATCTTGCCGGCGACGACGTGGGCCAGGGCCTGTGGGAGGTTCGGCCCGGCGTTCACCTGAGCGTGCCGGCCCGCCTCGTAGGTCACTCGGCTGCCGTTATCCGTCAGCCGCGGCAGCACCGAACCGTTGCACTGACACACGGTCGTGATCACCAACCCGGAGCCGACCAACTGCTTCGCCGGCCGGTGCAGCCGCAGCCAATACTGCTGGTGCCCCTTGACCGCGTCGGTCAGGTCGAGCGTGTTGCCGGTCATGGTTGCTTTGGTCCACGACCGGCCGCGATCCACGGAAACGGAAACCTTACCCACGGGCTGACCCCGCAGCACCAGGCCGTTGCGAGCACCGGAGTCATAAATGCCCCAGGGCTTGTCGTTGGCCGGGGTGGCGGCGATGACGAACGGCGTGGCGAACTCCAGCGTCACCTGGGAACCGTCTTCGAAGACGACGGCCTCGCGGTAATCGCCGGTGAAATCCGGCTTGTAAGTGTATACGGCATTGGCGTAGCGGGCTTGGCCATCAATGTGCGGTGTGCCAGTTGTGGAGCGGTACATCTTTTCCGGCTGGTTGACCCAGGTGCGAGACCGCTCAGGGCCGGGGATGCCAGCGGTGTTGTAGTTGCGGCCCCAGAAGACGAACGTCTTGCCGTCATCGAGGCCGGGTTGCAGATAGCGACGAAGGGTTTCGCCGCGGCGGAGGTGCACCATCGGAGGAGGCCCGGCGTAGCCGCTAAGGTACTCAGCAACGGCGTAGCGGGAGAAGCTGGAGGCGTCGCCGGCGTACAGACCGCAGGGGAGCCAGCCACGCTGCCGCTCCGGCTTGAAATTGCGGTCGGTGAGTTGCTTCCAGTTCGGGGCGATCTCGGCCAGGCCCATCAGCCGTTTGCCGTCTGGCGTGAAGACGACGGTGGACAAGTCATGGTCGAGCAAGACCCAGCGGCCGCTGCCGTATTCGCTCCCGGTCAGGAACACTTCAAAGGAGTTATGCCCGGCTGTGCCGACGGTGCGGCCGCGACCATGTCCCAGGAGCACTTCCATTTCGGCCACCCACTGGGCGTGCGTCGTGCCGCACAAGGCAAAGCCGTGGGCGAACAGCCCGGTCCAGTATTCGCGAAATTTGTTGTCCGGACCCTTGCCGCAGCCCTGACCCCACAGGTCATGGCCGCCCTCCTCGCCGTGCCAGTAGTGGGTGTTCCGCCACAGCCAGGAGGCCAGCACCTTGTCCTCCTCGGTGGCCACTGGCCGGCCCGTGACCCGCTGATACAGATCGGCCTGCGTGGCGAACAGCCGCTCGAACGTCGAGCAGGCCAGCTCGCCAGGGTACCAGGGATGGTCGGTGCGGACCTGCGGGTCGCCGACGTCGGCCTGAATCATCGGAGCTGCGAGCAAGATGGCTGCAGCCAGCAGAATGAAACGGGGCAGCATAAAGGAACCTCTGTCAGGTCTTGCTCATCTGGAAGGCGACTAAACCATCGCCATTAGCATAAAGCGGATAAAGCCCTCTGTCCACAGATTAAATACCCTTGGCACGCGAGCCAACATATCAGTTATCGGGTATCTGCTGTCGCTCTCCAGCGATTTACTCTCCTTCAGCGTTTGCGTTGCTTTGGGGCCAGCGGGTGGGTAACACTGTTGGAATAATTGCTTTTCCCTCGCCCCGTCCCCTCGCGCACTGTGAGAGGGAATAAAGTCAACGGTAATATCACACTTCCTCGCCGCGATTGCCAATGCCCCTCCGCGATTGCCATTCCGAGCCGCGACCGCGAGGGAGCGGTCTTCCCCGCTCGGTTGCCGTCGCGGCTCTGAAGCCAACGAAAGACAGCCACGCCAACCCCGGGTGGGTCGCCGTGTTTGCAACGTAGAAAAAATTTTCAAATTTTTTCCTTGACAACCCGTAGTTACCGGAAGTAATCTCACGGGCAGTTCTGAAATCACCTCATCACTTGTTCGGCGGGAAGGTCCAGCGATGGCCGCCGAGATGCGAATGACGGAACCCGACGCCCGGCTCACAGCCGACCGGGCTTCCGATGCGCGCAACGGGGGGGCGCAACTTCCACGCCGTCTTACTTGCTTTGCCTGAAAATAGCAAATTGACGCTTTGTTCCCCGTATCGAACGCAATCCCGGCCATCGCTTAAGTTGGGATAGCGCGTAAACGGCACGAAGTGTCCTTATATAACTTGCAGAGTCTTCAAATGCTCTTGCATCAACTAATCCGCCGAACGCAATCCTGGGTCGGGCTGATCGCGCTCGTTTTGACCTTCGGCTGACTGCCCTCGCTTGCATTGTCCTCCGATAAAAAGCCCTGTGACTGCGACTTGCTCCAAGCGTGCCTTGAGGGCTACTTGGCCAACCGGGAGGCGTTTGAGAACCTGGAATGCGAGTTCCTGGTTAAGGTTGGCCGTAGTCCGAATCAGCAGAAAGCGCTTGAAGGAGTTTTTTCGACAGAACCTTTAGTAACTTTTTGCCGCTGGGTTGTGGACAAGTACAAAGTCCTGTTCATCGAACGTGCCGATCCCGCGATTGTTGAGCAGGCCAGGGCCAAGGCCGAGAAAGAGCAAGCTGCCGACAAGACAGGAAACGTAAGTTTCACGGCTCCCGCAGCGTCCTGGGGAAATCTGGCTGACAAGGACCTCCGCTTGTCCTTTGGTTATGATTTCCGTTTCGGCATGATTCACCGACCCAGACCTGGCCGGCCTTCCGATGGTGTCAGGGTAAGTCCCTTTTGTCTTGGGACCATGGCCATGGACGATACGGCGGGAATCGCACGGCACTTAAAGGCCATTCTCACCGGGGTCACCGACTGCAACAAGTGCGAGCAGATCTCACACGAGGGGAAGGATTACATTCTCATTGACAGCACAAAAACCGGAGCTTCTCCTCCCTGCCGGATAGTGCACTGGCTCAGTCCAGAAAAAGGCTTTCTTCCTATATATGTAGAGGAACGCTACATCGGAATGGATTTGGTGATTCGGAGCTTCTGGCCGGACATCCAGAAAGTGTCCCGGGACCGTTGGTTTCCCTTTCGTGGAGTAGTGGTTGATGAACAATCTGACCAACCCGAGGTTAGGCTACAGGAAGTCGTGGTGACCCGTCTGGAAGTCGACAAGCGTCCTCCGAGAGAAGCATTTTTTCTGGATTTACCGGTGGGCGGCAGGATTACCGAGGTCGATCACGATGGCTCGTTTACATTAAAAGAGGCGAGGCGCGTCTATTCGGAGGATTTGCCAGGGATCTACGATCATTGCATGGCAATAGCGGCCTTAAGAGCGGCGCTCCAGAATCAGGGTGGCTTTCCTGGGTATGCCAGCGTCGCGCTGGTACTCTGCGGAATCTCCCTCCTCGCTTTGGGGATCTGGAAGGTTCGGAGCTAGTTCCGCCGTAAAGCCTAGGCCACTGGCAATTAGACTCACGGGACAAAAGTCCTCTGGGCGGATAAGGTCCTGTCTGCCCTACTACTTGCCATACTCTTCGGCCCACTCATGGAAGAGAACTCATGGCCCGGCAACTGCTTACGGACGGCCTGTGGAACGCCATCAAGTGGTTCAAGGGGTTTTTTCCCTAGCGGCCGCGTTCGCCGCGTGGCGGCCGACGAACGATTGACAAGTGCTTACGCATGACGGTGGTCCCCCTCGCGCTCAATACCGGCATCGCCGGGGCCGACCTGCCGCGGTAGATGGGCTGCTCGTACAAGACTTGCCTGCGACGGCTCAAGGAATGGACCGCAGCCGGGGTGTGGTAACAGGTCAATTTGTGCCTATTGTCGGGCCTGTGACTTGCGGGGCAGTCAGATGGTGCAATTGATAGGGATGAAGTTTCCCCGGGGGTCAGGCTCCGGGGTCGGCCTTTGGAGCGGCCGCGGCGATTGACGGCGGACAAGGGGTATGAAAGTGCGGCGGTGAGGCACCTACTGGGGTGGTTGGGGGTGGAGCCGCGGATTGCCCGGCGTGGGGAGGAGGGATTTGGAGCGGGGCGATGGTCGATAGAGCGGACGTTGAGTTGGTTGAAGCAGTCTCGGTCATTGGGATTGCGTTGTGATTGGGACCGCACGATGGCGAATTACGAGGCGTTGTGATATATGGCGATTATCCTGATTGCTTGGCGCTTTGTGGTTATGTAGATTTTCTGCCGTGGGTCTAAATGCTCTTTAGTTCACATTCTGAAAAGGGATGATGTCTATGACGCTATTGCCCTCGGAGAATCGGCCGTTGCTGATGCCGTCCTCGGTGGCGCCTGCCTGCCCATTTTGCGGCGACGACAGACGGGAAAGGATGTTCGATCATGTGCGGGATCGCCTGGGGTATGCTCCCGGGGAATGGTCGTTTGATCGCTGCTTGACCTGCGGCGCGGCGCGGCTAGTCCCCCAGCCCCGGGTAGAGGACTTGCCCAGCTATTATCCGCCGATCTACAGTTTCACACTTGAGATGGGCCGGGCGACCGCCATCAAACGCTTCCTAACAAAGCTGGAGTATCTCCTCTTTTTTCTCCCGCAATACACAGCGCAAGTTCGCATCGTTTGTCGGCAGGTAGGACCGCCCCGCGTCGGCGCTCGGCTCTTGGACCTGGGGTGTGGTCGCGGCTTGCGCCTTGAGGGTTTTCGCAAACAAGGCTATCAGGTCGTTGGATGCGACTTTCAGCCTGATGTCGTGGCTGAATTGCGGCAACGGGGCATCGAGGCTGTCGTCAGCGACGTAGATCACTTGACGGATCATTTTCCACCGTCATCGTTTGACCTGATCACCGCTTTCTACCTGCTCGAGCACGTCCCTAGTGTGTCGCGTACCGTTCAGCAGGCTTATTGCTTGCTTCGTCCGGGCGGCTGGTTTGCTGGGGCCGTGCCGCTCATCGATGGGGCCCAGGCGCGGTGGTTTGGCCGGCAGTGGGCTCATGTCGGCGAAGCACCGCGCCACTTGACGCTGCCAAGTCACGAGGGTCTGCGACGATTGATGCAAGCGGCGGGATACGAGCAGATAACCCTGCGGCCAGACGCCGCCTTGAACTGTGCCGGCGTAATCGCCTTATCCCTGATCCCTGAAGCAGCGTCGACCCATGCTTATGGCCGCGGCGGCAGTGCGATGCTGCGCCGACTTGCTGGGGCAGTGGTCACGCTGCTGTGTACGCCGCTGGCCTGGGCAGAGAATCATCTTTTGCGCCAGCCATCACATGGCATCGTCTTCGGGCGAAAGCCAGTGGATCCAAACGCTCGTTCCTGAAACTCGCTGGCTTGGGTAGTCGGCTGGTAACGGTCTTTAATGGTTCCCTCGTCATGCTCCGCAAGAGGCCCTCACGACACGGCCGCCGCGCATTCTTGTAGTTTCGCACCACGGCTTGTCGCACGTCGGCGGCGTCGAGGTGCTGGTGGATCAGGAAATTTAAGCCTTGGTGGAAGCGGGTTGCGAAGTGGCCCACGTCACCAGTGACCTCCTGGGTCAAGGCCATTCGCCGAACTATCCTCCCCGGGTGCGGGTTATTCGCATCCCTGCCTGGCATGGCTTGGAGCGGCGGGCACGGCTGGCGTATCCCGTCTATTCCCCTCGCCTGCTCAGCGTGCTGTGGCGTGAAGTCCGATGGGCAGACGTCGTCCATGCCCACGGGTTTATCTTCCTCTCGTCTGTCGCTGCTCTGTCCTTGGCGGCCCACTTCGGCAAACCCCGACTGCTCACCGATCACGGCGGCATCATGCCCCTGGCCACGCCCTGGCTGGATCTGCTGATGCAGATCGCTGCCCGCACCCTCGGTCGCTGGACCACCCGGCACGCCAATCGCCTGGTGGTGTACAACGTGCGCGTGCTAGCCGACCTGGAGTTTCTCTCGGGGACGGGATGCAAATCGCTCTTCCTGCCCTATTCGGTTAATTCCGCCCTTTTCCATCCGCCTACGCCTGACGAACGGCGCCGACTTCGGGAACGGCTCGGCTGGCAGGACGAACGGCCCCGAGTGCTTTTCGTTGGCCGCATCACAGCAGATAAAGGCATTCTGTTGCTCCTGGAAGCCCATCGTCTGATCATGGAGCACTTAGACATTGACCTCGTGATCTGTGGACCGGGCGACCCCGACTTGCTGAAGCTGCCGCGGCCAAGCGTGATCTATCTTCCCCCGCGACCCCAGGCCGAGGTGGCCGAGCTTTATCGGGCGGCAGACCTTCTGGTCCTGCCCTCGAAGCCGGGCCGGGAGGGCTTCCCCCTGGTGGTCCGCGAGGCTGTCGCTTCCGGACTGAAAGCGGTCATGTCCTATTAGCCAAGCTATGCCCCCTATCGGGCTGTGCCGAATCTTTTCTTCACGGATTTGGAGCCTCGGGCCCTTGCTCAGACTATCGAGGCGACGCTGGCCCTTCCCACGCAGCCGCCAGGCACCCAACCCGAACTGTCTCCAACACCCCGCGAATGGCTGGCCCGCTTGTACGGCCCGTATGTGCCTGAATTACGTTGCCAAATGTACGAGGTTGCAGAACGATGAGACCCTTGCGGGTCGCCGCCACGGGATTACCGTCGAATCAGGCCGCCGTTTGCACTATCCTGGCCTGTCAGCAGCCCGGAGCAGGTCATATAATCCGCCCAGATCGCAGAAGCGGACGGTAAGTTGGTCCCGCTCTCCGGACAATCCGAGGAGTTTCTCCGTGTCCAGCGGCAATTATCTGTTTACTTCCGAATCGGTCAGCATGGGCCATCCGGACAAGGTCGCCGATCAGATCAGCGACGCCGTCCTGGATCATTGCCTGAAGGCCGATCCCTATAGCCGAGTTGCCTGTGAAACCCTGGTCACGACCGATCTGGTCATCGTGGCTGGGGAAATCACGACCAGAGCCGACCTGAGCCGACGCACCATTGATGCCCTGGTCCGCGAGACGATCCGGGACATCGGCTACGTCGATCCCTCCATCGGCTTCGCCGCCGACACCTGCCAGATCAACATTTATCTGCACCAGCAGTCCCACGACATCGCCGTGGGTGTAGACATCGGCGGGGCAGGGGACCAAGGCATGATGTTCGGGTTCGCCTGTGACGAAACCAAGGCCTACATGCCGTTGCCGATCTACCTGGCCCATCGGCTCGTGGAAAACCAGGCCCGCATGAGGCGGAGCGGCGAGTTGAAGTGGCTCCGACCCGACGCCAAAAGCCAGGTCACCGTCGAATACCACGCCGACGGCACGCCGGCCCGGATCCATACCGTGGTTCTTTCGACGCAGCACGATGAAAGCGTCGTGGTGATGCGCAACGGCAAAAAACTGTTCAGCGACGACGCCCGCCAAGTTCTGATTGACAAGCTGATCCTTCCCACGCTGCGGGCAGAACGGCCGGATCTGGTCGAGGGCAACGACATCATCTACCACATCAACCCGACAGGCATCTTCCTGGAAGGCGGCCCGCATGGCGACACGGGTCTGACCGGGCGGAAGATCATCGTGGACACCTACGGCGGGCGCGGCCGTCACGGCGGCGGAGCCTTCAGCGGCAAGGATGCGACCAAGGTGGACCGCTCAGCCGCCTATATGGCCCGCTACATCGCCAAGAACATCGTCGCCGCCGGTCTGGCCTCCCAGTGCGAAGTGCAACTGGCCTACGCCATCGGCTACCCGGAGCCGCTTAGCATCTGGGTCGGCACCAACGGCTCGCTCCGGGAGGGCCTTTCCGAAGACCAACTCATTGACCTGATCCGCGAACACTTCGCCCTCACCCCGCAAGGGATCATTGAGACGCTCGACCTGCGGAGGCCGATTTTCCGTCAAACGGCCGTTCATGGCCATTTCGGACGCGAACTGCCCGACTTTACCTGGGAACGCACCGACAAGGCCGCCAAACTGGCCAAGGCGGTCGGCATCCGCGAACGTGCCGCTGTCTAGACTTGCTTGCCCAACCGCACCGTTCCCGGGTTCTCCGCACCGAATCTCGGATCGTGCTTGCGATACGTCTCGCGGCAGCTATACTCTGGCTTCCAGTCCCTCGCGAATTCGTTGCACTGTTCGCACCGCCTGAGGAAAGCTGAACATGGCCAACGCTCCTGAATCCACTGTCCCAGTAACGGCGCTACCCGCCTACGTTCGCAATGCCAGTCCCGTGCCCTTGGACAAACGGGCTCCGTGGTATCTGAACACGGCCCCGACGTATGCCGGCATCTTTCTGTGGTTCGCGTTCTATCAGCCGCTCGGGGCGGCCCTGCTGGAAGGAACGCTTCTGTCCGTGCTGATCGGCATCGTGCTGGCAGGAGCGATCTGCCACTTTTTCTTCTACTTCGTCCCCGGCATGTTGGGTATGCGGACCGGGTTGCCGCTGTACATCGTGGGCACGAGCACCTTCGGGGTGCAAGGCGGCTATTTCATTCCGGGCATCTTCATGGGGCTTTTACAGATTGGCTGGTACAGCGTGGCCACCTATTTCGCCACACGCCTGGTGCTGGGAGGGCTGGGGCTGCCCGTCGAAGGAGTGCTCTTCTTCGTGCTAGCTCCCATTTGGGGCTTCATCTTCGCCCTGGTGGGCGCGCTCGGCATCGGGTATGTAGCTCGCATCGCCCAGTTCTTTCCCATCGTGCCGATCATCATGCTTCTCATCGGAGCGTTTCAGGCGATTCCGTACTTGGGCAAGTATGAGCCTCCCCCGGCCAGCGGCCCTCATGCGTTCGATACCGACCTGCTTAGTGCCGGGTCGCTCCTGGTCCTTCAGATGATCGTGGGCTTTTTCGGAACCGCCGGGGCGGTCGGTGCCGACTTCTGCTCCAACAACCGCAATGCCAAGGACGTGCAATACGCAGGTCTGGCCGGCATCTGGGGAGCGATTCTGTTCGCCGCCGGTTTGGCCGTCATTACTGTGGCCGGTGCTCACGGTTATAATCCTGACCTGCGTAACTTGCAGGAAGTCAAGGACGGCAAGCTCGTGACCGCGAAGAAGTGGGACGAGATGAGCCGCGGCGAAAAAGACCAGCGGATGACTTATGAAACCGCGCTTAAGGCCCTGAACACGACCGTGGCCGAAGACGGCACCGTCCAAGAGAACCTGCTGGCCCGGGGTATGCTGCTGTTGTTCGCCATCGGCTCGATGGCGCCGGCGTGCTTCTGCTCGTTCATCATCGGCAATAGTCTCTCGACAATGCTGGGCATGCCGAAGTCCCGTATCCCGATCACCCTGGCCGGGGCGGCGGTAGGCATCATTATCGCCCTGACCGGATTGCCGGCGAACCTTGCTCCGATCTTCGGACTGGTCGGCGCGTCGTTCGGCCCAGTCATTGGCGCGACGATCGCCGACTACTTCCTCAACGGCGGCAACTGGCCCGGTCCCCGTGAGGGCATCAACTGGGCAGGTTACGGGGCTTGGCTGGTCGGTTTCCTCATCGGCATCAGTAACAACGGTCTGATTTCCGGCACGCTGGGCTTCGAGCTGGTCCCGGCCTGGCATCCCACCGGCGTCTATTCGCTTCTGGCCGGGTTCGTCGTGTACATCGTATTGGCCCGGCTGATCGGCCTGCCGGCCCGGCTCGAAGGTGCGGTCAAGACCGTCGATCCGGAGCCGAAGGCGGTCTGACGGAGGAAGGCCGACGCCCCGTCGGTCCACCGGCTGCATCGGCAAAACCAGTGGTCCGCCTCGTGCTCGTATAATGGCCGCATGAGCTTGAGGCGGACCTTCACGTTTCTCGGCACAGGCACGTCGGTCGGCGTTCCGATGCTCGGTTGCGACTGCCCGACCTGCAATTCCCCGGATCCCAGGAACCATCGTTATCGGGCTTCTGCTCTGATTACGACCCGGCAGGGACGAATCCTCATCGACACCACGCCGGAATTGCGTTTGCAACTGTTGCGAGCCAGGGTGCCGCTGGTTCATGCCGTCCTGTTCACGCACTACCACGCCGACCATCTTTTCGGCCTGGACGACGTCCGCTTGTTTCCTCGGAGCCTGAACGGTCCCCTGCCGCTGTACTGCGACGCCGAAACCGAGGAGATCATCCGTCGCACCTTCGCCTACGCCTTCGCCCCCGAGGTCGAACATCTTCCCTTCGGCGTGCTGCCGCGGCTGAGTTTCGTCCACATTGACGAGGCCCCGTTTGAGGTGCTCGGGGAAACGGTAACGCCGGTGCCGCTGGAACATGCCCAGTTCCGCGTGCTCGGCTTCCGCATCGGCGATCTGGCCTACTGCACCGACGTCAGCCGCATCCCGGAACAAAGCTGGCCGCGTTTACGAAATCTGGACGTACTCATCCTCGGAGCCTTGCGGAAGAGAAAGCATCCAGCCCATTTCTCTCTGGGGGAAGCCTTGGAAGTGATCTCTCACTTGCGGCCCCGGCGGGCGTACCTGACTCATCTGAGCCACGAACTGGAGCACGAACAGACCAGCCGCGAACTTCCGCCAGGAGTCGAACTGGCATATGATGGACTGACCATCGAGTTTTAGAACCACGAGGCGTGGCAGGTCATGCTCCATGCGATCCTCATGGCCGGTGGCGGCGGAACCCGCTTCTGGCCGCGCAGCCGACAGCGCTGCCCCAAACAGTTCCTGAAACTGACCGGCAACCGCTCGCTGCTCCAGCAGGCGTTCGACCGCATCGTCGGACTGGTGCCCCCCGAACGGATCTGGGCCATCACCAGCGCCGGCCAAGAACTGCTGGTGGCCGAGCAACTGCCCGAACTGCCTCGGCATCGCATCATCGCCGAGCCGTGCGGGCGAGACACGGCCGCCTGCATCGGACTGGGAGCGGCCCTGATGGCGGCTGACGAACCGGAAGCGATCCTCATCGCTATGCCAGCCGACCATGTGATCGAACCGGAGCAGGAGTTCCGCCGAGCGGTCCTGACCGGCGTCCGCCTCGCCGAAGAGCATCCGGAAGTGTCGGTGATCTTCGGCATCCCGCCGACCTACCCGGCCACCGGCTTCGGCTACATTCATCGCGGCCAACCGCTGACGGAGTGGAAGAAGCTGGCCGTTTACGCCGTCCGCCAGTTCAGGGAAAAACCCGACGTCGCCACGGCGGAACGCTATGTCGCCTCGGGAGAGTATTACTGGAACAGCGGGCTGTTCATCTGGCAAGCCCGAACGCTGTTGGGTTTGTTGAAGCAAAGGCAACCGCAACTCTACACCGCTCTGCGCCGCATTGCCTCCAACTGGCACACCAGCGATCGCGAGGAGATCTTTCGCCAAGCCTATGAACCCCTGGAGCGGCTCAGCATCGACCACGCCGTCATGGAGGGCTGCGAAAATGCTGTGGTGATTCATGCTCCGTTCCAATGGGACGACCTCGGCAGTTGGCAAGCCTTCGAGCGCCGCAACCCGCAGGACGCCGATCACAACACGATCAAGGCGACGCACTGCGGCATCAACACGCGGAACTGCCTCATCGTCGGCGATCCGGGTCGCTTGATCGCCACTGCGAACGTGGAAAACCTCATCATCGTGCAGGACGGCGATGCCACGCTCATCGCCGACAAACGCGATGAAGCCTCCATCAAGAAGCTCGTCGGCATGCTTAAGCAGCAGGGTTGGGATCAATACCTGTGAGCCGAGTTCTGGGCGTGGATTACGGCGAGAAGCGGGTCGGGCTGGCGATCAGCGACGAAGGCCGGAAAATCGCCTCGCCGCTGACTGTGCTCCGCCGCGATGCACCCGACGAAGCCCAGCGTTTCCAGCGGCTGGTGCGGGATGAAGAAGTCTCCCTGATTGTCGTCGGTCTGCCCATCCGGACCACCGGACACGAAGGCGAGAAAGCTCGGCAAGCCCGCGCCTACGGCACTTGGCTGCACCGCGTCACCGGCTTGCCCGTCGTCTTCTGGGACGAACGCTTCACCACCGCCGAGGCCGAGCAATTGCTGCTCCATGCCGGACTGACCAAGAAGCAACGCAAGGAACGCCTGGACAAGGTGGCCGCCCAACGCCTTTTGCAAACCTACCTTGATGCCGGTTGTCCGCCGGAAGGCCGAGCTGAACCGCTCGAAGATTCGTAAAGGATGCGATTCCTCACAACTGCCGCAGCGGACGCTGCCAAGCGTCCTTCAATTCGGCAAGGTCGGCGTCGAGGAGAAGCTCGTGCTTCGGTTCTTCACGGTCATAGATGCGCAGTCGAGGCTCTTCCGTCACCCAGCCGACCTGGCCGTAGGGGACGCCGAGCAGCTCCAGATGATGCTCCAACGCCGCCGCGTGTTCCGGGTCCACTTCGCACAAAAACCGTGTGTTGCTTTCCGCATACAAAGCGGTGAGGAGCTGCTGCGGGTGCGGCAAAGTTCGGGCGGTCTCAGCTAGCGGAACGGCATCGAGAAACACGACCGCTCCCCAGCCTCCGGCGAAGGCCATCTCGGCGACGGCGACGGCCAGTCCCCCTTCGCTGAGGTCGTGACAGGCCCGCAGCCAGCCGTGGCGAATCGCCTGATGGACCGCGGCGAAGATGCGGGGAGCCAGCTCGAGATCGACGCGGGGCACGATGCCTCCCTCCTGGCCGGTCAGCAGATGGAAATGCGATCCGCCGAATTCGGCCTCGGTCTTGCCGATCACGAACAGATAGTTGCCCGGTGTCTTCAAGTCCATCGTCACGCACTGCCTCACGTCGGGCACTTGCCCCAGGGCGCTGATGAGCAGCGTCGGCGGAATGACGAGATGGACTTTGTCCGATTTGAACTCGTTGTTCAGGCTGTCCTTGCCGCTGATGAACGGGGTCCGGTAGGCCAGGGCGACATCGCGGCAAGCCTCAGCGGCCCGCACCAGGGAGCCGAGCACTTCCGGCCTCTCCGTGTTGCCCCAGCAGAAGTTGTCGAGCAGAGCAACCCGGGAGGGGTCCGCTCCAACGGCAACCACGTTGCGGATCGCTTCGTCAATTACCGAAGCCGCCATCCAGTACGGATCCAGGTCTCCGTAGTATGGATTGATGCCGCAGCCGACGGCAACGCCCCGTTCACTGCCGAGTAGCGGCGTGATCACCGCTGCGTCGCCGGGACCGTCCAGCGTCGCCCCAACCAGTGGCTTGATGACCGTGCCACCCTGCACTTCGTGATCGTATTGCCGGATCACCGTCTCCTTGGAGCAGACGTTCCAACTGCCGAGCAGGCGCACAAGCATCTGTTTGTGATCGAGCATGGCGGGGCGGGCAGGGGACGTCAACCGCGCTGTCTGGTGCGCGGGGGACGTCATCCCTCCCATCTGGCGAGCGGCGGGTGTCAAGTCCCCGGTCCCTTCCAGAAAGCTTACCTTGCGCACCACTGGGGGCCGCCCCTCGTGCAGGAAGCGCATGTCCAGATCGGCCACCTGTACGCCCTGGTAGAACAGTTTCAGCTTCCCCGAAGCGACGAAGGTGCCCAGCACGGTGGCCTCGACATCCTCAGCTTCGCACAAGCGTTGAAGCTCCGGCCAGCTATCGGGCGGCACGGCCAGGACCATCCGCTCCTGGGCTTCGGAGATCCAGATTTCGCAGTAAGTCAGACCGGCGTACTTGAGCGGTGGGCGGTCGAGATGCACTTCCGCTCCCACTGCCGCTCCCATCTCCCCGACAGCGCTGCTGAACCCGCCCGCGCCGCAGTCTGTGATGGCGCGATACAGGCCCCGGTCCCGGGCTTGCAGCAAGACGTCGAGCAGTTTCTTCTCCGTGATGGCGTTGCCAATCTGCACCGCTCCGCCGCTGAGCTGTTCGGATTGATGCGTGAGTTCCGCCGAGGAAAAGGTTGCTCCGTGAATTCCGTCACGTCCGGTTCGCCCGCCGACGGCCACGATCAGATCCCCGGATTCGACGCGCTTGAACTCCTTGCCCGCGGGAACCAGGCCGACCGTGCCGCAAAAGACCAGCGGATTGGCCAGATAGCGCGGATGGTAGCAGATCGCGCCGTTGAGGGTCGGGATGCCCATGCGGTTACCGTAATCGCGCACCCCAGCCACGACGCCCTGCTGAATCCGCCGCGGAGGCAGTACCCCGGCAGGGATCTGCTCCGCGGGATAATCCGGCGGAGCGAAGCAGAAAACGTCGGTGTTGCAAATCGGTCTGCCCCCCAGACCGGTGCCGAGTACGTCGCGGATTACGCCGCCCAGGCCTGTATTCGCTCCTCCGTAAGGTTCGATGGCCGACGGGTGGTTGTGCGTCTCCACCTTGAAGCAGACGTGCATTCCTTCGGCGAAGCGGACGATGCCGGCGTTGTCGGCGAAGACGCTGACGCACCAGTCGTCCGGACCCAGCTGCCTCCGGATCTCCTGGGTCGCATAAAAAATCGTTTCCTTGAGCAGATTGCGGTACAAAAGCTGGTCGGGTTTTCGCTCGTCGGCGATGGCTCCCTTGAGCGTCTTGTGCGAACAGTGTTCCGACCAGGTCTGGGCCAGCGTCTCCAACTCCACGTCGGTCGGCTCGCGGCCCAGAACACGGAAATACTCCTGGATGGCCCTCATCTCGGCCAGGGAGAGCGACAATTGCCCCTCCCGGCTGATGCGGAGCAACTCGGCGTCGTCGGCTTCGTCCAGTGCAACGCGGCGGACCTGCACCGGTGCGGCAGGCGGCTCGCTGAGCCAGACCTCCGGCGGAAGCGGTCCCGGATGCACCTCTTCGACGGCCTCGTTGGCCAGTTCCTCAAGCGCCCAGGCCCTCAACTCCTGGGGCGACTTGCGAGGCGGTCCGGCGAAGCGGCGCCCGGTGCGGACACGGACGGGAGGAAAGCCCAGGTCTTGAATGGCCGCTTCGACGCTCTGAGCCACCGGGTCCATGACGCCCGGCTTGGGCAGAATCGTCACCGTGAACGGCGGAAGTTCCGCGGAGGCAGGCTCGCCGTCTGGCAGATTGCCCGGACGGATACGGAAGGTCTCCACGACGGGATCAGTCAGCAGTTCGGCAGCGATGCGCGAAACCAACTCCGCATCAAGCTGGCCGTCAAGCAGGTAAACGCGGGACTCAACCGACCCCGAACAGGGGGCGTCAGCGCTCGGTTCCGCCGAGCGGGGGGCGTCAGCCCCCCGAGCCTCCCTCACGGGTAAAACCTCAACTTCCCAGCGCATCGCGGAGCCTCTTGGCTTGGAGAAGCAGCTCGTGCAGAACCGCGGGGTCTTGATCGGCTATGGCACTCTGAAACCGTCGCAGGACGGCCTCGACGGCGGCCAGTCCGTCGAGAACGGCTTGGCGATTCTGAAGGAGGATGCCGGTCCAGATTTCCGGGTCGCCGGCGGCGATGCGTGTGGTGTCGCGGAAGCCGGTCGCCGTCAGCGGGTGCAAGTCCTCCGGCAAGGCCGCTGCCAGGGCCGCCGCCAGCACATGCGGAACATGGCTGGTGGCCGCCACCGCCTGGTCGTGGTCCTCCGGCGACATCAGCCGGGTCCGCGCTCCGAGCGACTGCCAGAATTCGCAGACCCGTCGAACGGCCTCGGGATCGCTCCGGGGCGTCGGCGTCACGATCACCAGGCGGTCTTCGAACAAGCGCGGGTTGGCATGTTCTGGGCCGCGTTTCTCCGAACCGGCCAGCGGATGACCGCCTACGAAGCGGAGGTGGGGGGCCAGACCTGCCTCGACCTTCTCCACGATCAGTTGCTTCGTGCTTCCCGCGTCGGTCAGGATGCAGTTCGGAGACACCCAGGCAGCCGCTTCAAGAATTCGCTCGGCGATGTCTTGCACGGGGGTGCAGACGATCAGCAACTCGGCCCGGCGGCAAGCGGCGGCGGGATCGGCCGGAGCTGCGTCAATCAATCCGGACTGGACAGCCCGCTCCAGGGTGGAATGATGACGGCCAAGGCCGAGGATCTGCCGCGCCACGCTCCGCTGGCGAGCCGAAGCGGCGATGGATCCGCCGATCAGCCCGACGCCGACGATGACGAGCGTGTCGATCTGCATCGCGGCATCTCCGGCCCATCAGCTCCGCAACATCCCAGTCTGCCGGGCATAAGCGAACAGACCGCCCGCTTCGAGGATCGGCGCGATCTCCCCCAACGGCTTGAGCTTCCAGCGGTCGCCGGTTGTGTGGTTGACCAACAGTGCCTCCCGGATATGGATTTCAAGCTCGTCGCCCGTGCGGATTTCTTCGCAGAGCCGCTGCGGACTTTCCATCGGGATCAGATACCCGCCATTGACCGCATTGCGGAAGAAAATGCGGGCATAAAACTCGGCCACGATGGCCTCGACACCAGCGGCGTTCAGGGCAATGGGAGCGTGTTCCCGCGACGAGCCGCAGCCGAAGTTCCGACCGGCGATAAGGATGTTGTACGACGACTGGCCGGTCTGCGGATCATGGAACGGAATATGTCCCTTCGGCAGCCCGCCTTCAGCCTCGGGAACGCCGGCCAAGGCGTGGCGGCCCAGTTGCCGGTACTCCTCGGGAATGGCCGGGTTGAGCGTCAGGTAGTGGGCCGGGATGATCTGGTCGGTGTCGATGTTGTCGCCCAGAATGTAGGCGCGACCGCGGATGATCGGTTTCATGGTCATGGTCCGCTACTGAAGAAAGTCCCGAGGATCGGCGATGCAGCCGGCGACGGCCGAGGCGGCTACGGTCAAGGGGCTGGCCAGGAACACCTGCGCTTCCTTGTGGCCCATGCGGCCCGGAAAGTTGCGATTGGTCGCACTGATGCAGGTCAGCGGAGCGTTCAGACGGCCGAACGTATCGCTCGGCCCGCCCAGACAGGCCGCACAACTGGCCGACCCCAAACGTGCTCCTGCTGACAGGAAAATCTCTTCGAGCGTCTGCCCGTTGTACTTTTCGGTTTTCAGGGCTCCTTCGATCTCGGTCGTGGCCGGGACGATGAACGTGTCGATGCGCACCGACCGCCCGTGGAGGATGCGGGCCGCCGCCTTGAAGTCGGTTAGTTTGCCGCCGGTGCAGGAGCCGATGTAGGCCCGGTCCAGCCGCGTGCCTTTCACCTCCGAAACCGCGGCGCGATTGTCCGGCGAGTGCGGCTTGGCGACGACCGGCTCCAGGCGACGGACGTCGAAGACTTTCTCGTACACGAACCGGGCGTCGGCGTCGTTGAACACCGGCTCGAACGCCTTGCCGGAGCGGTTGCGGCTGCGGACGTACTCCAGCGTCTTGTCGTCCGGGGCGATGACGCCGTTCTTGCCGCCCGCCTCGATGACCATGTTGCAGAGCGTCATCCGCTCCTCGATGTTGAGGCTGAGCACGCCCTCTCCGGCGAACTCCATCGCCTGGTAGGTGGCCCCGTCGCAGCCGATCTCGCCGATAACCGCGAGAATGAGGTCCTTGGCCATGAGCCATTCGGGCAGGGTGCCCTCAAAGATGAACCGCATGGTGGCCGGCACCTTCAACCACAGCTTGCCCGTGCCCAGGACGAAGCCCGCTTCCGTGTTGCCGATGCCCGTGGCGAACTCGCCGAAAGCCCCCGCCGTACAGGTGTGGCTGTCCGTGCCGAACAACACCTCGCCGGGCCGCGTGTGGCCCTCTTCCGGCAGGGCGATATGACAGACGCCCTTGTAGCTAGTCTTGGTCGGATCGCGGTAGGGCGTGGGCATGCCGTCCCCGTGCAGAAAATCGGGATCGTAATAGTGCCGGATCCCTTGCTCCCGCACAAATTGCCGAAGGATGTCCACGTTGCGATGGGCCTTCTGGTCGGCGGTGAAGATGTAGTGGTCGGGAATGATGACGACCTTATCCGGGTCCCAGACCCTGGCATTGCGGCCAAACTGCTCGTAGAAGACGCCAATGGTTCCGGGACCGCAGACATCGTGGGTCATCAGGATGTCGGCCTCGACCCAGACGGTGTCCCCCACTGCCACGCTGGACTTCCCCGCCGCCTTGGCCAGGATCTTCTCGGTAATGGTCATGCCCATAGTCGGTGTCGTACCCTCCGCGATTCGGCTATCGGAAGGTAGTATAAGCCCGAACCGACCGTGGGACAGGCGGCAGGCATGGGGAAATATCCAGTTCAAACCCAGATCCGCTCAGGGCCGGGCCTCCACGGCCAACTCCCGACTTTCCCGGGGCGGGAACAACTGTTCGATGACCTTCTTCCGGTAAGCGAAGATTTGCTCCAGATCGCGGCGAACGGTGAGCCAATGGGCCAGACGGCCGATCGGTCCCCAGGGCAGGGCGTAGCGGACGATGTCAGTCATGAGCGTTCCTTCCGGCACCGGCTCGAAACGGTGGGTGTGGTGCCACAGGGCGTAAGGACCACGGAGTTGCACGTCTACAAAGCAGTAGGGCGGATCCCAGGTGAGGATCTCGGTCAGCCAGGATAAAGACACGAACCGCCAGCGAATGCGATACTCGATGCGCTTGCCCACCGCCATGACAATTGGACTGGGCGTGACGATCTCGAAGTGCAGCCAATCCGGAGTGATGCGTTCGAGGTTGCCGGCATCGGCGAAGAACGGAAACACCTCGTCGAGGGGCCGGGGAATGATCTGCTGTTGTTCCAGGATGTATTCGCGCATGGTCGATTTGCCTTGAACTGTCGCACGGGTCGGCTCTGTCGGTCAGTCGCCAGCATCTATAGTCAGGCCGGACAACGCAGAACAGAGCCAAAACCGCATTTTTTGGGGTTGTATCAGGGGAGAATTTGGGCATGATAGTAAGGCTGGAACCGGGAACGGGATCAGGCTAAAGAGAACCCGTCGAACGTGGTCCAGAGTTATCAAGGAATCGTTGACCGGCCCATCTCCCGAGCCGCCCTGGTAGGTTCTTCGTCGTACAATACTCCGCGTTGCCAAGTTCGCTGCGATGCCCTGGAACAACGAGATGATTGCTGAGAAGCGAAATGGGGGCTTGGGTCAAGCGAGCTTTTCCCGCCCAGAGGTTGACGGATGAGGCCCACCGTCCTTCCATCGCCTGAACAACCTCGGGCCACCGGCTCGTCCGACGAACCGCTTGTGCCTTGCCCCGGCAGCGCTCTCCAGGACCGGACCGACGCTCTGGGAGGAGCGGCCCACCGGCCCCAGGCAGCTTCCGGGTCGCGGCCGGATACCTCGGATCGGCTGGCCGATTCAGACTCGGAACTTACCGGAGCGGATACCTTATGTGCCGTGCTGTGCGGCGTCGTGCCACCCTGCCCAGCGGCGGAGATTTTCAGCCCGGCGACTTGGTTTGATCCTGCGCTGACCCCGGCACAGCAGCAGGCGGTGCGGCAAGCCGTGGCCGTCGAAGACCTCTTCCTTCTGGTCGGCGCGCCGGGCACGGGTAAAAGCCGCGTCGTGGCCGAGATCGCTGCCCAGGCTGCCTCCCAGGGACAACGGGTGCTGGTGACGGCCCCGAAAGCCGCGCCCCTGGACGCCTGCCTGGAGCGTCTCCAGAACTATCCCGCCATATCGGCCGTCCGCTTGCTCGCGCCCCACGAGGAAACCAATCCTTCTGCCGGACCTGCGCGGAATTGGTGCCTGGAACGTCAGACGGCCTGCCTGCGGCAGCGCTGCCGCGAACAGGCCGCCCAGCAACTGGCTGCCTGGCAGCAACGCGGCCAGACCTTGCAAGAAGAAGCCCGCCTCGTTCTCGAACTGCGTCAACTCGCAATTCGGCGGCACGAACTGGACGAGCAACGCGAGCGCTTGAGGAATGGAGCGGACAACAATCCGCCAGCGCAGACGGAGAACCCATTAAGGGCCGATCCCCGCAGCTTGGCTGCCGAATGTGAGCGATTGCTGGCGGAGGAGGAAAAACGCCACTTGGCCACGCTGAACGACTTGGACCAGCGGATTCAGCAAGCCCTCGAAGCCTGCCGTCAAAAGGAGCAGGAGCACGTGGCCTGGCTGGCTCGGGTCCGGGAACAGGAACTGGTCGTGCAGACCCGCAAGGTTTGGAAGCCATTCAGCCTGCGGTTCTGGGCGTGTTGGCTGCAAGGCCGAGCTCCCCAGCGGTTGGAAGAATTCCGGCAACGTGCTGAGGAAGCCGAAGCTGCCGTCCGCGAAGCCTGCGGGGAGCTGGACGCCCTCCGCCAGCAGCGACTGGCCGCTGAGCAACGCCACCAAGTCGCCTGTCAACAAATCCTCGCCGACGAGGCGGCCCGCCGACAGGCCGAGTTGGACGCCCAGCTTGCCCGGCTGGACGAAGTAGCCGAACAGGTCAACCGTTTGTGGAACGAGTGCCGAGGGCGCTTCTGCCAGCCACAGCGGGTTCCGCCTTTTCCGTCCCGCGAAGCTGTGGAGGCGGTCGAAACGGCGAGGCAAAAGGCCCTGGAAGAACAGGCAGCGTTCCAACGTTTCTGGAGCGGCTGGCAAAGCGAGTTGGCGAGGGATGCCAGCGACTGGCTGGCCTGTTTTGCCGTCGTGGCCGCTCCGGCAGAAGTCGTCCTGAATTCCGAACGGCTTCTGCCTGGCGAAGGCGACTATGATCTGGTCGTTATTGAACAGGCGGATCGCCTAAGCGACGGCGAGCTGCTGGCCCTGGCCCGTCGAGGCCGACGCTGCGTCCTGGTCGGCCTGCCGCCCTGGCCGACCGATCCCGACCCGGCCCAGTCCGCTTCCGCATTTCATCGCGCTTGGCATCGGCTTCACCCGATGCTCAAGCACCGGGACTGCCACTGGCTTGAAACGGATTCCGAGATCGTCTGCCAACTGGCAGCCCTGACGGAACTGGACCGACGCCGACTCGAAGCCGAACCGCTCGCCGATCATCCCGAAGTGGAACTCCGCATCCTTCCCGGCCCGACCGGCCGACCCATCCTCGCTGAGGTCGCTTTTCCTCACGCCTCCTTTTCCATCGCCCAGTCCAAGGGCTTTCTCTACCGTCAATTGGGTGAACTTCCACTCCGCCCCGAATCAGAAGCGTGGTCCTGGTCGCAATCCGATTCCCTGGTGGTCCTCGAGCTTTCCGAGGATCTCGAGGACTCCCGGTCTCACGTCGATTCCGTCCGGTTGGAACTGGAACCAGGGATTGTCGAGGTGGTAGTCCGCTGCCCGGTCGAGAACGAGCCTGTTCCCGCCGCCCAATGGCGGACGCAACGGTTGGAGTTCTCGCGGCTGGCGGGCTGGGACGTTTCCTCGGTGCAGCGCTGGCTGAGCGAACGGCTCGCCCTGGTTCCGCCCGGGTCGGCTCGTGGCGTTTCCCCTGCGTTCCTGGATATGCGGCGGACCAACTGGCTGGCCAGAAATCTTCGTGCCGAACGGCCGCTGGCCGAGTTCGTTCATGCTTGCTGGGCGGTCCCATCCGTTCGGGTCTCCCGAGCGGAGTCCCGCCACGAACCGCCTCCGCTGCGGCTGGAAGCGGTCGGCGGTGCGTGCTCGCCGCGGACCTCCAGCAAGACGCCCAAGGGCCGCCGAGCCAGCGATCCGCCGGCGACCCTTCCGATCGACCTCTCTGATCCGCGGCAACGGCAACGTCTGCCGCTGGAACTGCAACTGAAGCTGCCGATGCGCGGTCAGGTCAATCCTGCCGAAGCGGAACACATCGTCGCCTTGCTGAGCCGCCAAATCGGGCAAAGCAACGGCATGAATTGCACACCGGCATCTTGCGCCGTGCTCTCGTGGGCTGAGCCGCAACTGCTGCTTATGGAGCACTTATGGCGAAAATCGGCTCCCGCTGACGGCGCTCATGTCGTCTTCGCCACGCTGTCGGCATTTCGCGACCGGCAAGCTGATGTCGTGCTGGTCAGCCTGGTTGCCAGTCCCGCTGTCGTCGCCACGCCCCTCGCGGAACATCCCGCCGACTGGTGGACGATGCTGGGGTCGGCCCGTCGGGAGGTGATCCTCGTCGGGGACCCGGCGGCTCTGGCTCGGCGGGCGGAAGCAGAAGCGACCGCGGATGCGTTCGAGAACCCGCTGCACCGGTTGGAACGGGAGCTGTGTCGCCGACTGCTCCGCGAACTGGGCGTTCCGCTGGGCAAAACCAGCGGTGTTGCCGTCGCTGAGGATTATCGCCCATGAGCGCCGGTTCTCCCGCAAGCCCGCAGATCGCTGGGCTGGTGCGGCACTTGCAGCCCCCGCCCGATGCCGCCTTGTGGGTCGGAACGCTGCGAATCCATCGGCTCCAGGCGACCGTCCCCGTGGCCGACGAGCGCCCCGCTCTACCGGAACTAGGCGTCCTTCGGGCCGTGCGGGTGTTGGGGTCCGCCACGACCGTTGAACTAAGCGAACTGATCGGCATTCCGCTCGCCAGCTTGGTCCGACGGCTCGGTGAACAAGGCATGCTGACGGCGGATCCCACCGGCCGCTGGCGGCTGACCCCGCAGGGACAGCGCCAACTCGACGAGCCGCAAACTTCGTGGCCGCGGTGGCAACGCCGGAAGTTCCATTTCTTGCACCATCCGGACGGCCGACCGCGCTACATAGCCTTGACCGTGTCCGGCCCCGGCCCCCTGGCGGAGCCTCAAGGCCGGGGCAGCGAGCCGAAACCGTCGGACCTCGACGCCCCGGCCCTTGCCGAAGCGCTTGACCACTGTATCCAGCAGTCCGGCGACTGGAAGCGTCTCCATCGCTTCCCACTGGAGGTGCGCCGGATGGTTCCGGACGCCCCAGAGCCTTGGGCGGGAGCCGCGCCGCGTGGGTGCCGACCGGCTGCCGTCCGCAACGAACAGTACAGTCTGGCCGTCGTCCTCCACAAGGACGGGCTGTACGCCTTCCTGGCCAGTCCCCTCACCTGGACCCTGGCGGTTAGAGACCCGATTCTTAGCCTGACCAGCCGAGATGCCGTCGCAGAGACGTTCGGCGAACTCCTGGCCGACCCGGATCCCGAAAGCTGGCACGCGGCCTGGCGGGGCTGGTGCCAGGCTCGAGGCATCCCGTTGCCGGAGGCCTCCGGCATCCATATTCAGCGTCGCGGCTTGACCCTGGTAGTGTCCGGGCATCCGTTGCGGCCAGAACGTCTGCGGGCCTTGACGATGGACGAGGAGAACTGGCTCCTGGCCGGTACGGGTCCGCTCCGGTGCGCCGCCCGGCTGGAATTTGGCCGACCTTCCCCCCATCCCTGACCCGAGCGCGACCCGACGGGCCGGGCTATCTCGCGTTCGTCTATCCGCTGTACCACATTTTCCCTGCGGAGGTGCTGGCCCTGGAGGGGGTCCGACGTGACCTGGGGTTGGCAATGCCTCCATTGCATCACCTGTTGCTGGAGTCCCCGCTGGCGTGGGTTCCCGAGCGGGGGTTCGGAAGGTGGAGCCAATCCACTTGCTTGAGAGGGGATGGCCTAATGTCCGAGTGACCTTCCCGGCGGTAGGCGAGCCGTGGGGGTGTTTTGACGCGATCCGCCGACCTGACGCAATTGGAATTAACGACGCGGTACAGGTCGCAGCGCGAAGTGACAGCTACGCCGACTCGGGGAGGGCGAGGCTGGAAGCTGCGATGGGTTACGTCTTACCAAGGAAATCGAGAACGCACCTCTGAGCGAGTTCGTGCAGAAAACCGTTGGTCGCCACGGTGCCAAGGATCTTGCCCGAGCCGTCCTGACGGTAGGTGATCGGCTGGCCGTGAGCGTCGGTGACGCAGCCGCCGGCTTCCTCGACCAGGATTTGCCCGGCGCACACGTCCCAGGAATTGAAGCCGATGTAGCTGCTCAGGTATAACTCGACCTCACCCCGAGCGACCATCGCCATCTTGATCCCGGCCGAGTAGGTGTAGTCAAGCCGCTTGAGCTTTTGCGTCAGCTCATTGGTAAGTTTGTTTTCCGAGTGGCTGCGGACCAGGCGAGCGTCTTCCCAACGTTCCACGCTACTGACATGGCACGGTGCAATCTCTTGAACCGCGTCGAGTTCGCCGTCGGCGGTCCAACAACCTTCGCCCTTGATGGCGAAGGTCAGGCGTCGGCGGGCTGGCTCCAGGACCAGGCCGAGCCGCACCTGATGCCGCTCCACCAGCCCAATCATGATGCTAAACTCGCCGAGTTTCTTGGCGAAGCCCCGGCTGCCGTCGATGGGGTCGATGATCCACAGGCGCGGCCCTTCACGCTTCAACTCGGACAGGCCGATGTTCGTCTCCTCCGCGCAAAAAGCATCGTTTGGAAAAGCACGGCTCAAGGTGGCGAGGATTACTTCCTGGGAACGACGGTCGGCCTCGGTGGAGATGTCGGCGGGAGCGTCGGCGACAGCTTGGAAGCTCTCGTAGAGCTTCAGAACCTCTTTGGCAGCTCTCACCGCCGCGCTGCGAGCGGCTTCCAATTCCGCGGCATAATCCATTGGCATCCGCAGGCTCCTCGGCAACAGATCGGTTTCACGACTCGTGGAAGATGTTGAACTCCAGGTATTGCAGATGGCGATACAGTTCGCTCTGGGCGAGCAGATCGCGATGGCTGCCGACCGCTTCGATGCGGCCCTTGTGAATCAGGAAGATGCGGTCGCAGCTTTTGATCGTGGAGAGTCGATGCGGCAGGAAGATCGTAGTGCGATCGGGAAGGAAACGGTGATAGGTGTCGTCCAGCATGGCCTTGGTGTCATCATCGAGGGGCTGCGTCGGCTCCTCGATGATGACCAAGGCAGGGTCGCGCAGGATGGCCCGGGCCAGGGCGATGCGGAACTGTTCGCTCATGTTGAGGGTGTGGCCCAGTTCGCCGATGGGCGTGTCATAGCCTTGAGGCAGTTTCTGAATGAACTGATGGGCGTGAGCGGCCTTGGCGGCTTCCATGATCTGGGGCAGCGAGTAGGCCGGATCGCCGCCGCCGATGTTGTTCGCCACCGTGTCGTTGAAGACCAGATTATGCTGAAGCACCAGGGCGACCTGGATCCGCAGACTTTCCAGCGTCACCCAACGGAGGTCTTTGCCGTCGATGAGAACTTCCCCGTCCCGAGGATCGAGAAAACGGGGAATCAGATAGACAAGCGCATGCTTTTCCAACTCATCCTGGCCGACGACGGCGACGCGCTCTTTGGCCCGGATTTCCAGGCTGACGTCTTCGAGCAAGATTCGCCCCGTGCCGGGTTCCCGAAGGCTGACGTTGCGGAACTCCAACTTCCGCGACATGGGCGGCAGGAACTCGGCCCCGACGATCTGGCCGACGTCGCCCCGTTTGTCGAGGAAAGCGAATACCACATCCGCAGCCGCTTTGGCCCGCCGCAAGGTCCGCTGCTGTTCGAACCAGGTCCAGATCGGCACATAAAGACAACCCAAAGTGGCGAGCACTGTAAGCGTCGGCGCAACGCCGAGGTTCCCGCTCAGGATGTTCCACCCCGCCCCATATAGCAGCAAGGCCAAGGCCAGGATGGCCAGCAGAGTCAGCGTTTGTCCGAACAGTGCCCGTTGCAGGTAGCGCTCCCGAAGCCGCCGGGCATACAGGCTCAGTTGGCGTTCCACCCGCGCCTGATTGAACAGTTCCATCAAGTAGCATTTGACCAGCCGCAGAATTTGCAGGCTCTCTTGCAACAAGGCCAGTTGCTCAGAGGCTTGCAGCGAATTACGGCGTTCCTGTCGGCGAAAATAGGCGGCCAACTGGCCTTCGACGAGCCAGAAAAGCAGGGCGAACAAAAGGAAGGCGACGGTCAGCCAGGGCGGCGCGCCGCTGGCTCCCCACTCGACCGCCAGGGCGAAAGCCAACAACAGGGCGATCGTGGTCGGAGCACGGAGCGTGACCGTCAGCCA
This sequence comes from uncultured Planctomycetota bacterium, assembly GCA_937944855.1. GTDB lineage: Bacteria > Planctomycetota > Planctomycetia > Gemmatales > HRBIN36 > JANWWR01. Next base: position 63,113 of record CALFAY010000001.1, read on the forward strand.
GACGTAGAGCCCTTCAATGACCGTTTCCAGATAGCGGGTGAAGATGCCGATGGCTTCGCTGGTTCCCAAGGCCCGGAAAGCCAGAATGCCTAGTCGGTAGGATTGATGATAAACCGCCCGCCGCAGTCGTGTGGCCGATTCGATGACCGCTGACGCGGCTAAATGATGCATGAGCAGAACGAGCAGGGCATGAGCAACGGCCAGTAGGAATGCCAGAATGAGCAGCCCGGTCAGCAATGTCCCGTTGCTCCGGGTCCAGGCGAACCACTGGGCCGGCGTGGCAAATAGATCGGTGAGGCTGTGTCCGGCATGGTGCAGACGAAGGGCCGGGGAAACCAGGCCGACGCCCCGGCCTTCGTGAATGGCGTGTTTGATTTGCTCCGCCGTCGCGGAACCGAATCGCTGCGTCAGCCATGTCTCATCCTCGGCATCAAGCCTCTGGACTTTGCCGCCGTGGATGACCAGGTCCAGGAACAAACCGAGCAAGGCCAGGAGAAGGATTTGCAACAATCCGGTGGCGACGGAGACGGCCATCGCTCCCCAGGAGGCGTAGGGGCTGTAGTCGAGGAAATGGCGGGCACGCACAAAGCCATCAGAAGACACGATCACCCTCGCAAAGGAATACGGCTTACAGCCGGTCGTCTTGAGGCCATGGTAGCAGGCGGAAGCGGCATTTCCAAGGCAAGCCGATGGCTCTAGAATACGGATGCCGAAGGCGGAATCAGCGAAGTCCGAATGCTCGGCTCCGCGGTCGGCTTGGCGGGGTGTAGCTCAGCCTGGCCAGAGCGCTTGGTTTGGGACCAAGAAGTCGCTGGTTCGAATCCAGTCACCCCGATTAGGAACTCAACGAGATTTCCATGCCACGACGGCTTGCTGAGCCGCCACGTCCCGCTGCCTGCTACGCCCTGACTGTTCCGGGACTGGAACAGATCGCTGCTCAAGAAATCCAGGAAAGCTTGTCGGCCGAGATTAAACGGATCGGACCAGGTCTGATCGTGTTTCGGCCCCCGCAGGTCAGCCGAGACGTCCTCGCACTCCGAACCGTGGAGGACGTGTTCTTGCTGCTGTGGGGAACGGACCGGCTGACTTACCGGGCGGAGGATTTGGACCTCATTCAGCGGTGGACGGCTAAGGAGCCGAACTGGCCTGAAGCACTGCGGACGCTTCGGCAGATCCGCCCCCGGCCCAAGGGCCGACCAACTGTTCATCTCGTCACCCAGATGCGTGGCGAGCATGGATATCGGCGAGCCGACGCCGCCAAGGCATTTGCCAAGGGGCTGGCCGGGAAGTTACCGGAGTCGTGGTGGCTGGTGGACGAGAATGCGGACTATGAGATCTGGCTGACCATCGCAGGAAAATCGGCTGTATGCGGATTACGGCTCTCCGACCGCACCATGCGGCATCGGGAGTATAAGCAGGAGCACCTACCAGCGTCGCTCAGGCCGGTGGTGGCTGCGGCGATGGTGCGGCTGGCTCGCATTCCGTATCACGGCAGTCTGCTTGATCCCATGTGCGGAGCAGGAACTATCCTGGCGGAACGTCTGAGCGTCCAACGGCGGGCCTTGGTGCTGGGAGGCGATATTGACCATACCGCCCTCCTGGCAGCCAAGGCCAACCTGAAATCTGTGGGGCCTGCATTTCTCGCCCGCTGGGACGCCCGCCGCCTGCCGATCCGGGACGCTTGCATCGATCGCATCGCCTGCAATCCGCCGTTCGGAATCCAACTTGGCGATCCATTCGAGATTGCCGATCTATACCGGGCCGTCGTCCGGGAGATGGATCGGGTTCTCGTTGCCGAGGGCAAGGCGGTTCTTCTGGTCAGTGACGTCTCTGCTCTTGAGCAGGCTGCCAGGCTGGTGCACTGGAAACCGATGGCCCGGGTCCGCGTCCGGCTGCTAGGTCAGCCGTCGTACATTACTGTTTGGTCCAAAGGCACAAGTGCTTGAACTTGTCCCGACCGGCGGCATCCTGGCACAATGTCAGCGTGACCGCGACCAGTAAGTTCCAAACTCGACATGCCCTTCGGGGTAGGCTCCTGGCCGTCGGAGACGTTCACGGCTGCCTGGCCGCTCTCGATGCCCTGCTCGATGTCGTTCGGCCTCAAGAGGAAGACGTTGTCGTTTTCCTTGGAGATTACATCGATCGCGGTCCCGATAGCCGGGGCGTGATCGAGCGCGTGCTGGAACTTGCCCACCGGACTCGTGTCGTCCCTCTGCTGGGCAATCACGAGGAGATGTTGCTGAACGTCTGTGCCGGAGATATGTCCGTGCCGTTGTGGCTGGCCTGGGGCGGAATCGCAACCGTCCAGTCCTACGGGTTGCCTTTCGGCGAAGTGCATCCGGACGCCCTCAAGTCCGCCTTTCCACCCCATCATTTCGAGTTCCTGGCTCATTGCCGCGACTACTTTGAAACGGAGGACCACTTCTTCGTGCATGCCAATTACGAAGCCGATCGACCTTTGCGGGAACAGGCACCGGAGTACCTGCGTTGGATCAATCTCCGGCAGCATATTCCCGGCCCGCATCGTTCCGGCAAAAAAGCGATTGTCGGGCATACGTCACAGAAGACTGGGGAGGTACTCGATCTCAGCTACCTGAAGTGCATCGACACCTACTGCTACGGCGGGCAGTGGCTCACCGTTCTCGACGTAAACAGCGGCGAGATCGTGCAGGCTGACAAGGAAGGTCGGCTGCGAGTCCTGGCTTGAACAATGCTTAGGGCAATTCGCTGGCAATTTGGTGGATTTCGACCACATCCAGGACCAGGTCGTTGCTCTCGAACAGTCGGCGAATCGCTTCCTTGTGGACCTTCATCTTGGTGTCGCCGATGCCGATGGCCCCATAGCAGATGACCCCGTCCCGTTCCCTGGCTTTGTCGCTGACTTCGATGCCTTCGATGCCCAGCGGAGGAACGGCGTTGAGGTCGATCAGCACCTTCAAACGGGAAGCCGAGGCCCGCGCCGAAGCGGGAAACAGAACTACCCCTGCTGCCCCCGCGGAGACGATGAGATCGCGGTCGGCAGCGGCGGCCACGGTGTCAGTGGCGGCTACGGGTTCCAGCTTCGCTTCGGGAACCGTGCGGCGAATCCTTTCACAGACGGCGGCTGCCCGTTCGATCTGACGGGAACCGACGCGGACGTGGCTGCCGGCCCGGGCCAGCAGTTGGACGACGCGCTGCCCGACCGGCCCCGTCGCTCCCAGAACCAGGGTTTTGGATTGGGCCAGTTCGAGATGCCGTTCTGCTACGCGAACCGCAGCTGCTGCCGTGGTGTTGGCCCCGTTGGAATCCAGCATCAGCGAAACGGACAGCTTGAATTGCGGCAGCAAGTGCTTGCGGGCCTCGTCAAGCAACTTTTCTCCCGCGGCGACATCGCTTCCGCCGATGAACACGGCCGTGTTCTTCAGGTCTTTCGGTCCGCGAGTAAAGATGGCCCCGTGAATCAGATCACGGACCTGCTCCGGCTTGACGCTGCCGTAGCTGAACAGGTGATCGACCCCAGCGTCAATGGCCACGACGCGGTCAAAGACGCTGGGGTGCGGATCGGTATCCAGCTGGATCAGAATCTTGTGCATATCTCTGTCACCAACCTGCCATCCGAGGCCGGTTGCTGGTCTGCCGTGTCTTTTCCAATTACTTCGGTGAGAACGGATGCTTCACCGAGTCTTTCTTGGCCAGGATGTCACCGATTTTGGGTTCGCCCTTCATGGCTCGGCTGATGGCGAGTTTCGTGGCTTCGTAGTTGTAGTCGTAAATCTTCTGGTCGTCCTTGGCCTCCCAATGGATGAAGACACCGCAGACGATGACCAGATGATCGGCCTCGTCTTGCGGAATGACGCCGGCGGCGACGCTGTCGGCGACCGCCTTGGCGACTGCGGCCTGGGCCGGTCCGAACATCTGCACCGCCTGCTTTTCGCCCTTGATCGTGACCTTGGTGATCAAGACCGTGGCCGGTTTGCAGATCAGGTTCGGCGTTAACACCGCCAGCAGATTCGAGAACCCTTGTTTCTGATTGGCCAGAGCCTGAGCGAAAGCATGTCCCACAGGCCCATCCTTCGAGCCGATCAACAGGTCAATATGGGCAACTTCATGGCCTTCGCCCACCAATGCTTCGCCAATGTACATCGACATGAGCAGTCTCCTTGTGCAGACGCGGAAACCCGATGGTAATCCCGCTGTGGACTATATGTAGCCCGATGCCCGGATGCAACCAGTTTCAAGGCGACTGATAGGCTCTTTTCGGCACGATGATCCCCGCCTATGTTGCCTTCATGACGCTGCTGCACATCGCCAACGGGACGGTGTACGATCCGGCCAACGGAATTAATGGCCAAATACGGGACATCTGGATCGAGAACGGCAAGATCGTCGAGGCTCCAGCCGATCCGTCGTCGGCCCGGCGAATTGACGCCACCGGCTATGTTGTCATGCCCGGCGGCGTGGACATTCATGCTCACATTGCCGGACCCAAGGTCAACGCGGCCCGCAAAATGCGGCCGGAGGACAAGCGGACTGCCCCCCCGGTCCGCCGCACCCGCTGGAGCCGTTCGGGCACCACGGGCAGCGTGCCGAGCACGTTCGCCACCGGCTACCTTTACGCCGGCATGGGCTACACCACAGCCTTCGATGCCGCCGTACCGCCGCTGGGTGCCCGCCATGCCCACGAGGAGTTCCACGATACGCCCGTCATCGACAAGGGCTTCTACGTCCTCATGGGCAACAATCACTACGTTCTTCGCCAGTTGAAAGCGATGACCGACGACCGACCAGGAGCGGAAGCCCGCCTCCGCGGCTTTGCCGCCTGGCTGCTGAATGCCGCCAAGGCGTATGCGATCAAGCTCGTCAATCCCGGCGGCGTGGAGACATGGAAGGAACGACCGGCCGGCAACGTCCACGGCCTCGACGATCCCGTACCGGAATTTGGCGTCACTCCCCGGCAGATCATTCAAGAACTAGCTCAGACGGCGATGGATCTGGGCCTGCCGCATCCCGTCCACATCCATTGCAACAACCTCGGCCTGCCCGGCAACTGGACCACGACGCTGGAGACCATGAAGTCCCTGGAGGGCCGGCGCGCTCATTTGACGCATATTCAGTTCCACAGCTACGGCGGCACCACGGACGAAATCACCCAGCCGGGCAAGGCGGAGCCATTCTGCTCAAAGGCCGTTCCGCTGGCTGAGTACGTCAACACGCATCCGAAGCTGACCGTGGACGTCGGCCAGGTACTCTTCGGCGAAACGACCTCCATGACCGGTGACGGTCCCCTGGGGTACTATCTGCACAAGGTCACGGGCCGCAAGTGGTTCAACGCTGACACGGAAATGGAAACCGGCTGCGGGATCGTGCCGATCACCTATCGGGAGAAAAGCCTTGTCCACGCCTTGCAATGGGCTATCGGGTTGGAATGGTATCTGCTCGTGCAGGACCCGTGGCGGATCTGCATGAGTACCGACCATCCCAACGGCGGATCATTCCGGGCCTATCCCGAGATCATCCATCTGCTCATGCGGCGGGAGTACCGGAGGGAATTGCTCAAGCAAGTCCATCCGAAGGTGCTGGAGCGCAGCGTGCTTCCTGACCTGGACCGGGAATACAGCCTCTACGAAATCGCCATTATCACCCGCGCTGCTCCAGCCCGTATCCTTGGTCTTCGGAACAAGGGCCATCTGGGCGTCGGGGCCGATGGAGACGTCAGCATCTATCAGCCGAACGAGGACCTGACCCAAATGTTCAGCATCCCCCGCTGGGTCATCAAGGGAGGCGAGGTGATCGTCGAGGACGGAGAAATCCGACGGGAAGTTTTCGGTCGGACCTTACATGTGGCCCCGAGTTACGATCCCGCTTGCCTGGACGACATTCGCCAGTGGTTCGAAGCCCATTACACGATTCAATTCGCCAACTATCCCGTGGACGAGGCTTATCTCAATTCCGGTTCCTCGCACTGAGGCTAGCATCTGGAACGGGGAGTCGTCCTGCAATCACTTTCGGGCAGCGGCAAGAAGTTCCTCGAAATAGGCCGCTCGATCCCGGTCCCCTTTGGCCTGTGCCATTCCCAGTCCCTTTTGAGCGAAGTCGGCAGCCTGGGAGTGACGGCGGACCTGGAGCATCGCTTCAGCAGCACGGCCAAGCAAATCGAGGTCACTGGGCAGCCGCTCCGTCAGCCGAACATATGCCGCTTGAGCATCGTCCAACTGCCCGGACCGCAGAAAGATCTGAGCCAGACGCAAGTCGTAGTCGTTCCGCCGACGGCCTTCATTGTGCTCGCAGTCGTGCCGCATCCCTGCCTCGATCCATTCCCGGGCCTTGGCGAAGTCGTCCTGTTCGCCGGCTAGCTGTGCAAGGTGAGTGTAGTAGGGAAAGCGGTCAGGAGTCGCCTCGTCAGGCGGCTGGTTGACCAGTGCCTCGGCGAACTTGCCGGCCAGTTCCTGGGCGTCGAGGCGGCGGCAGGCCTGGAACGCTGCTGCCAGCTCGGTTTCCGACAGGTCCCCCACGGGCAACGCAGCCAATTCGGCCGCGTTGAGTGCGGAAATATCGCGAGTCTCTTCCAGCGGAGTTCGGGATGGATGCCGGGTCGGCAGGCCGAGCTTATGACGCAAGCGATCGAAGTCGTAAGCACCGGCCTGAAAGCATTCCGTGATTTCTTCCAGGAAATCGACTGCGGCCATCAGTTTCCGACGCAGGATCAGATGGCCCGTCGCATCCACCGGTGCCACGCCGCCCAACGACCGCAAAGGCCGATTCAGCCACTCCGTCTCGAACCGGGCATAAACGACTTCATGGCGGAATTTATCCGCTTGCTCTTCGGACAACCCGGGAACGGACAGGAACAGAAGCAAATCTGAGGGCACCTCAAGAAAGTCGGAAGTGCGTTCGCCGGTCTCAACCAATCGAAGTGAGGAATCCGCCACGTTTTCCAGTTGAGTTCGCCCTTCCTCGAACCCTTCCCGCTTCAGACTGGTAAGGACAAGGAAACCGACTGGGACCATCCACTGGAAACGGCACAGAAGCCTCGGCAATTCAAACGAAGCGTGAATGCGTGCGTTCTTGTCGAAGGGGCGATTCAACACCAACCCGACGGCCGAGTTACCGGCCTCTACGTTGACCAACAGACATCGGGAATCAGCAGTTATCCGGTGGTACAAGGCTTTCGGGTCCAAAACCTCGTACAAGGCGTAGTGAGTGATCCAGTCGGATTCCGCAGTCATCCCCACGGCAAAGCGGAGCACTTCGGCGATCTTCCAGGCTTTTACAGCGGATTCATCGTCGGGAACCAGGGCGACATAACGGTCCAGAGCCTCCAGGGCGGCACTATCCTGTCCCAACGTCGCCCGACAGAGCCCGAGGTTAAACCACGTTGCTGGGTCTTCGGGATTCTCCTTGGCCAACCGCTCGAAAGCCTGGAGGGCTTCTTCGAGTCGTCCTTCTGAAGCCAAAGAAATCGCCTGGGTCCACGTAGCCTCTGCGGATGGCTGGATGGTCTGCGGAGGCGGCAGATAGGAAGGCAACTCACAGGCCGATTTGGGGTATCTCGCGTTCCCCGGAGAAAAGGCAGAATGAACGTGCTCACGCAAGTCCGTGTCCGTGGGATCGTAGCGCAGAGCGATCTCGGAGGCACCTAAAGCTGCGTAAAGACGCCGATTCAGGAGTTCGCACCGGTAGATGTCGTAATACACCCTGTGCATGAACGCTCGGTTGGAAGGCGTCGTCAGACGGGCAGCTTGCCGGAATAAGTGCAAAGCTCCTGGGTACTCACCTTCCTGCATCCGGAGCGTGCCCCGGAGATAATAGGCTGGTGCCAAGTCGGGGTTGATTTCCAAGGCCCGATCCAGAGCCTGTTCCGCTTCCTCCCTGCGATCCAGCTCCAGCAAAACCTCGGCTTTGTGAACCCACAGGATCGCATGTCCCGGATGGTCTTGGATCAAGCGATCATACACGTTTAACGCGGCTTCGATCTGCCCGTTCTCCAAAAGTTTTTCCGCCCGGCTTAATTCAAGGTAGAGGGCCTGGCAGCACCACTTGAACTTCTTACCGCTGCCGCAGGGACAGGGATCATAGGGGTTTTTCTCCATCAGAGGCATCCTTTCGCGTTCGGAAAGCCCGGCCCATTCTTTCCGGCAACTGCCAACTGCATGGGCTTATGTTACTATCCAAATTCCCTTTACCGAATCAGAGAATTTGTACGAATGGGCGAACCGCATGGCGGTCGATCAATGCCGGCCAGTAGGCGAAGACCTCCCGAACCGGAGGGCGTCCAATCGTGTAGCCCGTCACACCAGGCGGACCGGATGTCACCAACGGAGCGAATTCCTTGGTGAAACGCTCGACGGCCTCCCGGCGACGATCCCAGACACTGACCCGGAGCATAACTTCGTGCAAATTCGAAGGCGGAGCCGGCACTCCGGGTACGACGTCGCCTGCTCCCAGGCATTCGATGTTGACTCGTTCCAGATCGAACCCGGATCGACGAACACGCTCAAGCAGTATTTCCCCGCAGCTACGGGCCTTGTCCGCAGCGTCCGTACCAAACACAGCCAAGGTGCCGGAGGTCATGAAGCCATCCCGGTACGCGATGGACACCTTCAGGCGTTCGGGAGCCGGTTGCCCTCGGAACTTGGTGATTTCTACACAATCGGGTCCGGTTTGCTGAAGCGAGACAGAAGCGAAATCGGCGACGACGTCCGGAGTGTAGTACGCCGAAGGATCGCTGACCTCGTACAGAAGTTGTTCGGAGACGGTTTCCACGTTCACTCGTCCACCGCTGCCGGGAGGCTTAGAGACGACAAAGCGGCCGTGGGGTTCGATCTCCACGAACGGATAGCCGACGTGGGCAAGGTCGGGTGCTTCCCGCCAGTTGATCCACAGGCCGCCAGTGGCCTGGGCCCCGCATTCAATCAGGTGTCCGGCCACGGTTGCCGCCGCCAGCCGATCCCAATCTTCCCAAGACCAGCCGAACTCGAAGACCGCAGGAGCCACGGTGAGGGAGGCGTCGGCAACTCGACCCGTGATGACGACCGATGCTCCCTGCTGCAAGGCCTCAACGATAGGAGCGGCCCCCAGATACACGTTGGCACTGACCACGCGATCCAACAACGGAGCCAAGGCTTCGCCGGTATCGAGGTGACGCAGCTCATGGCCGTCTTGAATCAGGCGAGGCAGATCGGAAAGTATGTCATCTCCGAGCACAACGCCGATGCGACGCTCCAGTAAACCCGCCTCGTCCAGGATTTTGCGGGCTTTGCGGGCGCAGGCCGTCGGATTCATGCCGCCTGCGTTGGTCATGATTCGCAAATGAGGCTGGTCGCGGAGGATCGGAGTCAAGCGTCGCAGCACATCGAGAAAGTCCGATGCGAAACCGGCTTCGGGATCACGCTGCTTCTGCGCCGCCAGGATCGACATCGTCAACTCGGCCAGATACTCCAGCGTCAGATAACCCAGCTGTGCCTGCGAAGCGAGGAGAATCGGGGCGTCGAGATTATCCCCCCAGAAGCCGCAGCCATTGCCGATGCGAATCGAAGCGGACATGGCCAACTTCCTTGCGTCACCGAGGCGTCACACCTGCAAGACGCCTGTGCGAAAAGGGCGACCGTCATCGTACCGGGTCGCGATCCGCAAGGCGAACAGAAGCGCTTCGCGCGTCTGCTCCGGTCTCAGGATTCTGTCCACCCATAACCGGGCTGCGGCGTATCGGACATCCATTTGCTCGTCATACGCGGCCTCGACCTTGGCTTTGAGTTCGGCCAGTTCGGCGGCGTCCGGCTCATGCCCCTGACGGCGCAAGGCCGAAATGGTGATTTCCAGCAGCGTGCCTGCTGCCTGTTGACCGCCCATGACGGCGTAGCGAGCCGTCGGCCAAGCGAAGATGAACCGCGGATCAAATGCCTTGCCACACAGGGCATAATTCCCAGCCCCGAACGACCCGCCGAGAATGACCGTGATCTTGGGCACGACGCTGTTGGCGATGACGTTGACCAGCTTGGCCCCCGCCCGGATGATCCCTTCCTGCTCCGAATCCCGACCGATCATGAAGCCGTTAACGTCTTGCAGAAAGATCAGCGGAATCCGCGTCTGGTTGCAATCCATGACGAAACGAGCAGCTTTGTCAGCACTGTCCACGTAGATGACACCGCCGTACTGAAGCTGTCCCCGGGCTGGTTTTGATCGCTTCCGCTGATTGCCAACGATGCCCACCGAAATACCGCCGATGCGGGCGTAGGCACAGACCAGGCTTTGCCCATACTCCGCTTTGTACTCGTCGAATCGCCCGCCATCGGTCAGGCATCGGAGCACGTCCCGCATGTCGTATTCCCGTCGGCCTTCGGGATCGACGAACCCGGCCAGATCGGAAGCACGACGGGACGGCGGGTCGATGTCCCGGCACCACGCATCCGGCGGAGGCAGCCGCTGTCCTTGGGGCAACAAAGCGATAAGTCTTCGCAAACGTTCCAGACAGGTCTCGTCACTCGGCTCCCGGAAATCTATCGTGCCGCTGATGGCGGCGTGCATCCAGGCCCCGCCCAGTTCCTCATGGCTCAGCGTCTGCCCGATGGCAGCTTTAACGAGAGCAGGACCGGCAAGGTACAGGCCGCTGCCTTCGGTCATCAACAGCTTGTCGCACAGCACGGGCAGATAGCCACCACCAGCCACGCAATTGCCCATGATGGCGGCATACTGGGGAATGCCCTGGGCGGAGATGACGGCATTATTGCGGAAGATGCGGCCAAAGTCGTCCTCGTCGGGGAAAACCTCGTCTTGGAGCGGAAGGAATACGCCGGCACTGTCCACCAGATAGACCAGAGGCAAATGATTATCCATCGCGATCCGCTGGGCACGGAGCACCTTCTTCACAGTCATAGGGAAGAAAGCCCCAGCCTTGACGGTGGCATCGTTGGCGACGACCATGACGGGGACGTTGTCCACCAGGCCGATGCCAGTCACGACGCCGGCTGACGGCGCGCCGCCCCATTCGCCGTACATGCCCCAGGCGGCCCACAGGCCCAGCTCAAAGAATGTGCCCGGATCGCAGAGTCGTTGGATGCGTTCTCTGGCGGTAAGACGGCCCTTTTCATGCTGCCGGGCAATAGCCTTCGCACCGCCGCCGGCCAAAAGCTCGCGTTCCTGTTCCCACAGTTCTTCGAACATGGCGCCGCTGTCTTCGTAGCTGACCGGTTCAGGAGGGTCTAGCCGTCAGTATATGGGGCGTCCCTCGGCATTTCGGGACAGACGCCAAACTGCCGCGGGAAAGTAAACGGGCCTGCCGACACCACGCCGACAGGCCCCCAAGAAGGAGGAGTACGTTTCACTCAAGCTCCAGCCGGATCCTTGCCGTCAATCCACGGGCCTTCGAGTTTCTGGTATTCCGGCGGTTCCAGCGTGCTGCCGCGGTCGCCACCTCGCCAGCCGATGATCTGGTTGGGCTTGCCGCGGGCCTTGCTGCGGCGTTCCCATTGAGCGGCCCAGCTGCCATTGCCCGGCACGACCCGGCGATGTTCCTTGTCCCAGAACAACACCTGCCCCGTCCGGTAACTCTGGACGCCCATCGCCACGGTGGTGAATGCGGCAGCTCCCAGTTCCGGAGTGCTCAGGGTTTCGCGGTTGTTCATCCGACAGCATTCGAGGAAGTTTTCCCACAAGGGCCGCGTAGAGTCCCCTTCGCTGATGCCGCCGCCAATGAAGCGGGCCTCGGTCTGCGGCTTTTCCTGTGTCCGGGTTGGTCGATTGGCGATGGTTTGGGGAAGGAAATCTACGCCGTACTCCGTCTTGTTGCCCTCGCGCCGTTGGGTGAAACGCAGCGTGGCCGTTCGGCCGCGGATCACTTCCTCGATCGGGTAGTCGTTAATCATCGTGGCGGTGATGATGACCTGGCAGCCCTCTTCGTAATCCGCCACGACTGTGGCCACGTCAGGCACATCGCGCCCGTCATATTCCAAATAAATGCCTCCCGCTCCGACGACCCGGGCCGGATACCGCACTCCCATCGCGGCGATCAGCCGGGTGGTGCGATGCACGAACAGGTCGGTGAACATTCCGCCGCCAAAGTCCCAGTAGCACCGCCACTGAGCCCACACTGCCCGGTCGAACGGCCGTTTCTCCGCCAGGGGTACTCCCGGGAATACCGAGAACTGGTGCCCCAGCCACATGTCCCAATCAATCGTCTTGGGCGTCATCTCCTTGGTCAGCGGATAATACCGCCATTGGCCGACCAGCGAGTTACGGTAGTAGCTGGTCTGGCCCTGGCACACGTGGCCAATGTCCCCGTTGCGGATCATTTCATTGACCCGGGGCAGAAGCGGATCGGCCATCCACTGGACGCCCACGGTCATGACGACGTTGTGCTTCTTGGCCGCATCGACCACCGCATGAGCCTCTTCGATGGTCTTGGTCATCGGCTTTTCGCAGTAGATGTGCTTCTTGCGCTCGGCGGCGTCAATGCACATTTTGGCGTGCCAGTGGTCCGGCGTGGAGATGCAGACCACGTCCACTTCCTTGAGGTCGAGCAAACGGCGATAGTCTTTAGTAACGTGGGTCTTGTCGTCGGGATCGAGACCACAGCGTTTGGCGGAGGGGTACAGTCCCCGACCCTTGCCGGAGCCGAGTTTCGCGTCGCCGTCCCAGACATCACACACACCGACGGGCACGACGCCCTTGTTCTCCTTTTGCAACTCCAGGATCACGTCGATGTGCTGCTGTGCTCGGCCACCAGCCCCAAGGAAGGCGACGCCGATGCGATCATTGGCTCCCAGCACCCGGCCATAGCTCGTGGCCGAAAGCGACAGCGCCGCCGTTCCAGCCGCCGCCGTCTGCAAAAATCCCCGCCGATTCATCCCCTTGCGTGCCATGCTCTTTCTCCCCACCTCAGATGTCCGAAGGTGCGATGTCGCCATTATTTCAAAGATGCCGTCGGCTTCCAAGCAAAAAGCCGATGATTTCCAGCAGGATTCCTTCGGTTCGCAAGGATTCCCGGTTCGGTGAACGGTCGCGCAGTTCGTGTGGACGGCCCCTGAAGCGCCGACTAGACTGAAAGTATCAAGGGCCACCCTCCATTGCCGACTATCCGCAGTGGAGGTCTTTTTATGGGACACTTCGTGAAAGCTGTCACGAAGTCGGGATGGCTGGCATGGATAGCGACTTGCCGCTGCTTTACCCAATCGTTCTCTACCTCGTCCTGATCTTGGCGTTCGTCGCCGGGACTCTACTGATTTCCCATTGGATCGCTCCGCGTCGGCCCCATCCGGTCAAGGACATGCCTTACGAATCGGGCATGGATCCGGTCGGGGACGCCCGGCGACATTTCGATGTCAAGTTCTATCTCGTCGCCATTCTGTTCCTCGTATTCGACGTGGAATTGCTCTTCCTGTATCCGTGGGCCGTCAGTGCTTACGCTGATTCGCCTGAGGGTAATCCGTTACGCGGCGGCATCCTTCAGGACGCCGTGTTCGTGACCATGCTGGTCTTTCTGACCACGGTGGCGTTGGCCTACATCTACGCCCTGAGGAAGGGGGTGTTCCGATGGCGGTAGGTCTGCCTGACAGTGTATTTCTGGCCAGACTCGATCCACTGGCCAATTGGTGCCGGGCCAACAGCCTGTGGCCGATGCCGTTCGGAACCGCCTGTTGCGGGATCGAGTTGATGGCGACCGGAGCTTCCCGGCACGACATCGCCCGTTTCGGGGCGGAAGCCATGCGCTTCAGTCCCCGCCAATGCGACCTGATGATCGTGGCTGGTCGCGTGGTCATGAAGATGCTCCCTGTGCTTCAGCGTATCTGGCTTCAGATGCCGGAGCCGAAGTGGTGCATCTCGATGGGGGCTTGTGCTTCCAGCGGGGGCGTCTTCGACACCTACGCCGTCGTCCAGGGAGTTGACCGCTTCATCCCGGTGGACGTGTACGTTCCGGGCTGTCCGCCGCGACCAGAGCAGTTGCTCCAGGCCGTCATCGACATCCAGGATAAAATCCGCGAAACCGGCACCGTGCGGGCCAAGGAGTTCTTCCGACGGACCCGCTTCGAGGGCCCGGAAATGGTGGCCGTCCGACCTCAGGACGCCATCGTCGCTCCGGGCGATTACCGCACCGCCACGCGCTTTTGGACAGATCTGAATATCACCACCGACAAACTGGGCCTCAAGACAGAATTTCCCGAATTGCAGACCCACTGATGACCCGTTGGCGGAGGCGGAACATGAACCACGCCGAGACTCTTCAGAAGTTGGAACTGCGATTCGGAACGCTGTCCATCTCCGAATTTCGGGACAATTTGCGGGTCGTCGTCCGGGCCGAACAGGTCGGCGAGGTGCTGGCCTTCCTCAAAGACCAGTGCGGTTTCGACTTCCTCGTGGACATCACGGCCGTGGACTACCTGTACTACCCCGACGCCAAGGACCGCTTCGGTGTGGTCTGGTGTCTGCTCAACACGGCCAGCGGTGAACGCGTGATCGTCAAGACGTTTCTCAATGAGCCAGACCTGAGACTGCCCTCTGCTTATCCGCTTTGGCGGGGAGCGGACTGGATGGAGCGGGAAGTGTACGACATGTGCGGCATCGTCTTCGAGGGGCATCCCGACCTGCGGCGGCTGCTCATGCCGGAGGCGTTCACAGCCTACCCGCTGCGTAAGGATTATCCGCTCAGAGGTCGTGGGGAACGGCATAACTTTCCGGTTATCACGCGGGCAGAGTCCTAGAGCGGTTCTAGGGCGGTGGGTCGACGGCAAGCTGGTGGAACGAAGCAAACTCGCTGAGGTCGCACATGCCGCTGGAACTGATCGAAACCGGGGAAGAGGCGACGACGGACCAGGAGTACCTCTGGACGCTCAACTTCGGTCCGCAGCACCCGGCCACGCATACCACCTTGCGGCTAATCCTGACCTTGGATGGCGAACGGGTGGTCAAGGCCGTGCCGGACATCGGCTATCTGCACAGCGGCTTCGAGAAGCTCGGCGAGGACTTGACGTTCAACCAGTACGTCACGGTCGTGGACCGGATGAACTATATCTCGCCGCTTGCCAACGAGATTGCCTGGTTCCATGTCGTCGAAAAGCTTCTCGGCATCGAACTAACGCCCCGCTGCAAGTACCTGCGCACGATCTTTGGTGAGTTGATGCGGCTGCACGACCACCTGCTCAATGTCGGCACGTCTGCCCTCGATCTCGGAGCCTTTACGCCCTTTCTTTATGCCTTTTACCAGCGGGAACTGATTTACGACCTGTGCGAATACGCCTCCGGGCAGCGTTTTCACGGCAGCTACCTGCGGGTCGGCGGGCTGCTTTACGACGTGGACGACGCCTGGATCCGCAAACTGCGGGAGTTCCTCAACGGGTTTCCCAAGGTCCATGGCGACATCGCCCGGCTGCTCAGCCGCAACCGTATCTTCATGGAACGGATGCAGGCCGTCGGTGTTTTGAGCAAAGAGGACGCGATCAACTTCAGTTGCACGGGTCCGGTGGCACGGGCCAGCGGGGTTGTGCGGGACCTACGCAAGGATGAACCGTATCTGGCCTACGGCGAGTTGCGGGATGCGTTCCAGGTTGTTTGCTCCGAGGCGGGCGACTGCTATGCCCGCTATCTGGTGCGCATGGAGGAAATGCTGGAGAGCATCAAGATCATCCGGGCGGCCGTGGAGAATCTGCCGGGCGGTCCCGTCAACGTGGGCGTTGAGGGCAAGGCGGTCCTCCCGGACAAGAACGCCACTTACCGCAGCATCGAAGCCCTGATTCAACATTTTGAACTCATCATGACCAATCGCGGCTACCCCGCCCCTGTTGAAGAGGTGTACGGAGCCATCGAATCCCCCAACGGCGAACTGGGCTTCTACCTGGTTTCGGATGGATCGAACCGAGCCTACCGTTGCCGCACTCGTCCCCCGTCGCTAATCCACTTCGCGGTTTTTCCGCATCTGGTGGTCGGACATCAGATTAGCGACGTGGTGGCGATTCTCGGAAGTTTGAACATCATCGCGGCGGAACTGGATCGTTGACTGGGCGCATGTTCCGAGGAGCAGCATGGCGATATTGACGGAGGCAATGCGAGAAAGAATCCGGGCCTATCTGCCCCGCTATCCGAGCAAACAGGCGGTGGTCCTGCCCGCGTTGCACGTTGTCCAGGATGAATTGCGGTGCGTTCCGCTGGAGGCTGTGCGGGAAATCGCGGAAATGCTCGACCTCCACCCCGCCCAGGTACAGGACACGCTGAGCTTCTACGGTTTCTTCCGGGATGAGAAGCATCCGCTGGGCCGCAAGAGGGTCTGGGTCTGCCGCAGTCTGTCGTGCATGCTTCGGGGCGGAGAGGAATTGCTGCGGGATCTCTCCGCACGTCTGGGCGTGAAGCCCGGCGAGACGACGCCCGACGGCCGGATCACGCTCGAATTCGCCGAGTGCCTCGGTCAGTGTGAAGGAGCACCTTGTCTGATGATCGATGACGAAGTGCACGGCCCATTGACGACTGAGCAGGCCCTGGAATTGCTCAAGCGCGCAGAGGAGGCGTCATGAGCTTCGAACCGGTCCTGCTTCGCAACCGTGGCGTGCCGGACGTGCAGCGGCTGGAGGTTTACCAGCAGCGTGGCGGCTATCGGGCTTTGGAAAAGGCCCTGCGGATGAGTCCGGCGGAGGTCGTGCAGGTCGTTAAGGATTCCGGGTTGCGAGGCCGAGGAGGAGCGGGCTTTCCCTGCGGCGTCAAATGGACGTTCCTGCCCAAGGACCATTCCGGCCCGATCTACCTGTGCGTCAACGCCGATGAGAGCGAACCTGGGACTTTCAACAACCGCATCCTCATGGAAGAGGACCCGCATCAGGTACTCGAAGGCATCACCATCAGCGCCTATGCGACGCGGGCCACGACGGCGTACATCTACCTCCGCTACGAGTACGGCCGATGCTATCGGACGATGCAGCGCGCCGTGGACGAAGCCTACGCGGCTGGGCTGCTGGGTCGGAACATCCTCGGCAGGTCCGATTTCCATCTCGATGTGTACCTGCATCGCGGAGCCGGGGCCTACATCTGCGGTGAAGAAACAGGGTTGATCGAAAGTCTTGAAGGCAAACGGGCCTGGCCTCGGATCAAGCCGCCGTTTCCGGCGGTGGAAGGGGCGTTCCGCAAGCCCACCATCGTGAACAATGTCGAGACTTTGGCCTGTGTCACGCACATCCTCGATCGCGGGGCCGACTGGTTCAAGTCCATCGGTGTGCCGCCCGACCCGAACAACCCCCGCGACCTGGGCAGTTACGGCCCGAAACTCTATTGCATCAGCGGGCATGTCAACAACCCGTGTTGCGTCGAACTGCCGCTGGGTGTCACGGCCCGGCAGTTAATCGAAGAGCACGGCGGCGGCGTGTGGAAGGGACGGAAGGCCAAGGCGGTCGTGCCCGGCGGCATCAGCATGGGTTTTCTCAGCGAGTCCGAATTGGACACCCCGTTGGATTTCATCGGCCCGACGAAAGTCGGCTGTCTCGGCTTGGGCACGGCGGCGGTCATCGTCATCGACGACCAGACAAGCATGGTGGACGTGCTTTACAACTCCTGCCGCTTCTTCCGTCACGAATCCTGCGGACAATGCACACCCTGTCGGGAAGGAACGGAGTGGATGACAAAAATCCTGGCTCGCATCCGACGCGGCCAGGGCGAGCTGAGCGACCTGGACCAGTTGCTCGAAATCGCCAACGGCATCGGCATCACGCCGGGCACCACGATCTGCGGTCTGGCCGACGGCGCGGCCTGGCCAGTCAAGAACGCCCTGACCAAGTTCCGGGCCGAGTTCGAGGAGTACATCAGGCATCATGGCCGTCATCACGATCAACGATAAAGACGTGCAACTGGCTGAGAGCGAGCGGCTGAATCTGATCCAAGCCGCCCAGCGAGCAGGATACGAAGTGCCGCATTACTGCTGGCACCCTGCGTTGACCGTAGTAGCCAGCTGCCGGATGTGTCTGGTCGAAGTCGGGGAGAAAAAGCCCGACGGCACCGTCGCCATGCAGCCGCGCGTCGTTCCCGCCTGCCAGACACCTGCCAGGCCCGGCATGGTTGTCCGCACCAACAGTGAAAAGGCGAAGGCCGCTCAGGCCGCGACGCTGGAGTACCTGCTGCTCAACCATCCGCTCGACTGCCCTGTCTGCGATCAGGCCGGTGAATGCTATTTGCAGGATTACTCCTACAAATTCGGCCGAGGTTACAGCCGCTTTAAGGAAGACAAGATCATCCGCCCGGACAAGGATTACATTGGCGAAAACATCGCTCTGTTCACCGACCGTTGCGTCATGTGCAGCCGCTGCGTCCGCTTCACTCGGGAGATCAGCGGCACCGCCGAGCTTCAGATCATCCACCGCGGGGCACATGCAGAGATCGACGTCTTTCCCGGTCAGCCGTGCAACAACAAACTCGCTGGAAACGTCGTGGACTTGTGCCCGGTCGGTGCCTTATGCAGCAAAGACTTCCTTTACAAGCAACGGGTCTGGTTTCTTAAGAGCACATCGAGTGTTTGTCCGCGATGCAGCACCGGATGCAGCATCACCATTGACCATCATAAGGACATCGTCTATCGCCTGCGTCCTCGTGCCAATCCCCAGGCCCAGGGGTGGTTCATGTGCGATGAGGGGCGGTTCGGCTACAAGTACATCAATGCCGCGGATCGGCTCATCAGTCCGATGGTTCGGCACGACAAGCATACGCTCTACGTCGGCTGGGAAGAGGTGCTTCCCGTCTTGCGGCGGCAGGTGCGGCAAGCGGTGACGGAAGCTCCGGAGTCGGCGTGGCTGGTGTTGTCGCCGTGGTTGACCTGTGAAGAAGCGTATCTAGCCGTCCGCTGGTTTCGCTCGCTATCTCCGCAAACTCGGCTGGCCTCGGGGCCGGTTCCCGTCGTCGGCGAAGACGACCGCTATCCGAAGGACGTCCACGGCAACCCGCCGCCGCTGGACAAGACTCTCTTCACGATTCGGGCGGAAAAGTGTCCTAATCGGCTCGGCGTTGAGGCGATTCTGAAGCACTACCAGGGCACGATTCATTCATTCGATGCCGTCCTGGAGGCAGCTCGACGGGGTGAAGTCCGGGTGCTCTACCTTACTGGCGGCTACCCGGAGCCGGGTTGGACTTCGGAACACTGCACGGCATTGGAAGGGGTCGGGACGTTGATCGTACAAGACATCTTGCCCTCGCCGCTGACATCCGTTGCGAAGTACATTCTGCCCGGAGCGGCGTTCGCTGAGAAAGACGGCACGTTCGTCAACCATGCCGGGCTGGCTCAGGCGATCCATCGGGCTGTGCAGCCGCCCGGTGAAGCTCGAAGCGATGCCCGCATCTTTGTGGATCTTCTTGAGCGACGCGGGCTGCCTCACGCTCCCGCCTTGCGGGCGGAGCTGGCCTCTGAAATCCCCTGTTTTGCGCCTTTGAATGCAGGACAGATTGGGCCGCTCGGTGTGTTTCTGAACGGCGAAGGAAAACCGTAAGAGTGCCGGTATTCGGATTGGCTTTCCGTCACGAGGTCGGCATGAGTTTGCTTGTGACATTCGTGATTATCGTCGTGGTCATGACAGCGATCCTGGGGATCAACTCGTACCTGATCCTCCTGGAGCGCAAAACCGCGGCCTGGATTCAGGACCGCGTCGGGCCGAACCGGGTGGGCTTCGACCTTGGCCTGCCCTTCCTCAAGCGGCTGACCGGCGGCTTCCACTTCTGGGGCCTGGGACAGCCCATCGCCGACGGGCTGAAGTTCCTCTTTAAAGAACAGGTTGTTCCAGCCCATGTGGATAAGGTGCTGTACTTTGTCGCCCCCTGCGTAGCGGTGATCACAGCTTTGCTCTCTTTTGCCGTGGTCCCCTTCGGTCCCACTCCGACGTCCGCCAACCCCGATGTCTTCCCGTTCGTCATCGCTCCGAACATCGACATCGGCATCGTGTTCGTCTTCGCCGTCAGCAGTCTGGCAGTGTACGCCATCATCCTTGGCGGCTGGGCCTCCAACAACAAGTACAGCATGATCGGTGCTCTGCGGTCTTCGGCCCAGATCATCAGCTACGAGATTCCGTTAGGGCTGTCGATCCTGGTCGTGGCGATGATGACCGGCTCGCTGAATCTGGAGAAGATCGTTGCCCGACAGGCCGAGGACGGCTTTTTCGGATGGAACATCTGGTTTCAGCCGCTCGCCTGGCTGATCTTCTTCACGGCCGCCCTGGCCGAGACAAACCGCCTGCCCTTCGACCTGCCGGAGTGCGAACAGGAACTGGTCGGGGGCTTCCACACCGAGTACAGCGCGATCAAATTCGTGATGTTCTTTCTCGGTGAATACACGCACATGATTACGGTCAGTTATCTGACGGCGATTCTGTTCTTCGGCGGATGGCATTTCCCCTTCATCGCCGAGGGGGACAGCACATATCCCGGAGCGACGGCGGTCAAGATCCTGGTTCTGGCGGGGAAAGCCGCGTTGTTTATCTTCTTCATCATGGTTTTGCGTTGGTCGCTGCCGCGTTTCCGCTATGACCAACTGATGCGGCTGGCATGGATCGTTCTGATTCCCCTGGGGCTTCTCAATCTGGTCTTCGCCATGTTCGTGAGGCACTGGGAACTCAGCCGCTGGTGGCTACTGCCGATCTCTGTCGTGCTGTTCGTGGCCGCGGGGCTGATCGGCACGCTCGTTTCGACGCAGGAGAAGAGGGTGATTGGCCATGCCCATCAAGCCTGAAGAAGTCCGCTGGGTCGCTCCACCCCGGATGGGGCTGTGGGAGCGTCTGTACATTCCCGCCGTGCTTCAGGGATTGGGTACGACGCTGTCCCACATGGTCCGCCCGGCAGTAACCCAGCAGTTTCCCGACGAGGAACCGAAGCTGCCACCCAACTACCGCGGCGTGCATCGGCTCAACCGCGACGAACAGGGCCGGGTCAAATGTGTGGCCTGTTATCTGTGTGCCACGGCCTGTCCAGCCCACTGCATCGACATCGTCGCCGCCCCGTCGCCTTGGCCGGATCGGGAAAAATACCCTGAAATCTTCGTGATTGACGAATTGCGGTGCATCTACTGCGGCATGTGCGAGGAAGCCTGTCCTGTCGATGCCATTGAACTGACGACGCTGTACGACCTGACGGGGCTGACTCGCCGGGAGATGCTGTTCGACAAGGAAAAACTGCTCAGCGTGTACGATCAGACGGCCGCCGCGGGGACCGATCCGCCTCGGACGCGGCGTGGTCGTCTCGGCCCGGCTTCCGAACCGCTGGTGCCGATCAACCAGCTGGGGCCATCGAGCGGCGTGGGAGCCAATGCCGCTCATCCCAGCGACAACCGCACCGACTCCGAACGGGCGGTCGCGGCAAAAGCATCCTCGGAAGCATGATGGTGAGCTGGACGGAATTCGCCATGCCTGAACCCTTGCTGGCAAGTAGGTTGCTCGAGTGGCAGAGGATCATCTGGATCTTGCTGCCACTGGCAGTCGGTATGATCGCCCTGTGGCTGTTGCTTCCTCAGGCTCGACCGGCCCGCGTGCTCATCTCCGCCCTCATTGCTGGGGTTGCCGCGTTGATCGTGGGAAGTCTCGTGCTGTTGCGGCCTACGGGACCGACGGTTCCCTGGCTGTTCGACGCTTTGTTCTGGATTTTCTCCGTGATCGCTGTCGGTGCCGCCACCGCCATGATCGTGCAACGCAATCCGGTGTACAGCACCCTGTGGTTCGCCTTGGTGGTGCTGAGCACGAGCGGATTGTTTCTTCTGCAATCCGCATGGTTTCTCGCGGCGGCAACAATCATCGTTTATGCCGGAGCCATCGTGGTCACGTTCCTGTTTGTCATCATGCTGGCTCAGCAGACGGGCTTGGCTCCCTATGACTGTCAGGCCCGAGAGCCGCTGTTGGCTTGCGTGGCCGGGTTCGTCCTGCTGGCTGCCTTGCAATATGCCCTTCACCGAGCCGGCCCGCCGTCCGCGCCAGTCCAGAGTTTCGCCCAACCCCGGCAGTTGCCTACGGTTCGGCAAACGCTCGAAGAGGCGCGTTTACGGGTCCAGACTGGGGAATCGCCGGACGATGTCGGCAAGTCGCTGTACCTTCAGCCCAAGCAACCCGAATCTTTTGTCGGCAACATCCTGTTCCAGTTGGCCGAAACGCTGCCGCCAGTCGAACGGAAGCAGGAGCGCGATCTCTGCGAGGGGGCTAATGCCAGGATCAGCCGCGCTCGATTGACGGAAAACAGGGAAATGATGGTCGAGGGCTTGGATCAATTGATGGCGTTGTCCCGACGATTAGAGTTGCGGCTGGGGGGAACGCCTCTGAGCGGGATCAAGCAGCCGCACGTCGCTTCGCTCGGCCAGTCCTTGTACGGCGATTATCTCTGGGCAGTAGAAATTGCGGGAACACTTCTGCTCGTGGCGACGGTCGGGGCCGTCATCATCGCCCTGCGGCGCAAGGAGGAAACGGCATGACTCCGATTCTGCACAACTATCTCGTCGTCGGGGCCGTGCTCTTCGTGCTGGGCTTGATCGGCTTCTTGACCCGGCGGAATCTGATCATCCTGTTTCTGTGCGTGGAGATGATGCTCCAGGGAGTGGCCTTGAACCTGGTCGGCTTCGGTGCTTACCATCGCAACTTTTCAGGTCAGGTTTTCACCATTCTGATTTTGACCGTCGCGGCTTGCGAGGCAGCTTTGGCGCTAGCCTTGGTTCTGGCCCTATACCGCCGGCAACGCACGTTGGACGTGAGCGTCTGGCAAGCACTCAAGGAACCCGAGGTCGAAGCCGACATCGAGGAAACGCCGCCTGAGGAACCTGCTCCGCCGCCTCCCGAGTTTCCCAAGCTGACGCCCGCCGGTCTGGAACCGAAGGCGAAACAGGTGGAGGACGCCGTTCATGTCTGATCTCGACGTGGCCCTGCGGATCGTGCCCGCCCTACCGCTGATCGGCAGCATTATCACAGCATTCTTGGGCCATCGTTTGCTTGGCTCTAAGAGCCACTTGCCGGTGATCGTCGGTCTGGCAGGGTCAGTTCTGTTTTCGCTCATGGTTCTCGTCGAAGCGCCTGGCAGCGGACGCATCTCGACTTCCTACGACTTCATCGACCTCGGCAATCTTCACATCAACGTCGTGCTCCGGGCCGATGCCCTGACGGCGATGATGCTTGTGACGGTCAACCTCGTCGGGCTGCTGGTGGCGGTCTATTCCCGCGGCTACATGGCTGGCGATTCCGGCTACGCCCGGTACTTCGCGGAGCTGGGGCTGTTCGTCTTTTCGATGTCCATGCTGGTCTTGTCCAGCAACTTCCTGCTGCTGTACGTCTTCTGGGAAGCGGTGGGCTTGTGCAGCTATTTGCTCATCGGATTCTGGTACGAGAGACCAAGCGCGGCGGCAGCGGCACGTAAGGCGTTCCTGGTTAATCGCATTGGCGACTGCGGCTTCCTTCTCGGCCTGATGCTGATGTGGACGACGTTCGGCACGCTGGACTACGACGGCGTCTTCAGCCGCGTGGACCAGGCCGACCCAGCCACCTTGACGGCAATCTGTCTGCTCTTGTTCACGGGTGCCGTCGGCAAATCGGCTCAGTTCCCGCTGCACGTCTGGTTGCCCGACGCGATGGAAGGTCCATCGCCGGTCAGTGCCTTGATCCACGCAGCCACGATGGTGACGGCTGGGGTTTATCTTGTGGCTCGCAGCACGCCGCTGTTCGTGGCTTCGCCGACGGCTCAACTCATCGTGGCTGGCATTGGCGGCTTCACGGCCTTGCTGGCGGCGCTCATTGCCCTGACGCAATTCGACCTCAAGCGGGTCCTGGCCTATTCGACTGTAAGTCAGTTGGGTTTGATGTTCCTGGCCCTGGGGGCCGCTGCCGGGCAGCCGAAGCTGGCCGAGTTCGCTGTCATTGCGGCAGTGTTTCATCTGTTCACCCATGCCTTTTTCAAAGCTCTGCTCTTCCTGGCTGCGGGCAGTGTGATGCACGCGATGGGCGACGTGATCGACATGCGTCGCTTCGGCGGGCTGCGTCGCCTGTTGCCTTGGACTCATGCTCTGTTCCTGATCGGGGCCTTGGCTCTGGCGGGTGTCGTGCCACTGGCGGGGTTTTGGAGCAAGGATGAGATCTTGAGTGCGGTCCGCGAGGCGTCGCATGGACCTTACGGAGGAATGCTCACGATCTGCTACTACGCGGCCGTCCTCACCACATTCCTGACGGCATTTTACACTTTTCGGGCTTATTTCCTTACTTTCTGGGGCGAGGAGCGAATTCCCGAAGAGGCGCACGGCCACGCTCACGAATCGGGGCTGGTGATGCTTGCACCGATGGGCGTGCTGGCAATCGGAGCGGCATTGACCGGCCTGTTCTTCGGGCCTACGCATCTGTTCGGGGAGTATCTTGCCAAGACGCCGATCTTCCCCGTGCTCGGAGACGAACATGGCCTTGACTGGACGGTATTGCTCACGGGAACGTTGGCTGCTGTGCTGGGCATCGGCCTGTCGGGATGGTTCTATGTCCTGAATCCCGGTTTGCCGGAGCGACTGCGACGAGGTTTACGCGGTTTGTACGAACTGTCGTACAACCGCTTCTACCTCGACGAATTGTACGGCGTGCTGTTCGTGGGACCGGCAACGGTGCTGTCCAACGTCTGCCGTCTGTTCGATCAATACATCGTGGATGGCGTAGTCGATCTGGTCGGGTGGGTGCCCTCAGCCCTCGGGCGTGTCTTCCAGCCGCCCCAGAACGGCCTAGTGCAATACTACGCCCTGGTGACAACCATCGGCCTGGCAGTCTTCGTCATTTTCGTGGTCCTTACCCTGCGCGGCTGAAGCGGAGGCATGCCTTTGGATTCGCAGATTGCGGAACAGCTAGTCGGCTCAGTGGAGCTGCTGATCCCTGAGTTAATCCTTGTGGCGGCAGCTTGCGTGCTGTTCGTGGGCGGAACCGTGTATCGGAGCCGGACGACCTGGTCCGCGGCGGCTCTGGTCGCAATCGGGTTAGCCTTCCTGGCTTGGTGGTGGGGACCGGCAGGCGATTCCGTTACGTCCTCCGTCGGACTAGTGGCATTTACCCCGCTGGCCTCCTATGTGGCCGTACTGAGTCTGGCGGCTGTGGCCGTGGTGGTATTGTCGGGGTGGAACCAAGTCCCGGACTTCCGTGCTGCTGAGTTCCACGCCTGTCTGTTGGTCATCGCTGCCGGGACGATGCTGGTCGGGGCTGCTAATGATCTGATTCTGCTCTTCCTGGCCCTGGAAATGATCAGCATCCCGACCTACGTCGTGCTCTACCTGCCTCGTCAGGACGCCTCCAACCAGGAAGCCGCTCTCAAGTACTTCCTGCTGAGCGTCTTCGCTTCGGCGGTGTTTCTCTTCGGCATCAGCTACCTTTACGGCCTGTCAGGAACGACGAATCTCACGGCGTTAAGTGTGGCTTTGCCGATTCAGCGGGAAAGCGGTTTCGATCACCTGGTCGGTCTGGCGGTGGTACTCGTGCTTGCGGGGTTGAGCTTCCGCGTGGCGGCGGTCCCCTTCCACTTCTACGCGCCGGACGTGTATCAGGGTACCGTGCCCGTTTGTGCGGGGCTTTTGGCGGCGATTCCGAAACTCGCCGGGTTTGTTGGTATGCTCATCGTTCTGAATGCAGCCCTGGGACTGACGGCGGCGGAGTCATGGTTTCCCGAAGTGCGGAGCGTGATCACGGCCGTCTGCTGGATTCTGGCCCTGGCTTCCATGACCATCGGCAACCTGCTGGCGTTGCTCCAAAGCAATCCGCGGCGATTGTTGGCCTATTCGAGCATCGCTCATGCGGGATACGTGTTGGTCGGGGTGGGGGCGGCGTTGGCTGCGAGCGATTCCGGAGGTCAGGAGGCCGTGCTGTTCTACCTAGCCATTTATACGGCGATGACGCTCGGAGCCTTTGGCGTGCTCGGCCTGCTAGGCGCCAGCGCGGAAGCAGTAGAAGACCTGGCAGGTTTGGCACGGACACGTCCGTTGTACGCCTTGGCTTTGGCCGTATGTCTGTTCAGCCTGACGGGACTGCCTCCGACCGCAGGCTTTTGGGCCAAGCTTTATGTGTTTCTCGCAGCCTGGGCCAGCGGAGGCACGTTGTACCGTGTGTTGGCAATTGCTCTCGCCCTCAATGCCGCAGTGGCAGCGTGGTATTACATCCGGATCGTGGCCATCATGTACCTGCGTTCCCCCGGCCGGGAACCAGCCGTGGCGACGGATCGCCCCGGCCTGATCGGAGCAGCGGCCTGCGCCGCCTTCGTCGTCGGCGTGTTTGCGTTCCCCGGCTGGATCTGGACAGCTTCGTGGCAAGCCGTTCCGCAAGCGGATCAGCCGGCACAGGCGATGTCCGTGCCTGAGTCACTCCAGGCCCTTGCTCAAGAACGGTAACGACGTCATCTCTTTACTTGCGTGGATGAAGAGCCGGTCACTCGGCCAGGCTTGCGAGCTTCAGCCCGATGGGCAAGGTGTCTCCGAGCATTTGTTTCTGCTCGGCGGCGTCAAGCGCTGAGCCTTCCTCAACGATGCGTACCAAGCGTTCCGAAGCCCCGGTTTCCCGGAGCTTCTGCATGGTCTGTTGCCGCAAATTCTCGGAAATGTCCAAGGCCCGCTGTCCCGTGCGCTGAGTGATTTGGGCCAGACAGAACTGCCAGCTTTGCCGCTCGGAATCATTGCTGGGCGAGAATCGAAGCAAGGTTTCCACCCATGACTGCACGACGTCAGGATGCAGGATGGCATTAAGCGGTCCATAGACGAGCCGACGCGAACCAAGCCGGGTCAGCGCCCAGAAGACATGCGGGGAAACTGGGGGACGGCGAAACTCCCGCAAAAGGGTCTCGCCGAGTTGCTGCTTCCAGCGCAGGTCGAGGCGTTCCAGGCTAGCCGCTGCACGCCACATCTCAGCCAGTTCGTGAGGACCCGGTTTGTACGGGAGCGTCTTGCCGCTCTTGGCCGGCAACAGGATCGGCCGCAAACGGTCCCAGAGCGAGTTTTGCAGGACTGCGGGCAACCCCCCCGCGACTCGCCGCCAAAGAATCCACCATTCCGGTCCGCCTTCGCCAACGCGAAGCGAAGTCTGTCCGGGCTTGGCCGCGAGGCTGTGCAGAAGTTTCCACAACTGCTCGACGCGGTGACGGTCGAGGGGGTCGCCAAATCCGGGCCGAAGGCACCAACCAGTCAGGTTATACCAGCGAGCCAGATGAGCAGGGGTCTTCCGGCGATGTTCAGCAACTTCGGAGAGGAAGTCCCAAAGGCGTCGGCAGACGGTTACGGGCCATTGTTCCCGCGACGTGTCCAGCACGGTCTCGATGCTGCGAACGACCTCCTTGACGGCGGTCTCGTTGGGATCGGCGAATACGTTTCGCAGAACGCTTGCCGCCCTTTGAAGGCGTTCCTCCTCCCAGACATCTTGAACGGTTTCCCCTGGAGATGCTGCGTCTCCTTCCTCTCCGAGCACTTCGCGGGTGTTGAATTCGAGCCGCCAGCGGTTGTCGCCGTTGCGGGCCAGGCAGGACAATTCCAGGGTTCCGATCTCGGTCAACCGAGCCGCCAGTTTCACCGGCACGCTCTTGGTTCCACTGCGCTTCCCCCCGCGCAGGATGGTATGCAGGGGCGGCAGACGGAGCAGTTGTCGGGGTTCCAGGTGCAGCACTTCCCCGGCCCGATCCTTCGACCGCACTGTCGAGGTAAACAGTGGAAACGTGACTGGCTGTCCCAAGGCAAGCTCCAGATGCGGTTCGTCGAGGACGATTTCGCTGCCCTCCTCGAGGTGCTGCGGAACCACGCAGACGACGTTGACGCGGGAACGGTCTTCTACTTCTGCGGTTGCAGCGACGCCGACGTAGTAGGAACGCGCCAGACCGCCGCCTATGCGGCGTCCGCCCGTCCGTCGCAGCCACGCAAAGTAGGCGGCACCCCAGGCCACAGCCAGATCCAGCGAGGAGCTGGCCAGTACCAGCGGATTCCAACCGCCTTCCCGATCCGCGAACCAGGTTCGCATTACTTGCACAAGGCGATCCCGCAGTCGCTGCGGCTGGAAGACGCCGCCGTTGAACAAGATCGCGTCCGGCGGCTTTTGACGGGTTTCGTCGTGTTCCCGCAGGAATGCAGCCAGGTGGCTGGTGATGGCAGGGTCGTGGACGTAGGGCAGTCCCAGTTCGTGCAGGGCCGTCCGACCGCTTTTTTTCGGTTCGGCTGTGACCGGCACTTGTGGGAAGAACCCCTCCTCGATGACGTTGCGAACGTCCTCCGGGGTCAAGCGGGCGTGCAAAGCTCCGCCAATGACTGCTCGTCCCCGGCCCATGACGGTCACGGTGTACTCGGCGGGCGGATCAGGGGCCAGAAGTGCTTCCTTTGCGGCACGGCAGGCCTGAACAAGGTGCCCCAGCGTAGCCGCGTCCAGCGCCCCGGACCGAGGCAACTTGTTTTCCACAAACCGGGCCAAGGCCAAGTCCATGTTATCGCCGCCCAACAGCAAATGATCTCCGACCGCCAAGCGAACAAAGCCGATGTCGCCCTCTTGTTCCTCGGCCCGGATCAGGCTGAAGTCCGTCGTGCCGCCGCCCACGTCCACCACAAGACAGATCATCCCCGGCTCCAGGGTGCGGGTGGGCTCTTTGGACGGCTTTGCGGACGAACTCGGTCCTTCCAGCTCGATTCCGCGAGAGGCCGCCATCCAGGAGTAGAACGCCGCCTGCGGTTCTTCCAGGAGCACGACGTTCTCGAAACCGGCTCCTCGGGCAGCTTCCAGGGTCAGGGTGCGGGCCACGTCATCGAACGACGCCGGGACGGTCAGCACAATCTGCTGTTTTTCAAGCATCTGATCCGGCTCCCCGCCTGCCACCGTGTGGTTCCACGCCTCAGCCAGATGCTTCAGAAAACGGGTCGAAACCTCGACCGGCGAGAGTCGTGGCACGTCCGGCGGCGCACCCCAGGGCAGCAGCGGAGCCTGGCGATCCACCCCGGCATGACACAGCCACGACTTAGCCGAGGTCGCCAGACGTCCCGGAACTCGACTGCCGTGCTGCCGGGCGAATTCCCCGACGACGTAATTACGCCGGGCATCCCAGGGCAACGCACACGCTCCGGCGGGAAGATCATGCGGTCCCGGAAGATAGAGAAAGGACGGCAGAAGATACCGCGGAGCGAGGTCGTTCAGACCGACCAGCTGCAGAATGCCCAAGGCACATATCCGCAACGGCCCAGAGCGTTTCAGGTCCACATAGGCGAGGGCACAATTGGTCGTGCCCAGATCGATGCCCACGAGATAATTGCCCATTTCTCCTCGATGCAGATGTTTTGTTGCCAGCAAGGATTTGCCCTATTCTACGCGGCTGTCCGCCGGCCAAATGGCCTTGTGGAATCTCCGGCGGCCGTTATGGTGCGGATTCTCTGCACGGCGGTCAATCGGAGGAGGGCCGATGAATCCCATGTGCCGGACGAGAATCGCGCTGAATCTGGTTGTAGCGGCAGCGCTGTGTGCCGCGGGAAACGGCTGTCTGCTTTTGGCCGGCGGAGCCGCTGCCGGAGGAGCGGCCGGGTACGCCTACTACCGCGGTAATGTTACCGAGAAGATCGACGGGGATTTCACCACCGTCTGGCATGCCACCCAGGACGCCCTGTATGACCTCGGCATGCCGATCAAAAAGGTCAGCCGCGACACGCTCTCCGGCGTCATCGAGAGCCAGACCGGCAACGGCGAACGGGTGAAGATCAGCATCGAGCAGATCATTCCGAAGATTCCTACCGATCCCCCGCAGACCGAAGTCGGCGTCCGCATCGCTACGTTCGGCGACCAGGAAACCAGTCGCCGGATTCTACAGCAGATTGCCTTCCGCACCCACGCTCACGCCGTCAACCAGCCGTCGGGGGCCTTGGCACCGGGGACGTGGCGGATTCCGCCGCAGTCGGTCCCTGGCCCGTCGGCGTCGGCCCCCTGATGCCGGGAGCGAGGCTCAATAACAGCGGCAACAGCAGCAGGTTGCCCACCAATCCTCCAATCAACGCCAGCCCGGTCAGGAGGCCGAAGTGAACCAGCGGAATGAACCGCGACCAGGCGAGCACTGCGAACCCAAGCACCAGAGCGATGTTGGCGACCACCAGGGCCAGTCCCGTGCTGGCATGGGTCCGCTGGATCGCCGCGGCGAAATCCAGCCCGCTTTGTCGTTCCTGCCCGAAACGGTAGATGTATAACAGGCTGCTGTCGATAGTCATGCCCATCGCGACGCTGGCCAGCATGGCCGTAGCGATGTTGATGGGCAGTCCGAACCAGCCCATCGTCCCAAGAATGGCCACGATAGGCACCACCGTCGGAACCATCGTAATGGCCGCCAGCCAGAAGTTGCGGAATGCCATCAGGCCCATGCCGAACATGAACAACAAAGCCAGAGCGAAGGTCATCCTCTGATCGCCGAGCAGGTTGGTGATCAGGCGCGTCAACATCAGGTAGATGCCGGTGGCCTGCGGTTGACTCTCCGGACCCAGCACCTCCTCGGCCTTGCGTTCCGCGGCAGCGATCAGGGCTACCTTCTGTGGGCCGCTGAGCCGTTCGCGGGTCTGGAGCGTGATTCGCATCTTGGCTGCTTCGCGGTTCCAAAAGTGCTTTCCGGGCGGGGACTCAGCGAATCGCTCTAACTGCTTTTCGACCTGGGCGAGGTGGTTCTTGTAGGCTTCACGCTGTTCCGGCTTCAGAAGCCGACCGGCGAAACCGTCGAGCAGCCCGGCGGCGTCCTGGAGCGCCTTGCGGGCTTCGGTCACGTCGCCGGTCAGAACCTGAAGGCGCATCCGCAAATGGAACAGCCGTTTTGCCGTGGCCGCCAGCCTGCGGTCCAGACTGCCCAGCGAGTCCTCGAAGAAATCGAGAAAATCGACCAGCCCCAGCACCTTGGTGACGCCAGCAAGTTCCGAGCCGTCCAGGCTGCGCAAGGTCTTCAACTCACTCTCCAGACGGCGCAGCCGGTTCACGAAGCCCTGCAACTCGTCCTCGGGCAAGTTGAACAAATCGGGACAGGAGAACACGACATCCAACTGTCCGGCTCCGCCGAACTGCGATTCAACGAAGCTGTAGGCCTGATAGACCTCCGTATCGCGGCGGAAATTGTTAGTGAAATCCGTCTGCGGCTTCAACCAGAAGACCCCGGAAGCGATGCCCAGTGCCGGCACGAGCATGGCCGTCATCGTCGAACCGGGCCGACGTCGCACCCACTGCAAGCCGGCGTCCAGAAGCCGGCCAAGGAGGTTGCCGCCCGGAACCTCCAGGCGATCCTGTGTTCGCAGGCCGAGTACCATGAAGGGCATGAAGCCGAGCGTGGCCACGCCGGCCAGGAGCGTCGCCATCACCATGATCCAGGCGAAGTCATGCACCGGCTTCAGTTCGCAGATGAGCAGCGACGCAAACCCCGCGGCAGTCGTCATGAGCATCCAAAAAATTGGCGGATTCATGGCGTAGAGCGTTTCCCGCAGGGCGGACACCGAATCCAGATGGCGACGCAGTTCCCGGTAGTGCATGCCATAATGCACCACGGTGGATACGCCGATCACCGCCACGAGCGAACTGATGGCGGAACTCACCATAGTCAGTTCGCCGCGCCACAAGGCCCACAGCGATTCCGCCCAGAACAGGGCCGCATAGATGACCAGCAGCGGCAAAACGATCCAACGCAGGCTGCGGAAGAAGATGGCAATGACGACTCCCATGAAGAGCACGGACAGAATCTGCAAGCGCTGCCCATCCGCCTCGGTGTACTCGTACACGTCGTGGATCAACAAGTGGGTTCCAACGACGGCGGGACCGACCACGACCGCTTCGCCTCGGTCCTTCGCCGACAACAAGGCCGAGCCATTATTACCCAGGACCTGCTTGGCGGTGTTCCGCACTGCTTCAAGACACCGGCCCAGATCGTCCGAGGTCTCGAACCGCTTGCGCAGTTGCACCAGCAAGGACGTGGTTTGCAGATCGTCGGCGATCAGGACTCCCTGATACAGGGCGCTTTCGCGGACCAGGTTTTGCAAGCGCTGCAAGGAAGCGGGATCGTGATCCACGACTTCGGCAATGGTCTGCCAGGGTCTTCCAGGCGCCGGACTTTCGGCCAGCGACGTGACCGTCTTGACGCCGAGGTGGTAGAGGTTCCGCAAGGCGGAAGCCAACTGTTCCTGTCGCCGCATCCCAGCCGTGGTCCATAACTCCGCATCGCGGTAAGCGACTAGCAGCGTCGCTTCGCCACCGAACCACTCTTTGTTCTTGAGATAGGTGTGCAGGGCGGGGTCGTGTTTCGGAAAGAAGCCTTCCATGGAACGGTTGTATTGCAGCGGCTTGAAGCCGATCAGGTACACCGCCGCAGCGCTAGTCAGACCCAGGGTGAGCAGAAACCATAGCCCGCGATGCCGAACCAGCACCTCAGCGAGTCGGTGGTTGAAGCGATCCAGGAGGCGGCTCACCGTGGCTATCCCTGTGTCTGCTCTGAAGCGATACGTTATTCCTTATGGAAGACGCGGCCTTCATCCACCTTGACGAAGCCAAGGGTTTCCGCCAAGCGTTGCGCCGGGACGTTGCTTTCCGGCACGTGAAACTCGACCAGACCGTAAAACTGTTCCTGAAGATACCGCATCACCTGCGAAATCAGAAACTTCGCATAGCCCCGTCGGCGATGCCTCTCCGGCACGATCAGGTCAATGAGTCCCGCCGACGGTTGATGCCAGCGCCAGGCGAAGTGTTCCATGTCCCAAACACGAACCTGAGCGACTGACTCGCCCTGGGAGCTTTCGACCAGGTGGAACTCCAGCATCTCCAGCGGCGAGTAGACGACCTCTTCAAACCAGGTGGAACTGACCGGGCGGGGCTGGGCGATCAGATCGCACCGCCGCTTGATGTCGGCAACGCGGATGTCGGCCACCGGAGGTAGGTTCATCAACTCCCGCTGGTAGATCAGGCAGCGCTCGCCGGGCCAGTACCCGTTGGCCAGCAGAAACGCTTGCGCACCGTTGTCCGAGGCCAGGATGCCCGCCGGTTCGCTGCCGGACAACAATCCCCAGTAGAACGGGCAGATAGGCCGCCGCTGACCCGCCTGAATGACTGTCGCCCCTTTCGAACGCAAATAAGCCTCCCCGCGCTGAAGAAGCTCGCGGCCCACGCCTTTCCGCTGATGGTGAGGTCGTACCGCCAGGGCGCAGATAATGCCCCGTTCGTAGGAAAGCATGCTTCCGTTGCTGTCCCCGGCGAACCCCGCATGGACGAAGCCGACCAACTCGCCGTCCTCCTCGGCCACGATCAACCCCTGCGGATCGAAATAGGGTTTGGCCAGCACGAGGAACTCCAGCGGCAAAGTGCCGTTCAGGTAAGCAGCACCGCGTCCGGTGTAACACTCGTTCCAGATCCGCACGATCGCCGGCGGATCCCAGTTGCGAAATGGGCGAAAGGCTATTGGCAAGGGAATCTCTCCCCTCGGATCTCTGGCATTCTAGCCACAATAAATCATAGTCCGGGGTCGTTCCGACCCATTCCGTTTTCAGACAAATCGCGGCTGGTCAGATTCTACGTTGGCTTGGCAGGTTCTATTCGGTCCTCTGTCGCCGACATTGTCAAGGTGATGAAGACCAGAGCCAGGGTCGCCATGTCGGCCAGCAGGCTGAGCTGGTGAACTTCGCCGAAAGCTGCCTCCGCCAGCTCCGCAACCGCGGCATCGGTTGCGTACCGCTGCTGCCGCAGTTCGTGAACCCACGGACTCAGATAGACGAGGTTGACCACGACCAGCAAGAGTGCGGTCGCCAGCAGCAGGACTCGGAGCCGAGGCCGTACTCCGGGGCGACGCAGCCACGCGGCCGCCGTACCCAGGGCGATCACCCCGCAAACGGCCTGATAGGGGAAATAGTTGGCGAAGACAGCCGACAGAGCTTCGCCGGCGATTCGCGTGCCCTGGCTTCTGGTCGTGAATCCCGCCCAATTATCGGGGGTCTGGGCCAGCGTCTCCATGTGGCGAATGATCGGCAGGGCGGTGAAGTATGAGAAAAACACGCCGCCTCCCAGCCACAGCGCTAGTGCCAGCAGATGCAGCCACCGCAGAAAGTAGTTCATCTGTGCCCCCTCTCCCGACGGCCCAGGTTGAAGCAATCACGCCGCATATCGGCAGTGAACGGCCTCGTCGAGCACCTGCATGATCTGGCGGTAGTGATGCTCGAAAGTCCACGCTGCTGCCGTCCGACGCGCGGCTTCCGCCGCCGCCCGCCGGCGTTCCGGTTCACAGAACTGTTGTATGCAATCGGCCAAGCCCTCGACATCGCTCGGATCGTCGAGCAACAGACCGTCCTCCGGCGGATGCAGAATCTCCGCCGCCCCATTGCAAGCCGTCGTGATGACCGGCAGGCCGCACGCCAGCGCTTCCAGAACAACCAGCGAACACGGATCGTAAAAGGTCGGATGCACCAGGAAATCGGCGGCGAAGAATGCCGGACGCACGTCGGGAGTGAACCCGAGGAGATGGATGCGGTTGCCGAGTCCAAGCCGATTTACCTGCCGCTGATAGCGGCGGATTCGGGCGCTGCCGCAGACCAGGACCCGCACCGGCAGATCGGGCCGCATGGCCAACGCGCCAAGCAACGTATCCAGCCCTTTGAGCCGATAATTGTGCCCGACGAACAGAGCCGTGGGTTCCTCGGGGCCGATACCCAGGCGATTCCGCAAGTCGTCCCGGAGCTTGAGCCGGTTCCGAGCGGAAAAGCGAGCCGCATCTATGGCGTTGGGAATCACCCGTACACGTTCATCGCCGATGCCATAGTAGCGTTTCAGATGGCTCTTCACGAAGCGACTTGGCACGACGATGAGCGGCCGGTCGCGGCCGAGGTATTGGCGTCGTTCCAAAAGAAGGAACGACCAGTAGGCTGGGCTGAACCATTTGCCCACGCGGGCAGCCAAGCGTTCCCAACCCGTTCCGTATTTCCGCAATCCGTATTCTGCCGAGGCCACGTGCAAGCCGCCCTGGGGAATGAGCACGTCCTGCTTCCAGGTCTTGACGAAACCGAGGACGGCATCGTGCCCTTCGCGTTCCACGGCTTGGGCACAGGCAGCGGCGAACCGCCACGGCTTGAGAAAACGCGGACCCGCGCTTGGCATGATGGCGTGAAAGACCACCTCCCTGGGCAGGGCGGCGGCATCTCGGTCTTCGGCGTAAAGATGAACCTCGTGCCGATCAGCGACGAGCCGGCGGATCAGGTCCGCAATATACGTCTCACAACCGCCGCGGGCCGGAACCACACTTTCGTAGCAAATGCCGATCTTCATGCCGACCTCGCTTTCGTGACTCGACTTGTTCCATGAAGAGCAGAGCCGGGAGAGAGGGGCCGAGCTTTGCGATTGTGCCGCAGATACCGATGCGCCTTCACCATCACCGCAAGCAGCAGCCAACGGCTGATTCTTCCTCCGCAGTAGGTTTGCAGGAAACGCAGACGGTCGCGGTCTTCGATTTCCGGCATCTCGGCCGTCGAATAGAGCAATTGTGCCAGGTCTTTGACGCGGAAGTACCATCCAAAAAGCCGATGCTTGTGCAGCCGATGCAAGTCGATGAGATGCAATCTTCCCGGCGCTACTTCGGGACAGTCTTTGCTCGGAGGTGGGACAAAAAAATGGCAAAGGTACAAATCTTTGTGATAGCGGTGGTGAGCGTGCAGTAGCCGCACCATGCGGGCCATCTCGCAGATGCAACTGCGCTTCCAGGAGACGAAGGTGGTCGGCTCCAGAGTCCGCGCGGCCACTCCGACGGCCTCATGCAGCGGGATCATGCCGCCCAGTTCAGCGACGGCTAGGTAGCTTTGCAGCCGAAAGCCCGGGCCGACTTGCTCGCCGACTGCCATCGGTTCGGGGACCGCGATTCCCTTTTGACGCGCCCACTCAAGTTGCCGATATTCGTGCCATGACGGCGACCAGCCGGCCTTCGGCCACAACGTTGCAGCTACCCGCAACGGCCAAGGCAAATCATGGTGGCGCTTGATAAACACCCGTAAGGTCCGATTGCCGGAGCCGAAAACCCAGCGTCCCGTCGATCGTCCTTGCTTGGCGTGATAGCGGTCCTGGGGCTGGAGCCTGAGCACTTCGTGCGTGGACGAAGGAGCATCCGCCGTGCTCCAGGAGACGTGCGACCGATGCCAACCGATGCCGCGGAATAGGGCCGTCCAGATGCGGCCGATCATGGCAGTCCCTCGGCGACAGGTAAGGGCAGGGGATGCGGATCTCGAGGTCCGGGAAGGAGCTGCCAGGGATGCCGCATCGCCTGAATCTTCCGTCGGCGTTGCAGGTATCGTGAGCGTTGGCGAATCGCCTGGACCGCTTTGCCCACAAGGTTCGTCGCCTTGGTTTCACGCAGATAGGTTTGCAGCAGGTGGAAGCGGAATTCTTCGTCGGCCAGGTGGTCGCCGAGTGAGGCGTCGAGGGCCGCAAGGTCACGCCAGCGGAAA
This sequence comes from uncultured Planctomycetota bacterium, assembly GCA_937944855.1. GTDB lineage: Bacteria > Planctomycetota > Planctomycetia > Gemmatales > HRBIN36 > JANWWR01. The sequence continues at coordinate 99,453 of CALFAY010000001.1, forward strand.
CGCCAGGGGACTCGACGGTACCAGCTGGTTCTCTGGAAGTCGATCAAGGCGATGGTCAGGTCCGAGCAGCGAACCAAGACATGTTTGGCGTACAAATCGGGATGGGTGAAGCCGGCGTCGTGCAGGCGGGCTACGGTGCAGCCGATTCCCTCAGCCAGGCTCAAGCACAACGAGCGGTCCTGCACGTGCCGGGTCAGGAAGGCGTGCAGGTCCACGACCTGGTGCAGTTCTCGCACCAGAAGGAACGACCGGGACTGATGATGGCCGACCGCCCACGGTTCCGGACAGGCAATGCCGCGGCGGTGCAAGGCCAGGAGCGTCTGCCACTCCCTTCGTGAGCGGTCCACCCAGCCAAACCCTGCTTGCCAGCTCGAAAGATAGTCTTTCCACGGAATCCGCAGTTGCCGCTTGAGAAAAAACCGCTCACTGCCGACAGTCAAGAGGGCCACGTTCCGCAACGGGTGGCCGCTGATGACCCGGGCCTGGGGATGCTCAAAGATACTGGCGAAGGTGGACAATCCCCAATCCGCCAACCGCCGATCGATAACCAGATGCATCTCAGCCCGTCCTCCGATTCCATCGGAACGGCAGCCAGTTCCAGGCCGTTCGCTCTCGCTCTTGCCGGAGATGTCGAAGAAGCAATGCCACCGCGGCGTCGTACACCTCCTCCGGCGTCAGCAGCTTCATGCAGCGATGATCCAGGGGACAAATCCGCAACTGGCACGGCCCGCACGGGACCGTTTTTTGCAGATGCACGGCCTTGTCGAAGTAGGTTTCGGTCCAGGCGATGTGGGTGGGACCGAAGAGTGTGACAACCGGCCGGTCGAAGGCGGCGGCGAAGTGCCGGGGACCACTGTCGGTCGTGATCAGGAGGTCGCAGCGACGGATGCACGCCTTGAGCAGGCCGAGCGAGATCGCTTCATCCGCCAAGCTGGTCACGCCGGCCCGGTTCGCTAGTTCGGCGATGCGTCCAGCCATCTCCCGCTCGTTAGGTCCGCAGAGGACGAGTACGGCGGCGTGCCGACAGTCCACAAGCATTTGAGCAAGTTCTGCGAAGTATTCGACCGGCCAGTGTTTCGCCGAGCCGTAGGCCGCGCCGGGATTCAGTAAGACCACCGGATAAGCGTCCTGAAGACCATGCCGACGCCAGATGTCATCCGCGGCTCGTTCGTCCTCCGGCAAGGTGTAGAGGGTCATCCGGCGACCGGGCGGTTCGCAGTCGAGCACTTCGGCCAGGCGGTTGTAGGCGTCCAGGATCGGACTTGGAACGAAGCGTCCGTGCTCGTCACGCAAGGGAGGAAGCGGATCGCTCAGGAGCAGGGAACGTCCTCCTCGGGCGTAGCCGACGATTCGGCGGGCGCCGCCGAGCCAGGCGAGCAGGGCGGAACGAAACGAGTTGGGAAACAGCACGGCCACGTCCACGCTGATCTGCCGCAGCCGCCACGCGGCCGAAAGCAGGCGGTGGGATGGATCGGGTCCGTGATAGCGAATCAGGTCATCGAACCAGGGGCTGCCCTGAAAGACCTCCTCGACGTAGGGCTTGAGCACTCCGATAAGCAGTGCCTTGGGATGACGGCGACGAATGGCAGCGATGGCTGGCGTCGCCATGACGGCATCACCGATCCAGTTGGGGCAGAAGATTGCGATGTGCATGGCTCGGGCCGTCACCATCCCCGGAGGCTAGCGCCTCCCGATTGCTTTCTCCTTCAGGCGACTCGGCGTTGCTGCGACTCCGCCAGACGCTCCGCCAGCGCCGTCGTGCTGAACCCCGCTTTCAGCGGGGCGAGATAGACCTTGCCGCCGTAGGACTCGACAAAATCCGCACCAACGACTTCCTCCTTGCGGTAGTCGGCTCCCTTGATGAGCACGTCGGGCCGAATCAGGCGGATGAGTTCCAAAGGCGTCGGTTCGTCGAACAGCGTGACGAAATCCACGCAGGCCAGCGCCGCCAGGACTTCTGCCCGGGCGTTTTGTGGATTGATCGGCCGATCCGGCCCTTTCAAGGCCCGCACGCCGGCGTCGCTGTTGAGTCCGACCACGAGCACGTCCACTTGCGCCTTGGCATCTTGGAGGTACTGCACATGCCCGGCATGGAGCAGGTCGAAGCAGCCGTTGGTGAAGCCGATCCGTCTGCCGCTGCATCGCAGGGCTTCGATTTCCTGCACCAATAAGTTGCGGTCCATGATCTTGCCGTGGGGACGGTTTTCACGGTCGTTCAGTAAGGCATGGCGCAGGTCCCGCAGGATCTCGTCCCGGGACACGGGCGCGACGCCGAGCTTCTCGACTTCCAACCCTCCTGCGACGTTGGCCAGGCGAATGGCGGCGTCGTAGTCGGCCCCGGCGGCCAGGGCCATGCCTAAGACGCACAGCACCATATCGCCGGCTCCCGTGATGTCGTACACCTGCCGAGGTCGGGTCGGGAAATGCTTCCGGCGGCCGTCCAGATGCGCCAACGCCATGCCGTCCTTGTCCAACGTCACGATGCCGGCTTCCATATCGAGCCGCCGACGCAATTCGTCAGCCGCTGACAGGGAATCGTCAATCGTCGCCAGGGTCCTCCCGACCGCCAGACCGGCTTCGAGGCGGTTCGGCGTCATGCTCGAACAGCCCCGGTACTTGGCAAAGGCGCTTTCGCCCTGACCCGGCTTGCAGCGGATCGGATCAACGAGCACCCGTTTGCCCAGGGTTCGGGCCAGACCGATGACGTGCTGCAAAACCCGCGGCGTGCAAACGCCCTTGTCATAATCGCTGATCAGCACGACATCCGCCCGACGAATGCGGACATCAAGGACCTGCTTCATGCGTTCTTCGAGGCTGGCTTCAAGCGGATCACGGACCTCAAAATCGACGCGAAGCATCTGCTGCGGGTGGCGGGCCTGAGCACGGCCGATGTAGCGTTCCTTGACCGTGCTGGGACGGTGCGGGTCCACGAGTACGCCTTCATGATCGATTTCCAGTTCACCGAGCAGACGACGAATGCGAGCGGCATCGGCATCCGCTCCGACTACGCCAGCCAGGGCGGTTCGCGCCCCCAAGGCCCGCAGCATGGTGGCTACGCTGCTGGCCCCTCCGAGCCGTTCTTCGCGGCGGTCGGCCCGCAACAGCACCACCGGGGCTTCCTGGCTGATGCGTTCGGCATCGCCGAAGACATAGCGATCCAGCATGACATCGCCGACAACCAGCACATCCGGCTGGCCGAGATGTTGAACCAGGTGGATCAAATCGGCAGACATTACTGCCTGGCCTCCCCTGCGATGACCGCTCGAAACCTCACGCGGCTTGCCTGAGGGTGGTTCCCCGGACGGCGGCGAGACGGGATACCACCGCCAGATGCAGCATGGGCAGCAAGATTTCATGGTGGCCGATCAGTTCGATGCCTGTTCCGTGGGCCGACGACGTGGGCCGTTCCATGACGTTCACCCGGCTGCGGTATTGCGACGATTTGTCGAGGTTGATGGCCGTCAAGCCATCCAGGTCGTGGCCGAAGTTTCGCACCACGGACACTGCTTTGACAAAGACTTCGGGCATGATGACGGCGCTACCCAGGTTCATCCAGACCCCGTCCTTGAGCCGGGACACGACCGTACACAGCCAGCGGAAGTCGGTCAGGCTCGCTTCTCCGAGGGCTGCGCCGCTGACGTGTGGGTGCATGTGAACGATGTCGGTGCCGAGAGCGACGTGGATCGTGCAGGGAATGCCGGCTTCGTAGGCAGCTAAAACCACGCTGGCTTCAGGATAGCGACAGGCCGACTGGGCCAGATGCCGGCCAAGAGCGTGTCCGAGACCGCAGCCCTCGTCAGCCCCGATGCGGGCCGCCACAGCGAAGGCGTCGGCAGTTTCCCGGGCCATGCCAAACTTGCCGGTGGGCAGTTGAGCTGCCACGTCCTCACTCGTCTTCCCGACCAGGGCGAGTTCGAAATCGTGAATCGCCGCCGAGCCGTTCATTGAAACCGACGTTACGATGCCGCGGCGGATCCAGTCGATCAGGTATGGTCCGCAGCCAGTCTTGATGACGTGACCGCCGAGGCCGATGCCCACGGCACGCCCGTGGCGATGAGCGGTGCAGATTGCTTCACAGGCGGCGCGGATTTCTTTGCCGGCCAGTTGGTGCGGCAGGCTGTCCAGCCAGTCGGCGAAGCCAGCTCCGGCGTCCAGCGGCTTGCCCAGGTCCTCGACGAAGACCTTACTGGGCCGGGATTGAAGCTCATACGTGGCCAAGCCATGCAGGTCGAAAGGCTTCAGGGCGTGACAGGGGGAAGCCGACGCCTCCCGCGTGTTAATGTCTGGATTCACTGGATCACTCCCTTGAGCAGTTGTTCAAGCACTTCCCGGCCCGAGAGGATTTCCAAGCCGACCCGCAGGGCTGACAGCGGCCGGCTGGCCAGCTCGGGGAACGGCAGCTTGACCAGGTCCTTCTGCGTCGTCACGATCAGGGCATCGGAAGGCAAACCGGCTGCCCAGCGTCGCAGGGATTCGAGATCGCCATTGGAATAACGGTGATGGTCCGGAAAACAACGGAATGCAATCAGTTCGCAGCCAAGTCCGCGCAACGTTTTGCGGAATGCTTCAGGATTGCCAATCCCGCAGAACGCTGCCACAAGTCGGCCGTTGAGTTCTTTCAGCGCAACATTTTCGGGTACCTCGGTCGTGGCATGTTGCGCTGACCGAAAGCGCATCAAATGCAAAGGATGGTGTCGGCTCGTCACCAGGGGCTTCTTCGCAAAGCCTTGGTGGATATGATCTTCGAGCACCGCCAAGGCTTCTGGAGCGACTGAGTCGCAGCGAGTCAGCAAAATCAGGTCGGCCCGCGACAGGCTGCTGACGGGTTCGCGCAACATTCCGCGAGGGAAGAGCCGACCGTATCCCCAAGGATTGGTTGCATCGAGGGTTACGATGTCCAAGTCGCGGTGTAGGCGGCGGTGCTGGAAACCGTCGTCAAGAATCAGAATTTGACTTCCGTATTGCTTAACTGCTTGCCGGGCAGTGACATAGCGATCCGGATTCCGAAGATGAGGCACCTCCGGCAGATTGCTGCGCAACATTTTCGCCTCATCGTTAAAGCCGTCGGCTGATGCACCGTAGCCCCGGCTGAGAATGGCAGGCCGCAGCCCCATCGCGCAATAAAATCGGGCGACCCATTCGACCGCCGGGGTCTTGCCCGTCCCGCCCAAAGTCAGGTTGCCGATACTGACGATGGGCACTTCGGCTCGGAGAATTGGTCGCAATCCTATGTCGTACAAATGGTTCCGAAGGCAACTGCCCCACCCGTAGGGAATGCTGAGCAAAGTCAGCCCGAACCGGCACAGCTCGGCCACCAAGCCACGCCGACATCCGCTCACAACCTCTTGATGCCACAACACTTGTGCTACCGCTCGCGCATCCATTCGCTGAACCGGATCGCACTGCCGATCCGCCCGGCAAGCCGCAGTTATAGCCCGCTGGCCCGTGTACTGCAACGGCAGTAGCGATGGGTACCCCACGGGGGAGGACACTCCTGAATCGGCATGGGCCACCGTCTCTGGAGTGCCTGGCAGGCTGACTACCTGCGTCGAGATGCCACACAGCGGTTTCCCAGTAGCACCCTGGACAAAAGCGACACCTCCAGCCACAGAGCATTTGACGCTCTAGCCGGGAGTCGCTAGGATGAGGTTCTTCCCTATCAAGGGGAAAGCAGGTGATGGACCGCGCCGGGGATTGCTCCGGCGGCGAACCAGAATCCGCGGGCAGAAAGCCGCCGCGGGCCTGTACAGCTGCGTATTCAGCGGGTGTGCGAATTCGGCAGGTGCGTTGACGAAAGGGGACCCATATGCACAAGGAGATAGGAGGTTAGGGCGTGGCGATTGTGGCTGTGCAAGACTTGATCCAGGCGGGGGTGCATTACGGACATCGGGCCAGCCGCTGGAACCCGAAGATGCGGCCCTACATCTACGGCAAACGCAATCTGATCCACATCATCGACCTGCGGGAGACGCTCCGCGGCTTGCTCCGGGCCCGGAAGTACCTGACCCAGATCGCCAGCCAGGGCAAGATCATTCTCTTCGTCGGCACCAAGAGGCAGGCCCGCGAAACAATCGAACGGGAAGCGACACGCTGCGGCATGCCCTACGTCACCGAACGCTGGCTTGGGGGCACCCTGACCAATTTCCGCACCATCCGCAGCCGCCTGCGACGCCTCGAGGAACTCGAGGAGATGGAGAACTCGGGGGCCATCAACACATTCAGTAAGAAGATGATTTCCTCGTTGCTGCGGGAGAAACGCAAGATTCACCGCAACTTGGCCGGCATCCGCAATATGGATCGGCTTCCCGAAGCCCTCATCGTCGTCGATCCGCATCGGGAAGACATCGCCGTTAAAGAAGCCCGCAAAATGGGCATCACGACCATCGCCTTGATCGATACCGACAGCGATCCAGATCTCGTGGACCTGCCCATCCCCGGCAACGACGACAGCATCCGTTCCATCGAGCTGGTGGTACGTTGTCTGGCTGATGCCCTTGTCGAAGGGCGGGCTTCTCTTCCCAAGGAAACCGAACAACCGGCCGCTGAAGCATCTGCTGGCGCGCCGGAAGTGCGGGAACGGCCGCGTCCGCCGCGTCGTCCCCGGACAACGGCTCCACGTCCCGCGGCGGCTGACGGCGACGGTCAAACCGCAGCGGCGGCCGTGGCGTCTTCCGAATCGGGCGATGCTCCGGCGGAACAATCCGATGCCGGTTCCTGACCCGTCTGTGTCGAGCCGGATGCGCTCCTGTGCCTGATACAATATGCTCGGTTGCGGAGGGTCGAGCTACGCCAGCTTCCCTCTTGAGGAGAGTAAGGACCCATGAGCACGATCAGCGCCGCCGATGTCATGAAGCTCCGGAATCGAACCAACGCCCCGATGATGGAATGCAAAGCGGCTTTGGAGCAAGCCGGGGGCGACATGGAGAAGGCGATCCAGATCATCCGCGAAAAGAACGCTAAGATCCAGGTTGCCAAGGCCGATCGCGAAGTCGCCGAAGGACGCATCGCCATCTTCATCGACCCAGAAAAAGCCGTTGCCGGCATCGTCGAAATGCGGTGCGAAAGCGCCCCGGTGGCCAAGAATGAAGGCTTCATCGAGTTGTGCAACGCCATTGCCCGGCACGTTGCCCTCAGTTCCACGGTGGCCGAGGACGTCAACACCCTTCTGGCCCAGCCATTCGCCGATGATGGCAAGCGGACCGTTAACGACCGCATCGCCGAGACGATCGGCCTGATCCGGGAAAACATGAAACCAGCCCGCTTCGTGCAACTGCGGGGAGGACAATTCGGGAGCTACATCCACCACGACGGCAGCGTCGGCGTGCTGCTCCAGGTCGAGGGGACCGCAGCCGCTGATCCGCGCTTGCTCCGCGACATCTGCATGCACATCACTGCCAAGCAGCCCATCGCCGCCACGCGGGAAGAAATCGACCCCGTCGTCGTCGAGCGGGAGCGGGAGATCGCCAAGAGCCAGGCCGCTGCCACCGGCAAACCGGCCAACGTCGCCGAGAAGATCGCCGAGGGCAAGCTCAAGACCTGGTTCGCGGAAAACGTGCTCGTCGAGCAGCCGTTCGTCAAGGACGAGTCCAAGACCGTCGGCGAAATGCTCAAGAATGCCGGGTTGACCGTCAAGCGATTTGTCCGTTTCAAGGTCGGCGAGAAGTGAGACGCACCGGCTGACAACCGGCCAGATCAATAGCGGACTTCCAGTCCTGCGGACAGGCCGAACAGCCAGAATCCGCTGTCGTGGAAGGTGAGCGCGGGCCGCTGCGGTTCGCCGGGCGGAACCGGGACGTTCGGATTGATCCCCAAATCGATCTGCTCGCCGACCCGCACCACGCGGTTCCAGTACAGCCACGACAGGCCCGCGTGAAGCCGCAGGTGTTCCAAAAGCTGATAGCCGACGCGGACACTGCATTCGGGTACTACGCCGAACACGTCGCGGTCCACCAGCCCGGCGTTGGTCGCCTGCGCCAGAATCCCTCCTGGGAAAAACAGGGTGCGGAATCCGTCCGGCGTCAGGTTGCCGATCCCGGTCACGCCCAGGATGCCGATCTGTTGCTGCGTCACGCCGAGGGAAACCCGTCCGAGAACCTCCGCGGTCAGCTTTTCCACTTCCCAGCGGGCCTTCAGGCCAAGATAACCGCCGTAGAAGCGGTTGCGGGCGTCAAATTCATCGCTGATGACAGCGGGCAGCATGCCCAGGTCTCCAGCTGCCAGGTCGCCGTACTGGTCCGCCTCCAGGTGCTCTTCGAGTTCCAGATAGCGAAAACCGACCAGGAGATCGACTCGGCCTTCCGGCATACAGAGGAGATTGCGAACCACCTGACCTTCGCCGCCGAGAAAGCGTGACGAGTGATAGATGTCCACGGTACCTGTGCGGAAGTCGGGAATGAGCGATGCGGTGCTGGCCGGTCGCCCAGTCAACACGTCCACCACGGGCCGGGCAATCACGGGCTGTCCAGGTCCACCGGGCGTGAAGGCGACGAAGTCATCGGCACGTTCAGCGGCGAATTGGAAGCCGCCTTCGATGCCCCAGAACTGCTCGAAGTCGAACCACATCCCGCCACGGAACTGTCCGCCGAGCAGGGGGTCAAGATCGCTTCTTCCTCCGCCGTACAGAAGCACCGTCCCCGGCTCGCCGAGAATCGCCGAGGATCCCGCCGGGCCAGCCGTCACCAGGGGTGGCAGCCGACCCTCCTTCATCCACCAACTGACAAAGTCGGCCGAGAGCCAGAACGTGTGCGGGTAGCCGCAGTACGCTTCGAACGGATAGATCCGTTGCTCCGGAGCCGCGACCCCGGAATACGGGTATTCGCTCACCGGCGGCATGGCATGGCCGACTTCGACTTTGGGCACGGCATGGGGCCAGGGACAAGGAATGCTCAGGTAGTAATGCAGCCAGTAGCCGAGGTCGGCGCGGACCCCGCCCTGGAGACAAAGCAATGTCAACAACGCGAGGAACATCCGGTAGCGCATGGCAAAAAGGCCTCGCCAGAGCCAGTCGTTCCCTAACCGAAGACGGACCCTTCTCGGAAAGTTATCGGCAAATCGGCAGGGTTTTCTGAAAACAACGATCTTGCCGGTCCTTCCATGAGAACCCGCCACTTGAGGCTGAAGGCGGCGGGGAAACCTACCCGGCTTGAACGGATGCGGGTAAAATGGCGAAGAAGAGGGGAGCATCCGGCAATCGTGCTGCGGGGAAGCGGTCGTGGCCCTAGTCGCGGTGGATCGGCAATTGCTTCAGCGCTGTCTGACCCGCGAGCCGGGAGCCTGGAATGATTTCGTTGATCGCTTCCTCGGTCTGATTTACCACGTCATCCACTACACCGCCCACCTGCGCAGTGTTTCTCTTCGCCCGGAGGACGTCGAAGACCTCGCGGCGGAGATCCTCCTTCAGATCGTTGCCGACGACTATGCCGTGTTGCGACGCTTTCGGGGCAAGAGCAGCCTGGCAACGTACCTGACCGTCGTGGCCCGGCGGATCTGCATCCACGAATTGACACGGCGTAGTCAGGCGGCCCGAACGGCCCGGCTGGAGGAAGCGGGGAAGGGCGGTGAACCCGAAGCGCCGCAGACTCCTGCCGCTGGTCTGGACAACGTGGAGCTGGCCCACATGTTCGTCCGCCGTTTACCCAAACCAGCTCGCGACGTCGTCCGCTTGTTCTACCTGGAAGGCCGCAGCTACGAGGAAATCAGCACGCAGTTGCGGATTCCAGTCAACTCCATAGGACCGATTCTGGCCCGAGCCAAGAAGGCCATGCGAAAGAAAGCCCAGGAAATGGGCCTGATCGAACCTGCCTCTCCGACCAGGCGGGCCGCAGCGGAATCCCCTCCCGAACCCTCTCCGCCCCCGGCTCCCGATGGCGGCGAGCAGCCCGCACCTGCCTCTTCGAATACCCCGACTTCCCAGACCTGACTTCACGGGAACCCATCCGCCATGCTCAGCACGCTGCTGGAGCGTTGTTTTGAGTTGAGCAAACGCGGCACCACGGCTGGCCGGGAGTTCCGCGGAGCATCGGCGACGTTTCTGACTATGTCCTACATCCTGCTGGTCAACCCGTCGATTCTCAAAGTGGCGGGGGTGCCGGAGCAATCGGCCGTCGCCTGCACGGCTCTTGCCGCCGCAATCTGCTCCATTCTGATGGGTCTGGGGGCCAACTTTCCGGTCGCCCTGGCCAGCGGCATGGGTCTCAACGCCGTCGTCGCCTTCCAGATCGCACCCCAGGCCGGGTCATGGCAGACGGCGATGGGCTTGGTGTTCTGGGACGGGGTCATCGTCGCTTTTCTGGTGCTGTGCGGATTGCGGGAAGCCGTGCTGCACGCCATTCCCAGGGATTTGCGGAGAGCGATTGGGGCCGGCATCGGCTTGTTCATCGCCTTTATCGGCGCAGTCAATGCCCGCTTCGTGATTGTGCCCGCTGGCACGCTGGCGGCTCTGCAGCAAAACCCTTCCGCGGCCATGCCGCCGGTGACGTTCGGCCAGCTGAGCCAGCCGGAAACGCAAGTAGCCGTGGTCGGTCTGCTGACGACCGCCTTCTTGCTGGTGCGGAAGGTGCAGGGGGCCTTGGTGCTGGGTATCCTGGCGGCGACGATGACGGCATATCTCCTCGGCATCGGCCAGTGGCCAGCCAGTTTCGAGCCTCCCAGCTTCGAGAATCTCTTTCAAGCCGACCTCGCCGATGCCCTGCAACTGAAGCTCGTGCCCTTCCTCTTCGCCATGCTCATGGTGGACTTCTTCGACACGCTCGGCACCGTGACCGCCATCGCCGATCAGAGCGGTCTGGCCGATTCCGACGGTCGCATTCCACACCTCCGGCGAGTCCTTTTTATCGACGCCATCAGCGCCTCCATCGGCGGCTTGTGCAGCGTCAGTTCGGTGACGAGCTACATCGAATCGGCCTCGGGCATCGCGGAGGGAGCACGGACCGGCCTGCATTCCGTGTTCGTCGGCCTGTTCTTTGTGGCAGCGATTCTGCTGGCTCCCCTGGCCGTGCTTGTGCCACCGGCGGCGACCGCTCCAGCCCTCATCGTCGTCGGCTTCCTCATGACCCTGAGCGTCACCCGCATCGAGTTCAGCCATCTGGAAACCGGCATTCCCGCGTTCCTGACGCTGATCTTCTTGCCGCTCACCTATTCCATCGCCCACGGCATCGGCATCGGATTCGTGACCTACACGCTGATACAACTGCTGTGCGGCAAATGGCGGGAGGTGCATCCGCTGATGTACGGAACGGCGGCGATGTTCGCGGCGTATTTCATATTCTAACGAACGTCGGGATGCTCTCGCCCCCTTGACATGGATGGCCTCATGCACGTTTGCCAGGGCTTAAACAACGGCGAACAGGCCCTCAACGAGGAGGAGGGTGCCGTCTTTGCCCCGCCTCCCGCGTCGCCCTCAGCAGCGCTGGCGGCCCTGCATCCCGTCGTCTCGCGGTGGTTTCAGTCCCGGTACGGCTTGCCGACGACGGCGCAGTGCCACGCCTGGCCGCTGATCGCAGAGGGCCGTCATTTCCTTCTCAGCGCTCCGACCGGCAGCGGCAAGACATGGGCTGCCTTCCTCCCGATCCTCAGTGCCTTGCTCAAGGAACCCCAAAAGGCGGAACCGGCTGGCGTCCGCTGTGTCTATCTCAGCCCCTTACGGGCGCTGTGCAACGACCTCGAGCGCAGTCTCACCGCTTGTCTGGACGGGCTTGGGCTGGCCAGGCAGGTTCGTGTGATCCGACGAACTGGGGAGGTCGGACCGGCTCAGCGCTGCCGACTGTGGAGCGAGCCGCCCCAGGTGCTTCTGACAACGCCGGAATCCCTCGCCTTGTTGCTGACGCACCGAGAAGCGGTTCGGCTCTTCCGCTCCGTCTGCTGGGTGATCGTCGATGAGGTTCACGCCTTCGTGCCAGGCAAGCGCGGTTGTGACGTGGCATTGACACTGGAGCGGCTAGCGATGCTGGCCCGGAGCGATCCGCAACGCATCGGGCTTTCCGCGACCTGTTCGCCGCTGGCCGAGGCGGGCCGGTGGCTGGCCGGCACCCATCGCCGAGTCACGCTCGCGGCCATCGAGGAGCACCGGCCTTTGGAGTTGCAGCTTGCCTTCCTTCCGCTGGAGGAATGCGAGACGAACGGTTTCGTCGCGCCGCTGCTGTCTCGCCTCATTCCGCAACTGCGACAGGCCGGAACTAGCCTGATCTTCACCAACACCCGCAGCATCGCCGAGCGGCTGGTCTGGTCCCTGCGCCGGGAGATGCCGGAGTGGGCAGGGCAGATCGCCGTGCATCACTCCGCTGTTGCGGGGCGGCGGCGGCAAGCCGTGGAATGCGAGCTGAAGGCTGGACGACTGCGGGCCGTGGTGACGAGTACCAGTCTGGAACTGGGCATCGACATCGGGAGCGTCGAGCAGGTGATTCTCGTACATCCCCCGGGGGGAGCGGCCCGGCTGTTGCAGCGTCTGGGACGTTCCGGTCACGCTCCTGGTCGTCCCCGTCGGGGGATTTGCTATGTCAGCCATCCGGCCGACCTGATGGAGGCCTATGTGATGCGGGAAGCCGGTCGGACCATGCAACTGGAACCACTGCGTGTGCCCAAGGCCCCGTTGGACGTGCTTTGTCAACAACTGGTCGGCATGGCGGCGGCTCGGCCGTGGGCAGCGGCGGAGGCGTGGCATCTGGTCCGGAATGCGTATCCCTTTCGCGATCTGCCGTTAGAAGCATTCGCGGCCTGTCTGGACTACCTGAGCGGATTCTCCCCGGCATCACAAAGCGCCCCGCGGATTCGCTGGGAGGACGGGCGATTCCGGCTCTTCAATCGTCGGACCCTGCGGATGTACCGGACCAACGTCGGCGTTGTGGGCGACGAGGAGGTGCGGAGCGTGCGGTTGGCCAGCGGCCAGGAACTTGGCGCGCTGAACGAGGAATTCGCATCCGGCCTTCAACCGGGGGACCGCTTTCTTCTGGCCGGAAGCTGCTACGAAGTGGCTCGACAGGCGGGGCAGGAAATCACTGTGCAACCGGCCGGGGGACTGCCCCGGTTCACCCGCTGGAAGGGTGGACTATGGCGTACGCCGCAGAGCCTCGCCGAAAGCATCTGGCTCTTCCGCCAACAAGCGCGTGAAATCTTATTCGGCAGTGACAGCATGATGTCACCAGATGAATCGGAGGCTGCGGCCGCCTTGCGGACTTTCCTCAAAGCCCAGGAGACCGTCAGCCAGATTCCCGACGACACGGCCATCCTCGTCGAGGTCGCCGGCGCGGAAGACGATGGCTTCTTGTACTCCTTCCATCTCCCGCTCGGTCAGCCGGGCTGCGAAGCGGTCGGACGGGTCGTGGCCTACCGGCTCCGCGCCCGGCTGCGGGTGGCCGGTCTGCTTGGTTTGACCGTGGCAGTCTCTCGCTCGAAGCCGCTGTCGAACGCGGAACTGGTTTCGGCCCTCGATCCCGCTGGTTTCCGCGAGGACCTGGAGCGAGCTTTGCTCGGGACGACGGCCTTAGCCGAGCAATTCCGACGCACTGCCTGCAACGGCCTGATGTTGCTGCGGAAGCCCTTGGGCCGCCGCCGCACGGTCGGAGGTCGTCACTGGGCTGGTCGCCGGCTGTTTCACTGGCTGCGCTTCGCGGATCCGCACTTTCCTCTCTTGAGGCAGGCCATTCAGGACACGTTCCTGGGCGTGTGCGATGTCGAATCGGCCGAGCGCTGTCTGCGTCGGCTTCGAGAGCGGCCGCTGCTGGTCCGTCGCCTGGAAAAACCGTCGCCTTTTGCTGAGGCGTGGGAAGCCCAACGGCTGATGTTCGGTCCGCTGGGCGACGCTTCGATCCGATTGCAGACGACCTCCTCGGGCGGATATGGGGTCCGGATCGATCACGACTTGATTCTGACCGCACAACGGGCAGCGGTGTATGTGGCGAGCTTCTCGGCCGTGATTGCCGATGTGCATCTCGGCTACGACCGGGTCCGTCAGGCGGTCGGCGAAGCGGTACCTTCCTTCGGCTGGTCGGCCCTGCGTCGGCGTCTGGAAGCGCTGCTCGGCCGATTCCCGCTTCGGCGACTGATCGTAGCCGGCGACCTGGTCGAGAACAGCAGACAAGTCGCGGCAGTCCGGGAACTGAGCGACTGGTTGACGAGCCGGGGTGTGGAACTCTGGCTGGTCCCCGGCAACCACGACCGCGGCCTGGGCGGGTGGGAAGGTCTGCGGCTGGCTCCCGACGGCATGCGGCTAGGTCGTTGGCTGGTGCGACACACTTATGACGCGAGCCTGCCGCATCCACAGATCATCGGGCATCATCATCCGACCGTGCAGGTTCGGGATCAACCCCGGCCGGTTCCCTGCTATCTGGTGCGTTCCGGACTGATTATCCTACCGTCGTCGTCTGAAGATGCGGCCGGGATGCGCATGACGACGGCGGGCAGCTTTCGTGGCTTCATTTGTCATGCCATCGTCGGAGATGAAGTGCGGACGGTCGCCGGTCACTCGCTCCCCGAACCCATGCGGCTGACTTCGTCCTCGCCGGGCAGGCCGAAGGAAATGACCGACCCGTATTGGCTCTTCGGGAAGTAGGCCTCCAGCGGATTTCCGGGAGAAAAAAGCAGGTTCCCGGTGCCGACGTAGACCCGTCCCCGGGACACCACCGGCCCGCACCAGACCGGCCCCAGTTCGATCTCCTTGAGCGATCTCCCCGAGGCCGTGTCGAGAGCGACCAGCCGATTACTTACGGTGGTGGTGAAATAGGCGACGCCGTTGGCGATGGCGATGCCGGAGCCGACCGGATCGCCCACGTCGGTGTACATCGGCTTTTCCCTGGTCCCTCCCACGGCAGGCACCTTGGGTCGTTCGTGCCGCCAGTTTTCCGCGCGGAGGTCGAGGCTGAGCGAAACGACCCGGCCGCCGGTGGGCGGACGGTAGCCCAGACTGGTACCCAGGCCGAGGATGTCGATCCCGTTGGTGTAGATGGCTCGGCCATCGGTGGCGCAGCCGGTTTGAAGTCCGCCGATGACGCTGGGCAGGGCCAGGGTCCGGGGATCAACGCCTCTGGGCGGATGCTGCGGGGGGCCGGTGTAGATCGGCGTGTGGGCCACGATCTTTCCGGTAGCCGCCTCGAAAACGTAAAACCCGCCGTTCTTGCAGCCGCAGCCGACGACCTTCGTTGGCTTACCATCGACAGCGATGGTGTAAATCTTGGGCGTGTCGCCGATAGACTGGTCCTTGTATCGCCCGGTTTTGGAATCGTAGCCAGGCAAGCCGTAGTTCCAGACGTCATCCGGGTTGATCTGCGTGACCCACTTTTCGGCCCCGGTGCGGGAGTCAATCGCAATCACGGCGCAGGAATGCTTGGTGGAAAGCAAGGGATCGTCCTTGGTCGGCTGCTTCGGCGAGTTGTGGCAGTCGGTGCCGAAGAAAAGCGTATGCGTCTCGGCATCGAAGGACGGCGTACACCATACGGAGCCGGTCGAAGGACCGAAGTGATAGGTCTTCGATCCCCAGTCGTGAGTGATCGTGACGGGAGGATCGAGCGGCCCGGGTTCGGGACCGACATCGTATTTCCAGACGACCTTGCCGGTGTATGGTTCGAGAGCGACGACGAAGCCCCGGCCGGTGCAGCCGCGATTGCGTGGATCGGCAGCGCTGGCGTGCTCGAAGGCGCCTCCGGCGACGATGATGTTGCCCTCACCCAGGATCGGCCCGGAAAAGACCGTGTTGGCCGGGTGTGCCCCGGGAAATGGCTCCTTGCGGGTGTCGATCTTCCACCGCAAATGTCCGGTGAACCGATCCAAAGCATAGATGCTGCCGGCTACTTCGCCGATGTACACCGTGTCGGCCGTGACCAGCGGCGCGTTCATGAAGCCGTTGGTCGGCAAACCGAAGCCCTGTGATCCGCCGCGTCGTCCTTGCCGCTCAGGGTCCGAATACGACCATTTCACTTTGCCGTCCGGCGTGAGCTTGTACACCGCCGGCATCGTCTCCGTGCCGAAGTAAACGTAACCGTTAACCACCGAGACGGCGTGGACGACGCCGATCCTCTGCTCGGAGTCCCTGGGCGGAAACCGCCATTTCTCGACAAGATTCTGCACGTTGTCCCGGCTCAGCGTCCGTTCGACGGGGTTGTGCCGGGTGCCGATCACATCCCGGTTGTACATCGGCCAGTCGTGGGGATCCTCAGAGAGCCGAGCCGAGGGTTTCTCCCCCGGTGGATCAGCCAGGGCGAACGCAGTAGCAAGGCCGATGGCGACTGTCAGACAAGTCCGCAGGGTTCCGGCGATGCCGGATCGCGGCTTCCATGTCCCGACGGGGGAGGGAGGATTCATGCGTTCTCCGTGAAATCCGTTACTTACCGGTGTGTCCGGACACGACGCTGCGCAGCCACTTCAGATCGTCTTCCTTGAGGAGCACCGGCGGAGGCTTCGAGTAGTCGATCCGGCCATCGAAATGCCGATCGTAGCACCGGCCGAAGACCGCCTGCAAGTCCACGATGAGGTCGCGGTCGTCGGTCGCCAGCGGCAGGCGGATGCGGGGCAGGCGTTTCCGCAGCGTCGCGGTGTAAATCTCGAAACGGTCCTGCTGCCGCGCCCGGCAGACGCAGACGGCGTAATCGAACTCTGGCAGACCCTCCGTAGAAATGTCGAGGCAGGTCGTGCCCTGGAGGACAAGTTCCAGTTCGATGACATTCGCTCCCTGCTTCCGCATCGTCTCGCGGTGGCTCTTGTATTCTTGTCGGCCCTTGGCCGTGGTGCGGTTGGTCGGACTGATGAGGTCCACTACCGTCACCAAGCGATCCGAGGAGCGTTGGCGGATTTCCACATACTCTTCGTTGTGCTCCTCCCGCTGGACGGACGTGAACAGAACCACTTCTTCGACATAGCTGCGAATCGCAGGCCGGATGCGATAGCGTTCCCCCAGCGAAGGTTGCAGGACCTCGATCAGACCGGCGACCATGCCGGTTTGGAAAACAGGCCAGTGCTCGGCGGATTCCAGATATGGATCCATGCCGGGAAACGGGCATGTCATGAATGCACTCCTGATGACAAGCCTCAGTGATTGTGAGCATCAGCAAGCGAGGAATTAACTTTTATTTTCATGCTCGGCGCGGCAGACTTCAACAGGGTACTGGTAAAGTTCAGGCTCCCACGGGCGAATAACCTCAAGGGAAGCGCGTCTTCCAGCGATCCATTGGGCCAGCTTTTTATCGCGTCGGGGTGGGGTTTGAGAATTCTCGACTACTTCATGAATGTGTTTGTGAACCCAGAGGACGAAGCCGGTCTGCGTCAGGCTGTCCAGGGCCGACGGCAGCAGGCTCCGGTGCCGGTCTTCTGGCTCTTCGGCAAGACCCAGAGCGGCAAGACCTCGCTGATCCGCTATCTGACCGGGGCGGAGGATGCCGAGATCGGCTCCGGGTTCAAGCCGACTACCCGCTTCACTCGCCGGTATCAGTTCCCCACGGAAGATGCTCCGCTGCTGACCTTTCTGGACACACGGGGACTCGACGAACCGAGCTACGATCCGACGGAGGACCTCCAGAAATTCCACGACGAGGCCCATGCGATGGTAGTCACAGTGCGGGCCACCGACCACGCCTTGGAAAACGTCGTCAACCACCTGCGACGGATCCGGCAGGCCGAACCGCAGCGGCCAGTGCTTCTGGTCGTCACCTGCCTGCACGAAGCCTATCCGCAGCAGCAGCATCCGCTGCCCTATCCGTTCCAGAACGGCTGGGACGTCTCCACTTCCGCGGCTCCCGAAGCCCTCATCCGCTCTTTGGCAGAGCACCGCCGCCGCTTCGACGGACTTGCTGACCGCTACGTCGCCGTGGATCTGACCAAACCCGAAGAGGGTTTCAACGATCCCAACTATGGGGGAGAAATACTCAAACAGGCACTCATCGACATTTTGCCAGAGGCCTATCGGCAAATATTGATCCGCTTCGAGGACGCCAGCAAAGACCTCCGGGACTGGTACGAACGCCGAGCACAACCGTACATCATCAGCTGCAGCGTGCTGGCAGGCAGCTTAGCCCTGGTGCCGCTACCGTTGCTCGAACTCCCGGCGATTGTCGCCGTGCAGGTGATGATGGCCCGCAAACTGGCTCAGTTATACGGACTGGAGTTTGACAAGAAGCGGTTTGGGGAACTGGCCGGGGCGATCGGAATGGGAGTCATCATCCGCCAGATCCGGCGTGAACTGGCGAAGGTGATTCCCTACGTTGGTTCGGTGCTGGCTGCGGCCTTCGCGGCCGCTTCGACCTATGCCCTGGGCAGGGCCTTCTGCTACTACTACAGCGCGATCCTCAAAGGACACGTTCCCAAGGCGGAGGACATCCGCCGGTTTTACGACGAGGAGTTGAAACGCGTGGAGCGCTACTGGAAGGCGCGGTTCCAGAGCAGCCCAGAACAGGCCGCGTCGTCCGCCACTTCCTCGCCACCTGGCTGAACCTGCGAGAGGTCCCCATGATTCCGATTGCCCGTTGGCGTCTGATCGTCCTTGCTATCCTCGGTGCCGTTCCGCTGCTCGTCCTTCTGGTGCTGGGGGTAGTCTGGCTGTGGCAATTGCCGTGGGAGGCTCGCCTGTCGGTGTATCTGGGTCTGCTGGCCTTCTGGTCCGCGACGGCGATCTTGTCCTGGCACTGGCAGATCGGCGGCAATCTTTTGCCCAGACCGAAACCTCCCGATCAGTTCGCCTACTCCGACCGGGACAAGGAGGCTTGGAAACTGGTCCTCTCCCGGATCGAAAAAGCCGCCCAGGAGGATCCCCAGAAGTTCGTGGCCATTCAAACCTATCTCGACACTGGTCGGGAGATGGCTCAAGAACTGGCTCAGTTTTACCATCCGGCAGCGAAGGACCCCGTCGGCAAACTGACCGTGCTCGAAGTGCTGGCCGTCATTCAGTTGGCTTCCGAAGACTTGTGGGAATTGTTGGACGAGAAACTTCCCGGCAGTCACTTGCTGACCATAGACCAATGGCGGGCTTTGCCCAAGGCAGCTGAGTGGTATCGCACCGTCATGCCGCTGTACTGGGCCGGCTCAGCCATCCTTGATCCGATTGGAGCGCTCATCCGCTATACCGCCAGCCGCGTCGGAATCGGCTCGTTTGTGGACCGCTTGCAAAAGAACGTCGTGCTGTGGTTCTACACCAACTTCCTTCTTCGGATGGGGCATTATCTGATCGAAGTCAACAGTGGACGGCTGAAGATCGGAGCCAGACGCTATCGGGAACTGGTTGCGGCAGCCCGGGGCCAATCGGGGACAGATGGACAGCCTGCGGAAAGCCGGGCGGAGCCGGAACCCAGAACGAAACCGATTCCGATCCAGATCACCGTGCTGGGCCGGGTCAAGGCGGGCAAATCGAGTCTCATCAACGCCTTGCTTGGCGAACAGCGGGCCGCCACGGACGTCCTGCCGCTGACGAAGGAAATCACCCGCTACCACCTCAAACCCAAGGGCATCGAGGACTCGCTGACGATTCTGGACACGGTCGGGTACGGCAATGAAGGACCACGTCAGGATCAATTACAGGAGACGCTGGAAGCGGCCAGAAACTCGGACATTCTCCTCATCGTCCTTAACGCACGCGATCCGGGACGACAGGCAGACGTCATGCTCCTGGATGCCATCGAGAACTATTTCCGCACCCGCCCCGAATTGCGCCGACCGCACCTGTTCGCGGTCATGACGCACATCGACCTGTTGCCCCCGAGTCTGGAGTGGCAGCCGCCGTATGACTTCCAGAAACCGACGCGGACCAAGGAGAAAAACATCGCCGAAGCGTGTGAGGTCGTCAAGCAATCCTTGGGAAATCGGGCCGCGGTAGTGCCGGTCTGTACGCAATCCGGCAAGCTCTACGGCGTGGAGGAATTCCTGTTGCCCTTGATCGTCAGCGTGCTTGACGAAAGCCGTGCCATCGCCCTGCTGCGTACGATCAAGAACGAGTCGGACGCCCGAGCGCTGAACCGTCTGTGGGACCAGCTTTTGCACGCCGGGGGAAAAATCCTCGACGTGCTTTTGTCAAATCGGCCGACTATCAGCCCGCCGAGCAGTCCGGGTCAGTTGTACGCCAGCCACTCGACCTCGGACAAGCGCGAGGCATGACGACCGGGTAACAGGGCCGAGAGCGGCTCGGCCGTCGGCGTCCGCTCTGCTGGCGGCTCCAGACGATCCGGCACATCCGTCGTCGAACCGGCGTGAACCAGCCCAAGCACTTCCCGCAGGCGTAGCAGATCCGCAGCGCTGCACCAAAGGTGCAACACGTCGTCCTTGGAAACCGCCGACACCTTGAACCCGCCGTTTTCCCGCTGGAGGCTATAGCAGCGGGATTTGCCGTCACGCAGGTCGATGACGGTGACCTGATGGTGTTCGATGCGCATGAAATCTCCTTGAAGGGGTAACGCGGTGGACTAATCGAGGATTCCCGCGCCGAAGGACCGCTCCGAGCTCGGTTCGCTGGTATTGGCGTGACGGTGCCCCGAACGGTTGTCGTGGCCGGGGTGACGCCGGTAGGGTTCGCTGCGGCGGTCCAGGCTGTTGATGACCTGCTCGTAATCATCGTAATCCCCGGCGTCGATTTCGTCGTAGCGACAGACGTAGCCGGGCTGCTTGGCCTTCTCCTGCTCCTCGTGGAAGGCCTTGATGATCGCGTTCTGGACGAACTCACGGCAGGCGGAGTTGATGGGATGGGCGATGTCCGCATGCAGTTTGATGCGTCCATCGGCGTCGCGGACGGCCCGGTCCTCATTGAGCCGCGTCCCGCACTGGTTGCAGTAGCGTGCCCTCAAATGGTTCTTGCAGCTGCACTCCGGGCAGCGGTCGGTCAGCTTGCGACTGGGCATAGCCACGAACGATCCCTTGGCCCCTTCGATGATCTTGAGGTCCCGGATGACGAACATGTTGTCGAAGGTGATGGAGCAGAAGGCTTGAAGCCTCTCGTTGTTGCTCTCCTTGGCATCCATGAGCTTGATGCGGATTTCGGTGATTTCCACGGCTGTCCTCCTTGAGCGGATCGGGCGGGCAACGGCAGTATCCCGACGAGCCGATGACTGCGCCGATCCTGGGAAACCTTCTCCTTATTTCTGATCCTCACTGCGAACGACCAGAACTCTCCAGGAAAGGTCCGACCTTTCCTGGTTCAGGAGCTTTTCAGCCTGTCTGGCCAGGGACTTAGCCTCGGCGGCGTCGCGGCACAGGGCGAAGTAGCTCGAACCACTGCCGCTCATGGCATGGCCGAGCGGATCGAGCTTTCGGAACACCAGTCGCATGATGCGCACCTCCGGGGCCAGTATCTCAGCCGCTTCTTGCAGGCGGTTGTGCAGGTGAGCCGCGATGGCCTCGATGTCGCCCCGCTGCACCGCTCTGCGCATCGGCTCCGGCGAAACCGGAACCTCGGGAACACGACTTTGCCGATACACCTCTGCCGTGGACAAGCCGCGGGGCGGACAGGCCAGCACGAAATGCAACGTCGTCGGCAATCGCACCGGCTCCAGGATCTCGCCGCGGCCCAAGCCCCATGCCGAAGGACCGTTCAGGAAGAACGGCACGTCGCTGCCCAGTTGAGCAGCTAATGGTTCAAGCTCCTCGTCGGACAGGGCAAGCTGCCAGAGCTTTCGCAGTCCGACCAGTGTGGCTGCCGCGTCGCTGCTGCCGCCACCCAGTCCGGCCTGCATCGGGATCCGCTTGGCGAGCCGGATCATCGCACCACGCCTGATTCCCACGCGATCCCGCAGCAGTTGGGCGGCCCGGACGATTAGATTGGTCTTATCCACGGGCACGGCCGGGTTGTCACAGCTCAGTTGAATGTCTCCGGTTGCTTCCTCCTCGAATTCCAAATGGTCACACAAACCGACGGCCACGAAGAACGTGCAGATCTCGTGATAGCCGTCCGCCCGTTTGCCGAGAATCTCCAGAAACAGGTTCACCTTGGCCGGTGTCTGGATTCGGATGATGCCAGATTGGCTTTCGATGCGCATCCGAAAGATGAGCGGGGAGAAGATCGCCCATTCCCTGAGCCTGTGCCGATGAGTACATGACCCGGAAAAATCCTTTTTTACGGGTCGGCTGCCGGGTTGAGCGGCCCCGGTCGCCGCGATGTTTCCCAGTTGCCGTTCGTCAGCTGCGGGGCGAATCTTAGCCAATCGGTCCAGCCCGGTCAAGTTCGATCTTTAGCTTGCTTGCGGCGATGGGGAAGGCTTCCAGAGACAAAGGCCGGTCGGCATTGTTCCAGAACCGGGGCGGGCTTTATCATGTCTCGCTCTGACACCACTCGGCGGCAGGGAGGCTGCGTTCATGGCTGTCGTTCACTCATCTCCAAGAACTTCCGGTGACCCGTCCCTCCGCAACTGGCGCTTTGCTTTGCATTTGGCTAAGCCGAGCCGCTCGTTCGATCCGACGTGTTCGGCCATTTTGTGTCTGCTCGGCGTGGTGCTCTGGAGCGGCGTCATATGCTGGCACGGGTTGACGGTCGGGGAGTTGTACCGGACCGAAGCCTTGCGGGCGATCATCGGAGCCGAAATGCTGCGCAGCGGCGATTGGATCGTGCCTCGGCTCTACGGCGAGCCGTTGCTGACCAAACCGCCGGGGATGTATGCCGCCATCGCCGCGGCAAGCTGGCTGCGCGGTGAAGTCGTTGAATGGACAGCCCGACTGCCTTCGGCATTCTCGGCCACCGTGCTTATGCTGCTTTTGTACTGGTATTTCGCTCGCAATGTCGGTCGGCTCGGCGGACTGATCGCGGCCTTGATCACGCCGTGCACGATGCTCTGGCTCGACAAGGCCGTTGCGGCTGAGATCGACATGCTTCAGGTGTTCTGGGTCGGAGCGGCTTTGCTTTTCTTTTTCCGGGCCGTGGAGGCCGAGGAAGCGGCTGATGAACTGAGATCCCGCCTGGCCGCCTGGCCGTGGTGGGTGGCGGCCTTACTGTGCGTGGCCGGGGGCGTGCTGACCAAGTGGACGGCTCCGGCGTTCTTCTACGCCGCGGCGATTCCGTTCGTGATCTGGCGTCGGCATCCGCTGATTCTGCTTTCGTGGCGACATCTGACGGCGGCAGTCCTGGCGGCAGGTGTGTGTCTGGCTTGGGTAGCTTTGGTGGTCAGCCAAGCGGGCTGGGACACGTTTTACACGACGGTACGCAACGAGGCTCTGCCGAGGCTGTCGCACAGTCATCATGTGGGCGGCTTCTGGGAGCAGTTTGGCGAAACCATCCTGCATCCTTTCAAACTGTTGGCGGTGAATCTCCCCTGGTCCGGCTTCGCCCTGGCCAGTTTGTTCCCAGGGTTTCTGAAACTTTGGGATGAATGCGGTCGAAGGCTAGTGCAGGCCATGCACTGCTGGACGTGGCCGAACCTGATCCTTTGGACGATTCTGCCCGACCACGCCACGCGGCACAGCTTTCCGCTGTTTGCAGGCATCACTGGCCTGGCAGCCATTGCCTGGCTGGCGTACCTGGAAGGCCGCTTGAGTCCAACGCAAAGCAGGTGGTTCGCACGCTTCGCGGCTTTGAGTCTGGCCGTCTTTGCGGTGGGGGCGGTGTCGGGTTCCTTGATCGGGTTCCAACTGGCGATCTCGCTGTGGTGGCTCGTTCTTCTCCTTAGCGGCATCGGCTGCTGGCTGGCCGTGGCCGGGTTGCACGCTTTGCGTCAAGCTCAACCGGGACGGGTGTTCCTTGCCTTCTTGTTCACCTGGATTATCGTGAAGCTGGCTTTCGTTCACCTTTACGTCCCCATCCGTAATCACGGTCGGCAACCGCGAGAGAAAGCGGCCATCCTGACCCAGCATGTTTCGGAGGGGAAGACGCTCTACGTGTTCCGGCTCAAGGACGAGGGCATCATGTTCTATTACGGTCGGCCGGTCGTGCGGCTGAGGCACATCAAAGATCTGCCCAAGAACGAGCAAGCGGTCTGGTGCATTTTGCAGCAGGATGAATTCGACGAGTTCGCACACAAACCTGGCTGGGAAGTGACGACAGCAATTCCTCTGGAGGATGAGCAAGGCGATCCCATCGTTCTAGTGGAACTGCGTCGCCAAAGCGAGGAAACAGGTGTGCTCGTAGCAATCTGTTACTGACCAGCGCTAGTTTCCTCCCCGGAGCCGCGACCGCCAGGGGCGGCATGGAGCCGGGACTACTCAATGGGGAATCAACTGCTCCAGGCGGACCAGAAACACGTCGGAAACCAGGACTAGCACGGTCGCCAGCACCACGGCCCGCGTAGCCGACTTGCCGACGCCCTCAGTCCCTTCCGTCGTTTCCAATCCAAACCAGCAGCCGCTGACGGCGATCCAGAAGCCGTATACGCACGTTTTCAGGGTCGAAAACAGGGCATCCCGTATGTAAAGGTAGCGGATCGCTTCGAGACGATACTGCGCCCAGGTCATGGTACCGCCGATGGCTTCAGCCGCGTAGCTGCTGACGATGGCCAGGTAATCCGTGAACAAGGTCAGCAACGGCAGAACGATCATGCACGCCAGCACCCGCGGGGCCACCAGACGGTGTAAGGGCGACAGGCCGAGGATGCTCAATGCGTCGATCTGTTCGGAAATGCGTTGCGAGCCCAGTTCTGCCCCGATCCCGGAGGCGATACGTCCGGCAGCGATCAACCCCGCAATCACCGGTCCCAATCCTCGGATGGTACCGAGAGCCAAGGCACTGGGCAGGAGCGTTTCGCTGTTGAACATCGCCAGCAGGCTGCGGATTTGCAGCCAGGAGACGATTCCGATGGTGCAGCCGGCCACCACGACCAGCGGCAGCGTGCCAACCAGAGCGCCGTAAAGCTGTTGCCAGACGGCTGACGGACGAACGAATGCTGACGGCAGCGTAATCACGCACCGCCCTGTAAATTC
>CALFAY010000002.1 GCA_937944855.1 uncultured Planctomycetota bacterium
AGCGGCGGGTTTCGGCAAAAAGCCTGATCCGCATCCTTCCGCCGAACCGGCTCCGGCCGCTCCGCCAGAGGACCGGATCGTGACGATCCGCCCCGACCTCCCACCCGACCACCTGTCACCCTTCCTCGTTCCCCCGCCTCCCCGCGGAGTGACGTAAGCATGTCAACGATGGGTGCTCAGGGCTTCTTCGGCGCTTCCAGCGTCTTGAGCAGTTGGCCGTTGGTGCCGTTGTACACTCGGACCAGGCCTTCCTGTCCGCCGACGGCCAGCAGCGTGCCGTCGGGACTGATGCCGACGGCGTACAGGAAATCGTTGTTGCCGCCGAAGTTGCGGAAGTTTCCACCGTTGTCCACGTTGAAGAACTTGACCCCGGCGTCGCCGCCGACGGTGGCGATCTCCGGCCGGTTGCCGATGAACGTCAGCCGCGTCACCTGCCTGCTGTGGCCGCGGAAGGAGCGGACCTGTTCGCCCTTGTCGAAGTCCCAGACCTTGATGTTCTCGTCGGCGCCGCAACTGACGAGGATGCGTCCGTCCGCCTTCCAGCCGACGTCCATGACGTGGTGCGTATGGCCCTCGAAGGCTTTGAGGAAGCGGCCGCTGGGCACGTGCCAGGCCTTGACGAATTTGTCCGCACCGCAGGTCGCCAGCCGGGTGCCGTCCGGACTGAAGCGGACGCCGAAGACCGTGTCGCTGTGGCCATGCGGGATTTCGACCACCAGTTGCCCGCTGCTTACGTCAAAGATTTTGATTTCGCCGTCCTCGGTGGGCGTGCCTCCGCCGGTGGCCAAGTATTTGCCGTCCCGCGAGAAGTCCAGGGCCACGACCCGATCCGCGAAGCCGGTCAGACGATGCACCGGCAGTCCGGTGTGTACGTCCCAGATGAGCACTTCCTGGAAGGCCCCGCTGGCCAGGAGTCGGCCGTCATGGCTGAAGGCCAACGCCTGCACGATGTCCAGATGGGCGATGCCCAGGGGCTTGCCGCTTTCGTCCTGGAGATCGGGATGCGTCAGCGTTCGGATGTGGCTGCCGCTGCCAGCGTCGTACACATGGATGCGGTTGCCTCGTCCCGCGGCGATGGCCGACTTGTCCGGGCTGACGGCGACGGCCACCACCGGCGCGACCGACTCGGGCAGGCGTTCCAGCTTCACCTCGCGCTTTTTGACGATGGCCCCGGTCGGTCCCTTGGCTCCCTGGTCGATCCAGAGCTTCAGCAAGGCCAGTTCCTGCGGCGTCAGAGGGTCTTCGCTTTCAGGAGGCATGACAGGCTTCATGGTCTTGCCGGCCAGCTTGATGAGCAGGCTTTCCGCCGACTTGCCGGGCACGATGGCCGGTCCGCGCTTGCCGCCTTTCATCAAGCCTTCGAAGGTGCCCATGTCGAAGCGGCCCTCGACGATTTTGCCGCTGTGGCAGTACGCGCACTTGTCGGAAAGGATCGGCTCGATGTCTTTCTCCCACGTCACCGGGTCCTTGCGGTCGAGGACGACGACGGGAATCGGCTCCAGCGCTTCGTCCTTCTTCTTTTCCTGGGCCAGGACCGGAACCGACAGACCGAGGCCGACCATCAAGGAAACGACCAGTCGCAGACACATGGCGGAAACCCTCACGATCCCGGAAGGCGGATCCGGGGGAATGTCAATTCGATGTCACTTGACCACGGCGACCGTCAGGCCGACTTCGTGGGTGAAGTTCACGTTGTTCAGGGTGGCGACGGCCCGGACTTTGAACTCGCCGCTGGAGGCTTCCGGGGCGTTGGCGGCGGCCTTGAGGACCAGTTTGGCCTCGGTGGCGTCGGCGGGTACCGTCACTTCGGCGGCCGTCACCGTCTGCATGTTCTGCGGGCCCACCAGCGACAGTTTGAATTCGCCCTTGTACCCGTGCAGGCGGTTGAGCTTGACGACCAGTTCCTTTTCGCCGCCGGCCTTGACCTGGACGCTGGGTTCCGGCAGGGACAACTCGGCGACCTGGTTGTACACGGTCAGTTTGATCGGCGGCACGGCCTCGAAGACGTTGACGTTCTGCTTCTGGGCCTTGGGGTCCTTGCTGA
Organism: uncultured Planctomycetota bacterium; assembly: GCA_937944855.1. Taxonomy (GTDB): domain Bacteria; phylum Planctomycetota; class Planctomycetia; order Gemmatales; family HRBIN36; genus JANWWR01. The sequence continues at coordinate 2,045 of CALFAY010000002.1, forward strand.
ACTGCATCTGGGCGCTGCCGCACAGGACCAGGTTGTACGTTCCGGGCACGGCGTTGTTGGGCACCGGCAGGCGGACCTCGACTTCGTCCTTGTCGGGTGGGAGCGTGGCCAGCGGCTGCGGCTGGGGCTGGAACTGGGCGTTCGGGGCCTGGGGAGCGGAAGCGGCGAACAACTGCACCGGCACCTTCACGTCCGATTGGTGGCGGCGGATTTTGACCTTGAATGCCGCCTGGCCTCCCAGCGGCACCGCCAGTTCCTTCGGTTCGCTGTCCAGGCCGAACGGCCCCTTGTCCCGCACCGCCAGCCACAGCGACCGGGCGACCCGGCTGATGGTCGGAATGCCCTGCTGCTGCGGCACGGACCACAGGACGCACCCGGCCCGTGCCTCCCGCGTCAGTTCCTGTTCGCCGAGGCGGGCCTTGCCGACGACCCGGATCGTCCCGGCCCACGGCGGGGCGTCGTCGGCCGCGGTCAGCACCAGGGCCGCCAGCTTCTGGTTCGGCCCGACCGTCTGCGGCGGACAGGTCACGCCGCCCGGCAGCCCCTCGACCGACAAGGTCACTTCCCCGGCGAATCCGTCCTGGCGGAGACACAGCACATGCAGGAATTGACTGGCTCCCTGCCGCACAATCGTCGAGGACGGGTCGCGATCGTTATGGTCCACCACGACCAGGCGGAAATCGGGCTGCTCCTTGCGGATGCACAGCCGGTACAGGTGCCGCGGTCCGGCCTGGAGGTCCGCTTCCCGCGAAGCGACGAGCAATTGATAGGTGCCGTCAGCGGGCACGGCGAAACGGGTCACGGGATCGACGCTGTAGGTGTTGAACTTGATCGGGTGCGGCGTCTCGTTGACCGGCGGATCATCGGCCTCGCTCACCAGCGAAATGCTTTGCGGATTCTTGTCGTCCACCCGGCGCAGTTCGAAGTACAGATCAACCGGCGCGCCCATCCGCGAGGCGAAGGCCTCCAAGACGTACACCTCACCGGCCTTGGCCGTGAAGCTGTAGAAGTCCCGATCGCGGAGCTTCTCGATCCGGCCGCACAATTCGCAGGGCAGGGTGATGGCCTGGGCCTTCTCCGGCGTGTCGTTGTCGCCGTTGTCCAGGATCACCGGGGCCTGAGCGAAGGCGAGCAGGACCGGATTGGAAGCCCCGACGGCATTGCGGACGCGGTATTCGATGCCGTCGAGCACCGCCTGAGCGGGCGGAATCGGCCCGGAGTACAACAGTCCCCGCGGATTGCCCGGGTCGCCGCTGGGCGGCACCTCGACCACGAGCCGGTCCAGGGGCCGACCGTCGAGCATCGCCGAGGCGTCCGGCTGACCGTTGGGCAGATTCCGGCCGAAGAGCGTGATCTGCGTCGGCTTGCCCGGCTCGACGACCGGCGGCCAGGCGGCGTCGATCCACGGGGCCAGCGACACGCTGAGCCGGTAGAAGAACTCGGTTCCGCCCATCAGGTGCGTGTGCTGGACGATGCGGATCAGATAGTCGGCATCGGCAGGCAGAACGGCGTCGAGCACTGCGTCCCGGTCCCGGTAGCGGCGGTTGACCGCCAGGGGATGGGGATGGTCGGCCCGATACAGTTGCACCAGCGGATCGAGCTTGCTGTCCACGCTCGACGCTTCGCAGACAATCACGACCCGCTGCCCCTGCTTGCCGGCGAACCGGAAATAGTCCACGTCCACGCCGGGATTGATGACGCCGTGGACCACGCTGTGGAGTTCGATGGCAGTGGCCTGGCCCGGCTCGTTGTTGGGTTCCTTTTCCAGGCTCTCGTTGAGATCGCCGACCACGAAGGCGCGCGGATTGCTGATGCCGTACTTGCCCAGGACGCGGACATCGTGAATGCCCAGCGGCGTTTCCGGGGCGATGGTGACGGTGAACTTGTTGGGCACGAACTGCCCGGCCTTGTTGGGGTCGGGATCGGGGACGCGAGCAGCTTTCAGGCCGGGATGGCTGAAGTGCAGTTCGGTCGCCTCGTCGAGATCGGTCCCGGCGAGGGTCACCTCGACGCTGGAACCGACCTTGCCGCCCGGCGGCGTGATGGTCAACAGCCGGGGCGACGGATAAACCGGCGGATTCTGGGCCGACGCCGATCCGACCCAGAACGTGCCGAGCATCGCTGCGGCCAGGAGCAGTTTCCCCGTCGCCGACAACCCTCGGTGGCAAACAGCGTGTGGTGTCATGGACTGCGGACCTCCGGCACGATGCGAGGCGGGAGAGCAAGCGGGCAGCGGAAGCCCTGTTTTCGGGCGAGTGGGCCGCGAGGGCTGCCCGGCGGGACGAGCGGACGTTCACCGCCATCCGCTCTCGATTTTATCCTAGCCGATGCCGTTCCGGCCAGCAAGACGACGGCCGGGAGCGGGCCGGGTCGGCGACCCGCTTCAACCCAGGCGTTGCATGTGGTAGATGATCCGTTCGGCGAAGACCGAGCTGGGCGCTCCCGCCTCCGCGCCGTAGCCCTGGAACTGACGGGCGATGTCGTAGGTGACGTAGAGCTTGCCTCCCGGGCCGCGGTTGGCGATCTCCTCGCTTTCGGCGAAGGTGGCTTCCAGACCGCGGTTGACCAGGGCGGCGGCTTCGTTCCAGCCCAGGTGCTCCAGCATCATCGCGCCGCTGAGCAGGACCGCGCCGGGATTGGCCATGTTCTTGCCGGTGTACTTCGGGGCGGTGCCGTGCGTGGCCTCGAACATGGCCGCCTGGTCGCCGATGTTGGCCCCCGCCGCCAGCCCGATGCCGCCCGTCAGCGCCGCCGCCGCATCCGACAGGTAATCGCCGTTGAGGTTGGGAGTCGCGATGACGCTGTACTCATCGGGCCGAAGCTGGATCTGCTGGAACATGCTGTCGGCGATGCGGTCGTTGATGAGGACCTTGCCTTCCGGTTTCCTGCCCCCGGCCGCGTACAGTTCGTCTTCGGTGATGATCTGGTCGCGGAACTCCTGGCGGGCCACCTCGTAGCCCCATTCCTTGAACGCTCCCTCGGTGAACTTCATGATGTTCCCCTTGTGCATCAGGGTGACGCTGGGGAGCTTGTGGTCGATGGCCCAGCGGATCGCCATCCGCACCAGGCGTTTGGTTCCTTCCGGGCTGATCGGTTTGATGCCGATGCCGGCGCTGGGCACGATGTTCTTGTAGCCCCAGGATTCCAGCAGGCTGATGATCTGCCTGGCTCGCTCGGAGTTGCTCTTGAACTCGATGCCGCAGTACACGTCCTCCGTGTTCTCCCGGAAGATGACCATGTTGACCTTGTCGGCCCGCTTGTTGGGGGCGTCCACGCCCTTGAAGTAGCGGACGGGCCGGACGCAGGCGTACAGGTCGAAGCGGATGCGGAGATAGACGTTGATGCTGCGGAAGCCGCCGCCGATGGGGGTGGTGAGCGGCCCTTTGAGGCCGACGCGGTAGTATTCGAAGGCCTTGAGCGTGTCGTCAGGCAGATAGAGCTTGCGCTGGTCGTCTTCGCTGAGGCTGTTGATTTGCTCGTCCTGGACCTGGGGAGAGTAGAGGCGGCGGGCGGCGTCTCCGGCGTGAATGTCGAACCAGTGGATGCGCCGCTTGCCGCGATAGGCCAGGGCGACGGCGGCATCGAGGACGCGGACGGCGCAGGTGGTGATGCCGGGCACGTCGCCGACGTCCTCGCCGATGCCGTCGCCGCGGATGAGGCAGATGATCGGGTCGTCCGGCACCTGCCAGGAACCGTCCGGGGCGATCCTGACGCGGGAACCCTGCTGGGGAGGCGTGAGCTTCTCGAAGGTCGGGGCCGACATGGTGGATTCTGTCCTTCCTGCACCTGCGGGAACACGGGAACCACGGAGTTAGCATAAGCATACGACCTGCCGCGGGAGGTGCAAACCGTCGCCGTCGGCGGTCTTGGGTCGGTCAGGTAGGCAGGGACTCGTACTGGGCGCCGAAATGATGCAGGGCTTGTTCCGGAGTCATGTTGAACAGCGCTCGGCCCTGGGTGTACCATTGACCCCGGGCGAAGAAGAACACGCCGGTGGCCTGACGGAGAGCCCGGACGGCGGGCCAGTTCTCCATCGGCCCCTCGGGTTCGGCCTCGAAGCGGACGGCGACTTCGACCAGAGCGTAGATCTGCCCGCTTTGGCGGTCCCGGACGTAACGGACTTCGGAAGCCCAGTCGCAATCGGCCCAGCGGAGGCCCCGCGGTTTGCCGCTGGCATTGGCCGCCTCGAGAAACTTCGCTTCCAGACGTTCCCGTTGCAGTACGAACAGTTCCCTGGCCCGCTCGGCCTGCACTTCCCGGAACCAGTTGCGGAGCGGTTTCCAGGCCAGCAGCACGGCAGCCACACCGGCCCCGCCCAGGAGAGGAATCAGCCACCAACCCAAGGCTGCCACGTCTCGCCCCCTTACGGCCCGTTGCCGAGGCCAGCCTTCATTCAAACACGGCCGGAACCACCGCCGACAGGATCCACAGCACCACGAACACGCTGCCCAGGAAGGTCACGATGTAAACACAACCGCGCAGGGCATTGCCCACGATCAGGTCCCATTCATCGTAGCGGGTGGCGCTGTACACCAGGCTCACGAGGATCAACATGATGGGCAGATGCAGGTACATCACGATTTCCAGCCCCCCGCTACTTGTCCTTGGCGGCTCCGTCTTCGCCTCCGGCAGCCGTTTGGGTCTGCTCGGAGGCAGGTCGGCGATAGACCGGCCCGGCCCAGGCGTCGTAAATGACCAACAGATTGAGCACCCCGGCAATGACCGTGTACACCCAGGCCACGTCCCAGTATTTGCCCATGTTGGGGGCCAGCTGGGCGGCGATCTGCTCCGCCTCGGCCTGACGCAGCGATTGTTCGCGGAGGAACTCCTTGCCCGGCGGCACCGAGCCGGGCGAGGCCTGGAAGCGGGACAGGATCGGCGTTTCGGGAACGAAGTAATTCCACAACGCCGGCCAGGCGGCGATGCCGATCCAGAACTGCCCCGCGTATTGCAGACGGGTGTAAATGTCTCCGGCGAAGGGACTGAGCGTCACGCCGAACAGAGTCAGGGGTCGGCCTTCGCGGATCAACTGTTCCTGAACGTGGGGAATGTACACGTTCTGCCAGTCGCCCAGGTACATGCCGTAGAAAAACATGCCGTACAGGGCCAGCAGAAAAAAGACCCCCTTGCCCAGCCGACTGCGGTTGCCGCTGCTCCATCCCTGAACGATCTGGCCCAGGCCCGGCACCAGAAAGCTGAGAAAAGCCCCCAGGGCACGGGCAGGCGGCCGGGGCGGCGAGGCGGAAGCTGGTGTCTTGGGGTCGCTCATGGGCTGATTCTCCGGTTCGGCTCGTCGTTTGATTCTAGGATACGGCCTCACCAGTTCCAACCCAGCCACATGCCGAGGGTCAGGGCGGCGGCGGCCACCAGCAGAACCAGCCCCAGCCAGCCGAGCCATTCCCGCCCCCAATCGCTCAGAAAAGGCCGACCCAGCGGACCCAATGACAGCAACATCCGCTCCAGTCCGGAATGGACCCGAACAGCGGCTCGATAGGGGAAGGTGGACCGTGGACGACGCACCGCGACCGAAGGCGAGGCAGGCAACGCCCAGACCGGCTCCTCGGCTTGGTCTTGTTCCGACTGGGCTTCCGCCAGCTCGACCGCTTCAAGGGCGGAGGCGTCATCGGCAACGGACTCGGCCTCGACCCTGGGCGAGGGCTGCGGCTGGGAGAAGGGGGCTGCGGTCACAGGAGGAACGCGGTGCTGCTCTTGGGTGGCGGAGGCCAGCGAGGTTTCGGGCGCGGACGGTTTGGCCGAGGCCGGCGCAGACGCCGAGGGCGATTCCCTAGGCGGGATGGCTTCGGCGGCTTTCTCCTCCGCCAGGGGCAGAGCGAGCATCTGCTGCAAAAGCTGATCGAGTTCCTGGATCTGTTGGCGGGTCCGTTCCAGGTTGGCCAGACCGACGGGTTGGCTTGTGCTGCCTGCTCGCCGTTCCTGGGACATGGGCCTTCCTCCACCGACCAAAGCCGACAGCGAATCAGTCTTCCCTGCTGCTTCGACGGCGGCGTATTCTAGCGAACATGTCGCAAAGGTTTTACGTCAATCAGCCGTTGGACGCTGGCCGCTTGCTTCTCCAAGGCCCGGAAGCTCGCCATCTTGCCGTCGTTTCCCGCATCCGCGTCGGGGAGGGCGTGGTTGTGTTCAATGGCGACGGTCGGGAGTGGCCGGCCCGCGTGGTCCGCATCGGCAAACGGGACGTCGAACTCGATCTCGACCCGCCTCGGGAAGTTTCCCGGGAACTGGGATTCCAACTGATCGTGGCCTGCCCGCTGCCCAAAGGCGACCGAGCCCACTTTCTGATTGAGAAGCTGACCGAGCTGGGCGTGACCGCTTACATTCCGTTGGAAACCCGGCGTTCGGTGATTGCCGTGGGGGAATCCCGGGTCGAAAAGCTCCAGCGCTACGTCATGGAGGCCTCGAAGCAGTGTGGCCGCAATCGGCTCATGGAGATCCGCCTGCCGCGTACCTGGGTTGATCTGGTCGCCGATCCGGGCTTGCCCCCGCGTCGCTGGCTGGGTGATGCAGCAGGAGAGCGCATTGGAGCGGATCAGCCGAAGGACGCCGTTATTGCCGTCGGTCCCGAGGGCGGATTCACGCCCGAGGAGGTCGAAGCGGCCCGAACCGCTGGGTGGACGCTGGTTTCACTGGGTCCGAGGACGTTGCGGATCGAGACCGCGGCCCTGGCCCTGGCCGTCCTGGCCAGTTCGACTGGCTAGAGCGGATCGCTTCTCTTCTCACCGTTTGCCGAGGGTCTTCGGAAGCTGGCGAATCCAGGAAGCCCGCAAAAGGCGTGGGATTGATGGAAAGCCCCAAAGTGATCTGGTCCGTTCTGGTGAATCGCGGTATAGACGGCAAACGCGAAAACCTGATTCCTCTCAATCCTTTGCGGGATACTGGACATGGACGTCGCCGCTAATCCCCGGATCCATCCGACCGCCTTGATCTCGCCGGAAGCCGAGTTGGCGGAGGATGTGCAGATCGGTCCCTTCGTCATCATCGAAGGCCGGGTACGGATCGGTCCCGGCTGCGTCATCCGGGCCAAGGCCCATCTCATCGGCCCGCTGACGATGGGACGGGGAAACGTCGTGTACGACAACGTTGTGATCGGCGAACGGCCGCAGCATTTCCAGTACAAGGACGAACCGACCGAGGTGGAGATCGGCGACAACAACGTGTTTCGGGAGAACGTTACCGTCCACCGCGGAACGACTCATTCGTGGGTGACGCGGATCGGGCACGAGAACTACTTCATGGCCGGCAGCCATGTCGCCCATGATTGCGTGGTCGGCAACCGCTGCATCCTGGTCAACAACGCCCTCCTGGGCGGGCACTGCGTTCTGGAAGACAACGTGACCATCTCGGGCAACTCGGCCCTGCACCAGTTTTGCCGCATGGGCCGGTTGTCGTTCCTGAGCGGCGCGTCCGGGTCCAGCAAGGACATTCCGCCGTTCATCATCCAGCAGGAGATCAACATCGTGGTCGGGGTCAATGTCGTCGGCATGCGACGGGCCGGCATGACGGCGGAGCAGATCGACGCCATCCGCAAGGTCTATCAGATCGTCTATCTGCGCAGATTGAGCCTGCCCAACGCCCTGGCCCAGGTCGAAGCGGAACTGGGTCATGTGGACGTGGTGCGGGAGTATGTGGCTTTTGTGCGGAACTCGAAACGGGGCATCAACGGCACGCGGGTCGGGGCTTCCGATTCTCTGGCCGCGTGAAATCGGCAAAAAAAGCGCCCACGGGCTTTTGACCCGTGGGCCGGATGCGAACCGCCAGGCCACCAATCGGCCGCATCTCACAGGGTGTTCAGGACTCGGAAGGTGCTGCGGTCGAACGGTCGGCGGTCACTTCCGCTGCTTCTCCAGTTCCGTGATCCGCTTTTCCAGTTCCTCCAAGCGTTTGAGCATCTCCTTGTGCATCTCCTCGAACTTCTGGAGATCGAAGGTGAAGCGGCGAATCTCGCCGGGCAACTCCCGGAACGGCTCGAAGCGGAAGGGACGGAACCCCTCCGGCATCGGGATCGGCTGCTCGAAGCCGAAGCCCAGCGGCGTTTCACCCAGCGTCGCCTTCAGTTCCATCTTCTCCTTGCCGCGATGGACGTGGAGAACGACTTCCGAACCGGGCTTGGACTTGGTAATGGCCTCCCGCAGCTCCTCCGGGCTGGCGATCTCTTTCTCGCCGACGCCGGTAATGACGTCATCGGTCTTCAGCCCGGCCTTGGCCGCCGGCGAATTGGAAACCACCTCCGTGACCACGGCTCCCTTGTCCACGGCCAGTCCGAGGCGTTCCTTGAGTTCGGGCGTGATCTCCTGCATGTAGATGCCCAGATAGGCGCCTCGCTGTCCGGCGAAAGGCTGCGGCAGGGCCGGTTGCGGCAAGGCCTGGACCATCGGCCGACGGACCGGACGCTCGCCCAGCGTCGCCTCGATCTCCTGCTCCTTGCCGTCGCGGAGCACGGTCAGCTTGATCTTATCGCCTGCTTTCCTGGAATTGATGGCCTCGACCAGGGCGGCGGGATCGGCGACCTCTTTGCCGTCCACCTTCACGACCACGTCGCCGTTGAGCAGCCCGGCCTTGGCTGCCGGCGAATCTGGCGTCACCTCCCGAATCCAGGCTCCGTTCTTGCTGTCCTCCGGCTTGGCCGTCACCACCCCCAGATAGGCGGGCTTACTCTCTTCGGCCAGGAGGCTCGAACCGAAAGCCAATCCGACCAGAACCGCTGCTACGGCAATCAGCGAAACCGATTGTTTGAGCATCCGTTACCCCCTTTCTCCATGATGCCGGTCTCGACTTGCGGAACTGCATCACAACCATGCAGTTCCGTCGAACGCCGATGCTTGGAACCGAAATGGAACTGGAGGAGCGCCCCCGTTCAGGGAACGGGAAGCGCTCGCTCCATGTCTATTACGATGGAAACGGTGGAAAGGTTTAGGCAAGGTTCGAGAACAGTTTCAAGCCATTGCAGCCAATTCCAAATCTTCGAAGCGAATCGCAAACCGACGAGAAGCAGCAGAAGCGTAAGCAAGGCACCTCCAACGACAAGCCACCATGAAGTCAGCCCGGGATTAGCGGTCACCGACTCGGCCACGGCCTTGCCGGCCGATTCCGCCACGGGCTTGACCGTACTCTCAGCGACGATTTCGGCCAGGTCCCGCGTACCGTTGATGAATGGCTCGGGATCCTTCAAGAACGCGGCCAGAACGACGGCGACGGTCAGGCTGCCCTTGTTCCGCCAGATGAACTCCATCGCCTTATCGCCGTACTTCTCGATGATTCTGAGGATCTCGTCGAGTGGGTTCCTGGGCAGGAGAACCTCATCAGGGACTTTGGGTTTGAAGACTCCTTCGTCGACAAGCATCGCCAGGCGTCGGCCATTCTGCTTGTTGAGCTGGCACAGCGCCCGGGCGGCAGGCTCCCCGGCGGCCTCGATGACCTGCCGACCGACGCTCCCGTGTTTGATCATCGCTTCGCCGACCTTTTCGCCGTACTTGATGAAGCTGGCCATTGCGTCCTTGCGAGAAACCACCCAGATCGCAGCGTCGCCGTGTTTGCTCACGAACTTGACCACTTCGCCGCCGTGCTCTCCGGCCTCCTCGACCACCTTCAGAAGCTTCGGTCCGTGCCGACGGGCCAACGTGGTCACTTCGTCCCCGTGCTTGGCGGCCAGGCGAGTGAGCCGCTTACCGACGGTCTCCGCGCCTTCCTCTGCCACCTCTTTCCCAAACTTTTTGGCCATATACTCCAGAGCTTCCTGAACCGCCCTGGTCCTGAAGTCGCCCCAGGCAACGGGCGTCCAAGCCAGGCTCGCAAGCACTAGAACCATCAGGCTCGGAATGTGTTTGATCACGGCTTGACTCCCAACTCTTCGAGGATCAGTTGCTGCCGAATCTTGGACCGTAGGCTGATAAAGTCTCGCATCTCCTGGTCCAAGCCTTTCTTGAAGGTGCCGCTTTCCTGCTCAGTACCTCCAGTGACAATCCTCTCCTGGAGTGCGTCAATCACTTCGTTAATAGCTTTTTTCATCTCTTTCGTCGGATCGTACACTTGTCGAACTAACAGTTCCAGATAGTACTCAATCAGAATTCCCAGCCCAGAGGTGGGTATCCATCCGGTTCCTTTGCCTAGCATCGAACCTAGCCTGGTTCCTGACTTAACGGTCATTATAACTGGCAATCTATTGGCAATGATTTGAGCCAATAACTCAGAAACAATTAAGTGTAAAACCTCCAATTTAACTTCTCTCTTTAAAGCCAGCATGGAGAGGATCGTACTGTCCTGCAGAATTGCACTCTTAGATTCTTCTGACATTCTCTTCTGGACTGCATCTAAATCCACACTCTGGGCAAAAGGCAGATCATGTGAATCACTCTTCAGCTCTTTTAACATTTGGCCTTCGATGTCTTCGACACCCCTTGCAAATGCATCTAAAACTTCGGCAATCTTTGCGGCACACTGCTCTTCCGTAAACAGGTGTTCCTCAAACATTCGTTGAGGTAGTCATTAAGAGCTTTGCCACCATCCACCCAAGAGTAGATGTAGTACCAAATCGCGGACCAGCCGAGAGCGCATTCGGCAAATTGGTCTATTCCGGCTTTCCTTTCTTCAAAGAATTCCCGGATTTCCTTGACTCGCTTCTCCCGGGCTTCGTGCCTCTTGTTAACTGCCCGTTCAGAGGCGTCTCGAATTAGCTTCAGGACTTCGGGTACAGGTGCATCGGGTTTAGCATGGTCCATCGACTTGACTGACGCGAAGCCTGCGGTCCGTAAGAGGACAATGACAAGTGAGAGCGTGATCAGGACACCTGCTACGAGAATGAGGATTAGCAAAAACCAGATCGTTTGTCGATCCCAGTAGTGAACATGCGTTCCATACCTCTGTGCTCCCAACCAAACTGCAGATCGACCTTTTCAAAGTCCATACTCGGCGGTGCGACCTCTCGGTTTCAAGGTTGTCCTCTTCTCCAGCTATTCGCCAATCCATCAAGTATTTTTTCAAAAAACCATGAAGGTGGCAGGCGTTCTAACAGCCCAAAATCATCTGTCCGTAAATGTCCCAAGCCCCACCTGGGGTGTGATGAAGAATTCTAGCAGAGGGACTTCACACACAGACGCAACTCTATTCAATAATAAAACAGCCCACGGCAGCATGACGTGGGCTGCTCTCGTTTATCGCGTTGTCCGGCAGGCAGTTAGCGAGAATACCAGTAGGCCGGGACGGTCGGCTGCCGAGTGCCGTAGGAGTAGCCGTAGCTGGCCTGGGTCACAGGGCTGGGGCGAGGATGGCTCGGACGGGCCGCGGCAGGAACCGACGGTACCCGCCGGACAGCGTGCTGCTGAGCGGCTGCTGCCGCAGCCGTTCCGGGCGCCGGGGGATAGGCGTACCACGGCGCCACGCAGGCGGCCATCAGATCCAGCTCGTGAAGCGGATGGATCGGCGGATGCGGACAACAGGCCGGCGGACAGCCCCAGTCAATACCGAACACAATCCGCGGCAGACAGAAATTCCACTTCAGTTTCAGGTCGCCACAGATGCTGAAAAAGGCGGAGGCGTCCTGGGCGGCTAACGCCAGTGACGGCACGCTCAGCAGGGCGGCAAACAGGATTCGACGCATCGGTTCCTCTCCTGAGAAGGGCCTGGCCCAAGGGAAGTACATCCACAGTTGCTAGACTTGGGCATCCATTGGCAGTATGCCTCGCGTTCAACGGGCCGCTGTGAAGATTTTGCGGGATTGCCAACAATCCTAACCGGTGACTTCCGATGCGTAAGGCACAATGCGAGCTTGTGCTGCCGTCGCTTCACCGTGTCCTTTTTTCCGTAAAAATCGCCTCATTCCTGCCGTTTTTCCTCAAGGTGGCAAAAACCATGCCCGCAAGAGGGGACTTGCGGGCACGGAGCGAGTTCCCCACCTGGACCGCAGGCTGGGGACGTGCGTTCAGCGACGATACCAATAGTTCGGCACCCTCGCGGCAAAACCGGACGCATCGTAAGAGGGTTGGCCGTAATACTGGGGTTGATAGTAATCCGTTCCGCCTTGAACCGGCGTCGGGGAGTGCAACTGCGTCGGAGCCGCTGACGGCGTGTAGGCGTGGCTGCCGTAATGGTCGTGGAACGCTGGCAACGGCGGGAACTGGTCGTACCAGGCCATCGGGGCATGATACACCGGGGGATAGCAGGGCGGCGGACACGGAGCGGGGCAGCCCCAGTCGAACCCGAACACGACCCGCGGGCAGCAGAAATTGAACTTGCAGTTCCAGTCGCAGCAGATATTGAAGAAAGCGTCAGCCGAGCCGGCCGTTAAACTCAGTACCGAGAGGGCGACAAGCCCGAGCAGCCTGATCACGGGTCGTTCTCCTTGAGTCGAAATCGCTCCGACGAGCTTCCCCCCGTGGGAAGCGGGTGCGTCCGCAAGCAACGTCACGCAAGTATGACCGATCGGCGACCTGAGCGCCTCGGTAAACCCTTCCGCAAGGGCAAATCGTTGCCGAAATGCCGTGGAATCGGCGACATGAATGATTTCTTCCGCTTAGTCGGCGAAAGCGACCCCTCTGGTGCGCCGCAAAGCATCATCGGGGAAGTAGCGGTTGCGCTAGCTGAAGTGGATGCGAAGGCGTTTCATCTCGTGGGCGGCGAAGCTGAGTTGCACACCGTCTTCAGCGATGGGCAGATCACTGATCGGAACGTCCCACTCATTGACCAGATAGGCCCGCACCGGAGGCCGCGGACAGCGGAACACCGCTTCCGTGGCCGCTCCGCGAATCTCCGCCAGCCGGGCCACGACGGAATCGCTCTGGTCGGCTGCCGGACGCAGGCCGTTGACCACGACGTTGACCGCGTCGAGATGAAACAGCCAGCCGCTGGTGCCGACGTGTGGCGGACCCTTGCTCGCCGGGATGGCGATGGGCGGGCTGATGAACGCCCGGGCGGCCAGAATCGGATCGTCGGCATCGAGAACAATGGCCAGATCGAACTCCCGCTTCGTCTCCCCCTCGGGCAACAGGATCAAGTCCAGCATCCGGTTGCC
>CALFAY010000003.1 GCA_937944855.1 uncultured Planctomycetota bacterium
CCACGAAGAACCCAGCGAACGGCACTCCTACGAACAATACGCAAATCGCCGCCATTTCTAACAGGCGACTTTGGGAAATCGTTAAGTCAGCGAAAGACGCAGGCCGGAACCAGGCCAGGAGCGCGATTGCGGCCACATCCAATCCGAACGTCCACCAGGGGCTGATCGGGACCCGGCCGAAACAGCCGCAGTGGCTGCGACCTTCCAGGGCCATGTACAGCGATCCGACAGCCAACATGCCGAAGAAAACCAACGCCGCATACCGCGCCCAGCGCTGGGCCAACCCGCTGAGCAGCCACAAACCGAGGAACAACTTTAGTTCAATGACCGCAATCTGTGCCCGCGGCAAGGCCAACAGCCCGTCACGGGCCAGAGGATCGAAACGGAAACCGTCGAGCTTGGCGAAAGCGGCGAAAAGCAGGATCAACCCGACCGCGATGCGGACGACGAGGAAGCCGCGCCCCCCCCGTTGCGCGCATTCCAAGCCCGGTCGGCTACGAGCCGGGCGTCGGGTTCCGTCATTCGCATCTCGGCGGCCATCGCTGGCCCTTCCCGCCGAATGGATGTTGAGGTGATTCGGAAACTGAGCGTGAGATTACTCCGGCCAAGGGAAGGTTGTCAAGAAAAAAATTTGGAAATTTTTTCTACGTTGCAAACAAGGCGAACCACCCGGGGTTGGCGTGGCTGTCTTTCGTTGGCTTCCGAGCCGCGACGGCAACGGAGCGGGGAAGAGACACCGCTCCCTCGCGGTCGCGGCTCAGAATGGCAAATGCTCACGAGGCGGAAAGAGCATTTGCGGATAGAATCAACGAGTAATTTCGTGACAAGAAACAGGATGATGGTATGCAGCAGGTTGTTAATTTTTGTCTCGATCCATGCGGATGCCCAGTTCCTCGATTTTGCGATAAAGCGAACTCAAGGCTAAGCCGAGCCGACGGGCCGCCTCTTTCTTGTCCTGAGAGGAACGGAGCACCCGTTCGATATGGCGTCTTTCGAAATAGCTGACGGCGGTACGCAGATCGTCGCTGAGGCACACGTCGGGATCGGGCGCCAGATCGGGCGGCAAATCGGCGACCGTGATGAGCGGGCCTTCGCTCAGGATCACCGCCCGCTGCAAGGCATTATCCAGTTCCCGGACGTTGCCTCGCCACGGAGCGCTTAAGAGCAACTGCATTGCCGTGTGGTCCACGCCGCGAATTCGCTTGCCCTGATTGCGCACATGTCGTGCCAGAAGGAACTCGACCAACTCGGGAATGTCCTCACGGCGGTCACGCAGCGGCGGCAGATGGATGGTCACGACGTTGAGACGGTAATACAGGTCTTCGCGGAAGCGTCCCTCGGCGACCTCCCGGGCAAGGTCCTTGTTGGTGGCGGCGATGATCCGGGCCTGGACCTGCACTGGAGCGCTGGCTCCGACGGGCAGAATCTCCTTCTGCTCAATGGCCCGAAGCAATTTGGCCTGCGTGCCAAGCTTCATCTCGGCAATCTCGTCGAGGAAAAGCGTGCCCCGGCCAACGTGCTGGAAAACTCCCTCCGCGTCCCGATCCGCCCCGGTGTAGGCTCCCTTGCGATGGCCGAAAAGCTGGTTCTCCAGAAGATCCTCGGAAATAGCCGCGCAGTTGACGGCTAAGAAGCGTTCGGCGCGCTCGGGGCTGTGGTGATGGATGGCCCGGGCGATCAGTTCCTTGCCCGTGCCGCTTTCGCCGATCAACAGCACGGTCGTCCGGCTGGCCGACACCTTGCGAACCAGGTCGAAAACCTGCCGCATGGACGGGCTGGAACCAACTATGTGGCTGAAATCGAACTGCTGATGCAACTCGCGCCGCAGCCATTGGTTTTCCAGGTGCAGGCGACGATAGGCGAGCAGATGGCGAATCTTGGCGGCCACCTCGTCCAGGAGCAGCGGCTTCATCAAATAGTCGTGAGCGCCCCGTTTGAAGGCTTCGACGGCGCTTTCGACAGTGGCGTAGGCCGTGACCAGGACGACAAAGGTGTCTGGGCTGATCCGGAGCAGGCGTTCCAGGACCGTAACGCCGTCCATTCCTGGCAACTGAAGATCACACAAGACGACGTCAAAATGTTGCTGGCTGGCCAGGTTCAGGGCCGCCTCGCCGTCCTCCGCCGTAGCAACGCTGTGTCCCTCCTGCTCCAGGAACTCCGCCAGCGTGGACCGAATCAAAGGTTCGTCCTCGACGATGAGCACCTTTGCGGTCGGCGTCGGAGCCTCGAGGGGCTGAGCCACGTTCCAAACCGGGGCGGTCGTCATGGGTCACCGGATCGGCAGATGGATGCGGAAGACGGTGCGAACATGCGGCTGGGACTCGAACGACACCCGGCCGCCGTTTTCCGCCACCAGTTGCCGTGTGACGAACAGACCGAGTCCCGTGCCGTGCGGTTTGGTTGTGTAGTAGGGACGGAACAGCCGGGCAGGCTCCTGAATGCCGTGCCCATCATCGGCAATCTCCAGGACTACTTCGCCATCTTTCTGGCTTACGCTGGCCTCGACGGTTCCGCCGCGATCCGTGGCATCGATGGCGTTGAGGACGAGGTTCAGAACTGCCTGCACGAGTTGGTCCCGAACGACATATACGGGAGCAAGCCTCTCCGAGACCTGCACTTTGATGGTCCTGCCCACGATGCGTTTGTAGTACTTGGCGATGTCAAGGGCTTGTTGGACAATCTCGCCGGGCAGAGTCCAGACCCGTTCCTTGGCTGCCGGCCGGCTGAAGGCGATCAATTCGCGGAGGATTCCCTGAATCCGTCGGAGTTGCCCAGAGACCAGTTCCAGCTTTTCTTGAGCGTACTCGTCCTGAATCCGACGTTGCAGCAGTTGGATCAGGGAACTGACCGAAGTCAGCGGATTGCCGACTTCGTGAGCAATGCCCGCTGCCAACAAGCCGAAAGCCGCCATCTTCTCCTGGTGCAACAGGCGGGCCTGGGCCTCTTCCAGTTCACGGGTCCGCTGGGCGATCCGGTCTTCGAGCAAAGCTCGATGCTCCTGCAAAGATTGGTTGAGTTCGTGCATGTGGTCGCCGACCCGCTTCAGCAATTCCGCCAGGGCGTTGGCCGACCAGGTCGCCCACCCTAACAGCACCAGCACCAGCACCAGCGAGCGAACGTGCTGCTGTTCAGGGGGGAGGCTCAAAAACAACAGGAAGCAACTGAGGCAGTGCAACCCACACGTCAAGTAGGTGACAAAGCGGTCGTGACGAATGGCACAGCAGATCAGGGAAAGCAGATAATAGTAGCGGAACGGGCTTTCCAGGCCGGAGTCGAAGTAGCACAGCAAGCCGATGAAGACCGCTTCCAGGGTGGCGATGGCCAGCGGAAAGTGGCCGAGAAAGACCCGGCCTCGGTAGCTGTACCAAGTGTCGATGAGGGCGTACAACGCTCCCAGCCCCAGCAGGGCGTTGAGCATGGTCCCGTTGGCTGTCGGATGCGGTTCGACGTTGACCAGCAGATAGCCGATCACGACCCCGACCCAACGCATTTTGACGACGACCGCTTCGGCGGCAAGCTCCCAGCGCGAAGGGACCGCCGCCGGCCAC
Organism: uncultured Planctomycetota bacterium; assembly: GCA_937944855.1. Taxonomy (GTDB): domain Bacteria; phylum Planctomycetota; class Planctomycetia; order Gemmatales; family HRBIN36; genus JANWWR01. Next base: position 3,549 of record CALFAY010000003.1, read on the forward strand.
GATAGGCTTGCCATGTGTACTGGCCCCCGACAAAAGACGGGAACTTGCGACACTCATGCTTATTGTAGCCGGGTGCCGCCGTCGTCATGGTCCGGGAGTCGAAACGCGAGGGGTGCTCGCGGCTCAGAAGAGTTCCCAGACCGGTTCCGCCTCGACGAGCCGGACCGGCTTGCCGTCAGGTCCGGGCAGGGTCGCAGCTGGGTCGATCCCCAGAGTATGATAAACCGTGGCCACGATTTCGGATGGATGGATCGGTCTTTCCTTCGGTTCCCGAGCCAGCGGATCGGATGCCCCAATCACTCGGCCTCCTCGAATGGGTCCACCTGCCAGAATGCCGCTCCAAACACCGGGCCAATGATCGCGACCGCCCCGGCTGTTGATCTTCGGCGTTCGGCCAAATTCCCCCACACAGACAACGACGGTGTGGCTGAGCAAGCCGCGGTCGCTCAAATCATCCAGCAGGGCACAGAATGCCTGATCCAGCGTCGGACACAAGACCCGCCGATAATCTTCCAGCGTCGAGGGCAAGTCGCTGCCGTTGGCGTGACAGTCCCATGTCACCCTATGAAAAACCGTATCGAACATGTTGACCGTCACGACTCGGACGCCGTGTTCGATCAATCGGCGTGCCAGGAGACAGGATTGGCCGAAGGTGTTCCAGCCGTAGCGTACCCGCGTGGAAAGCGGCTCGGCATCAAGATTGAAAGCGGCCCTCGCTCGGCTGTTGAGAAGGAACCCCAGCCCCTCGGAAGGAGAATGGAAAACGTCAGGGTTTCGATGCGTCCAGCCGTTTGCATCCTGCGATTGCGGCCGTACTCCTTCGAGAGCTGCCATCAGCGCGGAACGAGGCATCAGCCGAGCGGCATCCAGGCCCGAAGGCGACGTGGGGTCATGGGGTCGAACCGAGGCGAGATCGGCTGCGGCACAAAGGGGACCGAACTCGGGACCGAGGAAGCCTGACGTCTGGCTGTGGCCGATGGGTACGCCGGTGTTGCCGATGGGCCTCGGCGTAACGACCCAGGGCGGGACACCACGGAACGCACCGGAGCATTTGCTGACCAGCGCCCCAAAATGGGGACGGTTCAGGTCGGATCGGGATGCTCTGCCAGTTTGCAGCAGTTGGAAGCCGATTTCGTGTATCGGTGCCTCGTCGTGATGTATGGAACGCAGCACGGCGAAACGATGAGCAGAAGCTGCCATCCGGGGGAGGTTTTCGCTGAAGTACAGTCCCGGGACTGTCGTGCGGATTGCTCCGAACGGGCCACGAATCTCTGCCGGAGCGTCGGGTTTGGGGTCCCAAGTCTCGAGGTGGCTTGGCCCGCCCACAAGGAGTAGTTGGATGCACGCGCCTTCCCGGAATGAACTTCGGGCCTGCAAGCCGGTCAGTTGCGTCAGGGTCATTCCCATGCTCAAGCCGCCGACCCGGAGGAACTCTCGTCGAGAAAGTTTGTCGCTGAATCGCACCGGCCGATCGCTTTTGAAGCTCAACATCTCTAACCTCCCGCTTCCTCTTCGCCTCCGCGGTGTCTGTCGGCCGACTGCGATCATATTCTCCCTTCCCGTGCGGCCGCAACGAGAAAAGGCAGCCTCCGGTCTAGCCATGTTTTGCTTGCGATTGCTGCAAGAGCGGATGCAAGTCGCGGCTGATCTGGGTTGAACCAGCCCGGACCATGCCTTGAGCTTCCGGGTCAACAAAGAATTCGGGAAAAACCGTCAGGCTGTCGTAAAGAGCATTGGCCAGCACGGTCTTCTCCAGCGAGACATTGGTCAGCTTCGTCTCCCTGAGATTGGCTCCTTGCAGATTTGCGCCCCCCAGGCTGGCCCCGGTCAAGTCGGCCTTGCAGAGATAGGCCCCGATCAGGTTGGCATCGCCAAGGCTTGCCCCGTTCAACACCGTGCCCAGAAGGATAGCGTTTTCCAAACTGGCGGTGATCAGGTCGGCTCCGGTCAGGTTGGCTCCGGAAAGGTCGGCTCCCACCAGGCGCGCTCCCCTCAGGTCTGCCACTGCCAGATTCGCCCCCCGGAGAGCCGCTCCAGAAAGATCTTGGCCCCGCAAATCTGCCACGGCCAGATTGCGGCCGCTCAGATCGGCTCCGACGAGGGAATTGGCGTCCACCTCGGCGAGCACCTCGCCCGTGAGCTTGTGCTTGATCTCAATCACTCTGGCATCCTCCTCTCTCTCCCGCGGAGCAGGGACCTTCCTTACGCTACTGCCCCGGCTCTAACCGTGCAATCGCCTGCCCCGGAAAACCATTGCCCGACGTCGAACGTTCCCCCGTGGCGTAAACCACGGTTAACCTGGCCATTAACAACTGCTTGCAGACCTTTACACTTGGCAACCCCCCTTTTCCGAACGATTCGCGTCAGAGTTTCAGGGTTCCGTCGAGAAACCTTCGGCAGGTTCGCTGGTTTTTGCGGCGTTGAGACTGGTGTCAGAAGCCTGGTGCCGTCCCTGGGCTGATGCGCGGCATGAATCTTGCTCGTTGAAAATCGTGCTTGTCCCTCAAGGATGTCCTCCTTCCTCCCCGTTCGCCGTTGCATTCCTCCTCCCCGTTTCCGGACCATGCAGCGGCGAACTTATCGTTGAGCGCGATTCTTGCAATATCGCACCAACCGAATCGCGCCGACCAATGGCCGGATCCCCTAACAGACCTTCCCTGTCTGCCCGGTAGGCACCGATCCCCGCAAAACATCTCCCCAACAACAGGCACAAAGTTCCGGCACGGACTGAAAGCCTGTGCTAAATTCCCGTAGAGCAAGAGACGGCCAGAAATCCTCCCCCGCACGAGTTGGCCAATTCCCTGGTTTTTCCCCTCATTCCCGTTGTGAGGCGGAGACATCGTGAGCGCCCTGATCCCCCTGACCGCCATCCCGTACCCGGTCCCAGAACCGGCAAAACGCTTTCAGGCTCCTTCGCGGCAGTCGTCCTCGTCGGCCCAGGCGTCGCCCAAACGCTCAAGCGTGGCTGTAATCTTCGGTACTCGGCCCGAGGCCATCAAGCTTGCCCCGGTGATTCAGGCTTTGAACATGCAGGAGCAGGCGATTCGTTGCGTGGTCATCGCCACGGGCCAGCATAGCCGACTGGTGCAGCCGGTCATTGATCTGTTCGGTATGCGCGTGGACTACAACCTTAGCCTCATGCAGCCCGGCCAAAGCCCGAACACGCTCACGGCGCGAGCCATGACCGCGCTGGAACCGATCCTGGCACAAGAGAAACCCGATGCCGTCCTGGTGCAGGGCGATACCAGTTCTGCCCTGGCCGCTGCCCTGACCGCCTTCCATCTGCGCATTCCCATTGGGCACATTGAAGCGGGACTGCGGTCGGGAGACGCCACCAATCCTTTCCCCGAAGAGATGAACCGGAGGTTGATCACGAACGTGGCTTCCTGGCACTTTGCCCCAACGGGCGCGAACCGTCGTCAGTTGTTGGCGGAAGGCGTAGCAGCCAAGACCATCTTCGTGACCGGAAACCCCGTCGTGGATGCTTTCCTGACCATTCGCCGGCGAGTTCCGGCTACTGAGCGGTTACGGGACATTCTGCGACAGGCTGGGTCGCGGCGTATCCTCGTCGTCACCATGCACCGGCGTGAAAACCTGGGCGAAGTGATGGCCGGCTGCTTGAAGGCTCTGCGGCAGTTTGTCCAACGCCATGCCGACGTGGAACTAGTCTTTCCGATGCACCCCAATCCGGCCGTGCGCTCCGTTGCGGACGCCGTCTTAGGTAATACGGAGCGAGTGCAGTTAGTCGAACCGCTCGATTATCCCGATTTCCTCGCTCTGCTAAGCCGGGCCTGGCTAATCGCCTCCGACTCGGGAGGCGTCCAGGAAGAGGCTCCAGCGTTGCGGAAGCCATTACTGATTCTCCGGGAAACCACGGAACGGCCCGAGGCGGTCCAGGTGGGTGCCGCCCGGCTCGTCGGCACTTCGCCTCGCAGGCTGGCTGCCATGCTGGAGTCCGCATATGTCGATGAATCCTGGCATGGCCGCCTGCGCACGATCATCAACCCGTTTGGACGGGGCAAAAGCGCGGTCCGGATTGTCGCTGCCTTGGCTAAGGTCCTGGGCGTTTCGCTGCGCAAGGAGGCTGCATGATGGCCCTTAATCGTCACCATCATTGGAAAAAACCGACTCCTGTCACCGTCGTTGTGCCCTTGTTCAACGAGGCAGATGGCATTCCTCATTTGGCGCAAGCTCTGTCCAGACTCGACCGCGCCCTTCGGCCAAGATACGCTCCGACTTACCTTCTGATCGACGACGGCAGCACGGATGCCACGGTAGTCACGGCCAAGACATGCTTTGCTGACTGGCTCAGGGTCCGGATCCTCTCTCACCCGGAAAACCGAGGCATCGCCCGGGCGATCGAGACAGGCTTGCGCGCTGCCCAAACCGAATTCGTCTGCTCCCTAGATGCCGATTGCACTTACGATCCCCTGGTCCTGCTCCCCATGTTGCACTTGTTGGAGGAGGGAGCCGATCTGGTGACGGCCTCGCCCTATCACCCACTTGGCAAAGTCGAGCAGGTTCCCGCATGGCGGCTTGCCCTGTCCCGTGGCGCATCGCTGCTCTATCGCACCGTGCTGAGAACCCGGTTGCATACGTTCACCAGTTGTTGCCGGGCCTACCGCCGATCGGTGGTCGTCAATTTGCTTCTGCGCAACGGCGGGTTTACCGGCATCGCAGAATTACTCGCACGGCTTTTGCTCGAAGGAGGAAATGTCGCGGAGCAACCAGCCGTGCTGCGCGTCCGACGTTTCGGACAATCCAAGATGCGCATATTGCGTGTCTTTCTTGGGCATTGTCTGCTCTTGACTGAACTTGCCGTTGTCCACGCCTTCAAACATTTGACCCTGTCCGCTCCTCGCCGCGTCCTTCGCCATGCCCCGCACCACCCGGGGCCTCAGCGCCATGCCCAGCAGTTGCTTTGTAACCAGAATTCCAAGGGACACCATGACACCAACTGCAATACTTGACAGAACGCCCGTGACACTGCCCTCCGATCAAGACGCTACTGGCCGTTCTTTGGGACAGGAGGAATTGCAGTTGCTCGCTGAGGTCCTCGCCTCGGGGAGGCTGACCAGCACCAGGGGCCGTTTTGTAAATCTCCTTGAACAGCGTTTTGCAGCCTTGCTCGAAATCCCCCACGCTATCGCTTGCTCCTCCGGCACTGCTGCCATCCACGCCGCGATTGCCGCTATCAATCCTGAACCTGGGGATGAAATCGTAACCAGTCCGATCACGGACATGGGGGCCATTACGCCGATCCTTTATCAGGGAGCCATACCTGTCTTCGCCGACGTCAATCCCGATTCCTGTAATCTCACTGCGGAAACAATCGAACGGGTATTAAGTCCACGAACACAAGGCATCATTGTTACTCATCTGTTTGGCAATCCCTCCGAGATGGACGACATCTGCGCCCTGGCAAAGCAAAAACGTTTGCCTTTGATCGAAGACTGCTCTCAGGCCTACCTCGCGGCCGTCAACGACAAACCTGTCGGTTCGCTCGGAACTATCGGCTGCTTTAGTCTTCAGCAAGGTAAACATATCACCTGCGGCGAAGGCGGGCTGGTCGTGACGCATGATCCCCACCTTGCCCGCCGCGTCCGACTCTTTGTCAACAAGGCCTGGGGGTATGGTGATCCGCAGCCGGACCATTATTTCCTGGCACTGAACTATCGCATGTCTGAGCTTCAAGGGGCGGTCGCCCTTGCCCAGCTGACCAAATTGGAGAACGGCATCGCCTCACGCATCCGAATGGCTGAGCGCCTCACCACTCGCTTGGCAGGCTTGCCCGGCATAAAAACTCCGCACATTTCTTTTAAGCACCGCCATGTCTATTGGCGTTATACACTTCGCATCGATCCTGACGTTATTCCCGGAGGCGCCGTCGCCCTGGGTAAGATTCTAAGCTCCTTCGGTATTGCAAACGCGCCGCGGTACATACAAAAACCGGCATTTCACTGCGAAGTGATCCGCAATCAAGCCACCTTCGGCAAGAGCCGTTGGCCATTTACGATGGCCCGCCCGGAAGCGGTTCGGTACGATCCCGAGAACTATGCCGGAGTTTTTAAAGCACTCTCCGAAATCCTGGTGTTGCCCTGGAACGAGCGTTATCGCGAGCAGGACGTGGACTACCTCGCAGAAAAGATTCAGGAAGCCGTCCTGACTCTTCAGGCGGGAGGGGTTTGAACCATGGACCGTTTGGCAAGCTTTGCATTAATTGGCGCTGGGCGGGTAGCGCAAAGCTACGCCCAAGCGTTTAAAACATGCCCGGAAGTGCAAGTTGCCGCGGTTGTGGACCCCCAGGCCGATGCTGCCCAGAGTCTCAGCCACCGTCTCCGTTGTCCGGCCTTTGCTGACATTACAAAGCTGCTAAACTCACCGCTCCAGGTCGATGCGGCCGTTATCTGCACGCCCCCGAACACTCACGAAGAACTGACGTCGGTGCTCCTTGAGCAGGGGATAGCAGTCTTATGCGAAAAGCCTTTTACCCTTGACAGCGCTAGTGCCCTTCGTTTGCTCGCCAAGGCGAGTAGGACGCACACCCTGTTGACCATGGCATCCAAGTTTCGTTATGTCCCAGATATTTTTCAGGCAAAGACCCTGCTGGATCGCGGCCTGATCGGAGAGCCACTCGTTCTTGAGAACATCTTTACTGCCCGCGTAGACATGGCTCATCGGTGGAACTCCGATCCGGCTATCGCCGGTGGTGGCGTCTTGATCGATAACGGCACCCATGCCATCGATTTAATGCGTTTTTTTCTTGGTCCTTTAACACACGTTCACGCAATCGAAAGTAAACGGATCCAGCGTTTATCCGTAGAGGATACCGTTCAACTTTATGCCCGCACCGCAAGCGGAGCAGTAGGAACCAGCTCTCTCTCCTGGAGCATCCAAAAGGACAATTCGCACTATCTGGTTTTATACGGGACCGAGGGCTGTATTCAGGTCGGCTGGCAGGTCTCGCATTACCGGCTTTTTGGGTCGAAAGAGACCACCGCCTTTGGCGTCGGATATGACAAAGTTCAGGCTTTTCGGGACCAGATCCTGAACTTTGGCAAAGCCCTTCGCGGCATTGAGCCTTTGCGAATAACATCGGATGATGCGCTTGCTTCTGTCCAAGTCATCGAGGCTGCTTATGAATCCATGCGTCAGTGTCAATGGACCCCCGTTGCCGGTTGCCGACATCCGTATACACCCAACGGCAATCATCGAACGGGATGTCTGCATCGGGAGCAGAACAGCGATCTGGGACCACGTACACATCCGACACGGCTCGAGAATAGGAGATGAATGCATCATCGGTGAAAAGACTTACATTGCCTACGACGTCACAATTGGCAGCCGGGTTAAGGTCAACGCCTTTGTTTACATCTGCACGGGTGTGACCATCGAGGACGGGGTCATGATTGGGGCTGGGGTCATTTTTACCAACGATCGGTACCCTCGGGCAGCCACGCCCGATCTGCAGTCTCTTCGACCCTCTGAGCCTGACGAACACACACGTCTTACCGTGGTACGCCGAGGTGCCTCCATAGGCGCGGGCAGTGTGATTGGCTGCGATCTAAGCATTGGACAATTCGCCCTGATCGGCATGGGTTCCGTCGTGACCCGCTCCGTCCCTGACTATCATCTCGTCATCGGAAATCCCGCACGCTCCATCGGGGCCGTGTGTCGGTGCGGAAATCCGCTCGTTCGTTTCTCCAGAACGAATGGCAAGGCAGTCCATGTCCTGTGTTCGGACTGCCACCGAAGCTATGCCATAAACGAGCGCATTGTCCAGGAACTATAGGGTGAGGAAAGATACATATGCCAAGGCTGAGATGGGCGGTTGTTGGCGGCGGAATGCTGGGCATTACCCTGGCCCTACGGCTCAGCCAGCGCGGCCACGACGTTATTGTTCTCGAAGGCTCGCATCAGGTCGGTGGACTAGCGAGTGCATGGAGACTCGGGGATATAGTCTGGGACCGCTTCTATCATGTGATTCTCTCCACAGACGCATACACCCGGGCTTTGCTAGACGAACTGGGTTTAGCATCGGAAATAACATGGAAAACCACCAGGACAGGCTTCTTCATTGACGGCAAATGGTACTCGCTTTCAAACGTTTGGGAGTTCCTTGCATTTCCGCCGTTGCCGCTTTTGGACAAGTTCCGGTTAGCCTATACCATCTGGAAGGCCTCACGTCTTGACTACGATCACAACCTGGATGAAATCCCCGTCGCCGACTGGCTCGAGAATCAATGCGGCAAGCGGGTTTTCGACAAGATCTGGCTGCCTTTACTCAAAGCCAAATTAGGTCAGGAGTACCAATCCGTTTCAGCATCTTTTATCCACGCGACAATTCAGCGTATGTATGCCGCAAGACGGACCCGGACAAAACAGGAGCTATTCGGAGTTGTTCCAGGAGGGTATGCCCGAATCTGTCAAGCTCTTACGGAATACCTGGCGAACTGGGATGTGCCGGTCTTGTGTGGTTCGCAAGTCGAAGCTGTACGCCGAACAGAAAAAGGTTTTGTCGTAGAGTGTGCCGACGGTTCGCAGCTCTCCTGCGATCGGGTTGCCGTGACAGCACCTTGCCCGATTACTGCGGCGATCTGCAAGGATCTGTCGTCGTCGGAATACCACGATCTTAGGTCAGTTCGGTATCTGGGTGTTATTTGTGCATCCCTACTTACTGTAACAGATATTCCCTCCTACTACATCACTAATATTGCTGACGACCGGGTTTTTTTTACGGCCGCCATCAACATGTCGTCTCTGGTGGGACCGCTCAGCTCACAGAGTGCCTCTTTGCTCTATTTGCCAAAGTACGTGGCGGCTGATGATCCCCTGCATACTTTGCCTGATCGGGACCTGCAGGGCCAGTTTTATGAAGGGCTACGGATTCTTTATCCACGGTTTCATCCTGGAGAGATTCAGGCCTTCCGTATCGCCCGCGCTCGATATGTGTTACCACTCCCCGTGCTCAGATACCGGCACAAGGTTCCGCCGATGATTACTTCTGTGCCTGGTCTATATCTAGTCAATTCTTCACACATCATCGGCGGAACATTAAATGTCAACGAAACCCTTAAGCTGGTCGATACGGCGGTACATCGGCTTTGTCCGGAAACCACCCATCGACCAGCAGTTAATGTGACCCAACCATGCTGACTCTGGATCATTTTAGTCGCCAGACGCAAGAAGGGGAACTCGCGCGGGTCAATAGCCCGCCCCCCGCAACGCTTTCCCTGGATTTGGATAACCGCTGGTCCTACCTCAAAACGCACGGCAATGCCGACTGGGAACGAGCGGTAAGTTATTTGCCGCTGGTAGTACCGAGAGTGCTTGATATTCTGGCCAGCCTTAATCTACAAATAACTTGGTTTGTCGTTGGTCGGGATGCGGAGATGCCGGAAAACCTGGATGCACTCCAAGCTATAGTTCGGAAGAATCACGAGATCGCTAACCATTCCTACAAACATGAGCCGTGGCTTCATCTCTATTCCCCCTGCGAGTTGGAGGAGGAGATCGAGCGAGCAGAAGTGGCTATTACAAAGGCGACGGGTCAGCGCCCTGTCGGTTTTCGCGGCCCGGGGTTCAGCTATTCGGACAAGACCTTGGAAATCCTGGCAGGACGCGGCTACCTCTACGATGCATCTTTGTTGCCGACATTTATCGGCCCGCTTGCACGGACCTACTATTTTCTGAATGCGCGTCTTTCCCGAAAGCAAAGAGACAAGCGCGCCGCTTTGTTTGGTACCTTCGGCAGGGGTTTCCGGCCCAATAAGGCTTTCCGGGTCAAGACTAACGCCGGATCGCTACTGCAAATCCCTGTGACAACGTTTCCTTTGCTAAGAACTCCCATTCATGTCAGTTATCTTCTGTATTTGAGCAGCTTTTCTGAGCGAACTGCGGACATCTACTGTCGTTGTGCCCTCGGCCTGTGCCGTATCACCGGAACCCACCCCTCCTGGCTGTTGCATCCTCTGGATTTTCTTGGCAGGGATGAGGCCCCCGACTTGTCCTTTTTTCCAGGAATGGATATACCGAGTTCAACCAAGGTCGTCAGGGTCTGCCGGTGGCTGAGAATGCTTCGGGCAGACTATGAGGTGTGCACGCTCCGAAGTTACGCCCTGCGTTATGTAACATCGAAGAGCACGGGGAGAAGCGTATCCAGGAGTCATTGCGGATGACATCCATGCTTGCCGGACTGCGTCACCACTTCCCGCCGTTGTTTGCGCTTACACTGCTAGTTTTGGCCGTATTCTATCGGCTCGTCCTTAATCCGTGTTCCGGGCTTTACAGTGAGGTGTCCGATTTGCCTAGCCTGAACATGCCAATAAAGCTGTTTTTGGCGGAAAGCTATCGCTCAACTGGTGAGATCCCCCTGTGGAATCCGCATGTCTGTGCAGGCATGCCATTTGTCCACGACTCCCAGACGGCCGCGTTTTATCCGTTGCATATTGTCCTATATATTCTGCCTCCTGAAGCAATGCAGGCGACTTTGAGTTGGCTGACTGTGCTGCATGTGATGATTGCGGGTTGGTGCATGTATGCATATGCCTATTCCACGGGCCTGGGGCGGCTGGCCTCGTTCACGGCTGGGGCGGGTTACATGCTGTCCGGCAAGTGGTTGCTGCACATTGTCACCGCTGGGCATTATCCGTTTGTCGCACTTGCATGGCTGCCTTTGTTGCTGATGTTTCTTGACCAGGCTATTCAGCGTGCCAGCGTTACAAAGGCAACATTAGCCGGCGTTATTTATGCGCTTATGATTCTTGGCTCCCATCCTCAATTAATATTTTATTCTGGCCTATTTGCTGCCTTGTGGTCCTTAGGAGGGGCGCTAGCCGCGGCAGGCTGGCTTTCTGGCAATCGCCAGCGATCGTTCCCGGCAGCGGTTGGCCTGTGGCTAGTTGTTGGAATATGGACAGTCAGTATAGCCGTTGCGCTTGCGGCAATCCAGCTATTACCAAACTTAGAAGTCGTGCCACACGGATCAAGGTCCTTGGGAGTGCAGTCGTGGGCAAGCTCGAAGGATGTATTCTGGAGCGTGCTGCTGCTCGTTGGTCCTCCGATGGGCGATCCGGCTTGGGAAAACCAAGGAGGAGTCGGCGTGGCTTGGCTCGGCTTGGCTTGTGTTGGCCTGTGTGTTGGCGGCCGCAAGATGCTGTATTTTGCTATAGTTGCCCTCATTGTCATTGTATATTCAGTCGGAGGATCACACTTTGTCCAATCTTTACCAGGCTTTAATTTGTTCCGATGTCCAGGCCGCATGCTCTGGTTCTTATATGTGCCAGTAACCTTACTCGCTGCGAGCGTAATACAAGAAATAGTAATTAATGGTCTACAAATTAATTATATGAGAAAAAGTGCGTCATTAATTGTGATTGCCTGTCTGTTTTTAGGATTTCTTGTATTGGCATGCTTGGGAGGGCTTGTGCGTGCTGCAAATGCTACCAATCAGCCCCTTCAAATATATTGGCCGATTGGGATGATAATTACTGGATGTGTTGCGTATGTTCTCTTACGATTTAGTAGATTAGAGCGAACTAACTTGGCCATTGGTATGGTCTGCGTACTCGTCGTGGATTTGGTTCTTGTTATCATTCCCTTTATTCAGGTGCGGAATTTCAGCGAAGTTCTGGTACCCTCGGGATGTGTCGTATTCCTCCAAAACGGGGTACCGGGATCGCGGTGCTTGGACCGGGATCCCATTGGCGGCGAGGGAAGGGTTTATTTGGGCTCTGGACCGGTTGGACTTAGCCTGCCGATGCTCACCGGCCTTGAACCTGTCCGTGGCTGGCACAGCATTGATATTCTGCGATACAAGGAATACTTGGCATTCATCTCCGACAGAAAGAAGCCCTTTGGTCAAAAAGACGTGGTGATCAATTTCCCCATAATCAATAAACAACTGCTTGACGCCCTGGCCGTGCGGTACATCGTGCAGCCGAGCGATCCGGAATTCGCGATCAAGCCGGAGAATCCCCTAGGCAAGGACGACCGCTATCGCGCCGTATTTGAGGATCAGCATCCGATCGGCTCGTACCACGTCATGAGTTATCCTCGGATTACGCAGCTTCCCCCGTACACTGTGTACGAGAATCTTGATGCCTTTCCGAGAGCATGGCTGGTGGGAGAGGCGATCCCTGCGCCGGAACGCGTCAAGATGCTGCAAACCCTGAAGGCGACAGATCTGAGAAGGACCGTCCTGCTTGAAGGGCTGCCCGAGCCAGAGAAGCGAACGCTGAATCTAGCGGAATGCCAAAGCGTGACTCGTCAACCCAATCGGCTCGTGTACAGGACGAGAACCGACGAGCAGGCGTTCCTGGTGTTCTCAGAGGTATGGTTTCCTGGTTGGAGATGCTTGATTGATGGAGTGGAGGTTCCGATCTATCGAGCCAATCACGCCTTCCGGGCCGTCCGAGTGCCCCCAGGCGAGCACGAGGTCTTGATGGTCATGGACCCTGCTTCACTGCGTTGGGGAAGGTGGATAACCGCCGTAACTCTGGCTGTGTTGCTGGCGATCGTACTGATGACCGGGGCGGTGCGGCTGGTACGTCGCAAGTTCCCCCCGGCCTAGTGAAGACTGGTCTTTTCCAGAGCAGCGTAGGACGTTAAGATTCGCCCCGCTTTCGGACGGGAACCGGAACGCTCGTCCGAACCGGCGCAGGGCCACGGAAGGCCCAAGAGGAGGGAAGAGGCCCAAATGACCCCCAGCATTTCTGCAAATCCACACCCTTGATCCTTGAATCTCGCGGGTCCTCACGGGCGAGGCCCCTGCGGCGACGTCCCGCAGCCGAGGCTCGTCCGAGTATTCCTCGTGCCGGCCGATCCCTAACGGAATCAGGGAAGATGGCATGACTCGAGAACCTGTGTTGATTCGCGTGGACGGTACGCGCTCCACTGGTTGGGAGGGTCTGGTGCGCTGCTTAAGTCTGGCGTACGCATTGCAACGCCGACGGCGGCCGTGTCATTTTCTGGCTCAATTAGAACCGGCTGCGCCTCTGGCAGCCGCCATTCGCCGCAACGGCGACGAATGGATCGAGGCAGGAAGCTCGGCAGGCCATGCCGACGACCTGGAAGACTTGACTCAGGAAATCCGGCGGATTCGGCCCGCCGCGGTGATTATCGACTCGCCTCAGGTCGGACCCGATTACCTGGCCGAGGTGGTCGCTCTGGGACCGCTGGTCATGGCTGTTGACACTCAGGCAGCCTTCCGTTTCCCGACGCAATTAGTCTTCAACCCCACCCTCAATCACACCGTTGCGGATTACGAAGTCTGTCCCGGCACCCAGGTGCTGTGCGGCAGACGGTATCCGCTAGTCCGCCCGGAGATTCGCCGGGTCCGTCCGATTCGTGCCCAAGAGCCCCCGGAGCCGATTCGCGTGCTCGTCGGTTTCGGCGACGATCCACACAATCTGACGGCAAGGATCGTCCAGTTGTTGCTCGAAGAAACCGGCCTGCCGCACCTGGACATCCTGGCACGACCCTGGCATCCGTTGCTGCCACAGTGGCAGGAACTGGCACAGGTCAGTGACGGCCGGGTGACAGTGAACACGGAACTGGCCGAGGTGGCAGGTCGTGTTTCCCGCAGCCATTTTGCTATTTGCGACGGCAACATCTGGGCCTTGGAGTTGGCCTGCGTCGGGGTACCCACCATCCTACTTGTGCAGGACCGCAACCACCTTCCGACCGCTCAGCGACTGGAGGAAGAAGGGGCCGGTATTTGCCTGGGATGGCATGAGCAGATTGCCGACGATGCCATTCTTCAGGCAGTGAAGACGCTCGCTGAAGATCCCCTGGAGCGCCGTGCCATGGCCCGCTGCGGGCGTAACTTGATCGATGGCCGAGGTCCGGATCGCATCGTCACTGCTCTGGAAGTCATGCTCCACCCCTCGCGGCAGATCGGTCAGTACGACTGGAGCGAGGCAGCCTGACGGGACCGCGTCGGCATCGGCGGCATGATCCGTACACTATCTCCGACGAGGCCATGACACGGAGACAGGGACCATGCCGTCGAGATACCGGGACATTCTGGAAAGGCTGCGGCTGGCATTTCCGCAACCGGTCTCGGATCGGGTGCATGATTCCTATTTCGTGCATTCGATTATGCGGGCCTTGGATCAGGTGGATGCCCTGAAGTCGGAACTGCCGATTCTGGGCGATGCCGTGACTTTGGACTACTGCCACGCCCGCCAGGCGGTTCTGCCGGAGCGGTGCGGTTCGGTTGAGGAAGTTACTTCGCATCTGGTGGACCACCTGCGGGGCATGACGATCTTCGGTCATCCGCGGTCGCAGCAGAACGTCGTGCCGCCGACCTCCATTCCCAGCCTCATCGGCGTCCTTCTGACCAGCCAATACAACGCCAATCTTGGATCGGACGAATACAGCCGTCTGATCGCCGTCGCCGAGGTGGAGGCGGCTTGCATCACCGCCCGCATGGTCGGATACGATCCCGAGACCTGCGGAGGAGTGTTCACCTTCGGCGGCACCGGCACGATGCTGTACGGGGTCAAGATCGGTCTGGAGAAGGCCTGTCCGAATTCGATGCAAAACGGCTTATGCTCCGAAGCCGTACTGATCGCTTCCGATGTCAGCCACTATTGCCGCTACAACGTTGCGGGCTGGCTTGGGCTGGGAACCCGCAACGTCCTCGCCATCCCCAGTACCGAAGACAATGCAATCGACCTGACAAGTCTGGAAAGGCAAGTGCGCCAAGTGCTGGAAAGCGGCAAGCGCATCGCAGCTTTTATCGCCACGCTGGGAACGACCGATGCCTTTGGTCTGGACGATCTGGAAGCCATTGTGCGGCTCCGCGATCAATTGGTGGAAGATTACAAGCTGCCGTACCGGCCGCACGTCCATGCCGACGCCGTGATCGGCTGGACCTGGTCGGTATTCAATGACTACTCGTGGGAAGATAATGTCCTGGGATTCCGACCCCGGACGGTGCGGGCTTTGGCGGGTGCTCAACGCCGGATTCAGCACCTCGGCCTGGCCGATTCGATCGGCATCGACTTCCACAAAACCGGCTTCTGCCCATACATTTCCAGCCTTTTTCTAGTCAAGGACCGGAGAGATTTCGAGTTGCTGAGCCGATCCCCGAAGCAGATGCCATACCTCTATCACTTCGGCGAACACCGTCCGGGCATGTTCACGCTGGAAGCATCGCGCGGCGGAGCGGGAGCGATGGCTGCCTTGGCGAACTTGCTCCTGTTCGGCAAGGAGGGCTGGCAGGCAATGCTTGGGCATCTCGTCGAGATGACTCAAGTGCTGCGGGAACATCTCGACGGGCACAGTTCCACGACCGTGGTCAATCGGGACAACTTCGGCACTGTAACGCTCTTCCGGGTATATCCCGACGGGGTGGACACGTTTACGGTACCGCGGCGGGAATTCCGCGACCCTGAGTACCGAGAATCTCTGCTGAAGCACAACGAGTATAACCGCCGCATCGCCGCCTATCTGCACGAGGAAGCCCTGGCAGGCCGAGGCATTGTCATTTCGCTGACCGAGTGTTATCGTCACACGCCATACGGCCTGCCGATTGTGGCTTTGAAGTCGTACATCCTCTCGCCCTTCGTGGATGAGGCCAACGTGGCTCTGCTGGTGCGTAAAGTCCTCGAAGCGCGGGAACACATCTGAAGCCGCGGGGCAGGCTTGCCGTAGGTTGAGGTGCGCCGCCCGCCGTGGAACTCGCTGTCCGTGAAGGAGCCGCCATGAACCGACGCCGATTCCTGCAAACCGCCGCTGCACTGGCTGTCGCCCATCCGCTGGGAGCCGAGGAGAAAGCCGCCATGCTGCCGATTGTGGATACCCATCAGCATCTGTGGGATTTGACCCGCTTCAAACTGCCCTGGATTCAGGCTGGCACGCCGCTGGCTCGCAGCTACCTCCCAAGCGATTACGCCAAGGCGGCCGAAGGATTAAACATCGTCAAGGCCGTGTACATGGAAGTCGATGTCGATCCTGCTCAGCAGGATGCCGAAGCCGAGTACATCATCGAACTTTCCCGGTCGAGGACCTCGCCCACGGTCGCGGCCGTCATCTCCGGACGTCCCGAATCGGAGAGTTTCGCCGCTTATGTCCGCCGCTATCGGGACCATCCCATCATCAAGGGCATTCGCCGGGTCTTGCACGTTCCGCAGACGCCCCCCGGCCATTGCCTCCAACAGCAGTTCGTCAAGAACATCCAGCTCCTGGGCGAGTTGGGGCTGAGCTTTGATCTGTGCATCCGCCCGGCGGAACTGCCCGACATTGCCAAGCTCGTGGACGCCTGCCCAGACACTCGTTTCATCCTGGACCATTGCGGTAATCCCAGCCTGCAAATGCGCGACCTGGGACCGTGGAAGCGGGATCTCGCCGACATTGCCAAGCGTAAGAACCTCGTCTGCAAAGTGTCCGGCTTCATCGCCACCGCTAAGCCCGGTCAAGGGAAGCCGGAGGACATCGCTCCCATCGTCAACCACACATTCGATTGCTTCGGACCAGATCGGGTCATGTTCGGCGGCGATTGGCCGGTCTGCACGCTTGGAGCATCGCTTCAGGAGTGGGTCCACGGACTCAAAGCGGTGGTCGCCTCCCGGCCGTTGGAAGAGCAACGGAAGTTGTTTCACGATAACGCTGTCAAGTTTTACCGCATCTGAGCGAGCGGTCGTTATTCCGTCCAGGACCGCCCCTGACCCAGCTGCATCTGACGCAAGGGCCGATCATGGCGGATGGCCGGAGACGGCATGGAGAAGTCCGGGTTGGTCAAGGCACTGATATGCAGCGTCATGTCGCGTTCCGCAGCCAGAGCCATGAGCAGGGCGTAGCCGCGCTGCCGGTCGCTGCGTGGCAGATGGCGAGCCGCGGCGATCCGCCCCATGGGCAGGATCGGCCCTTCGGCGTAGCGGTCCAGAACCGGGTTGGCCAATCCAAAAGGTTCCCACTGGTTTTCCAGGTTGCGGTGGATCCCGGGACGCACGAACAGATAAGCCGCCGAGACCGAAGAGATGCCCAGAGCCTTAATCGCGTCCAGCAGCGGTACCAACTGTTCGCGGGTGTCCGTCAGCCCAGGAATGAGCGGCTCCAAAGCGAACCGCACCTGAAAGCCCCGTGCCAGGAGGTCTTTCGCCTGACGGAGCCGCATCCGCGTCGGGGCAGCCAAAGGCTCCAGTATCCGCCGCAGCCGTTCATTCCGAGTCATCAAGGGAAAAGTGACTTGGATCATATCAGCGTGGGGCTGCAACCGCTCCAGGATACTCGGCCGGATGAAACCGCGAGTCATCAGCCAGGATTCAACCCGGAATTGGGCGAGCACTTCGACGATACGAGCCGTTTGCTCCTGCACTTCCATGATCGGAGGAAAAGGATCGGTTGAGGGACACAGATAGACGGCCCGGGGAAGGTGGCTTCGTTGAGTCAGTTCCCGACGGACCCGCTCGGCGGCATCGGCATACAAAGTCAGCACGGCGTCACCGGCATAACGGGGATAAGCCCGGGCGTAGCAGAACGCACACTGCATGGCGCAGCCGCTGACATGATTGAGACTGAGCACGTCTTCGTCCACGAAGTCCGACAGGGGATTGGGCCGCAGGAAAGGCCCGCCCTTGCCGGCGATTACCACCCGAGGCAGCCCATAGCCGGGCACCGGCAGGTTCGCAAGCACCGGCAGTTCCAGGAGGCGGGTTTTTCTTTTGGGGCGTCGTCCAGCTCGTCGCACCGATCCCGACCGGGTCATGGGCCGACCCTCCCGATGGTGATTACATGTACACTTATCCCTTTGTGTACACAAGAACAGATAGCCTGTCAACTGAATTTTGGGTGATATTGACGTGAACGAATGGGGCACCGTGCCAGTTCCGCCCTTGACCCTGGCCGCGGATGCCTCGCTCGCTTACTGCTAGGATCGAAGCCTGCCTTGATTTTCCTTCCGGGAAGGAGCGTGCAGTCATGCGACCCACTTGCTGTATGTCCGTTGTGTTGCTCTTGGTCACAGCCCCAGTGGCTCTCGGTGGGCCGTTCAACGATCAGAACCTCGAAGCGGCCGTGCGGGCCGCCATCATGGAACCGAAGGGCGAACTCAACGACGAAGCCCTCAGCAAGCTGTTCGTCCTGGAAGCAGCCGGAAAAAACATCTCCGACCTTACGGGCCTGGAAAAGTGCAAGAACCTTGCCTTGCTCAAACTGGCCCGCAACCAGATCAGCGACCTGTCGCCGCTGAAGGACCTAACCAACCTTCAGTCCTTGGATGTTTCTGACAACAAGATCAGCGACCTGGCTCCGTTGGCCGGCTTGACCAAGCTGCAATATCTGGAAATCACCGGCAATCAAGTAACAACTCTGGAACCACTCAAGGGTCTGACCGCTTTGACGGCCCTGTACGCGGGCAAAAACCAAATCGCCGATCTGACCCCGCTTGGCAACCTGACGCGGCTCGCTTCGCTCGGTCTGCCACGCAATCAAGTGAAAGACCTGGCTCCTTTGGCCGAACTGAAGAACATCGACAATCTCAACGTGGCCGAGAATCAGATCAGCGACATCGCTCCGCTGGCGAAGCTGAACAATCTCCGCCTGTTGCAGCTTCAGGGCAATCAGGTCGCCGATCTCGCCGCCCTGGTCGAGTCCTGCAAGGCGGATGCGAACGGAGCGCGACGCTTTGCTCCCTATTTACGGCTGTATCTGAAGGGCAACCCCCTGAGCGACACCGCCCGCACCCAACAGTTGGAGCAGTTGAAGGCGCTCGGCGTGCGGGTAGATTTCTGAAGCCATCGCTAGTCGAAGGCGGATCCGATTCAATCCTCCTCGACGCGATAGACGTCGTGGCAGCGGGTACAGGCTTTGTCCATCGCCATGTAGGCTTTCTTGAACTCCGCGGAGTTCTTGGCTCGCGCCGCCTTGGCCAGTTCCAGGCAGGCGTCCAAGGTTTCCTGGGAGGTTTCCCGCCAGATTTTGCTGGTCTGCCCCTTCTTTGCATCGGGATCGGTCTCTGGCGTGTGATGGAGCATGGCCAGACACAGGGCGGTCATGCGGTTAGCGTGGTTGGTGATCTCGTCGGCTTTGCCCCGCTGGTTCCAACTGGCTGCCGTCAGGCGAGTCGCCTTTTTGAGTTCCTGGTCCACGTCGCGGACGACCTCCATGAGATTGCGGATAGGCACGGCCTTGCCGAGGTTGACTTCGGGGGGCGTGCTGTCGGACTCCACTTTCTTGAAGTCGGCCAGTGCGGCGACGAGGTTCTTGGCGTCGTTGTAGTTTTTCTTCTTGGCGACCGCGGCCAGAGCGAGAGCGGTTTCGGTCAGGGGACCGGCCTTGCGGGCCATTTCGTCGGTATCCCGCCCGGCCTGGACGAGAATGGCGAAGGCATAGGCTTCGTTTTCGAGCGCCTTCGCTTTCTGGTTGAACTCGCTGGCACTTCGGGTCGCCGACTGCATGAACTTGATGCTCAACTCCAGATTGCGAACCAGTTCCGGACCCGGCATCAAGTTGCCAGTCTTGGCTCCGTTGCGGGCATCCTCCGCATCGGCTGGGACGGACAGCCCAATGACCAGGGCGAGCATCAGCACGGCGGCAAGACCGGGAACAAGTCGGCTGCGGATGGATGGGGCCACAGGATTCTCCTTGGATGGTGCGGGCGAACCTCACTCGCTGAGCATCCGTCTTTGTTTTCCGCCATTATAAAGCCGCTTTCGGAGGACGCCAACGCAACCGCCGTTTGACATTCAGTACCGACGAAGATCATGGCGAGTTCCACGCCGCTGGCGCATCTGACCCGTTTTTCCTTTGACAGATGGGCCGAGACTTGTGATATTACTCTCCGTTGAGGGTTTCCCAGGAACGGTCGAACGGCTGACCCGCTAATGTGAGCCGCTCGGCTGACACACCCTGACCAAGGAGGGTCTGAGATGCCGATCACTTATCTCACCGAAGCCAAACCCCAGTGTTATCGTGCCTTGGCCGTGTTCGACGACCGGAGCGAACGGCTCATCTACCTGGGCCGGTCTTCTTCCCAGGTCCGCCAGGGCTATGTCCAGGCGTTCTTCGAGGTGCTGGACGAAGAAGAGCAGGCCCGTGTGACGGCCGTGCATCTGCAACGCTGGCATGGAGCGCCGGACGCGGGCCGATGGGTCATGCAGTCGCCGCTGACGCTGCCCACCGCCAAGGTGGCTGCCAAGAGCGCCTGAAGCTGCCTCATCAAACCCTTGCCGAATTGCTAACGGACGGGAACGGGCCGTTGCCGTTCCCGTCCGCTCGTTTCCCGACCGCCATTTTCCCCTTTGTTTCAGGGGGCGGGAAGCCGGCTGTGCGAGCAGCATCGCCTCCTGTTGTCCGGAAATCCCCCAGCATCGCTTGCAATTGCGGCCCGCATTCCCAAGAATGATGCCATGGGAGGGTATCGTCATTTGTGACGACCCCATGACGTCGCATCGCACAGCACAAACCAGGAGGTTCGCCCTCGATGCACGCGGACCTCGACTCCAGCGAGGAGTCCTCCATGCCCATCCCGTACGACTCGTTGAGCGACGATTTCAGCGTTTACATGTATGTGAACTCGCAATCGACCCTGCCCAACCAGCGGGAAACCGTCTTGCACTTTTTCGAGAGTATTCAGAAGTCTTTCCCAGGAATGTGTCATTTTCAGGCCCGCGACCAGACGGACTTCATCCTGGAAGAGGATCGGGACCAGGGACCGTATCGCTGGGTGGGTCTGGAGGCCAAACGCCTCGGCTCCGGTTTCATCAATCCGCCGTCCCTGGAGAGCGCGGACCAGTTGCACGAACGCATTTTGGACTTGGCCCCAGCGCACCTGAACCTCATCGGTCTGGACTGCGAAGCTCTGGACGTGGTCTTCGTCTTCGACTTCGTCTATCGCGGCAATCACGATGAAGTCGTGGCGGAAGCCTTGGGCTTCTACACGGTCTTCGAGAACTTCCTGACCCAGCCCAAGGCCCGTGTCATCGGCTGTGAGCCGGTGCTCATGCTGGCCCTGGAGGATGATTTGCAGTTGCAGTGCCGGCTGAGCGTCGAGACGCGGACCACGGCATATCAGGTGCGCACGGGCCAATACGGTGAAGACCCGATCAGCGTGTATCTGACGGTGCGTCAGTACTGGAACGGGCGAAATCGGCTGAGCTTTGTCGAGTCGTACCGACGCCAGCGAACGATCTGCCAGGAGCTGGTGGACAACTACATCGTTCCCAGCGTGATCACTCCCCTGGCACGGGTCATCGAAGCCAAGCAATAGCGGGTCGCGTGGATCATGGTTCAATTGAGTCGCTTCGCGGAAACGCTGAAGGTGGAGACGGCGTTCGATGTTCTCGCCGTGGCCAAGAAGCTGAAGGCCGCCGGCAAGGACGTCGTAGAACTGCAAATCGGCGACAGTCCGTTTCCCTCGACCCGCTCGGCCCTGGAAGCCGGCATCCGAGCGATCCGCGAAGGCCATACCCACTACTGTCCGTCGCCGGGCTGGCCGACCTTCCGGGAAACCATCGCCGAAACGTACAGTCGGGAGTTCGGCGTCCGGATCGGTCCCGAGAACGTGGTTGTGACGCCGGGAGCCAAGGTCGTCGAGCAGTTCTTTTGTGAAGCGGTGCTCGATCCGGGCGATTCCGTGCTGGTGTTCAGCCCGCATTTTCCCACCTACGGTCCGAATATCGAACGCCGACAGGCCCAAGCCTGGTACGTCCCGCTGCGGCCGGAAAACCGATTTCGCCCGGAACCGGAACAGGTCGAGCGCTTCCTGCGGGAAGCCCCCCGGCCCAAAGCGGTCTTCCTCAACTCGCCGCATAATCCCACCGGTGGAGTGGCAACGGACGAGGATCTCCGCCACATCGCCGACCTGATCCGGGACAGGAACGTGGCCCTCTTCAGCGACGAGCCGTACTGTCACATGGTCTGGGAAGGCCGGCATCACACGCCCTTGAAATTCGACGGCATACTGGATCAGTGCGTGGCTGCTTACACGTTCAGCAAGTCGTACAGCATGAGCGGCTGGCGGGTCGGCTACGCCGTGACCAGCGCCCGGTTGGCCGAGGTGATCGGCAAGATGATCAACACCTCGCTGTCCTGCGTGCCGCCCATCAATCAACTGGCCGGACAAGCCGCTCTCCTTCACGATTCCGCTGAACGGGATGAAGTCATGCTACGCTTCCGCCGGAAGGTGGATCTACTGGTGGACGAGCTGCGCAAGGTGCCCGAGGTACGGGTGGTGCCTCCGGCAGGCACCTTCTATGTCTTTCCCGACGTGTCAGCCGTTTGCCGCCGCCTGGGCATTCAATCGCACGGTTTGGCCATGTACTTGCTCGAAGGAGCGGACGACCGTTTCGGCGTGGCTTGCCTGGGCGGAGAATGCTTCGGCGAGCCAGGCCGCGGCTTCCTCCGATTCTCCTGCGCCGAACCGGACGAACGGCTGGTACAGGCCGTGCAGTTTTTCGCCGAGGCCATCCACCGCGTTGACCGAGTGGCTCGCTATCTGCAAACGCATCCCAACTACCGCCTCGCCTCGGCAGCGTGAATTGCGACGGCTGTGTTCAGGGAAAAACATGGATCATCTCGGCCAGTCCGGCCTCGACGACCTCCCGACCGGTGACGTATTTGCCCTGGCGAATCCATTCGGTGATGAGGGTGGGATTGCAGTTCAGCAGCTTGGCGAGAAGCTGGTCCATTTCGCGTTCCAAATACTCGAAGTGTCTGGCCCATTCTCCGGCCTCATCAGCGGCGACCCGCTTGTCGCTCTCCCATTTCATGCGGTGAAACAGGAACGTGCTGTAGGGCATGACGAAGCGGCGTTGACAGGCGGCAAAGACAAGCAAGGCGGCAGAGGAACATTCGCTCAGGACCACGATCCGGCCCTTGATGCGTCGTAAGCGGATCATCGCGGCCACAGCCAGCGAGCCATACACGCTGCCTCCTGCCGAATCCATGTAGAAAACGCACTCGCTGCCTTCCGGAGTGTCCAGGAGAGCCTTCAGGGTTTCGGCTTCCCAGTCGTCCACATCGCCGATGAGGGTCAATTCCGTGACGTCTTTGCGGGTTTTGCGTTTGGCCATGAGTGCCCTTCCAATAAACAAACCGGAGCTCGCACTATCTTCGGTTTACGGGCTGGGACATCTTGCTAATTTAGAAGGACTGACAGGTCCAGCGCGGCAGTTCCGAAGGTCGAGATTCGCCAATTCCGTGAGGTGTGAACCATGCTGCGAGTCATGCTGGCAGGGGCGATTTTGTTGAGTTCAACGGTCCTGGCGACCGCCGATGAACGCTACTTTTACTGGCCCAACGCTCCGGCCAGACTTCCTTACTATCCGCCTTTGAAATACGGTCCGGGCAATCACTTCCCTTATCCGTTTCAGGAATGGTATCCCGGACATCCCTACGCTCACCTGTACTATCCGTACCTCTACACGCCGTACTCGGCCTACTACGCTTATCCGACGTTCGACGTGTACGGTAAGTCCTACAATCCCTTCGCTCCGCCGGTGCCGTTCCGCGTGCCGACTTTGATTCAGCCGCACGGCGGTGAGGCGCTGCCGGTCGCCCCGCAGCCGGTGCCAGCTGAGGCTCAGGGCCAAAAGCAGCCGGAAGCGGAGAAAAAGCCGGACAACGGCAAGTGATTTCTCTCAATTTCGGGTCGGCGGAGGGTCGCTCGGAATCCATGCTCGGGCCAGTGTTCCCTGTTTCAGCCGAGAGGCGATTAACCGGGCAGCCAAGGCGTGGCCCTCCGCCGTCCAGTGTTGGTCGCGCGGCAGATACAGGAGAGCAGAGCCGGTGGGATTGGCCAGGCGGAACCCATCCAGCAGGTCGAGCACTGCGATGCCGTGCTGGTGGCAGTAGGCTGTCACTGCCCGTTGATAGCCATCATGTTCGAGTCGGCAGCCGTCCGCCAGATAGCGTAAGCCGACTTGGCGGGCGAAATCCAAGGGCACCGGCTCGACCTGCGGTCCGAGCGGGATAAGCACAAGCAGAAACGGCACTCCCTCGTGCCGAAGTTCCTGGTCCACAAGCCGAACATAATTCAGCGAATAGGCCAGGGCCTCTTCGTCCTCCCGGTTGTACGGTTCGTGAACTATGGCATCGTAGCCCTCCTTCAGGGAGGCAGGACTCGCAACGCGGCTGCTGCGCAGGCTTCGGTGCAGCAACCGCCAGGCCGAGAACATGTCCAGGACGCGACGGACGCAGCGTCCCCAGCCGGTTCCCGAAGGCACGACGGCTTGCAAGTCTTCGCTCATGCAGACGGCCCGGGAGCGGAACCGCCAGTCTTCCGTGATATCGGAGAAATGGTGCAGACACAGCACCATGTCCGGTTTCCACTGAAGGACCCACTCCCGAATAATAAGGTATTCCAGAGACGTGCTGAAGCCGCTGCATCCGAAGTTCAGCACTTCCGCAAGCTGACTGTGCGACAGCAGGGCCTCCAGTCGCTTGCAGATCCCTTCATGCTCCTCGACCTGCATCGCTTCAACAAACGAATCACCGAGCACGGCGACGCGGCGGATACCCGGCGGCTTCTCTATGTTTCTCGGCGAAGCGTCCCGCATGCCATGTTCGTTGAAGCGTACCTGCTGGCGAATGCCCTCTCCGGGAACGTGGTAAGTGAAACAGAAGTCACGGCGGTGCCAGTGATGCCAGATGGGGTGGGGCACAATGCCGGTTTCCGAGGTCGGGAGGTCGGGCCAGAGCAACCGGACGGCGCACTCCAAAAGTATCAAACTGAAACCCACCGACAGGGCTGACGCCAGAAGGCGTTTCCACCGATGTCTAAGGACTGGTTCGCTCTGGACCTGGGATTCAGACATCGCGGCGAGCAAAGTGTACGAGTCCTACCACGGCAGCAAGGACCGAAATCACAGCACACCACCCGATCAACTCCAGTTGCGGGCCGAACTCGAACTGCCCCTGAACCAGAAGGGCCATGAGCCGATGCAGTCGTAACGGGTTGAGTTGGCCGAAACCCAGCAGGGCCAGCCCCAAGCCGGTTCCGTACAGACTCATCCACAACACCGCGACTGCCAACACTGTGCTGTTGCACAAGGAGGACATGGCAACGCCGCACGACGCCACCATCGCCAGCACCGCGGAAACGATCACGAAACCGAGCAGGCAACCGAAGACCGACAGATCGAATTGCAACAAAAAGCAACTGCCGGCCAAAAGCGACCCGGCCAGGAACCAGTAGCTGGCCAGCGTGGTCAGGAGGCGCGAATGCCACTTGGCCAGGAAATACTCGTAGCGGCTGATGCCACGGCTGAGGACCGAATCGGCGAGGATGCCTCGCTCGGAGGAGATGGTTCCGGCCGTCAGCAGAATCACCAGTGTCGGGCCGATCAGCAGGGAAAACTGAAGCACCTCGGACATGAATGCGGCCGAAGATTGCAGGATGCCCGCCTGATAGTGGATCGCTACTCGGTGCAGCAGATAGCCAAATCCCAGCACCGCGCCGGCCAGCACCCAGACACGGAAAACCCAGCTGCGGAGCGTTTGCCAGGCGTCCATCTGGAGCACCGCCCAGTAGGGGAGGAGCAAGCTGTGGCGAAGCGGCGGATGGACCAGCGATGCGTCCATGGTTTCCCTCGTCCAAGCGGATGTCGTACCAGTCATTCGTCCGGAGCGGCGTATGCCCGAGCAAAGCCGCGGGACTCTTCTTTCTCCACCAGATCGAGAAACGCCTGCTCGGTCTGCTGGCCGACGCTGCGGATGCTGACGAGGTTGACTTTGTTATCGGCCAGGGTCATGAACACGTTGGCCAACACCGAGGAGTTGGACACGTCGTCATTGAGGCGAAGTTCCAGGCGACGTTGACGGATGTGGACCGTCTTGAACTCCGGCAAACTCTTGATCACCGAAGCCGCCTTGGTGATGGCTTTCTGATCGCCTTCCAGATCCAGTTCGTAATGGTTGCGGCGCATTCGCCCTTTGAGGTCCTGAAGGGAGCCGAAGTAGATCAGGTGTCCCCGACTCAGCACCGCTGCATGGTTGCAGACTTCGTCGATGTCGCTGAGGTTGTGGCTGGAGACGATCAGCGTTTTGTCCTTGCTCAGGTTCTTGATCAGTTCGAGCATGGAGCGGCGGGCCTCGGGATCCAGCCCATGCGTCGGTTCGTCCCAGATGAGCAATTCCGGTTCGTTGATCAAACTGGTGGCGACGGCCAGACGGGCAGTCATGCCGTTGGAGAAACCGGCAATGGGATCGCCGGAAACTTCCAGGAGTCCGACGGCGCGAATCAGCGAAGCCAGCCGCGGCTTGCGGACCTGGGCGGGCAGACCAAATAGCTTGGCCATGAAGTCCAGATAGACGATCGGCGTCATGCCAGGCGGAAACTGGGGATTCGTCGGGATGTAGCCGATCTTGCGGCGTAGCGCGGCGGCATTGGGGCCCATCTTCTTGCCGCAGACTTTCACCCAGCCCGCCGTCGGCCGATGCAGCCC
The DNA here is from genome assembly GCA_937944855.1 of uncultured Planctomycetota bacterium. Classification (GTDB taxonomy): domain Bacteria; phylum Planctomycetota; class Planctomycetia; order Gemmatales; family HRBIN36; genus JANWWR01. The sequence continues at coordinate 29,939 of CALFAY010000003.1, forward strand.
CAGTATCAGCCGCAACAGCGTCGTCTTGCCCGCTCCGTTGGGACCGAGCAGACCCAGGACGCAGCCCGGCTCGATAGACAAGGTCACGTCATTCAGGGCAATCTGGCGGTTTTGGTAAATCTTGGTCAGCTTGTGCGTTTCGACCACCAGATTTGAGGCCGATTCCGCCACGGCATTCCCTCCCTCTTCCGTGAGGGTAGCAATCGGGCCGGAGTATAGGTTCCGTTCCCGTTCTTGCCTAGTCGAATCGCTTTAGAGCAAAAAAACCTCTCCGTGTCCGCTCCGGCGGACCGGCACGCTCTTGAGTAAAGATCGGCAAATCGCAGCGCGATAGTCAATTACACTCCGGCACAAGCGGACCCGCCAGTTCTTGCAGGAAAAACAGCCGCCCCGGTAACGTCGGCATATAGGAGCTGGGGATCCACGGCGTCGGCTCGTGGTGCAACGTCATCCACAAGGACATGCCCTGCCACATCATGCCCCGTCCCAAGCTGCCGTCTGCCCCGCCGATGATGCGGTCCGAGGCGAGGAACAGACCCGGCCCGATGGTGTTGGCATAGGCAGGCACCAGCGTCGTCCGGCTCTTGAAACTGGTGATGGCGTTCTGTTCGATGGTCAGAGGATGGAGCCTGGCACCGAGGCGATGTGTCGGCTTTCGCCATTCCGCCTCCGAGGGGTACTCGGCAGCGAAGTGAGGCTCCCAGAAGGCGATGTGACAGACTCGGCCGATGCCGAACACCGTCACCAGCTCCCCGCCCTGCTGCTTCAAAGCGGCAATCTGCTCGGCATAGGTGGGCAATTCGGAGGCAATGGCGAAGTGACGTTGTTCAGGCGGGACTGTGCGTTCTCCCAACGGGCCGTAAAAGGCCTGTTCCATCGCATGCTGAAAAGCTCCCGGATGATCGCCGGGCAAGGTATTGCCCTGAGCATCCGACCATTCGTCCATATTAAAGCCGTGGACATGCGAACAGGTCAGGCCCCATTCCCGGATGAACCAGACCGCCCAGCGGTACATGCCCATCGGGCCAACGGGCAGAATGAGGATGAGAGGTCGCCCGGCGACCTGGGTCCGTTGCACGGCCCGGGCGATCTCGTGGCCCATGCAGGTGTCGAAGTCGGTCAACCTGGCACAGGGGACCGGCTCAAATTGCGGATGCCACCACGGCTCCCGCTTCGTGATCTCGCTCGGCGGGCGGGAGGCCAGCTTGTCGATCTTGGCCAAGTCCCAACCGGCCGGCAGAAAACCTTCCAACATTGAGCCGCTTATGGTACTGATAAGGTCCATGAACCGCCCCTTTCCACGCCCAGCGACGCCGACCAGTCTGGCGCTGCCACAGGTTGTACGATGGCCGATGCGTCGCCCCACTAGTATCAATGACCGGAACAGACCGGCGATTGTGGCACGATTTCGGTGGTTATTGTGAGGAAGGAGAGACTCCGTTGCAACGGTTCAAGTTCATCACAGCGGCCCTGCTCGTGGTTCTGGCGGCTCCAGTGGCGGCCCAGGAGAACGGGGTCGAACTCGCCTGGAAGTTCGAGAAAGGCAAGACCTTCTACCAGACGCTCAAGACCAAGACCTCGCAGACCATGAACATCATGAGTCAGCCGGTCAAACAGGACCAGGAGCAGGAGTTCGTTTTCAGCTGGACGGTCAAGGACGTGGGCGAGGCCGGCGTCGTTCTGGAGCAGAAAATCGAAGCGGTCAACATGAGCATCAAGATCGGCACCAACGAGGTGCGCTACAACAGTACCGCTCGGGACGCCGCCGACAACCCGCTTTCCACCTTCTTCAAACCGCTGGTGGGGTCCAGCTTCACCTTGACGCTCGATCCCAAGACCCTGAAAGTGACCAAGGTCGAAGGCCGGGAAGAGTTCGTCAAGAAGGTGACCGAAGCCAATCCGCAGATGGCGGGTCTGCTCCGCGTCATCCTCAGCGAGGACCAGTTGAAGCAGATGGCGGAACCGGCCTTCGCCGTCGTCAAGGGACCAGGCGAGAAGGTCAAGCCCAAGGACACATGGACCCGAGAGAGCAAGCTGAGCATGGGACCGATCGGCTCTTACGACACCAAATACACCTACACCTACGTCGGTCCCGAGGAGCGCACCGGGGCGGATGGCAAGAAAGTCACGCTCCACAAGATCGAGATGAAGACCGAACTGACCTACAAGCCTCCTGCTGCCAACGAGGCGTCAGGACTTCCGTTCCGCATCGACTCCGGCAACTTGAAGACCACCGAGGCCAGCGGCACGATCTATTTCGACGTCGAGAAGGGCCGCGTCGCTGAAAGCTCCATGAAGGTCAATATCGACGGCAAACTCAACATCAGCGTCGCCGAGCAGAAGGCGGAAGTGGACCTGAAGCAGGAGCAGACCACCACCACGACGACCTCGGATGCCAACCCATTTGCCGGCCGCTAAGCGAATCGAAGCACGAGGTCGGCAAAGCTCCGTTTGCCACGGGCTGGCCGACTGATCTCCCAATTGCTCGGACTCTGCGGGGAGTTGATCACAGGATCGCCTCCCCGCTTTTTTCTTGGGACCCGGTGAGGAGTTATCCCGTCGCTTTGGGGGGCAAGAACTCCCGACGGACCTTGGCGACGTAGGTGAAGGTCGGATTGACGAACTGCGTGCATCGTGCTTCGAGGATTTGTCCCAGGTACAGATAAGCCTCCCCGCGGCTGAAACCGTAATCGGCTTCCAGCCACAGCACGAGAGCTTCGAGGGCATGGCGGAAAGCGTCTTCACAGGGTCGGGCCATGGCCACGGTCATGATGTGTGTCGCATCTTCGATGCGAGGCCAGTGCAGGCTCGGCGGCGCGGGGGCCAGCGTGCATCGGAGGCGGACCCGCCCGCTGGCTTCGATACCGCCAGCCCCGCAAATCTCGCCGTCGCCTTGGAGGGCGTGCATGTCACCGACGTGCAGTTTCGCGCCGGGGACCTGTACCCGAAGACGCACCACCGCCCCGGTTGTCACCTCCTGCACGTCCATGTTGCCGCCCCAGGGTCCGCCCCAGACGTTGCCGAAGGTTTCGTACTGCGGAGCGACGCCGAGGAAGCCCAACATCGGCTTGACGGGTAAACGGCGTTCGGAACTCCAGACCACATGGCCGTCTTCGATGCGCACGATGCGATGCTGAGGCCCGACACCGCTGGCACCAAACCATCCGGGCACGGCTCCGTTGGCACCGCGGAAGGCCGTGAAGCCCAATGAATCGAGCTCGATCACTCCGACGTGGACGCTCAGCATCATGCCCGGCTCCGCTCCCTCGATGTGGATGCAGCCGCTGGCCGGATTGCCACCACGCAGCAACTGCCGCAGCATCGGACCGTCCGGGTGCTCGTCGAGCCAAGGTCCTCGGTTGAGTTGCGTCTCAACCTCGAATTCCTCTCCCGGCCGTACGTGGAGTGTCGCCGGGTTATTAGGACCAGTCTCGAAGTACAGCACCGCCCGCGTCGCTCGCTTCATGACTTTGCTCCTGGTCGGGTTAATCCCTCTGGCTCCATCCGCTGATTACGTCTTCTCTTCGTCGGCGGACCCGAGTCGGTATTGGCGGACGAGTTCCGCGAGTCGAGGCAGCAAATCGGAATGGCCGCGGATTCGCAGCACATATCGGGGAACCTGGTGCTCCGTCGTTCTGGCCATGAAAGGTCCTCCCCAGAAACTGATGAGGGCTTCCACGCGGGGTTCATCGCCCACTTCAGCCAGGATGAACGAGATGGCCTGCGATTCGCGAAACCAACGCACCTCGCAGATTTTTGCCGAATCGGAACGTCCCCGGATCCGGGGGGCCACGATGTTGTGCCAGAGGTCGCGCTCCCCTTCGTGGAATAGAAACTGGAGGGACGTTACCCGCGGATTGCTCAAAGCTGCCCCGATCAACAGATCGAAGACCTCATTTCGGCGAAACATCAGACAGCACATGTTGAACCAAGTCATCTCGCCGCGGGCATCCCGAACAAAGCGCTCGCACTCCCGCCTGAGCTTGTCGGGTCCGATGAGAATGACCTCTGGCGGGGTGATCCCGGCCTTCAATTCACGAACCGCTTCGCCCATGCCGGAAATGGTTTCAACGAGAGTTTCGGTACGATGTTCGCTGCGCAGGCTCCGCAGCAGCAAAAAGGCTAGAAGCACCAGAGCGATCGTCAAAAGGATCCCTTGCTCTGCGACATGAAGCAGGTGCAGAACAATCGCAATCACGGCCGCGATGATGCCGCCTACAACGTCCCAATCGAACCGAAACCAACGCTGCATGCTGGCTCCCGGAAGGGGCAGGCTTCCCGTGAAGAGACAACGGCATTTTAGTTGGAAGCTACGAGATTCGGCTTGCAAATACGGGACCAACCGGCGGAGGGCACGGCGTAGGTTGCGAGCGTCACTTTCACCGGACGGTTCGCCGAAAAATAGTTGGCTATGTAGGTTGACTGGGCTAGTGAAAAAGGATGCGATCCACGGGAGGGCGCCCACCAGAATTCGCGATGTCACCTGTTCCGCCATGCTGCCCTTGGTGCATGAATTGAAGCTGACGCCGTGGCAGGCTTTCCGGGCCGTCGCCGACCTGCCCTACGTCCTCTTCTTTGACAGCGCCCTGCCTGAACCGCCGCTGGGCCGCTACTCCTACGTCCTGGCCGATCCGTGGATGGTACTGCGGTATCGGCTCGACGAGCATTCGCACTATCAGAATCAGACCCGGCATCTCCAGCCGACCTTCGCAGCGCTTTCCGACTTGTTGCGACAATTTGCTCAAGAAACCTTGCCCGGTTTGCCGCCGTTCCAAGGAGGGGCAGCCGGTCTGTTCGGCTACGGGCTGTGCAGGGCCATCGAGCGCCTGCCCCCCTTTCGCCACGACGAATTTGCTGTGCCGGATTTCGTCGTCGGCCTGTACGATTGGGTCTTTGCTTTCGATCACGCTGCCGAACGCGGCTGGCTGTTTTCGAGCGGGTTCCCGGCAGAGGGGCAGGCCCGACTTCGCCGGGCCGAGCAAAGGCTTCGTGAGGCGATGGCACGATTTCAACGTCCCCCTGCCGTTCCGTCAATGGAGCGGTTGCAGAAGCGCGTCGAGGTCGTACCGCAGTTTTCGATCGGTCTGGGCGAAACGATCACGAGCAACTTCAGCCGGGAAGCGTTCCTTCGCACCATTGCTCGGGGCATCGAGTATGTCCATGTGGGAGATTGTTTCCAAGTCAACCTGGCCCAGCGGCTCCTGGCTCCGCTGGGCGAGCCGCCCTTGAAGTTGTACGAACGGCTGCGGCAGCGGAACCCTGCTCCCTTCGCCGCCTATTTCGACCTGGGTGATTTCGTGGTGGCGAGTGCATCGCCGGAACGATTCCTGCGCCTCCTGCCTGACGGTAGGATCGAAACTCGGCCAATCAAAGGGACACGGCCACGGGGACGGACGCCGGAGGAGGACAGGCTTCTCGCAGAGGCACTGGCTGGCAGTCCCAAGGATCGGGCCGAAAACGTCATGATCGTGGACCTGCTCCGCAACGATCTGGGCCGAGTATGCAACTACGGAACCGTGCGAGTGCCGGAATTGTGTCGAGTCGAGAGCTTCCGCACCGTGCATCACCTGGTTTCCGTGGTGACGGGCCAACTGCGGCCAGAGAAAGACGCCGTGGCCTTGCTGCAAGCGGCCTTTCCCGGCGGGTCGGTGACCGGAGCGCCGAAGGTCCGGGCTATGGAAATCATTGCGGAGCTGGAACCGACGGCGCGGGGCCCGTATTGCGGCTGTTCAGGTTGGATCGGCTTCGACGGCGCGATGGATACGAACATCCTGATCCGGACCTTCACCATCGGTCGCGGCTGGATTCAATTTCCGGTCGGGGGTGGAATTGTCGCGGATTCCACGCCCGAAGCTGAATACGAGGAAACCTTGCACAAGGCGGCAGGACTGGTGCGCGCCTTGCAACCTTGAAGGGCGCCACCAGCACGGTGAGCACTCATGATATTGGAAGGCCTGGTGACGACGATCAGCAGCGAGGGCGAGATCAATATCGCCCCCATGGGTCCGATTGTGGACGATCGCATGGAGCGGTTGCGACTGCGGCCTTTCAAGACTTCGCAGACCTACCGCAACCTTCGGCAGCACGGCGAGGGTGTGTTCCACGTCACGGATGATGTCCTGTTGCTGGCCCAGGCAGCCATCGGCCAGATCGATCCTCCGCCGCTGACGATTCCCGCCACGCGAGTGCGCGGCCACATCCTCCAGGAAGCGTGCCGTTTCTACGAGTTTCGCGTCGAACATCTGGACGACAGCAGCGACCGCTGCGACATCGCTGTTGGGGTTGTGGCACAAGGAAGGATGCGGGATTTTTTCGGCTTCAATCGAGCCAAACATGCCGTGGTGGAAGCGGCCATCCTTGCCACCCGCCTGCATCTGCTGTCCAGGGTCGAGGTGCAGGCCGAGTACGCCCGGCTCAAGATTCTCGTAGAGAAGACCGGCGGGAAACGCGAAAGGGAGGCCTTTGCGGTGTTGGAGCAGTATGTCCAACAATGGCGAGGAGGGCCGGTCTGATGCTTCGTATCCACACGGGCAGCAGACTGCATTTCGGGTTGCTGGCACCGTGCGTCTGTCAGGGCCGGCGTTTCGGCGGCCTTGGACTGATGGTCGAGTACCCTGGGCTGGCTCTGACGGTCAGGGAACACGCCAGTGATTCCATCCAGGGGCCGTGGCAGGACCGCATACTTGCCGTTTTGACGACGATCAGGCGGGAATGGGCTGCTTCCGTTTCTCAGCCGTCCCGAGTGGGTGTTCAGATCGAAAGGGCGGCGCCGCTGCACGTTGGCCTGGGTACCGGAACCCAGCTGGCCCTGAGCGTGGCCGCCGGATATGCAGCCCTGCTTAAGCGCGAAGTCTCGAAGGCTCTTACGGTTGAGGAATTGGCTCGCTGGACAGGACGTGGTCAGAGATCAGCAATCGGGCTGCATGGCTTTTTGCATGGCGGCTTGCTGGTGGACGGCGGCAAGCCACTGGGCGGCACGGACGGATCCATAGCCCCGCTCGTCTCGCGGCTGCCGTTCCCGGAGGAATGGGCGATCCTACTGGCCATCCCGCAGACGGAAAAAGGTGCCTACGGGGATTGGGAACGCCGGGTCTTTGACAACCTCCCGCCCGTCAGCGAAGACTTTGTGAACCGCCAGTGTCGCTGCCTTTTATTCGAGATCCTTCCGGCCGTTGCGGAGCAGAACTACGCGGCGTTTGCCGAAGCGTTGCACGCCTATAACCGGGATGCGGGGCAGCCTTTCCGCCATGTGCAAAGCGGCACCTACAATAGCGGTCTCGTCGCCGAACGGGTCCAAAGGTTGCGTTCGCTAGGCGTCGCGGCCGTCGGACAGACATCCTGGGGTCCGACCGTCTTCGCCATCGTCCCAGAGGCAGAAAAGGGTCACTGGCTCAGAGAACGGCTCGCCGACAACTCGTTGTTTGCCGGCTGTCAACTCCTCGTCACTCGAGCTCGCAACAGAGGCGCCTGTCTGAGCTTGTCGTAACTGACGACCAGCAACTCGATGTGGTTCAGCCGGTCAGGTTCCGACCTCCCAGCCGCTCATGTATTTCTTCTGCTCATCAGTCAGGCTGTCGATGCGGATGCCCATCGAGGCGAGCTTCAACGTGGCAACGGTGTTCTCGATTTCTCGCGGTACGTCGTGGACCTGCGGAGCCAGCTTGCCTTTGTTCTTCAAGCAGAACTCGGAGGTCAGGGCCTGGGTGGCGAAGCTCATGTCCATGACGCTGGCCGGGTGGCCGTGGGCTGCGGCCAGATTCACCAGGCGGCCTTCGCCGATGAGATAAAGCCGTCGCCCATCCGGCATCCGGTATTCATCGACGTGTTCACGGACCTTCGGCACGACCGCTCGGGCTTCCTCTTTGAGGGCCGGAATCTCGATTTCGATGTCGAAGTGGCCGCTGTTGCACAGGATCGCTCCGTCGCGCATCCGGCGGAAATGTTCCCTACGCAGCACATGGGCATTGCCGGTGACGGTGATGAACACGTCGCCAAGCGGCGCTGCTTCTTCCAGAGGCATGACGCAGAAGCCGTCCATCGCTGCTTCCAAGCCCCGGATTGGATCCACTTCCGTGACGATCACGAAACTGCCCATTCCTCTGGCCCGAATGGCCACGCCCTTGCCGCACCAGCCGTAGCCGCACACCACGACCTTCTTCCCGGCCAGCAGCAGGTCGGTAGCGCGGATGATGCCGTCCAGGGTGCTCTGCCCGGTGCCGTAGCGGTTGTCGAAGAAATGCTTGGTCTGGGCGTCGTTGACGGCGATGACAGGAAACGGCAGAACTTTATCGCGTTCCATAGCTCGGAGCCGATTGACGCCTGTCGTCGTTTCTTCCAGGCTGCCGACGATGCCCTGGATCAACGCCTTACGCTGGGCGGCATCCATGCTCGCAGCCCAAGTACGCACCCGTGCAGGGACGTCGTCGAGGCGATTCAGCGACACGAAGACCAGCGAGGTTACGAGATCGGCACCGTCGTCCATCGTCAGCTGGGGGCGATGGTCGAGTGCAGAGGCGATGTGTTGGTAATATGTGTCGTTGTCCTCGCCCCGGATGGCGAAGACGGGAACCCCGAAGTCCTCCACCAGGCTGGCGGCCACGTCGTCCTGGGTGCTGAGCGGATTGGAGGCGCACAGCACGACGTCGGCCCCGCCGGCCTGCAAGGTTCGCATCAGATTGGCCGTCTCCGCCGTGACATGGAGACACGCCGCCATGCGCAGGCCAGACAACGGCTTTTCTTGGGCGAAACGCTCCCGAATGCGGGCCAGGACAGGCATGTCCCGGTCGGCCCAGAGAATGCGTTGCTTGCCTTCGGGGGCCAGTTTCGGATTGCGAATGTCACACTTCACGGCTCCGGTGACGGCCATCAGGTCTCCTTCTTTGCTGTAGTGCGGGATTCCCACGCTGTGCGGTCATGCGGGGGCAACGTGCATGGCAAGATCACTTACTGTGCCCATCTTAGGAACGGAGACGCTGCCTGGCCTCTGAGGCAGCACTCTTAAATAGGTTGTGCTTCGGACGAGGGGGGCATGGACTCGACAAAACCATCTGGCCCTCATTTTTTCAATAGAAAGACGTTTTTGAAGAAGTTAAGATACTCACATAACATCTTCATCCCATTTTTTCAGGGCGAGGTTGGCCATGTTGCCGTGCTGCCAGTCATGTCAGGGGTCCGTTCCGCGAATCCGACCACGAGGTTTCACGCTCGTCGAGTTGCTGGTGGTCATCGCCATCATTGCGATTCTGATGGCCTTGCTCCTACCAGCCATTCAAAAGGTGCGGGCCGCGGCCAACCGGATGCGGTGCGGGAACAACCTGAAACAATTGGCCTTGGCCTGTCACAACTACCACAACGACTTCGGCCGGCTGCCGCCTGGCGGAAAGGTGTACGACGAGAAGTTCAGCAATCCCGCGGATTGCCACTACAACAAAGGCTCCTGGCTGGTCCACATCCTACCCTACATGGAACAGGACGCAATCTTCAAGGACATTCCTGACCTGTCCTATTTCAATGTCAGCAACCCTTCGGACCCGAGAAATAATTCCATTGCCCAGGCGGTGGCGCGTGGAGTGCTGCCCCGCCATCTGCCGATGTACCGCTGTCCCAGCGACGATTTCTTGCGGGACGTGCCGCCGATCAGCAATTACGTCGGCAGCATGGGTCCGCAGTGTCTGGCCAATCGTTGCGGCAACTGGCCGACCGACTCCGGTCCGTTCGGCATGTACTGCGATCCGATCAACAATGGGCTGGGGGACTGGGGCTACCGCCACAGCGCCATTCTCGGCAGCACCCATTACAAGGACCGCCTCCGCGGCTGTTTCAGCCGCATGGGTGCGATCGTGAGGCTGGCCGACATCATCGACGGCACCTCGAACACGATCATGATCGGCGAAACGCTGGCGGCTCAACACGACTGGATCCGTTTCCCGCAGAGCGGCGGCGGAGGCTGGCAAGCCGGCTGGGCGCACGCCGACGGGGGAAACAGTCATTGTTCGACCATCATTCCGATCAACTGGGATAGCAGCCGCGAGGACGGTTGCGTGGACGGTGGCGTGCACTGGTACGGCAACTGGGCGGTATCCTGGGGATTCAAATCCCGGCACGCCCAGGGAGCCAACTTCGTCTTCGCTGACGGTTCAGTCCATTTCTTGCCCCAGACCATCGACATGCGGACGTACCAGTTGCTCGGTTGCCGTCACGACCAGATGCCGGCCAGCGTTCCCTGAGCGAAGTTGCTTGGTTTGCAAAGAGGAGGGACGATGCGGCGCGCAGTCGTTCTGTGTTGCCTGATCGTGTTGATTCCGTGGCTGGGTTCGGGCTGCGGCGGCTCCAGGGCCAAGCCGGTCCCCGTTTCCGGCATCCTTCTGGAAGACGGCAAGCCGCTGGCCGCTGCCCGGGTGACGTTTAACCCGGTGGAAAGCAATGGTCGCATGGCTTTCGGTCTGACGGACAGCGAGGGCCGCTTCCGCCTGACGACGTTCAAGCACAACGATGGAGCCTTGCCGGGTCGCTACAAGATTACCGTCGCCGTCCAGGGAGAAATCAAGGAAGCTGACGTCAAGGTCGCTCACGACCGCAAGGAGATGTTCCGCGAAATGGAACGGTTGCGGAACCTCAAGGTACACAAAATCCACGACAATTACACCAACCTGGCCAAGACCCCGCTTCAGGCGGAGGTTCCCGTCGAGGGGGAATTGCGAATCGAGCTGAACAAGAACGGAACCTGACGTTGTCCGCTGGGAACTGCTTCACTCTTCATCCAGACGGACGGCGAACCAGCCGAATTCGCGCTCCTGCATTTTGGTCCAGCCGGTGATGTACTTGCCCTCGTGGGTAAACATCCACCCTTGAAATGTCTGCTCCGTTTGCGGAAAACGGACGGTGAATTGAAGGGCATGTCGAGGCGTTCCTACGCGCCCGACGACCTCGTAACTGCGGCCGGTTGAATCCGAGACATACTCGCCGCTCACGACGCCTTCATCGCTGACCTTCAGGACCAGTCTGGCTGACCGGCGGCCGTCGTCGAGCAGTTTATAGCTTCCGGAGAAGAAGCGCGGCTCGAAGGTTTCTCCGATCATGGGCCGGGCCGAACGCCGCGACTCGGTTCCCGGCAGCGGCTTGGTCACGACGAACATTTTCGCCTGGCCGATCGGTTCGAGCCAATTCTCGCCAGCAGCGGTCACGAACCGCACATCGCCGCCGATCTCGCTTGGCACGACCTGGCCCAGGTCCAGATTGAAAATGAAACCGTTGTACAAATGCGTCGGTCCCCCTGCGACCAGCACGGCCCGATCTTCACCCTCTTTAAAAGTGACGAAGCGCTCGATCAACGCGATGGGGACTGCGCCGGTGGCCGTCCGTTGCCGGGCGATCTGCACCGCCAGCTTGCTGAAACGCCCGCCGTTGGTCCGCACTACGAGAAGGGCGGCAGCGGAGCCGGGCAACAGTTGACTATTCTCCGCAACCAGCTCCGGCGTCAGTTTGTCGCAGGGTTTCAAGCCGTCGGCTTCGGTGGCCTTGGACAGAACGGCGTTGGTGTAGCGGTCGAAGACGTCGGCCCGGGAAGGCTTCGGAAGTCCCAGAAAGCCGCCGAGGCCGACGACTGCCACGAGGACGCAGACAGGACGCATCATGGACTGTCACTCCCGCTGGATGATTCCGTCGTAAGTACCAGATTATCTCGGTGAATCACTTCTTCATAGGTCCGCGGCCCAAGAAGCCCGACGATGTCCTCGGAGCGCATGCCCTGGATGCGACGGGCATCGGCAGCCGAGTAGTTGCTTAGTCCCCGGGCGAACTCGACTCCCTGGGTGTCTTGGAGAATCACCACGTCGCCCTTGCTGAAATTGCCGACGACTTCGACGACGCCAATGGCCAGCAGACTGCGTCCCCGCTCTTCAACCGCTCGGCGAGCCCCGGCATCGACCACCAGGCGGCCGCGCGGCTTGGCGGCCAAACCGATCCACCTCTGGCGAGCGTTCAAGCCGGTCTTGGAGGGCAAGAAAAGCGTACCGACTGGCTTTCCGGCCATGACCTCGTCGAGGATGCCCGGTTTCGCTCCGTGGGCCATCCAGACGGCCTCCCCTGCCGACGTGACCAATCGAGCCGCACGCAATTTGCTTCTCATCCCTCCAGTGCCCAGCGGGCTGCGGCTGGTCCCAGCCAGCTGTGCGATGCGGTCGTCGATGCATTCCACTACGGAAATCAATTCCGCCTGCGGATCGGCGGGGTTTCCGCGATACAGCCCCTCCACATTGGTCAGCAGAATCAGCAGCGGAGCGTGGAGCAGATTCGTCACCAGGGCCGCTAAGTGGTCGTTGTCGCCGAATTTGATTTCAGCCGTGCTGACCGTGTCGTTCTCGTTGATGATGGGTACGCAATCCCACTCAAACAGCGTGAGGAGCGTGTTGCGGACATTGAGGTATCGGGTTCTGGAATCCAGGTCGCTGGCCGTCAACAAGACCTGCGCGGTTCGGCAACCGTGAACACGGAAACAACTCTCGTAGGCAGCCATGAGGTAGCTTTGGCCGACGGCGGCAGCAGCCTGGAGGTGCGGCAAATCGCTGGGACGGCGACTCAACCCTAGTTGGCCCATGCCGGCTCCGATCGCTCCGGAACTGACCAGAGCGACCCGCCGGCCAGTCTGCCGGATTCGCCAGACCTGATCGGCCAGAGATCGGATCCGCTCCTGATCGAGTCGTCCTTCGGCGGTCGTGATCACGTTGGTTCCGACCTTGATGACGACTGTATGGGCGGCTTCCAGGATGGCCTGTCGCAAGGCTGCGACCCGAAAACTTTCCGTCTCCTCGCGCGTCATGGTGGTTCCTTCGCGGCGAAATCCGTTCTCGCCTCTGCTGTCACCCCCAGGTAATCAGGCCAGTCGTCAATGGGTTGGCCAGGCACTGGTGCCGGGGCAGGATGCGGACTGCGAAGCCGTGCTGTCCGCTCGACGTACACGCAAGGTTTCCCCGATAGATGAAGACGCCGTCGGCTGCTTTAGTATCCGGCTGCATGACGGTAACGTGGGGGCTGGCGATTTCTCCGAGCGAATCGACTGGCCCGTGAAACAACTGCACCTCGACGTCGTCGGGTCGAAGCGGGCCCAGACGAACGCGAGCGAACACGGGCACCTCCTGGCCGACCTGTGCCCCGTCAGCTTCCTTGGCTTCGACGTGTTCCACGGCGACCTGCGGCCAGTTCTGCTCGACGTGCTTCCGCCAGCTTACCAGGGCCTTGGCGGGTTTGGCATCCTCGGCGATCATCTGCAAATAGTGCTGGTGCGTCGGCCAGTAGCTTAGCCGCATGTACTCTTCGAGCATGCGGTTGGTGTTGAAGACTGGGCAGATCGTCTTCATGGACGCCTTCATCATGCGCACCCAGTTGCGGGGCACGCCGTCGCTTCCACGGGTGAAGAAAGCGGGGACAATCTCTTGCTCGAGCAGGTCGTAAATGGCCCGGCTCTCGACGTCATCCTGATAGTTCAGGTCGGTGTACTCCTCGCCGGCTCCGATGGCGTAGCCGTTGTCTCGGGCATAGCCCTCCGCCCACCAGCCGTCGAGGACGCTCATCTGAATCCCTGCGTTGGCAGCCGACTTCATGCCGCTGGTACCCGAAGCTTCCAGCGGCCGGCGCGGATTGTTGAGCCAGACGTCCACCCCCTGGACCAGGTAGCGGGCCACGGCCATGTCGTAATCTTCCAAGAACACGATCCGCCGCCGCAGGTCAGGACGCCGGGCCACATGCACGATTTCCGCGATCAGTTCCTTGCCGCCGTGGTCCCGCGGATGAGCCTTGCCAGAGAAAATGATCTGAACCGGACGGTCCTTGTTGTTGATGATGGCCGTCAGCCGCTCCAGATTCCTGAAAATCAGGTTCCCCCGCTTGTACGTCGCAAAGCGGCGAGCGAAACCAATGGTGAGGGCTTCGGGATCGAGGATTTCTTCCGCCCGGTGAACTTCAGCAGGCGGCGCACCCCGACGCAGGAGCTGCCAGCGGACCCGTTTTCGACAGAAGACGACCAGGCGTTCCCGCCTCCGCTCATGGGTCCGCCACAACTCGGCGTCGGGAATGTTGTCCACCCGTTTCCAGATGGAATGATCGCTGGGCTTGTCCCGCCAGCCCGTGCCCAGGTAGCGGTCGAACAGCTGGGCCATCTCTGGGGAAAGCCACGTCTGGGTGTGGACGCCGTTGGTGATCGAGATGATCGGGACTTCGCTTTCGGGCAGTTGCGGCCACAGGCCCCGCCACATGCGGCGGGAGACAACCCCGTGCAGTTTGCTGACGCCATTGCTGACGTTAGCCAGTCTCAGGGCCAGAACGGTCATGCTGAACGGCTCGCTGGGATCATTGGGATTCTGCTTGCCCAGTCTCAAGATCGTGTATTTATCCAGCTTCGAGAAAAGGAAGTAGGCCCCAAGCCAATGCTCGACCAGATGAGGAGCGAACAGGTCGTTGCCGGCGGGGACAGGAGTGTGGGTCGTGAATACGTTGCCCGCAGTGACGGCGGCCCGGGCCTCTTCGAAGCTCAGTCCTTTCTCTTCCATCATGATGCGGATGCGTTCCAGGGCGAGAAAGGCGGAATGGCCTTCATTCATGTGGCACACGGTGGGCTGAATGCCCAAGGCGCGCAAGGCCCGGATGCCGCCTATGCCCAGGATCATCTCTTGACGAATACGCATGTCCTGGTCGCCGCCGTACAGTTGGCCGGTGATTTCCCGATCCTCCGGCGAATTGTTGGGCACATTGCAATCGAGCAGGTAGAGCGGCACGCGGCCGACCTGAATTCGCCAGATGCGCAGGAACACATCCCGACCGGGGAACGGCACGTTGACGACGATCGGCTTGCCGTCCGGGCCCAGTTCAGGAATCAAGGGAAGGTTGAAAAAATCGTTTTCGGGATAACGTTCCTGCTGCCAACCGTCATGATTGAGATACTGGCGGAAGTAGCCGAGCCGGTACATCAACCCGACCCCCACCAGCGGTTCTCCCAGGTCGCTGGCTGATTTCAGGTGGTCTCCCGCCAGGACGCCCAGACCGCCGGAATAGATCGGGATGCTCTCGTGCAAACCGAACTCGGCGGAAAAGTAGGCGATCCGCATCTCCGGTGAACGCTTGGTAGCCGTGCGAGGCGTTTCGGCTTCCGGCGATGGGCAGCGTCCCCCGAAGACTTCGTCGTACCAGGTGTGTCCCCGCATGTAGCGGTCCAAGGCCCCGGCAACGCGGTCCAGATGAGCCAGGAAACCTTCGTCCTGCTCCAGTTCCTTGAACCGTTCCAGACTGACGGAACTGAGCAGCTTGACGGGATTGTTCTCCAGCGATTCGAAGAGGTCTTCGTCGATCCGGCGAAACAGGGCGATGGCTTCGTGGTTCCAACTCCACCAGAGGTTGTATGCGATGGTCTGAAGAGCCTGGAGCCGCTCCGGAATCCGTGGCCGTACGGTGAACGTGCGAATACGCGGCGATGCCATCACTGAACCTCGTCGGAGTGCGAAGAGTGCCAACCGTCTGCGCAAGCTGGCGCGTCTGCGGTGATTAGCTTAGTTTTGCAGGGAGCGGATTCAATCAGTCGGAAACTGGGACTCAACAAAGTGTGCCGGTCGTGCCGATAACTCCGGACGTACCGAAGGCGTGGTCGGACGGCGTGCCGGCGCTGCGAGGGGCATGACGGGAAACCGCGCTGGACGCATCGAACACCTCGGACGGGGAGTGCCTTCCGGACAAGGAGAGTCCCGATGAGAGTAGCGGGGTTCATCTGTGGCGTGGGAGTGAGTCTGGCCTTGGCGGGAGGCGAGGCGTGGACCGCCCAACCCGGGACGGGGCCGATGCCGCCGAGTTTCGGCGGGCGAATGGTCCGACCCGGTCCAGCTGCATCCGCGCCGGCGTATGCCATGCCCCCGTTCTACGCTCCGCCAGGGACGGCCTCGGCAAGTGCACCCGCGTCCCCCGGCTCGATTGCCGTGCAGCCGAATCAGGCAGCGACCTCAGAACTTCCCAAGCCGAGTGAGACTTCGTCCGCCGAGGTGCAAACGCCTTCCAGTCCGACCTCGTCCGCCCCGGCCGTGGTGCCTCACGGGGCAACCTGGTCGGCCGCTCCGCTCCTGCCCCCGCCGCCCGGCGGTTGGGAGGCACCCTGGCATGATTGCGACCCGATGCCTCCGGCTCCCGAAGGCACGGCCCCGGCCATGATCGGTCCCGGTTTCTTCTACTCGGCGACCCGTCTGGTCCACTTGCAGAACCTGGCCGACGGCAGCATCTTCCCGGCGACCGTTTCCGGCGTTCCCATCGTTGCCCGGTCGCAGTTTTACATCGGCGTCAACGAAAGCCCTCAGCCGCAGGACCGCATCTTCCTGACGTTCAATTGGTACCACAACGTCAACAAAGAGTCTCTCAGCCGTGTGCCCGAAAACGCCCTGATTCGCGACCTTCGCCTCATTTCCAAGCTAGAGGCGTTCTACGAGACGTTCGGCTTCGAGAAGACCTTGTGGGACAACCGCTTTTCCGTGGGCATCCGGGTTCCGTTCTTCCAACTCCAGCAGCGTGAACCGAAGCCTCTTGAGACTGGCCCCTTGCAATTTGCCGAGGGGCTGGATCAGAACACGATCGGCGACGCCAGCATCGTCCTGAAGGCTGTCCTGGCCTACGATCCAGTGGCCAACAACCTCATCTCCGGCGGTCTGGTGGTGACCTTGCCGACGGCTCCCGAGGTGAAGGTGTACGACGCCTACACTCCAGCGGCTGGCCAGCTCGGGCGCGGCGTCAGCACGACTATCTTCCAGCCCTGGCTCGGCTGCTTTCTGGACATCGGTCCGGTTTACGTTCACGGGTTCTCGGCCATCAGTATCCCGGTCGATGACGACGACGTGTACGTCTGGTTCATCAGCGGCGGCGTCGGCTGGTGTCTGACCCCATGGTTCGTCCCGACGCTGGAATTGCACTACTTCGGACCTGTCAACGAGGACAGCAACCTCTTCCGCCAGCCCATCGGGGCAGTGGATCAGCTGATCCTGACGACGGGCTTCCACGTCCCCTTCTACGACGTGAGCACGATCACGCTGGGCTTGAGCACGCCGCTGACTGGGCCGGATACCTACGACGTGGGCATCGTCGCTCAGTTGAACGTGCGGTTCTGACGCTCGCAACTACCCATTCGATCTTGAAAGCGATTCGAGCCGCGACGGCAGGGGAGTGAGCAAACTGCTCCTGCTTTGCAGTCGTGGCTCTGCTTTTGGAGCGAGTTCAAATATTGCGGGAAGCGGCAGAGTTTGCCCGGTTTCCACTTTCCTGTCGGACCAAGCGGAAAAACCTGTCTCGGTTGAATGCGGGATGTAGCCGATAAAAGCATCGTGCCGATTGTGCCGGCCGGAAAGATATGAGCTTCCGGGCCGGAAGCAAGGCCATTTCGCTCTTGAAGGAAAGGACCGGGAAAGCCGGTTGTTCGCCCGGCAGAGCTGCGCCAAAACGAAAAACGCCCCGAATATTCGGAAGGAGAGTCCGATGCGATTCATGCGGTCAATTCGCGGTCTCGGCCTGGCCACGGTCCTGATCGCGCCAGCGGCCTATGGCCAGGAAGCGCCGATGGCCGCGCCGATCCTGCCTCCGCTCAGCACTCCCTACGCTCCACGGGATGCTTCGGGCCAACCCGTCGTCGCCGCGGGAGCGGGGGCGGTCGTAGTCGATCACAGCGTCGCCAAGCCAGACCAGCCCGGCCCATTGGTGGTGGACGGCAAAGGCCCAGCCACAAACATGCTGGAATACCGCCCGACTGCTGGAGCCTTTGGTGGCGGAGCCATGCCCGCCATGATTGGCGACTTCAAGGGCATCTACCATCTGCGGACGATCCCGGTCGTCATTTACGACACGGCCACTGGGGACCGCGACCCGGCCTTCGCGCTGGGAGGACTGCCTCTGGTTAGTCGCGGGCCGTTCAAGGTTGCTGAGAACGAAAGCCCGGAGCCGCAGGACCGCGTCTTCGTCACCTACAACTACTTCAAGGTCCGCGGCAACTATCCCGAGATCAACCCATTCACGGAAAGCCTGGATCTGCACCGCATCACGGTTGGCTTGGAGAAGAGCTTCTGGAACGGGCACGGCTCCATCGGCGTCCGCGTGCCCTACTTCAATTCCAACTACGTCGGCCGGACCCGCATCGTGCCCACGCCTGACAACACGTTCATCATCGGCGATCCCCTGATCGACAACCTGGAAGACAGCGAACTTGGCGACATCACGCTGCTGTTCAAGGCGGCCATCGGGTGCTGTGAGGAACACAAGTTGTGCTCGTTCGGCCTGGCTGTCACGTTGCCGACCGGGCCAAGCGCCGAGGCGTTCAACCTCGGCACCTGGACCTACCAGAACAAGCACGCTGGTATCCTTCAGCCGTTCCTGGGTTACCTCTGGACCGGTAACAACTGGTATGTCCACGGCTTCTTCTCCGTGGCCTTCCCGACCCATACCGGCGATGACGTCGTCATCCTGTTCAGTGACATCGGTTTCGGTTACTACCTCTACGGCGCGCCCCCCGGGCTGAACATCTGCGGAGGCACCGGCTGCGGCACCTGCGGCGGGACCGGGTGCGGTGATGCCTTCTGCGGACCCGTCGGCTGCTGCGGCGCCTTCTCGATGCTTGCGGGGCTACTGCCGTACTGGGTCACCAGTGTCGTGCCTACGCTGGAGTTGCACCTGAACACCCCTCTGACCAACGGCGGTAAGTTCGAATACGTGCAGGTAGGCAACGGCGTGTTGGACTACCTGGTCAGTTCCGGGGAGAACATGTTGATGTCGCAGTCGCTGGTGGTGACGGGGGGCGTTCACTTCGGCCTGATGGGCAATTCGACGTTGACCATCGGGGCTGCGGTCCCGCTCAACGTTCAGCCTTACGACGTGGCTGGAATCGTGCAATTGAACTGGCGGTTCTGATCGGAGTGACATCTCAGACCGCAGACTCTCCTCGCCTCGCGTGCGGCTGGTCCGGGCGCGAGGCTTTTTTCATCCGCTCAGAGCACTCGATAAGAACTTGGCAAGGGGCCTGTTGAGGAGGAATGGTCAGTCTCCCACCGTGGTTTTCACAGGCCCGTTGAGCAGGCTGCGTTCCAGGACTTCTCGGGCCTTGTCGAACTCAGGCTGCCAGTGGATTTCGGGTTCGCCCTTGGCCAGGCAGTCCCGCAGCTTCTCCAAGGTGTTTCGGGCCATGAACGGGCAGCGATTGCAGGCACAGGTGATGCCCGGAACCGGGTGGTAGCGGTGCTGCGGGTAATTGTGCTGCATTTGCCAGAGCATGTTCACCTCGGTGGCGACCAGCACGTCGGTTGGCTCCTTGAGAGTGCCGAGAAAGCGGAGCATCCCTTCGGTCCCGCCCACGAAGTCGCTGTGTTCACGGATATTGGCCGGGCATTCGGGATGGGCCACCGTGACCGCCCTGGGATACCGGCGTTTCAATTCCAACAGGTCCTGGACGCTGAAAACCTCGTGGACGATGCAGGTGCCGTCCCACAGGATCATCTTGCGGCCGGTCACTTCTTCCAGATAGCTGCCCAGATGCTTGTCCGGAACGAAGAGGATCTCGTATTCCGGCGGCACTCGACGAATAACTTCGACGGCGTTCCCCGAGGTGACTACCCAGTCCGACAGGGCTTTGACCGCGGCCGAGGAGTTGATGTAGGTGACGGTCTGGAACTTGCGGCCCTGGGACCGGAGGAAGTCCTGGTACGCCTGGAGCTTATCGGCGGGACAGCTGTCGGCCAGGCTGCAACCGGCTTCCAGCTCGGGCAGCAAAACGCGCTTGTCCGGGTTGAGGATTTTGGCCGTCTCAGCCATGAAGTGGACGCCGCAGAAGACGATGGTCTTAGTCTGCACCTTCGTCGCCGCGCGGGCCAGCTTCAAGCTGTCGCCGGTGTAGTCGGCCAGTTCCTGGATGTCGCTGTTCTGGTAATAGTGAGCGAGGATGGTGGCGTCCTCGCGCTGCTTGAGGGCCTTGATCTCGGCGACAATGTCGGTCATGGTGCAGT
The DNA here is from genome assembly GCA_937944855.1 of uncultured Planctomycetota bacterium. Taxonomy (GTDB): domain Bacteria; phylum Planctomycetota; class Planctomycetia; order Gemmatales; family HRBIN36; genus JANWWR01. The sequence goes on from CALFAY010000003.1 coordinate 49,942, forward strand.
CTCCTTGTTTTTTGTGTGGCGAAGGGACAACCCACATCCAGCGATTTAACGACGGCCTTGCGTCTGCTTTTCTTCATTGTACGTTCACACGGAGCTAAAACGAGACGCATTCTCCGCCGAGAGCGACGCATTGGTTAGAGGCCGCGGCTACGGATCGTCCTATCTTCGGATCGTAGCTTGTCTTGAGAAGGGTGACAGGGATGGAGATAATGACAACAACGCCGACGCGGACGGAGTGAGGCAATTCCCCTACTGAGGAGCCGCAGAGCGATGGCAAGGCGTTTTCCTGCGTGGATTCCGTTAGCACTGACTGGTTTTCTTGGCTGGCTAGCGGGTGTCGTCCTGGTCATGGGCCTGGTCGTGCGAACCGAGGAAGCGTCCGCTCAACCCGCCAAGGTACCCTTGCAACCGGGTCCCGCAGGTGGTCCAGCTGCCGGGGGAGCAGCCGCTCAGCAACCGGGCGGTGAATCGTCCGAAGAAACCCGCTTCACCGATCGGGTGCGGCTGCCGGTTGATCGCAGCGCCAACCGCAAGATCGAACGGGTGAAGGAATGGGTCGAACGGGAAGAGTGGGGAGACGCCGTCCGCTTGCTTCAGAACATCCTCAACAGCCCCGAGGACGTCGTGCTCAAGGACGAGAAAGGCCGATGGGTCAGCGTTCGCTACGAAGCCAACCGGATTCTCGGCGAGATGCCCCCCGCGGGTCGCCAGTTCTACGAGTTGGAGTATGGCACCCTGGCCCGAACCGCCCTCAAGAAAGCACTGGCCAACGGTGATCCGCGTGCCCTGGCCGATGTCGCCTTGCGTTACTTGCACACCGAGGCGGGCACGGAGGCCAATCAATTGCTCGCCACCTACTACCTGGACCAGGGCAGCTATATCCAGGCGGCGTTGTGTTTCGAGAGGTTGCTGGCTCGTCCCGGCGTCCTCGAATCCCTGCCGCCGCTGGTGCTCTACAAGGCGGCCTTGGCGTTTGAACGGACAGGGGACGTTCGCAACCGGGACCGGGCCTGGAATGAGTTGGCGCGGCGGCTGGACCGCCCCGGTGAACCGCCGTTGCCTCCAGCCTTGGCGCGTCTGGGACTGACTCGGTTGCGAGAGAGTCTGGCACTCCGGGGACCGACCCGGCCGGGCAGCGGCGGCACGGACTGGCCAATGTTTCTAGGCTCCGTGGACCGCTCCGCTGTCGCTGAGGGAAGTGCGCCGTTTCTTGAGCCACGGTTCAGCGTGGAAACGGCCTATGAAAGCAAGACCCGAAGTTTCCTGGAACAAGCCACGAAGCCCAAGAACGCCATCCTCAGCGGCTTTTATCCGCTGACTATCGGCGGAAAGCTGTTGTATCGCAGCTACCTGGGTGTCCATTGCGTGCAATTGCAGAATGAGTCCGGCGGCGACCCAGTGCCGATCTGGGAATGGCGGACGGACGTCAGCCTGGACGACTTGATGCGCTCGCAGGCCAGTTACGACCCGACGGGTCAAACCATCAATACCTGGTTGCAGAATTACCTTTCAGTCGCTCCCACCATCCTGTACGACAACACGACGCTGGGCACGATGAGCACGGACGGGAACTTCCTGTACCTCATTGAGGACCTGGCCGTACCGCCTGCACCGACGACGATGGACGGGCGAGCCATCATCTTCAACCGCGACCAGCAGAACCTGCCCAGCGTGCAGTTGCAGCCCTGGACCCGTCACAACCGCCTGACTGCTTTGGATCTGTCCAAGGAAGGCAAGCTCGAATGGTCGCTGCCGACGATCCGGGACCATGATTCCATCGATGCACCGTTTACGGACACCTTCTTCCTCGGGGCACCGCTGCCGCTGGGGGACCGCCTCTACGTGCTCGCGGAAACCCATGGGGAGATACGTCTGCTGTGCCTGGACCCGCAGAACAAGGGAGCTCTGGAATGGTCACAGCCGCTGTGCGCCGTGGAATCCCGAAAACTTCCTGAGGATCCGGTTCGACGGACTCAGGCCGCCATGCTGGCTTACGGCGAGGGCATTCTGGTTTGTCCCACGCATGCCGGGGCGATCATCGGCGTCGATCTCCTGACCCGGTCCCTGCTGTGGGCCCATTCCTATCAAGAGATGCCGGATAATCCCCTGCCCGCAACGCCTGCGGTTATCGGTGGTCGAGCCTTCCGGCAGTACAGCCAGCAGCCGTTGACGCCGCCGTCGTGGGCCTCCTCCGCACCGATCATCAAGGACAGTCGGGTCGTCTTCACCGCGCCAGACGCCGACGCGGTTCACTGTTTGAGACTGCGGGACGGCACCTTGCTTTGGAAGGAGCAGCGTTCCGGCGATCTGTATCTGGCTGGGGTCTATCGCGGAAAAGTGATGCTCGTCGGTAGGGACTTCTGCCGGGCCTTGAATCTGGAGGATGGCAAGGAAGTCTGGAAGGTACAAACCGGGATGCCGTCCGGGCGCGGCATCGCCTCCGCCTCTACCTACTTTCTGCCCCTCAAGTCCGGGGAAGTGTGGGCCGTGGAAATCGACACGGGCAAGGTGCTCGCCCGAAGTCGGTCTCCTAAAAACGAGGTTCCCGGCAACCTGGCCTTCCACGAAGGGGACGTCATTTCCCAGGGCATAACTCGGCTTACCGTTTATCCTCAGCTGACCGTTCGGGAGCGGACGATTACCGAACGACTGGCCAAGAATCCCAAAGACCCCCGAGGCCTCTTGGATCGCGGCGAACTGCGGCTGCATCAAGGCTCTTTGCGGCCGGCGGTCGAAGATCTTCGGGCGTCTCTGGAAGGGCCTTTGCCCGCCGAACTGGTCCTCAAAGCCCGCACCAAACTGTACGAAGCGATGGCGGAACTTCTGGAGCAGGACTTCGCCGCCAATGAAGACCTGCTCAAAGAGTTCGAGACGCTGACCAATTCCTGGTCCGATGTCGGGCTGCCAGAACAGGACCGCGAGATCCGCGAACGGGAAATCCGGGATCGCAAGGCGCGGTTGTTGCGGCTGGTGGCCAAAGGCCGGGAACAGCAAGGCCGACTCGCGGAAGCCTTGACGGCTTACATCCAGTTCGCCGAACTGGGCCGCGAGGAACTCATCAGCTTCCCCGAAGATCCCGGAACCCGTGCCCTTCCGCGGGTCTGGGCCAAGGGCCGCATCGAGGCCTTGCTCCGGAACGTGGACTCCGGCAAACGCCGGGAGTTGGAGCAGATCATCGAACAAAAATGGGATGAGATCACGGCCAGCGGCGACCTCGAGGCCATGCGGAAGTTCACGGCCCTGTTCGGCAGCATTTCAACCCAGGGAAGCCGGGCACGCCTTGTGCTGGTCGAGAAACTCCTCCGCAGCGAACTTCTGACCGAAGCCGAGGGCGAATTGCTGGTCCTCATCCGCGACGCGGAGCCGGACATCGCAGCCGCCGCCCTCGAAGCGATGGCTCGACTCAAGACTAGACAAGGAGAACTGGACGAAGCGGCCCGCTACTACCGCGAGCTGGCTCACAAGTATCCCAAGGTTCCCGTGCGCGACGGCAAAACCGGCGAGGATCTGTACCTGGAACTGATGACCGACAAGCGCTTCCTGCCATTCATCGAGGAGGTGCGCCGCGGTTGGTCCGGGAGCCATTTCATCACGCCCCGAGCCGGCACGCCGACTATGCAGGACAACGGCATGGTCGCTCAGCTCTTCTGGCTGGAGCCGGACGGCGCCGAGAATTCGCCCTTCCTGCGCCGCTACCGCCTGGGCGTGGACAACGGCAACCAACAGGTCAAGCGAGTGGACCGGCTCACCGGCGAAGAACGGATTCTGTTCCGCCTCCAGGGACTGATGCCGACGATCTTCAACAACCCGGCCATGCGGGGCAAGTTTCGAGGTACTTGTCACCTGCGGGGCAATCTGCTGGTCTTTTCGTGGGGCCACTACGTCTACGCCTACGACCTGCGGCAGAACCGTCCAGAGCCGATGTGGAGCTACGATCTGCTCGGCGGAACCTTCGATCCCCAGAACCGCCGACCGGGCGATCAACCTGTGCAACTGATTGCGAACCAGCGCGGCGGACTAGACCTGCTGGTGGCCAATAGCATCGCCAGCCGGGTCGGCGGACTGGTCGCCGTCGAGCCCAGGTGCGTTTGCTTCCATGTGCGAGAGGAAGGTCTGGTTGCGGTCGATCCCTGGCAGATTGAGCGAGTGACGTTGCCCGGATCGCAAGTCGTCGTCAACCGCCCCAAACGGATCTGGGTCAAAAGTGATGTGCCGTCCACTGCCGAAATCTTTTCCGATCGGGATCTTTTGTACGTGGTGCCCTTCGGACGCAACGCCAACGAGCCGGGTCGGCCTTACGCCCTGCGTCTGACCGATGGCAGCCGAGTCGAGGTGCCGGATTTTTCTTCCCTGTACAATCAGCGAGAAGTCGTGCTTCGAGCCTGCCTCCTGGTGAAGGAAGGAGGCGGCAGTAGCGCTCTGGTTGTGAAGCTGCACGATGTGCGCGAGGGCAAAGAGGTCTGGTCTCGGACCTTCGACGCTCAAGCCGTCCTGCTCAAGGGTCAGAAACCCGACATGGTTGGCGTCGTGGATGGTTCCGGCCGCCTGACCATCTTTCGCACCGCCGACGGAAACGAAATCGTGACGGCGGCCGTCGAACCGCTGCCGAGCGGCGCCTCCGCCCACCTTCTGTGGGACGACAGCCAGTTCTACGTCCTGGTCAACAAGCCTATGAATGCCGAGCCTAACGGCCGCCGCGAGATTTCGCCGATGGGACAGTTCCTCCGAACCTTGCCGGTCCATGGGCCCATCTACGTCTTCGACCGCGACAGCGGGAAAAAACTCTGGGAACGCAACATCGGACCCCAGCATCTAGTGCTGGAAGAACTCGAGGAGATGCCGATTCTGTTCTTCGGCAGCTGGCAGAGGGTATGGACGGCCAAAGGCGACCACTATCAGTCCACCAGCGCCGTCCTGGTGCTCGACAAGCGCAACGGGGAGACGGTCGAAGAGCTTTCCGTGCCCCGGGACAGCATCCAATTGCATACCGTTCGCGTGGATCAGCGGACCAGCCAGGTGGACGTGATCGGCTATCAGTTCAAGCGTTCCTACGCGATCACTTATTGACGTCCGGTCCTGAAACGGGCGAGACGTGCTGTTGCGGATCGGGAGGTGCTGTGAGAAATGCGTTCGGTGGTCGTCTTTAGTATTTAAGGAACTGGTCGACAAAGCCTCGACTGGGAGGGTGTCGTTCATGAAGCGGGTTGCCTTGGCTTTCGGTCTTGCTGCCATTTTGCTGCCTGCCCTTGGATGGTCTGCCGACGATCCGAAGACAGTGGAGGTCATGGAGCGGTACAAGCCGGTGATCGACCGTGGGCTGCAATGGCTGGCCAAGCAGCAGGCCCGCGACGGCCACTGGGAAGCGATGAATGGCACCTACCCGGTTCCGATGACCGCGTTGGCTGGGCTGGCCCTGATGGCCGAGGGCAGCACTCCCTCGCAGGGCAAATACGCCAAGGAGATCGACAACGCCGTGGAATATCTGATGAGCCGCGCTCAGAAGAACGGCTTGATCGGCCGGCCGGACGATCCCCGGGAACAGCAGCGCTACATGTACGGCCACGGCTTCGCCACGATGTTTCTGGCGATGGCTTACGGAGAGGAAAACGACGAGAAACGGCGGCGCGAACTGGAAAATGTCCTGAAGCGGGCCGTGGAATTCACCGGACGCGCCCAAACCCGCCTGGGAGGCTGGGGCTACGTCTCGGCGATGGACAACGCCGACTTTGACGAAGGCTCGGTGACGATTACCCAGGTGCAGGCCCTCCGCGCCTGCAAGAACGCCGGTATCCCCGTGCCCAAGGAGATCATCGACAAGGCCCACGACTATCTCAAGAAGAGCACAATGATTTCGGTCCACGATCCCGATCCCAAGAAGGTCGAAGCCGGGGTCATCTACAGTCTCCGGCAAGGCGGCGGAAACATTCGTCCGCCACTGACGGCCGCCGCCGTCGCCTGTCTGTTCAATGCCGGGGAATACAAGAACGACCTGGCGATTAAATGGATCAACTACTGCCAGCGGCATATTCCGGTCGATCAGTTGGGCCGGGACAGCTTCGGCCACTGGGAGTACACGCATTTCTACTATGCGCAAGTGATCTATACTCTCGGCGAGGACCGGCACAAGGAACTGCGTCCCGATCTGCCGGACAGCCAACTCCTGAAATGGAGCCGCTACCGGGACGAGACGTTCAAGTACCTCGCCTCCCGGCAGAGCCCGGACGGAAGCTGGAGTCAGGGCTATATTGGTCCTGTGTACACGACCGCGCTGCACCTGCTCATTCTGCAACTGGACCGGGGCAACCTGCCGATCTTCCAGCGCTGAACGTAAAGAAACCTTGGGTTGGCAACTTTCAGAAAACGAGTGACACAAGCATGACACATCACAACGAGGGGCGGGTTCCCGCCGTGGATTCCATGCAGGCGGACGACATCCAGGCGGTTCACAAACTCCAGGAGGCATTTACCGACATCAAACAGCAGTTGTCGCGCGTGATCGTGGGACAGGACAAGGTGATCGAGGAATTGCTCATCGCCTTGTTCAGCCGGGGGCATTGCATCCTCGAAGGCGTCCCCGGACTGGCCAAGACCTTGATGATCTCCACGCTTTCCAAGTGCCTGTCCCTGGAATTCAGCCGCATCCAGTTCACCCCGGACCTCATGCCCTCCGACATCACCGGCACCGAGGTCATCGAGGAGAACCGCTCTACCGGCGCGCGAGAGTTCAAGTTCCTGCCGGGGCCTCTGTTCGCCAACATCATCCTGGCTGACGAAATCAACCGGACTCCGCCCAAAACCCAGGCCGCCCTTCTGGAGGCGATGCAGGAACGGCAAGTGACGGTCGGCCGCGTCCGCCATCGCCTGTCCGATCCGTTCTTCGTGCTGGCCACCCAGAACCCGATCGAACAGGAAGGCACCTATCCGCTGCCCGAAGCGCAGCAGGACCGCTTCATGTTCAAGATCTTCGTCAAGTACCCGACCTTCAAGGAGGAGTTCGAAATCGCTCGCCGGACCACGGCGGTAATGAGCGAGGAGATTACGCCGGTGCTCGATGGCGACACCATCCTCGACCTGCAACAACTGGTGCGCCGCGTGCCGGTAACGGACCATGTCATCCACTACGCCCTGGCCCTGGTCCGTCAGACGCGCATCGGCGAACCCGGGGTGCCGGAGTTTGTGCAGGAGTGGCTGTCCTGGGGTGCCGGACCGCGTGCCGTGCAGTATCTGATTCTCGGCGGCAAGGCGCGAGCGTTGTTGTACGGCCGGACGCATGTCTCGGTCGAAGACATCCAGGCCCTCGCCTATCCGGTCTTGCGGCATCGCATCCTGACCAATTTCACGGCGTCCTCGGAAGGCATCACGCCGGACACGGTCATCGAGCGGCTCCTGAGCACGACTCCGGCGCGCGAGGGGGAACTGACCCGCGATCCGCGGTTCCAGAAGATTTTCGCGTCATGACGGCCGCAAGGAATCAACGACGACCAGCCGGTCCCGCTGGCCGGCTGACGCAGACAACTTCCTGACGAGACTCGCAGCATGTCCGACGATCCACGCCGTTTCCTGCATCCCCAGACCATCGCCCGCATCAGCCGCCTCGATCTCCGGGCGCGCTACGTCGTCGAGGGCTTCATCTCGGGAATGCACAAAAGCCCGTTTTTCGGCCACAGCGTCGAGTTCGTGCAGCATCGGGAATACGCACCTGGGGACGACATCCGTCACCTGGACTGGAAGGTCTGGTCCAAGACCGACCGCTTTTACATCAAGCAGTACGAGGAAGAAACCAACCTGCGGACGGCTCTGGTCGTGGACGTCAGCGAGTCCATGCATTACGGGCGGGGACCACTCAACAAGTACGAGTACGCCTGCACCATCGCCGCCTGTCTGGCGTATCTGCTCATACGCCAGCAGGACGCGGTCGGCATGATGACGTTCGACTCCAACGCCCGGCAAATCGTCCCGGCCCGAAGTCATCAGGCCCATCTGGACGCGCTGGTCAAGGCGCTTGACATCAGCCGGCCGAGGGAAAAGACCGGCATGGAAACGGTGCTGCGGCGGGTCAACAACGGCACGTCGTCCAAGGGCATGATCGTGCTGATCAGCGACTTGCTGTGCGATCGGGAAGGCTTGTTCAAGGGCCTGGACCTGCTCCGTTTCCGACAGCACGACGTGCTCGTGTTCCACGTCATGGACGAGGACGAGCTGACTTTTCCGTTCCAGGGCACGACCAAGTTCGAAGGCATGGAGGAGCAGCCGGACCTGATCTGCGATCCGCGGGCCCTGCGAGACGGGTATCTGGCGGCCCTGGAGGAGTACCTGGTCGAAGTGCGCCGCGGCTGCACAAGACGGGGCATCGACTACATGCTGGTGCGGACCAGCGACTACCTCGATGCTGTTCTGTCCCGTTTCTTGCATGCCCGCATGGCTGTGAAATCGTCGGTCAAGACTCGCTAGCCGGCCCTTGAGGGGAATCGAGACGCAAGCATGTTCGAGGCCATCAATCCAGCATATTGGTGGGGAGCGGCGGCGGTCAGCGTTCCCATCATCATCCACCTCATCAACCGGCTGCGTTATCGGCGAATCCGCTGGGCAGCGATGGAGTTTCTGCTCAAGTCGCAGCAGCGCAACCGCCGCAAGCTCATCCTGGAACAATTGCTGCTGCTGGCAGCTCGGTGCTGCATCGTGCTGTTAGTGGTGGTCTTTCTGGTAAGGCCGACCGGCTGCCTCGATCAGGCCGGGGCCGGGGCCGCCGACTGGCCCACCTACCACGTCGCCGTGATCGACGACAGCCTTAGCATGCAGGATGTCGATGACCCGCGCAATCCGGAGTCGGCAACCGCCTTCACGACGGGAACGCGGCTGCTGACGGAACTGGCGCGGAAGTATGCCGAGGCCCCTTCCGCCCACTATCTGACCGTGCTCAAATTCTCTGCGCCGGAAGCGCCGGAATTCGGCAAGCCGTTCGATCAACTTGGCGGCGCCGCGCCGGGCCAGCAACTGACGGCGGACGAGGCCCGCCGACTCAAGGAGCGGCTCGACGCTCTCCGCTGCGGCTTCGCCCCGCAAGCGCCGCTCAAGGCCCTCCAGGAGGCTGCCCGGTATTTCGAGAACGTCAAGGAGGGGCATAAAGTCCTGCACGTCTTCAGCGACTTCCGCCGACGCGACTGGGCCGAAGGCGGCGAGGCCGATCAGGCTGCGGAACTTCTGGCCGCCTTGGCCAGGGCCGGCAAGGTGCAGGTCCGGCTGCATGATTTAGCCCAGCCTCGGCGTTCGACCAATCCCACGGAAACGCCCCGGGCTCATGTCAATCTCGGGATCGTGGGCATGTCGGCCCGCTCCCGAATTCGGACTGAGGACGACCGCACACCGATCGAAGGAGTACCCACGCGCATCGTCACTCCCGGCCTGCCGTTGTACCTGCACGTCGCCGTCCGCAACTTCAGCGACACCGAACGTTCCGGCATCCGCTTGCAGGTGCGGGTGGACGGCGTCGAACGCACGTCCAAAACTATCGACCGATTAGCGGGCGGCCAAGAAGCGGTCGTCGTTTTCGACCTGACCTTCGGTCCTGAAGAAGCCCTGGGTTTCAAGCAGATTACCGCCGTTTTGGAGGATCCCGACCGGCAAGACCACCTGTACGCCGACAATACCCGCTTCACCTACGTCGAACTGCGGAAAGAAGTCCCGGTGTTGCTGGTCGATCCCGACCTGACGGCCTCCGACTCACCATCGGCCAGTTACTACCTGATGAAGGCGTTGACCGGTTCGACCCGCTCAGGTCTCCGGCCGGAACGACTCAACCCCCGTGAATTTCGCGGCGATGAAGTGGTGGTGATGGATGCCAAGGGCGGCAAGGACACGCGCCGGAAGATCGACCAGTATCCGGTCATCTTCGTACTCAACATCAGCGGTGTCGGCGAAGGCACCGGCGACCTGCACCCGGACGGGCTGAAAGCGCTGGAGACCTACGTCCGTCGCGGCGGCAGCGTGGTCTTTTTCTTGGGAGAGCGCACCAACGTCGTCAGTTTCAACCGCGACCTGTACAAGAACGGCCAGGGCATTTTTCCCGTGCCGCTGTTGCCGCGTCCAGAAGCGAGCCGGGCCGATGCGTTTGTTGATGAACCGCCGGACGAAACCGACCCTTACGCCAAGCTGCGGCTGCTGCGAAGCAACCACCCGGCGTTCCCCTTCCGGGGCGAATTGGCCAAATTGTTGACCGACTACCTGACCATCAATCGCTACTTCCGCGTCGATCCAGCCTGGCAGATGCCGGAGCACGTCGTGCCCCTGGTGCAACTGTCCAATCGCAAGCCGCTCAGCCTGTATGTCAACGACGCCCGCGATCTGGCCAACCGGCTGGAGACAACAGCCCCGTCTTCCCTGGCCGAACGCATTCGCAGCTACACCGACCGCATCCGCGAGTGGATACAGGTACCCGAGGCCAAACGCGTCCAGAAAGGCCCGCTCATCGAGGCCGTCGGCGCATTGCTTAGCGATGTCGAACTGAGCGATTTCTGGTCGGCCAGAGATCGGACGCAGTTGCGTCAGGACCTCGAAAAGTTCCATCAGACGTTGCTGACCGGAGACACGGTCGCCTTCGAGGCCACGCTGGGCGGCGGCAAAGTCAAGGGCCATGTCGTCGCCTTCCTGACCCCGGCCGCTCCAACGCCGATCCAGAACAAAGACTACACCTGGAACAACTGGGCGAACGAACTGCCGTTCACCTTTGTGCCTATGATTCTGGCTTTGCACGATCATCTGGCCACGCTGTCCCGTTCGGCTGGGGAGATTGAAACCAATCAGGAAATTGGCAGCGTCAGCGAACTGCGCCTGGACGCCGAGCGCTACGTCGCCCGTGTCGAGCTGTGGCATCAGAAAGAAGGCGATCCCGATCCCGTCCGCATTGATACCATCATGGCGCGGGAAGAACGCGGCGAACTAGTGGCGACGCTGCGTCCACTGGCAGGACCGGGCCATTACCGCCTGCGGCTCAATCCTCCTGGGACGGAAGGCGATCCGGAAACCGCCTACCTCACGGCCAAGGGCGATCCCGAAGAATGGCCCATCGCTTTCAACGTCAACAGCCGTCTCGAAGGCAATCTGGCCCGCATTTCGGAAGCGGAACTGCACGACAAGCTGGCTGCCGGGCTTCAGAAAGGTGAACAGCGTGTCGCCTTGGATCAGGCCTTGGCTTTCGTCCAGAGCAGACGCTGGTTCGTGCCCAACCCGCTGGAAGGAGCCAGTGAGGAGATTTCGCGGAACCGTTCCTGGTCCGAGTACTGGTGGCTGTTGTTAGTGTTCTTGGGACTGCTGCTGGCCGAGCAATACTTGGCGGTACGCTTCAGCCATCACTTGCAAGGAGGCGTGGCAACGGTGCCGGCCCAGGCCCGCCGCAGTCTGCGCACCGTCCCGGCCAGACCCCAGGAGCCGGAGGCCCTGGTCCGCAGCTGAAGCGTAGAGCGGACAAAGGGGGGGGCAAATCATTAGCGGTTAGAGGTCAGCGGGCCGAAGTGCGGATCGGCCAGGGCAGATTTAGGACGAGGGGATGACAGCGTGAGCACGGCATCCGAGACTTTCAAACAGCCCAGCGCGGTCGTGTCGATCACGGTCCCGCTTCTGTCGGGAGTGGCGGCAGCCACGCTGGCCCTGCTGCTGATCCCTGTACTGACATGGCTGATCCACGCCCTGACCGGCATCCGGACCACGGTGGACGCCAGTCAGGGAAGCGGCGTGGAGTTCCTGTGGCGTCGGCTCAGCGAGGCGCCCGAGTGGTTCGGCACACCCCTGGAGGTTTCGCCGCTGATCTGGCTGCCTATCAGCTGGGTCGTACTGGTAGCGGCCTTTTTCCTGGTCGTTTACCTGTACCTCCGCGAAGTGGCTTCGGTCGGCTGGCCCTGGGCGACGGCGCTGGCGGCCGTGCGTTCCCTGGCTGTTCTAAGCCTGTTCCTGATCTGGCTATTGCCGGCGACGAGGGTGGTGGAGTGGACCGAGCAGCGTTCGCGCGTCCTCCTCGCTTTCGACGTTTCCGCCAGCATGCAGCACAGCGACGATCCTACCGCCGAGACGGCCGCGGGAATCGGTGACGAGCCTGATTCAACTCGTCGCACTCGACAGGAACTCGTCCTGGAACGGCTGTTGAGTGCACGGCGGAACCAACCCCGCGAACAGCTGATCGCTCGTTCTTTTGAGTCGGCAGAGGCCGGTCCCGCTGCTGATTCACTCCTGGGACTCCTGGCAGCCAACAATCCCCTCTACTGCTACCGCTTCGGGGAGCAAGTGGATCCCAATCCCTGGACCGTGTCCGCTAACCAGAACGCAAGCGACTCTGCCGCTAGTACAACACCCCAGGTGCTTGACGGTCTGACTCGGGAGCAGTGGCATCGCAAGCTCCAGCCGCGTTTCCGTCCCGCGCTGGCCGATCCTTTGCCGGAAGAGCTGGCGGCCCTTCTGGCCGATCATGCCCGCCGCTTGACCGACGCGGAGGCGGAGGAAGCCGCGGGGTCGGATCGTTCCGGGGAGTACGCTGCCATCGTTAAAAGCCTGGACAAGGCCCTGGCCGACGACGGGCGGCTCCGCGTGCAGTTGCTGAACCGAACCAACCTGGGGGCTTCACTCCTCGAACTGCTTCGCAAGGAAGCGGGCAACCTGGTCAAAGGTCTGGTGGTGTTCTCCGATGGCCGCAACACCGCCGGTTCTGATCAGGAGATCGCCGAGGCCATCCGCGAGGCGCGTCGGGCACGCATCCCGATCTTTACGGTAGGCGTCGGTGAATACCGGGAGTATTTGAATCTGCGGTTGGTGGACCTTCTGGCTCCGGGCCGGGTGCAGCCGGAAGACGAGTTCCCCGTCCGCGTCGCCGTCGAAGGCGAAAACACTCCGCAGGATTTAGAAGCTAAGGTCGTCCTCAAAATCGAAAAGCCCGATCAGGCCGCCGAAGAGATGGAACAAATGGTCCGCCTGGCAGCCGGGACCGGCAAGCTGGCGACCGCCACGGCCGAGTTCCGCGTCATTAATTCGGGCAAGCTCAAAGGCGACTGGAAGTTGACCGCCCGAGTTGAGCCGATCAAGGGCGAAAAATCCCGCGGAGACAATGTTACCGAGGAGCCGCGCATCGTCCGGGTCGAGGACCGCAAACTGGCCGTGTTGCTCATCGCTTCCGCTCCGTCGCGGGAGTATCAGTTCCTTCGCACTCTGCTTGTCCGGGAGGCCGAGAAGTTCGACCTGTCCATCTGGCTTCAGAGCCAGTCTTCGGGGACCGTGCAGGACATCGACCCGAAAAAAATGCTCGACGAGTTTCCCACGGAGTTACGGGACCGTGACGAAGACCCGAAGAACCTCGGCAAATATGACGTCATCGTCGCCATCGATCCGGACTGGCGGCAGGTGCCCGGCCCAGGCCGGGACAGCGACAGCAGGTCCTCTCCCCAGGAAAACCTGAAACGCTGGGTGGAGGATTTCGCCGGCGGCTTGATCGTGGTGGCTGGTCCGGTCCACACCTTCAATCTGGCTCGCGACAAGGATCTCGAACTGATCCGTCAGCTCTACCCGGTCGTGTTGGACGAGTCGGCGTCGTCGTTCATGGTTCTGGACCGGCCCAGCAAAGAGCCGTGGGCGCTCAACTGGGGACCGAGCGCTCCCCAGATGCCGTTCCTGGATTTGACCGACTCCGGCGACCGCAGCCGCGTGCTTGAGGGCTGGGAGGAGTTTTTCGACGTGCCGCGGGATCCCGAAACCAATCTGGCCGAGACGCCGGCTAAGCGTGGCTTCTTCTCGTTCTTCCCGCTTCGGGACGCCAAGCCCGCCGCCACCGTCATCGCCCGCTTCAGCGACCCCGATCGTCGGTACCTCACTCCCCAGAGCCTGTCACGACAACCGTTCTTCGTTCTCCAGACGGTCGGTAAAGGCCCGGTCTTTTATATCGGCTCCGGGGAAACCTACCGGCTTCGGCAGTTCAGCGAGAAATACCACGAGCGGTTCTGGACCAAGCTCATCCGTTACATGGGCAAGGGCGACCAGGGCCGCGGATCCCGGCGCGGGCTGCTGGTGGTAGGCAGCCGCTACCTGGAAGGCGACACCGTCGAGGTCGAAACCCAGCTTTTCGACGCGGAAATGAAGCCACTCAGCGTGCCCGAATCCTCGCCGGTCCGACTGCGGGTCATCCCTCCGGAGGGCTGGACCGATGCCCCGCGGGAATGGAGCGAAGGGCTAGTGATGCGTGCCGAGGCGGCCCGGCCCGGCTGGTTCACGGCCCGATTTCCGGTCCGCCGCAGCGGACGTTACGGAGTCGAGGTCAAGGTGCCCGGCTCTATCGAAGTCTTGAGCGGCAAATTCCGCGTCGAAGCGGTTGATCCCGAGCGGGACGATACACGGCCCAATTTCGCCTTGCTGCACCGCATTGCCAGCGAAGTGCGCGAGGTGCAACTCGTCGATGAGCGCAAACGGCCTGGTTTCCTGCAAGCCCTGGCCGTCAGCAAGAACCGCATGTTGGAGCAGACGCGACTCATGGGCGGCGGACCGCGGAGCCTGGCCCCCGAAAACCAGACAGATCGTTTGTTCTTCGATCTCGACAACGCCCACTGGATCGCCGAGTGCCTGCCCTCCGAAGTGGTTCCCTTCCGCACCGAGGGGAAGGTGACGGACCTGTGGGACAAAGGCATCACGCTTTTCGCTCACCTGGAACATCCCGACGACGCCTCCGGCCCGCCGTGGGCTTTGGTCTGGCTCGTCACGCTGTTGGGCGGCGAGTGGCTGACGCGGAAACTCCTGAAACTTGCTTGAGCGATACGCGAACCGTACGGTGGACGATATGGCGACCGCAATTCCTCCCGCAGCAACCCGAGCGGATCGGTTTCTGAACTTCGAGCAACCGCTCCGGCAACTGGGTCAGGCGATTCGCACGTATGTGATTTTCGAAGGCATCGCCCTAGCCGTGATCTTCGTGGCCGCCTGGATCGGCACGGTGTTACTGCTCGACTGGGGAACCTTCGCTCTGTTCGGCATCGACTTCCTGCGGGAAGTGCCCGAGAGCCTGCATCTGGGCGTTCGCTGGGTCTTTCTGGGCATTCTGCTGGCTGGACTGGCCTTCGTCCTGGGCTACAAGGTCGCTTACCGCTTGTTGGTGCCGTTTCGTCCCGCGGCGTTGGCCCTGCTGTTGGAACGGCGTTTTCCCCAGGTGCTCCAGGACCGCCTCGTAACCGCCGTCGAGTTGGCAGACCTCGGCGCTGTTGCTGAGATGGGCTACTCGCCGGAGATGGTCGCGGCCACGGCCCGCAGCGCGGCTGCCAAAGTGGAGGAAGTGCCGCTGCTTCGGGTCTTCAACTGGACGCGGCTGCAACGCCTGATGTCCGTGGCGGCGGTCGGAACGGCCGGGGTCTTGGTCCTGGCTCTGTTGGCCACCGATACCTTCGCCCGCTTCGTCGAGCGCGATCTGATGCTTCGCTCCGTGTACTGGCCGCAGCCCATCATGCTTGACGTGGTCGGCTTCGCCCAGAGCGAGCGGAAGGCCGTCCCGCATGGCGGCGATCTGCGGATCACTGTGCGGGCCTACCGTTTCGTTGTTGCTGATGCTTCGCATCCTGAAGGCTGGCGTCCCCTGGCCTGGCCGGATGTAATCCCGGACCTGGGCGACGGCAGGACGTCCTCGCCTCCGTGGGAACTGCGACGATTGGCTGTCTCTCGGGAACTGTGGCAGTCGTTGCCGGACGCTTGGCGGTCCCTGACTCTCGACGAGTTGGCCTCCCGTGTGCATGGCACGGGTCAGGCGTCCGAAGAGGATTCCCCTGCTGCCGTCGATGCCGAACTTGGTTTCGTCCTGATTGACCACCTTCGAGACCGGCTTGGCAGCTCCTTAACCGGCGCCGCAGAGCCGCTTGACCCTGAATTGCAGGCGTTCCTACCGGAAGCTTGGCGGACCCTTCCTGGCGAGGAAGCTGGCGAACTGCTCCGGGCCGTAAAGACTCTCAAGCCTGCCGAAGCCGCTCGACTGATCACTCTGCTTCGGGGAACGGCCTGGACGGCGGCGGACGGCGTGCAGTTGCTCAACGCCGCACTGGGTCTCGGGGTGCCTCCGGTCGTGACGGCTGGGACCGCGCAGGAGATCCTCCAGCGGCTCGATCCGCAGGCTAGGCCCTTGCTTCTGAGCGACAGCGACCTGGAATTGCTGCCCAAGTCGTGGCGGAATCTGTCCGGCGGAGAGATCGAGGATCGCCTGGTCGCGTTCGTCGGGGAACACACGCTGGAGTCCTTCGGCGCTCGGATGCGGCACCGCCTGAGCCGATTGGTTGACGACCTGCAAGCGTGTGCCAACCTCTCCCACATTGGACGCCGACGCTACTTCCGGACCTTGCGAATCCCCGACGAGGTCACGGTCGAGTTCGAACAGCTGCTCACGGAGGAGGAACGAGGGCAGCTCAAGCCGCGTCTGGGCAAACCCCGGGTCCGTCGTCAGTTGCACAGCAATGAGTTCCTGTACGAGTTCAAAAAGATCGACAGGCCGATGCGGTTCCGCGTCGTGGCGGATTCAGTGGCCACTGCCTGGAGACGGATCGACGTCAAGGAGCTTCCCGCCCTGCGGAGACTGACGCGGACGCAGAAAGAACTTGGTTACCTGCACGGCAGCAATGCGCGGGTTCCCGTCGGCCCCTTGCCCGTATCGCTGGAGGGCGAGGAATCGCTGATCGAAGTTCCCAGCGGAACGTTGATCGAGTTTGAGGGCGTCAGTCAAAAACCCCTCCGTTGGGTTCGCATCGCGCTGCCGGGACAGGCGGAACATCAGACCTGGAGCAAGTGTGCCGCGACGGCCCTGGCCTCGGTGACGCTCGGCCCTGCTGCTCCGCCAGCCGTTGTGGGGGGCCTCGGGCTGACCTCCTTCATGGAACGGAGCAATCCCTTCGTCCGCTCCCTGGAACACGTGCCCGCGGCGGCGGATTTTCGCTTTGCCCTGCACGAACTGGCGGCCGACGATTTGAAACTCGAGATCCAGTTCGAGGACGAGGACGGCATCGTGGCCGGACGTCGGCTCCTGCTTCGCGTCGTCACCGACCGCGAGCCGGAGTTCAAACGCGCCCAACCCGAAATCGTCCGCCGAAAGATGATAACCCCCTTGGCCGTGATTCCCTTCAGCGGACATCTCCACGACGATCACGGATTGCTGTCCGCGGCCTACGAAGTCACCGTGGAGCAGGTGGATCGCAAGGTCGTTAAGAAGGAATCGTTCCCGATGCGGCGTTTCCGTCCGCTGCGGTTGCCGGACGAGCCGCCCGATGATCTGGTCTTCGAAAAGCGAGCCGACGTCAGACCAGCACGCTTGCTTCTCGGCCCCTGGGGAGAACAACTGACCACCGCTCGAACCGTGGCGCTTTTGCCCCTGGCAGGACCGCTGGTCTTCGCTCAACCTCCGGTCCTCGAAACTGTTCAGGACTATGTCTTCGAGTTTCAGGTCCGTTCCGGCACCGAGCCGGTGCTCGTTCCCGACGATGAGTTCTTCGACACCCTTCTGCTGCGGGAACAGCCGAACTTCGCGGTGCCGGCTGAGTCCAGTCCCGCTCCCTTGTCAGTCCCGTATCGGCTGACGGTGAGGCTGATCGCCCAGGACAACCGAGTGCTCACGGGACCCGACGGCCGACCGCAAGCCGCTCCCCAGCAGGGACGCAGCGCGGAGACGTTCGACTTCCTGGTCGTTTCCGAGGAAGAACTGCTCATCGAAAACAACAAGCGCGAGGAGGATCTGCGCGACCGCTGCGAAACCATTATCGCCGCCATCCAGAAGGGCCGGATGTCGATCCTGAAACGCTTGCGCGACGATTTCGACGCGGAATTCAAAATTGGCGACCGGGTTTACGACTTCCGCCGAGCGGCTGCCGATGCCTCCGACATGCAAAAGCTGCTGCTCGAAAACCAACTGGCGCTGGATGTCGAGGTTTCCAAGGCCTTCCGCGAGATTTATCGGGAACTGGTGCTGAACCGCTGCAAAGAGCAGGTGGTGGACCGGATCGACAAGCGGATCTGTCGGCCCCTGGAAAGCATCGTCCTGCCCGGGCAGCACTTCGACCGCGCTCAGAGAAGCTGCGAGGAGTTGGCCCGACGGCTCCAGAGCGAAACCTCGGCGACGCCGCGGGCTGCGGTCGAAGAGGCCATCGAGCGAACGGATCAGCTGGTGCAGAGATTGGAGGAGATCCTGGCCGAGATGCGGAAGCTCATCGAGTTCAATCAGGCCCTGAAAGTCCTCCAGGAAATCATCGACAAGCAGCGGGAGATCCTGGAGGCGATCCGCAAAAAGGAACGGGAAGAGCGGTTGAGGGAGCTTCAGGACAAGTGATCGGCCCAGGAACGATGGGCCGAGGACGGTTGGCTTTAAGAAACTTTTCCCGGAAAAGGTTGTTTGAAGACTGGGGGAATGCCGTTTACAGTTAGAAGAGGGAACGGCGTTCGTCTTTGTGAGCGTGGGGCTTGTGGACGGTTCCCTGGCGGGTGTCGGGGTTCGCAGGGCAGTTGACGACTGGCACGAGAACCTTGGGTTCGGAGGTTGTGACGATGATCCCTCGGCTTGCGGGTGCATGGCTGATCCTGACGGCCGGAATCGTGCTGGTGGCGTATGCCCAGGATCCGGCCCGGCCTGTTGCTGCGGACGGAAACCAACCGACCGCGACCACGCCTTCCGCAGAGCAAGCCCAGCTTGCCAGCCGATACCGACAACTCGAAGAAACCCTTCTGCGGATCGCCCAGAAATTGGAAAAGCGGGGACCTGAAGACCGCAACAAGGCCCGTCTGATCTATCGTGCCCTCCGCGAGGCCAAGGAGAAAGGCATCGCCGTCAACCTCGCCGAGTTGGCAGAAGACCTCAAGAAGCCCGCCCTGAAAGACCTCTCCGCCGCCATTGCTAAGGGAACGATTGTCGAAGAGGATTTGCGTCGCATCCTTAACCTGCTTCTGGCTGACGAGGAGGAAGACAGCAACAAGAAGGAAATCGAGTTCCTCAAGGAACTGGTCAAGGACCTGGAAAAGGCGATCCGGGACCAGAAGACCGCCATCGCTAAAAACGCCAGCCCCAGCGTGGATAACGAGGCCGCCGGCAAAGCCCAACAGGTCGCTACCCGCCAGGCCGAGGACATCCTCAAGAAGATCAAGAGATTCGAGGATGCCAAGAAGGGCGCCCAAACCAAGGCCGATGGTGCCAAGCCCTCCGACCGGAATCAGGGCGAGGGCAAAGGTCAGGGTGAAGGCAAAGGTGAGGGCAAAGGCGAAGGCAAGGGGGAAGGCGAAGGGAAGGGAGAAGGTAAAGGCGAGGGGAAAGGCCAGGGCGAGGGCCAAGGTGAAGGAAAAGGCCAAGGTCAGGGACAGGGCCAGGGTCAAGGTCAGGGCCAGGGGCAGGAGGGTGAAGGCGGCTTTCCGGGTCGGGAAAAGATCCAGGATGCCAACGATTACCAGAAGCGAGCCGAAGACAAGATCGCCAAGAATCAACGCCCCGATGCCGGCAACGACCAGCAGGAGGCCAAGGACCGCCTGGAACAAGCCAAGAAGCGGCTGGAAGAAATCCTCCGGCAGATGCGCGAGGAAGAGCAGGAACGCATCCTGGCCGACCTGCTCCAGCGTTGTGAGAAGATGCTCCAGATGCAGGAGATCGTTTACGACAACACCAAGAAAATCCATGAACGCATCGAAGCCACGTCGGACAAGAAGCCGTCGCGGGAAGAGGAAATCGCGGCCCGCCGTCAGTCCGACAAGGAGGACGAAATCGTCCTCGAAGCGGACAAGGCCCTGACGCTGCTGGAAACCGAGGGCACTTCCGTAGCATTCGTCGAGGTGTTGCAGCAGGTCCGCAACGATATGGTCCATGTTTCCCGCCGCCTGGCCAAGGCCGACGTCGGCCCCGAAACCCAGACCATCGAGGAAGACATCATCGCTACGCTCAAAGAAATGATCGAAGCCCTCAAACGTCAGCTCCAGGAGTCGCGGGAGCGACGCAACAATCCGCCGTCTCAGGGAGGAGGCGATCAGCTTCAAAGTTTGATTGACCTGCTGGCGGAATTGAAGATGATCAAAGCGATGCAGGTGCGCGTGTACAACCGCACGGTGCTGTGGGGCAAACGCTACCAGGGCGAGTTGGCGCGCGATCCCGACATCATCACCGAATTGAAGGACTTGGCGATCCGGCAGAACCGTATTTATCAGATCACGGATAACATCGTGAAAGGGAGAAACCGATGAGCCGTCTGACTGCGTTGGCCCTGGCGGCCTGCTGTGTGGTAGGGATAGGAACAGCCCAGGTCTGGCTTGACGCGGCTCACGGGGCCGATCCGATCTTCGGCGTCATTCGCGCACCGACCCTGGAACAGGCCAAACAACAGACCTTCGAGACTCTGACCGCGCTTAAGGCGGATGCCGCGGCCCTCCAGAAAATCGAGCCGCTGTGGAATACGCTCGACGACCGCGGCTTGCTTGACCGCGTCGCCGAGAGCTTCGCCGCCGCCGATCCCCGGGTTGCTGAGCTGCTCTTGAGCGTGCGTTCGCCGTCCTCGCCGGGCACCGTCCCGGAACTCCTGAAGGATTCCGGGCTGCCGGTGTTCTTCCGGGCCAACGTCGGCCTGGCTTACGCCCGACATCTGGTTAATCGCCGGGTCAATGAGGAAGCGCTGGAAATCCTCCGCTCCGTTCGGCCCGAACAGGTGGTCGATCCCGCAGCGTACTACTTTTACAAGGCCGTTGCTGAGAATCGCCTGCTGCTCAAGGAAGAAGGCTTGCAGTCGCTGGATCGGCTGTCGAAGACCGTGGCCGATGTGCCGGAACGCTACCTTGTCCTGGCCGATCTGATGCGCCGGGAGATGCAGAACTGGAAGGACAAGGACCTCAGCTACGTCGCCCGCCGCATGGAAGAAGTCGAAAGCCGTCTCGACAACGCCCGCGGCGGCCCCAAGACGCAGGCCAAGCAGAAGGAGATCATTGACCTGCTCGACAAGCAAATCGAGGAACTGGAAGCGCAGTGCCAGGCCATGTGTGCCTCCAGTAGCTCCGCCAATCGTTCCAACGCTCCGCTGCCGGACAGCCGCATCATGGGCGGTGCCGGTCCCGGCAACGTGGACAAGAAGAAGCTGCTGAAGACTCTCGAAGTCTGGGGCAAGCTCCCGGAGAAGGAGAAGGTCAAGGCCCTGGAGGCCATCAAGCGCGACCTGCCGCCTTATTACCAGGAGGCCATCGAAGGCTATCTCAAGGAACTGGCCCGCGGCACCCAGAAGTGAGGCCGGCGATTGTTGTGCGTGGAGATTCCTGACAGGCCGTCCGGGGCGGCACGGCAACCGCCGTGAACCTCCCGACGGCCTGTTCCGTTTCAGAGCCTGAGTACACAATGCTGTCGCTGTCGCTTTGCCTGGCATCGCTGATCTTTCTTGCCGATCCCGACCCTGCCTCTGACCGGGGTGCCGTTCACACCCTGACCCGGCTAGACGGGACCGTGCAACGCCTCGAAGTCCTCGAACTGGGAGCGCAGCGGCTCCGGGTTCGGCAAGATGGACAAGAAACCCACACCGAAACCACGGACCTGCTCGCCGTCGTTTTGCAACCGGCCCATCCGACGCCCTTCGCCGGGCCGTACCTCGAAGTCCGCCTTGTGGACGACGCCTTTTTCCGCTGTGCCGCCGTCGGTTTCCGCGGCAAACAGGTCGAACTGCGTTTGTTCAATGGGCTGAAAGTCGAATGCCCTCTGGATGCGCTGCGGAGCCTGCTGTGCGATGCTCAGGACGAAGCCAATCGGGCCGAGTTCAAACAGCTCATGGAACGCAACACGCCTTTCGACCGGCTCCGGCTGGCCAGTCGGGACGGTACGACGATCAACACCTTCGAGGGCATCGTCGGGGATGCCGACGAAGAGGGCCGCTCGATCCGCTTTAAGACCGAGGATACGACGGCCAACATCGCTTTGAATCGTGTCCGGGGGATCATCTTCCATCGCCGCATCGAACCAGGCGCGTTTCAGCCGGTGTGCCGAATTGTGGATGTGTTCCAGAACGTCATTCCGGCCAAAGAGATCAGCCAGAGCAGTGAGGTGCTGCATGTGACGACCCCGGCAGGCGTTCGAGTGGTCCTGCCCGTGGAGCTGGTGCAGCAGGTGGATTACAGCCCTGGCAAGCTGGCCTATTTGTCCGATCTGGAACCGACGCTCAAGGAGTTCCGTTTCGGGGTGAAGGAGGACCTGCTGCGTTCGCTGCCGGAGAAATACGGGCGGGACACCACGCTGTTTGCCGGTCAGAATGGCTCCTCCCGGCAGATTCGCATCGGCGGTCGGATCTTCGCCAGGGGCCTCAACGTCCATTCGCCGACCGTTCTGGAATTCGACGTCACCGGCTATAAGTGGTTCCGCTGCGTTCTGGGCATGGATGACGGCGTGGCGCGACCGGGCCGGGCGGGGGTGCGGATCGAAGGCGACGGTCGGGAATTGTTCAGCACCCTTGTTGCCGGCGGCGACAGGCCGAAAGAGTTGGAAATCAAGATCACGGGAGTTCGCCGTCTGCGGCTGGTCGTGGATCGCGGCGACGATGACGACGAACTGGGCGATCACGTCAGCTTCGGCGATGCCCGGGTCACCAAATAACCCTGTGCCACGAAGGATACCGCTGCTATGAAAGCGTGGACGTTTGCGACTCTGTCCGCCACAGTGCTTCTGACGGCCCTGGCCGCTCGAACCGGGGCCGTGCCGCCGGTCATCGCTGAGGCCGAGGCCCGCCGTCTGGCCGCCATCGAAAAAGTCCGCGGCTCGGTGGTGGCGATCTTCGGTCGGGGCGGAGGCGGAGGCGGTTCCGGCGTGCTCATCTCTCCGGACGGCTACGCTTTGACCAATTTCCACGTCGTGCAACCGGCGGGGAAGTTCATGAAGTGCGGCCTGGCCGACGGCGTGCTCTACGATGCCGTCTTGGTCGGACTGGATCCGGTCGGCGACGTCGCCCTCATCAAGCTCTTGCCCCAAGAGCCGAACAAGCCGTTCCCCTTCGCCGCCATGGGCGACAGCGACAAGGTCCGCATCGGCGATTGGGTCCTGGCGATGGGCAATCCGTTCCTGTTGGCCACGGATTTCACGCCTACCATCACCTACGGCCTGGTCAGCGGAGTCAATCGCTACCAGTACCCCGCCGGCACGATCCTGGAGTACACCGACTGCATCCAGATCGACGCCTCGATCAACCCGGGCAACAGCGGTGGCCCGCTCTTCAATCTCGACGGGGAAATCATCGGGATCAACGGCCGCGGCTCGTTCGAGAAGCGTGGACGGGTCAACTCTGGCGTCGGCTACGCGATCTCGATCAACCAGATCAAGAACTTTCTGGGGCACCTCAAGGGCGGGCTGCTGGTGGACCATGCCACGCTCGGGGCCGTCGTCCGCACCGACGAAGAAGGCCGGCTCGTCGTCCGGCAGATCCTGGAGAGCAGCGACGCCCATCGGCGCGGTCTGGACGTGGACGATGAGTTGGTTTCCTTCGCCGGTCGGCCCATGACCAGCGTGAACCAGTTCAAGAACGTGCTGGGAATCTATCCCAAGGGCTGGCGGTTGCCTCTGGTCTATCGGCGGACCGACGAGGAGCGAAACACCACGACGACGCACCAGGTGTTGGTTCGGTTGCTCGGCGTCGGCGTGGATCGGCAATTGGAAGAGCGCCAGCCGCGACCCATTCCAGGTCAGCCTCCCGAGCCGCCTCAACCAGGCCAGCCGCGTCGGCCTCCCGGCCAGCCGCCCACGCCGCCCGAAGATGCCGAGGACAAGCCGGAGGAGAAAGCGCCAAGCCCGGCTGCCAAGTTCTACGAGGAAAAGAAGGGCTTCGCCAATTACTACTTCAACCGCCTGGAACGGGACCGGCTGATGGCCGAGGTCAAGAAACTCGGCGACTTCAGCGGAGTCGGCGAAGCTTGGCGGATCGAAGGCGAGCGCGTGCAACCGGTCAAGGACGCCTTCGCCGCCGTCGTCCGGCAAGGTCAGGTCCGGTTGACCCTGGGCGAGCAGGAATACGCTCTGGAACCGCTCAAGCCGGGCGAATCGCTGACCAATCTCCGTGAACCCCGCGACAGCGGCGGGTTGATGGCCGCGCTGTACGTCTGGCGTCGCTTCCTGGAAAAGGGACCGGAGGGCTTTGAGATCGACTTCCATTACGGCGGTTACGAGCCGTTCTACTCGGACGGCACGGCTCCCAGCCGCGTCGATTGCGAAGTGCTTGTTGCCGAACATGGTCCGTTCTACGCCAAGTGGTATTTCCGCCGCACTGACGGCCAGTTGATCGGCATGGAAACCTATACGGAAAAGGACCATGATCCCTGCGAGATCACTTTCAGCGACTACCGGGATGTCGATGGCCGCAAATTGCCGCATCGCCTCGAAGTCCGTCATGCGGGGAAGGATTTCGGCATCTTCGTCATCAAGTCCCATGACCTTAAGACGGCATCTGATTCCAAGGAGAAGCAGCCTTGACCAGGCCCATACCGATCCTATTTGCCGTGGTGGGATGGCTGGCCGCCGCGACGGCCATTCGGGCCGATGTCTCTTTCGCCGAGGTCGTCCGTAAGACCAATCCCAAGATCGTCAAGGTGTACGGTGCGGGCGGTTTCCGCGGCATCACGGCGTACTGCTCTGGCGTCCTCATTTCCCCGGACGGGTACATCCTGACGGTGTACAGCCCGACGCTGGACACGCGCGAATTGCGCGTCCACTTGTACGACGGCACCCGCCATGCGTGCGAACTGGTCGCCGCCGAACCCCAGCTTGATGTCGCTCTGATCCGCATCAAGGATCGGGAACGCTTCAAGGATTTGCCCCTGGAGCATTTCGATTTGAGCCAGCCGCCGCCGGAAATGAAGGTCGGCGATTGGGTGCTGGCGTTCAGCAATCTGTTCGAGATCGCCACGCGGGACGAGCCAGTGTCGGTGCAGCGCGGCGTGATCTCGGCCATCACGCCGTTCGCAGGCCGACGCGGCATCCACGAGGCGGCATACAGGGGCAAGGCGATCATCGTGGACGCCATCACCAACAATCCGGGGGCACACGGCGGGGCGTTGACGACGCGCAAGGGCGAACTCATCGGCATCATCGGCAAGGAACTGAAGAACGCCCTGTCCGAAACCTGGGTCAACTACGCCATGCCGATCACGGAACTGCGGGACTTCGCCTTGCGGGCCATGCGCGGCGACTACAAACCGCTGGACCGGCCCGAGACCCGTCAGGTCGTGGACAAGAAACCCTACCACGGCCTTGTCCTCGTCCCCGACATCCTTGACCGCACGCCGCCGTATGTCGAGGAAGTTATCCCCGGCTCTCCCGCGGCACGAGCCGGTCTGCGGCCCGATGATCTCATCGTCTTCATTCGTGCTCCGCGTCCCGACTCTCCGGGCGAGTTGGAAGAGCGGGTCATCGCCAGTTGCAAAGCGTTCAAGGAAACTCTGGCCGGACTCGACCCCGGCATGACCATCAAGGTCATCGTGCGCCGGGGAGGCCAACTGCTCAGTCTCGACCTGACCCTGGAGCCGCCTCCGCCGGCAGCCACCAAATGAGGCCTGATTCGATGCGACACTCCATAATGCGTTTTGCAATGCTGATGCGGCTTGTGCTTGCTGTCGGGTGCCTCCTCCAAGCGGCTTCGATGACGGTTTCCGCGAAGGAAGATGTGGATGCCGCTCTGGAACAGGCGACCAAGGCTGCTCTGGACCGCATCTCTCCGGTCGTGGTCCAGATTCGCACCGTCGGCGGCCTGGAGGTCGTCAGCGGCGTCCGGAAGGGACTGGGACCGACCACCGGCGTCATCGTGGACCCGGACGGCTACATCATTTCCAGTTCGTTCAACTTCGCCAGCAAACCCTCGGCCATCGCCGTTTCGCTGCCCGGTCGTCAGGAGCCGCTTAACGCTCAGGTCGTAGCTCAGGACCAGACCCGGATGCTGACCTTGCTCAAGGTCGAGGCCAATAACTTGCCCACGCCCGCCTTCGTGCCGAAATCGGAGATCCGGCTCGGCCAATGGGCCTTGGCTGTCGGACGCACCTGGGCCGACGTGTATGCCGGACCGCCTTCGGTCAGCGTCGGCATCATCAGTGCCAAGGACCGCATCTGGGGCAAGGCCCTTCAGACCGATGCCAAGGTGTCTCCGGTCAACTACGGTGGACCGCTCATCGACCTCGAAGGCCGCGTTCTGGGCATTCTCGTCCCCCTCTCTCCCCAGCGGGATGACGAGACCGCCGGGGTCGAGTGGTATGACGGGGGTATCGGCTTCGCCATTCCGATGGAGGACATCCTCGCCGTCCTGCCAAAACTGAAGCAGGGAACCAATCTCACCCGCGGGTTGCTCGGCATCCGCATGAAGAGCCGAGATCAGTTCTCCGCCCCGCCGGTCATCGGCGAAGTAGGACCGGGCACAGCCGCGGCCAAGGCGGGCTTGCTGCCGGGCGATCTGATCATCGAAGTGGACGGCAAACCCGTCAGCCGATACGCCCAGATTCAGCACATTCTCGGCGTCAAGTACGCCGGCGACCGCGTGAGCCTGAAGGTGAAACGCGGCGATCAGGTGCTCGATTTCCCCAACATCGAACTGACCGGACCGCCCCAAGCCACCGCACTGGCGTTTCTCGGCATTCTGCCGATGCGGGACGATCCCGAAGCTGGGGTCGCGGTTCGGTATCTCTTTCCCAACGGCCCAGCGCGGCAGGCGGGAATCCGACCTGGGGACCGGATCGTGCGGCTCAACGACCAACCGATCCTCAACCGCCTGCATCTCAGTCAGGTTGTCTCCCGACTGGCTCCGCAGTCCGAAGTCACACTCGATGTGAAACGCAAGGACGCCGACAAAACCGACAAGATCAAGGTCCGCCTGGCGGAACTGACCCCCGAATTGCCCGAAGATGAGCTTCCCGAAGGGACGTTGAAACAAGCCCTGGCACCACAACAGCCCTTGGTCCTGCCCGGCGGCGGTCCCGGCGGGCAACCGCGCCCCGGTCCCATGCCGCAGCCGCGTCCGATGGGTCAGCCTCCTCGGCCGCGTCCCGGACGCGATAAGCAACCTCAGCCGAAGCCGGAGGTCCCCAAAGGCGTGATTCAGCATACCGACCCCGCGACGGGCCACGCCTACTGGCTGTACGTCCCGGAAAACTACGATCCGAACATCTCGCACGGCCTGATCATCTGGCTGCATCCGGCTGGTGACACGATGGAACAGGCCATGCTGCGGTTGTGGCAAGACCTGTGCAAGAAGCATCATCTGATCCTGTACGGTCCCAAGGCCGAAAACCCGACCGGCTGGCTGACCAGCGAAGCCGATCTGATCCGGGAAGACCTGCGCAAGATCGCCGCGGAGTACACTCTCGACCGCTCCCGCATCGTGACTCACGGCCTCGGGCAGGGAGCCAGCTTTGCCCTGTATCTGGCCTTCGACGCCCGTGACCAGGTCCGAGGCGCGGCGGTGTTCGGCGGTGCGCTGCCGAATCTGCCCCGCGACCTGAGCGGGCCTCCGCTTTCGTTCTTCCTCGTCGGCGGCGGTCGGGATCCTGAGATCGAGGCCTTTCGCGCCGTCAAACCCGCCCTGGAGGAGCGCAAGTTTCCGGTCAACTACCGCGAGTTGCCGGAGCATGGCAATGGCTACGTCACCGATCCCGGAGTCCTCCGGACATTGATGAGCTGGATTGAAGGACTGGACCGCATTTAGGTTCCCCGAAATCAGGCTCAGCGGTATCGCTCCGGGAAGCCAAGCTGTTCCAGGTGCTCGCGCAACATTCTCTCCTGTTCCGCAGTCAGATCCGCCAACGGGGGCCGAACGGGACCGCAATCCACACCCAGAATCGCCATAACCCGTTTGGCCGCTGGGAGAAAGCCGAAGCGACTCAGACACGAGATCAGCTCGTTGGCCTGATGCTGGAGTTGCCGGGCGTGGTCCAGGTCGCCTTCCGCAAAGGCTTGCAGTAAGCGGAGATACAGTCCTGAAGCATAGTTGTAGTTGGTCCCGACGGCCCCTCGGACGCCCAGGGCCGCGGCGGGCAGCAGCATCTCGTCCAGCCCAAAGAGGACGTCGAACCGGCCCTCGTCCCACCGCAGGCAGCGCAACAAATCCATCAGATCGGGATGTGAAAACTTCGCCCCGGCCAGCGATGGAACTTGCGCCGCGGCTTCGCGCAACAAATCGCTGACCGGAATCGTCACGCCGGTGCGCATCGGAATGTGATAGTAGTAAAACGGCAAGTCGGGGGCGGCCTCGGCCACCCGACGGCAGAAGGCGACCAGGTCGGCGACCGAGTACGGCTTGTAATAGCTTGGCGCGAAGCAACTTATGGCTGAGGCACCGATCTGTTGCGCGTGCCCGGCCAGTTCTCGACAATCCTCAAGGCTCTCACTGCCGACATGAACCATGACATTCAAGTCCACTTCTGAGGCAATCGCGCACCATCGCCGCGCAACATTTTTGCGTTCATCCACGCTGAGCGAAGGTCCTTCGCCGGTGGTGCCGTTGATGAACACCGTCTGAATCCCAACCGATTGCAGCCATTGGGCTTGTGCGTCAATTCCGGCAAGGTTCAGGGAGCCGTCGGCGTGGAACGGAGTGAAAGTGGCCGCGATCAGGCCGGTGTAGCGATTCACGACTATGAGCCTCGGATGCAGTTCCAGATGCGGAAACAGATCTAGTCTAAACGGTGCCTCCTGGCTGCGCAACATTTTTTACCCAAGTCAGCCCCTGCGGTTGGAGGCGTGAATCCATGATTCTCGGCACTTCCCCTTGACGGGCCAATGCCACCAAGGATGCCCTCCCTTGCAGTATGGATATATGAACATTTGAACATTTCCTGAACGTGCCGTCGAGGTGCGTTGACCCATATCGACAGGCGGCTTAGAATAGACGAATTGAAGATCAGACACCCTTCGGATGGACAGCGAGGATGGCATGAAGAGCAGCGAATTGGCTCGCTTCAAGGAACGACTACTCGCTCTGCGTGCCCGTTGCACCGGCGATGTCAATCAACTGGCCGATGAAGGTCTGCGACGCGGTGAGGACGGCGTGGCCGGCAATCTGTCCAATCTCCCGCTGCATCTGGCGGATGTCGGGTCGGACAACTTTGAGCAGGAGTTCACCCTGAGTCTGCTCCAGAACGAGGGGAAGCTGCTGGCGGAGATTGACGCCGCCCTGGGTCGCATTGCCAAGGGCACTTACGGCATCTGCGAGCAGTGCGGGGCCGCTATTCCCAAGGAACGGCTCAAAGCGGTACCTTACACCGCCTATTGCGTCAATTGTGCACGGAAGCTGGAAGAGCGATCATGAGCGACTCGCCGATCCCCGGCAAATCCTGGTCTTGGCTTTTTGTGGTGCTCGCGGTTGCAGGATTCGTCGCTGATCTGGGTTCCAAGTACGCGGTCAATGCGTGGCTGGACCAGGATCGGCATCACATCACTGTCGGCGGCTTCGTACACAAGGGTTACGAGATCGTTCCCGGCATGTTCAGCTTGGTGCGCCAGGAGGGTTTGAACCGGGGAGCGCTGTTCGGCCTAGGCAATCATCCTGAGCACGGAGACAAGGCGAATCTGCTTTTCGCCGGGATCAGCGCCGCCGCGGCCGTGCTCATCGTCCTGTGGAGCTTCCGCCGAAGCGTGGTTTCTTCCGGGGCGCTGAGTCTGGCTCTGGGTCTGATTCTGGCCGGGGCCTTGGGCAATCTCTACGATCGGCTGGTGTTCGGCGGCGTCCGCGATTTCATCTGGGTGTACTACCAGAGTGCGGACGACGGCCGCTTGCTCTTCAATTACCCGGTCTTCAATCTCGCTGACACGTTCCTGTGCATCGGGGCGGCGGTGCTGGTGCTGCGCACGATCTTCGCGCCGTCGGATCGGAGGGCGGACGCGGCCCGTTCGCCGAACCCGCCTGCCGAGGCCGCCCGCTCCGCGGGTTAATCCACCTTGGCTTCCTGCAGAGTCAGCCCGAGGTAAGTGCTCTTGTCGCGTCGGGCCAGGACCTCCCACGGCGTGCCGGGATGTTCCTTGATGATGCGGTCAAGGATCTCCTGCCGCTGCTTCTCCCAGTTACGCGTGTCCTTCTGCTGGAGCCGTTCCGACGGAACGATCAGCCAACCATTGTTCTGCGGATTGGTAATGATCGGACTGTCCTTGCGGAGCTTGTTGCCCAGGACGAAGTTGTACTCCATGATGGCAATGCGGCGGGCGAGCATCTGGGAGAACACATAGTCGAAGTGGGCCTGCCAGCGTTTGGTTTCCTTGTCCCGATCCGCTGCTGCTTTTTCCATCGCCTCCATGATCTCTTCCAACTCCTGGTTCAGACGGGCCGGCTGCTGTTGCTTGCGTTCGATGGACGCTTTGAACTGGGCATCGTTGGCCTCGGCCTTGATGCTTTTCTCCGCGTTGAAGCGTTTGTCGATGTCGAGCAGCTTGTTGATCGTGTCCAAGGTGACTTGCCGCAGCGGGTGCTTCTCGGGATCGGGATCCCGATCAACGGGCGTCAGGTACGGTTCGAGGGCCTTGGCGAAGAAAGGCGGCAAGCTCTGCGAGCCGGCCTCGACGATGCCGAGTTCATGGATGATCTCGTCCACGACCCGGGGCTCGGCCAGCGGCTCGGAGCCTAGCGGCTCGACGATCTTGACCGGAGGCGGTGGAGCGTCGGAGACATCGTCCGGGGGTTTCATGGCCACGCCGAGAACCCTGGGCGTCTGCACGGCGTTCCAGCGATCCTTGACATACTTGGTCACTTCGTCATTGACCTGGGAAGCGAAGAACAACAGCGGCAAAGACTCCTCGGCGAACCCCGGCTGCTTCTTGATCTCCAGCCGTTTCTTCGGATCGGCCAGGTCACGGGCGTAGCTGTGCAGATAGTGCATAAACACACTACCGATGAAGCCCGAGCTGGCAAACTCGTAGGAATGCTCGCCGGACGAACAACTGAGCCACACCTGCACGCCATCGGGCACCTTGCGGAGCTGGGCCGCCAGCTTCTCGCCGAGCTTCTCGCCGCCGGAACGGGCCAGGCCCTGTTCCGGATCGAGATGGGCGATGTCGAGGATGAGCAGCTTGCGATGGGCCTTGCACTTTTCCAGTTGCTCATAGAGCCAGCCGATCGGGATCAAATCCTCCTTTTTCGTGAATTCTCCCTCCAGCGGCACAAGATAACCCTGGTCCTCCAGCTCCACCGCATGGCCGACATAGACGAGCACGACGCGGTCCTGCGGCCGGGAATCTTCGAGGAAGACACGGATGGTCGCCTGGACCGTCGGCTTCAGAGGCGAAACGGGCTTTTCCTCGGCGACATCGCTGAGTTCCTTGACCTGCGACGGGTCGAAACGCAGACCCTCGATCAAAGCTTTCTTAAGATGGTGCAGGCCGAGCGGATCCCGGGTCAGCGAATTGTCGGGACGGTAACCGGGATTGATCGGGTTGGCGTACAGGTAATTGCGGATGCCGACGAGCAAGGCCCGGCCGGGATAGCGTTTGTGCCATTCGACGGTGGCAACGGGCGGGGTCGGGAGCGGATTCGAGGTTTGTCCCTCGGAGGGCGAGGCCGTCGGTTTGTCTGGCGGCATGGGCGTGTCGGGATCGGCCTTGGCGACTTGGACCGGCTCCTTGGTCTCCGCCGGTTTGGCTTCCCCCGGCTGCGACGGCCGAGCCACGTTGGGCGGCGGCCGGTCCTTGCTCGGCGTCAGCACTTCCTCCTTGTTCGACTCGGCCAGCGCAGTCGTGGTCTCCTGCCGGTTCTCCTTCTTGAGCGAGGCCAGCATCTCCTGCCCGCGCTGGATCAGCGGCCTGCCGGCGATGAGCAGTGTCAATGCGATGACAATGACGAGAGCGGCGGTGATCGCCGACTTGACATAGAACCGGCGTCGGCGACGGGCCTTGAATTCGGCCACCAGCGAGAGATCGCCGTCGCCGCGACCATCGGCCCCTGGTTTTCCCTGCGGCGCGGGCTGGAAGGCGATCCTGGTCCCCGCCATCTTGAGCGTGGCTCCGCATGACTTGCAACGAAACAGCGACTCTTTCCACCCGGCGGGAATCACCAACGCCTTGCGGCACTTCGGGCAGGCGGCTTGAACGACCTGACTCATCGGGTATGCCTCCGAATGGGGAGGGAGCATGGCGGCCAAGTTGCGGACCTCAGTTTATTCTAACAGACGACGAACTGCTTCCGACAGATGACGTCCCCGGAAAGTGGAAATCATGAGGGCGGGCAGGTTCAGGCAGCGGCCCGTTGCGGTGCGACGTCGGGAGTCACATCTCAATAAGGGGCATAACAGGGCCGCTCCGGATCGCGGCAGGCATCCAGGGAGACTTCGCCGCCGTCGGGTCCGAGCGCCCGGTTGGTGTGCAGGCACCAGAAGTCCATCGCCCCCGCCTGGTACTCGGGATCCTGCTCGAAGTCTTCGCCGTACACCAGCATCGCCTTGCAACGCAGGTGCATGCAGCGGGGCACAAACGGCGTTTCTGGGGTCGGATTCGACGACATGGCGAAACTCGGGCCCTTCTCGGCCATACGGGTGCCAGAACCCGCCCTCTCCCCTCGTGAGGGGAGAGGGGCGGAGTGACGGAGAGCAGTCATTCCCAGTATGGTTTAGCTCCGGCAGCTAGCAAGGCGGCGCGTTTGACGGCCACCTCGATGAGCTTGACCTTGTAGGCATTGTCGCTGAGAGGCCGAGCGCCCTCGGTGGCTGCCTTGCCGGCGGCAGCGGCCGTCTCGTCCGTGACGCGCTTGCCTTCCAGCGTCTTGGCCGCGGATTCCGCGAGGTGCGGCGTCGGGGCGACGTGGCCGAGCACCACGCGGACGTTGCGGGCCGTTCCGCCGTCGAGGTCGAACGCCACCGCGGCCTGGACCAGCGGCCAGTCGTAGGACTGCTTGTGCCGCACTTCGTAGCTGGCATTGCGCGGCCCGGCCTTGAGTGTCACCTTGGTGACAATCTCGTTGGCGGCGAGGACGTGTTCCCGGTGTTCGGCGGACTCCGGAGCGCGAAAGAACTTGTCCAGCGGTACGGTGCGTTTGCCCCTTGGGCCTTGGACTTCGGCCTCGGCCCTGAGAGCGATGAGGACCGGAGCGAGCGTGGACGGATTGACGATCACGCACTTATGGCCGGTGGTGAAGACCGCATGATAGCGGTTGTCGCCGTCGGTGGCGTAGCACTTCCGTCCGCCCTTGAGCAGGCAGGAGACGGTTTCATCGCGGAAATACCAGCAACGGTTGCGCTGGCACAGGTTTCCGCCGAGCGTGCCCATGTTGCGGATCTGGGGTCCGCCAATTTCGCCCGCCGCCGTGGTCAGGCCGGGGAACAGTTCCCGCAGGTCCTTGTGCTCGGCGATGTCGGCCAGCGTCGCCCCCGCGCCGATCTCGACGGAAGGCGGATTGCCGCCTCTCATCGTGATCTTGCGGAACTCAGCACCCAGCCCGCTGAGGCTGATAACCTTATCGGGCTGAGCGATGTATTCCTTCTGGAGGTCGAGCAGATCGGTGCCGCCGGCCAGCAATTCGCTGGCCCCGTAGGTGGCGTCGAGCAGAGCGACAGCGGCTTCGAGGGAAGTCGGTCGGTAGTAGGTGAAGTTCTTCATGGTTTACGCACCGCCTTTCTGTGCGAGCGCAGCCAGCACGTTCATGGGAGAGAACGGCGTCCTCGGGACACGGACGCCCAGGGCGTTGCAGATGGCGTTGCCGATGGCTGCGGCCGTACTGATCGTCGGCGGCTCGCCGATGCCGATCACGCCGCGCTCCGGCATGTCCATCATGTGCACGTGAATTTCCGGAATGTCCTTCATGCCAGCGAGCTTGTAGAACTCCATGTCCGCGTTGAGAGGACGGCCGGTGTTGTCGTCCATCAGCCGTTCCTCGAACATGGCGTAGTGGATGCCCATGATGATCCCACCGGCGACTTGCGACTCGCAGGCCAGCTTGTTGATGACCAGGCCGCAATCCTGCACGGCCCAGAAGTTCTTGAGATGCACGATGCCGGTTTCGGTATCGACCCAGCATTCGCAGACCTGGACGCCGCCGACGCCCTGACTGGACAGGGACTGGTCTCCGGGGTGGTCGCCGATGCCGACGACTGTATCCATCCCCAGGCGGGCACAGGCTTCCTTCCAGGTCCACTCCTTGTCCCCGGCCACGATCTTGCCCGGTTTTTCGGGGTCGATCTTGAGGTCATCCTTATTGACTCCCAGCCGCGGAGCGAGTTTGGCGAACAGATCGTCCCTGGCCCGATGGGCGGCGATCAGAGCCGCCGGGGCGGTGCCGGGACAAGTCGTGCTGCCGCCGGAGCCTGTGGATCGGCCGAATTGGCTTTCGCCGATTTCCGAGGTCACGTCTTTGACGTTCAGCCCGAGCACTTCGGCGACGACAATCGCCAGCACGGTGCGTTCGCCGGTGCCGAGGTCCTGCGTGGAGCACTGGACCAGCACGCTGCCGTCGGATTTGATGGCGACCCGCACGTCGTTGTTGGGCCGACCGCCACCGCCCCAGGTGTGCAGACCGAGGCCGAGGCCGTGCTTGAGCGGTCCCTTGCTCGGCCCCTGGCCCGGCGGATGCCAGCGTTTCTTCCAGTCGCACATCTCGGCGACGATCTTGAGCTGCTCCTCGTAGATCGGCCTCTTGAAGGCGTTGGGCAGGTCGGTGGGCAGATTGGCCCGTCGCACTTCGAGGGGGTCGAGACTGAGCTTGTTGGCCAGGTCGTCCACCGCCGATTCGGTCAGGAAACACGCCTGGGGATGGCCGGGAGCGCGGAACGCCTGCCGGTCGCCAGTGTTGAGCCGAATCGTGCGGTTGACAGTGCGGATATTGGGAATCGAGGTGTACACGTAGGGCACGAGTTGATGATAGGCATCCACAGCCCCGGCTCCTGCTCCGCCGCCCGGCGTGCCGTAGATGTCGGCCTGGAAGGCCGTGATCTTGCCGTCCTTAGTGCCCGCGATCTTGACCGTGGCCGTCGCCGACGGCCGATTGCCCGCGCTGATCTGCTCCTCGAAGCGGTCGAGGAACAGCTTGACGGGGGCTTTGGTCATGAAGGCCAGTTCCGAGCAGGCGATACCAGTCGGCCCGGGAATGAACTTGCTTCCGTAGCCGCCGCCCATGTAGTGGGTGATGCAGCGGCACTTGACGTCGGGAACGCGATTGCGGAACTGGGCTTCGAGCATGCCGGCGATGCCGGTGGTGGCCTGCGTCGAGCACCAGACGGTGAGATTGTTGCCCTGCCACTCGGCGACCATGCCGTGCGGTTCGAGGCAGCAGTGACACTGCACCGGCACACTGTAGGTGCCCTCCACGACAGCGTCAGCCTTGCCTAAGGCGTCTTCGACGTTGCCGACGCTCCGCTGTCCTGAAGGCCGCACGTTGCCTTGGCCAGGGTTGGGCACCGTGCCCTTGCCCGGCTCCTTGAGAGCTGCTTCCTCGTTCACGACGAAGGGCAGCGGCTCGTACTCGATGCGGACCAGACGCAGGCAGTCGTGGCAATGTTCCTCGGTGTCGGCGGCGATGGCGAGGATCTCATCGCCAACATAGAAGACTTCCTGCCCCTGCCGTTTGAAATGGAAAATGCCGCGGAAGCCGGGGTGCTTTTCGGCGGCAGACACGTCCACGGTCTTGAGTCGGCCATGCGGCACGTTGCTGCAAAGGATCATGGCGTGCAACATGCCGCGGCGATTGATGTCGAAGCCGTAACGGGCCAGGCCGGTCGCCTTGTCCGGCCCGTCCACCCGCGGAACCTTGGTGCCGATGACGCGACGCTGCTGGGGCCATTTGATCTCAGCCATCGGTTAGCCCTCCTTTCCGTGGTGACAGCACCCGGCGCTCAGACTCGCCGCGGCCAAGGTCTGGATTGGCTGTCCGTTGTGCTGAGCCATCTTCTTGCACAGGGAACGGATGGCGTCACGCATCTGCTGGTAGGTTCCACAGCGACAGATGTTGCCGCTGACCGCCGCTTCGAGTTCTTCGGGAGTCGCCTTGGGATTGCGGTCCAGAGCGGCCTTGATGGCCATGACGAAGCCCGGCGTGCAGAAGCCGCACTGCTGGGCGTCGAATTGGACGAAGGCGGCGGGGACGGCGTGCAAGGAGCCTTCGGCGTGCAGGGCTTCCGCTGTCTCGATGCGTCGGCCCATCGCTTCCAGAGCCAGGCAGGTGCAGGCATAGATCGGCTTGCCGTCCAACAGCACCGTGCAGGCCCCGCAGGTGCCGCGGTCGCAGACCCGCTTCGGGCCGGTGACATCCACATAGTTCCGCAGCGCGTCCAGCAGCGTCACGCGCGGTTCGACTTCAGTCGTCACCTTGGCTCCGTTGACGGTCAATTCCAGTTTGACCGGCCCTGGACCGAAGCCGGGCGTGGCTGCCCTGGCATTTTGAGCCGCTTGTGCGGGACCGCTTTCCAACAGCGGCGTGCTGGCCAAGGCGGTCGCGGCGGTGAGACCGGTTCCTTTGAGGAACTGGCGGCGCGACAACCCCGACCGGGGTTTGTCCTCGTGGCTGTTCATCGGGAATGACCCTCCCTCGTGGCTGATGCTTGCCGTCGGCGAACCCGGGCGCAGGTCCCTCGATACACCGGCCCGATTGTAAACAGCCGGAAAGCAAGGTCAAGCAACTGACGGAAAGATGAGAAAGGAGGGTTACTCGTGGACTTTTGCTGCGTCTTGGGCTGCCGATCCACGACGCTTACTTCTTCGACTTTCTGGGCAAGGACCGTTTCGAGATTGGTCTTTGCCTGGGGAGAACGGAAGCCCGCTTGGCGAGCCATCGGCGGAAGGATTTGGGGCTGTCTCCCAATGGTTGACCGAGCAGAAGGTTCTCCAGGCTTATATCCTCGTCGATCAGCGGCCAATGAATCCCTTGTCCCTGACCGATGATTTGCCACTGGTTACGCTCACCCGTCGTTGCATGGACAAGTCGCGGATACCAGTCCAGAGGTACTTCAATTCTGCGGCCGTCGTTTAATTCGGCGGCAAGCTTGGAATGGCCCACATGTGCTTGAGTGATTAGCGGCTGACGAGTTTTCTTTGCCGAAGTAGTCACTCCAGGCCTCCAACAACCGTTCCCGGTTCTTTCGAATCAACCTTTCAATTCTTTGGATTTCGGGTGTTCTGAACCCAGCCCCCTGCTCAGGAGCCACTGTATGCCGGCCCCTTGGGTCGGCATGCCACGACAACAGCAATGAGGAGTATCTGGTGAAGTTGCGACTATCGTTCTGCGCGAAAAAAAGCCTCGGGGGGCGGAAGAGCAACTCCCCACCCCCCGATGCGCGGAATAGGAATTGCGATCCGACTCGCCTCGCGATCTGGAATCAGAATCGCAGAGCGACGCCGAAGTTCATGCCGTGAGCGTAGAAGTCGTTGCTCTTCATCAGGACGGTCGGCACCTGGGGACCGCCAGGCACGCCGAATTGCCCGATCGGAGCTGTGGGCAGGATGGCGGGGTTGACCCGCAGGTCGATCTGCTCGCCGGGCCGCAGCACGTCGCTCCAGTACAGGAACGTGTAGCCGGCGAAGAGGCGGATGCGGGGCGTGACGTGCCAGCCGATATTCACCGACGCTTCGGGCACGGCCGAGAACTCATCCCGGCTGGTCGTGCCGATGTTCGTAGTCAGAGCGAGCAAGCCGCCTGGAGTGGCATCGGCCAAGGTGTTATTGGCGAACAGCGAGGTGCGGCCATCCACGGCGACTTCCTGACTGTTGACGCCCAGGGCCACCTTCATCTTGCCGAGGACATAGAAGGTGCCGAAGCGGTATTCGAGCCGGGCGCCGATCTGACCGCCGTAGAAGCGGTTGCGGGTTTCGAAGATGTCGGTGCGGTTGATTCCCCGACCGTCCGGCTGGGCGTCGCCGTTGTAGAATCCCACACCGCCGGGCAGGATCAGGAAGGTGTCGGTGACGGTGATGCTCTCTTCCAGGTTGAGGAACCGACCGCCGATGAGGAAATCCATGCTCACGCAGTCGATGCGGAAGAGGTTCCGGACCAGGTTGATTTCACCGCCCCACAGTTCGCTGGTGGTTTCGACAGTGACGCCGCCGGTGAACGCGCCGGGGAACGCTTGAAGGGCGGCGGCTCCCGTGCCATTGACGGCATCCGTGTACGGCCGAGCGAGGATACCCGAGGGAACCTGATCGCCGTTTACCCGGAAAATGTCGGACTGCTGGGCCAGCCAGAAACCGCTACCTTCCAAAGCCCAGACCTTGTTTTCGTCCAGCATGAATCCGCCGGTCAGGCGGGCGCCGACGAAGGCGTTGTGTTCCACCTCGGTGTTGCCGAACACCACCGCCGTGCTCGGTTCTCCCAAGACGGGCAGGGTGAATGGGTCATTGGAGGTGGTGATGAGCGGGACATTGATGCGGCCGTCCTTCAGCCACCACACCAGCGTTTCGCCGCTGAGGAACATGCGGTTGTGGATCCTGAACGGAGCGTCTTCCTGAATCGGCGGATTGTAGGGCAAACACGGCAGGCATGGATCGGTGACGGCCGGGAGATGCCCGGGCTTTGGCTTGTCGTCGCAGCAGGAAGCCGGTTTGACTTCCTGTTCGGCCACTGCTTCCTTGGTCTCCTCCACGGCAGCGGGAGGGTTGGCCCACACTTGACCGCAGGCCATGCCGGCCGCTGTCAGGACAGCGCTGACCGAGCCGAGTAAACGCTTTCTCATGGCGGACTCCTATTCCGCAGCTGACCCCTGTTTCCTTTGCCGATATCGCCTCCACAAGCGGCTTCCGCTGACGCGGTTCCGCCGGCGTGGCAATCCATGAAAGGATTCGGATGATTACGCGGATTGCATCAGGCGACGTGCCTGTACCGGACGGTTGCTTCCTGAAGGCGGCCGCTGCCGTCGCCACTTCCGGCGCAGTCCTCCCCATCTTCCGTCCGACGGGACAAAGCAGGCAAACTGTACGGGCAGCTGCGCGGCTTGTTCCTCAGGGCGTCAGCACGATCTTGCCGACCAGTGTGCCCGCCTTGCCGATGGTGTTGGCTTCCTGGAGCCGATGAGCCTCGGCGGTTTCTCCCAGCCTGAAACGCCGTCCGATGGGAATGTCCAACTGCCCCGAGGCCAGCCAGCGGTTGATGTCCTCGGCACAGCGACGCTGCTCCTCGGGCGATGCGTTGAACATGGCGTAGCCGTGCAGCGTCAGGTCCTTGACGTAGAACGGCCCTTGCGGAAACGGAGGACGAGCGGCCCGACCGGCGATCACGACCATGCGGCCGCGCATCGCCGTCAGTTCCACCATCCGGTCGTAGTCCGGCTCCCGCAGCGGTTCGTACCAGACCTGCACGCCCTGGTTGTTCGTGAAATCCTTGACCCGAGCGGGCACGTCGTCGGTCTTGTAGTTGAGGACCAAGTCCGCTCCCCAGCGCCGGCACAATTCCGCCTTTTCCGACGAACCCACGGTGGTGATGACGACCGCTCCGACCGCTTTGGCCATCTGCACCACAGCCGCTCCGACTCCGCCGGTTCCCCCGTTGACGAACAAGACCTCGCCGGCTTTCAGTCCAGCCCGCTGAAACAGACCGAGATGGGCCGTGATGCTCACCAGTGCCGCCGCTGCCGCACGTTCCTCGGACACGTTGTCGGGGATCGGATACAACCAGTCCTGGTGCACCGCGGCATACTCAGCGAAAGTGCCCTGACGGCCCTTCAACCCCTGATTGCTGCCCCAGACCCGTTCGCCCGGCTGGAAGCGATCCACCCCGGGACCGATCTCCGCGATGGTCCCCGCCAGGTCGCAGCCGACAATGAACGGCCTGGGCAACGGAAAGGCCACGGTCCCGGCGCGGATGTAGGTGTCGATGGGATTGACGGCCACGGCGGCGACCTTGACCAACACTTCCTCCGGCTGCAACTTCGGGATCGGCAAATCGCCGTACTGGATGACCTCGGGTCCGCCGGTGCTCTCGATGTACGCCGCCTTCATGGTTCGACTCTCCCCCCCATCTTTGGCCAGTAGTCTCCGCATCATGGTCCATGCCGAGTGTCCGAGTCAAGTCACTCGAACAATCCGCGTTGTGTCGGCGGAGGGAGAGCGAAGGGGGGGACGACTCGCAGTTCCGGGGCCAGTTCCCGCAGCAACTGGGCGAACCGCAAAGCGTTCGCCGCCGCCTGCCCCCGCTGGCAGTTGTTGAACAGAACCAAGGCCCGCGAACTTCGACCCTGGGCCGACCGCAGCGCTTCGATCCATTCAGCCATCTCCGCCTCGGAGTACGAGTAGTCATAGCGTTCCTTGTCCGATTCGTACCACGACCAGGCCCTGCGGGAATGCAGCCGGACGTAGATCAGGTCGCTGGACCGAACCAGACCGCGGGGAAACAGAGCGGGAATGTCGGGCACATCCACCGAGACCAGATGCAGACCGAGAGTCGCCAGCCACGCCGGGATGTCCGGTCCGGCCCAGGAGAGGTGGCGGAATTCGACGGCGAGCTGATGATCGGCAAACTTCTCGGCCAGGCGGGCGACGAAGTCCCGATTTGGCCCGTCATCGTGGAACCGCTGCGGGAATTGAGCCAGCAGGCCGAGCAATTGCTGACGTTCCCGCAGCCCGGCCAGACTTTCGAGAAACGCGGGCACGTCGCCGAGGTCGAGGTCGTGGCTGACCGACTGCGGCAGTTTGACGAGGAACTGGAATCCGTGGGGCGTCTTGTCGGCGATGCGGTCCAAATCTCGCCGCGTCGGAAGGCGGTAGAAGGTGAAGTTCAGTTCGGCCAGGGGGAAGTGGGCGACGTAATGGGTCAGCATCCGTTCCGGTCTGGTTCCGGGCGGATA
The DNA here is from genome assembly GCA_937944855.1 of uncultured Planctomycetota bacterium. Lineage (GTDB taxonomy): Bacteria > Planctomycetota > Planctomycetia > Gemmatales > HRBIN36 > JANWWR01. The sequence goes on from CALFAY010000003.1 coordinate 90,631, forward strand.
GAAGACCCCCACCCAGTCGGCGTACAAATATCCCGACGTGCCTACCCAGACTTGCATAATCCCCGCCCTGTGCCCGATGACTGCCACCTTGTCATTCTGACTTATTTTCGCAGAGCGATTCACACTGGGAAATTGGTGCGGGAGTGGAATTCGTGATGCCTTGCAAAAGGTTTCCGCGGCTTGCCAACTCGCTCGTTTCCTCTCCGTTTCAACTAACCGTTGCAGGCAGTCATGAAGCACGCGGGAAGGTCGTTTTTTTGCCTTTCGGCGCGTGTCGCCGCATTGACACTGCTTTAGACCAAAAGTAGACTTGGCGGGTCAACTTGAGGGGAAGTTGTCGCAAGGTCTTGGCAGATCGTTTGTTGGGTCACAAACCTTGCACGACCGCTAGGGCCAATACAACCGCTAAGTTCGGGTCACGACCATGTACAGTGTCCGCTTGCTCACAAGACCTTCCGAAGGGTTCTACGCCTCAGCGGTCGATTCTCCGCGGCGGTTGCCGGTGCTGACCTTCTTGCCGGGCGGCTACGAACCGAACTACGCTTATCCGTTGGTGCTGTTTTTCCACGGACAAGGCTCCAGCGAGCAGCAGATCCTGCGACTGGCCCCGCGACTCAGCCGCCGGAACTACATCTGCATGGCCCTGCGCGGCCCGGAGGTCACCGTTCGTTATCAGGACGGCACTCTGGGGTACTCCTGGAATGACGACCTCCGCACCGACGCCTTCGCCGAGGAGTACGCCTTCCAGGCCATCGAACAGGCCTGTTCCACCTACAGTATCCATCCGCAGCGCATCTACCTTGCGGGATTCTGCGAAGGGGCCTCACAAGCCTATCGGCTCGGCCTGGCGTTTCCGACACGCTTCGCCGGCATCATCGCCATGAACGGGCAACTGCCAAGCAACACTCCGCTGCTCCGCTGGCCGGAAGCCCGCAGGCTCCGCGTCCTCATGGGCCACGGCATCGCCAATTCGATCATTCCGCTGTCGGCTGCTCGGCGGATGCACCGCCTTCTTTACACGGCCGGTCTCGATGTGCAGTTCCTCACCTACCCGACCACGCACCGCATCCATGCCGACATGCTCCGCGACATGAACCGCTGGATCATGCACGCTGTCACCGGACAGAATCCTTCCGCCAAGTGACGCTCCCCAGCGCCAGCCGTCTCGCCGACCGTCTCACAGGATGAACCGGCCCAGGTCTTCCTTCTTGAGCACGTCCGCCAATCGGCCCCGCACATAGGCAGCATCGACGCGGACGTGCTTGTTCGGCAAATCCGGTCCCTCGAAGCTGACCTCTTCCACGACCCGTTCCAGCACCGTGTGCAGCCGTCGCGCGCCGATGTTCTGCATCGTCCGGTTCACGTCAAAAGCGATGTCGGCAATCGCTTCCAGACCATCCGGCGTGAACTCCAGGTCCACGCCCTCCGTGGCCATCAATTCGACGTACTGCTTGATGAGCGAATGCTTCGGTTCCTGGAGAATGCGGAGGAAGTCGTCCCGTTTCAGGTCGGCCAGTTCGACACGGATGGGGAAGCGGCCCTGCAATTCGGGCATGAGGTCCGACGGCTTCGAGAGGTGGAACGCCCCGGCGGCGATGAACAGGATGTGGTCGCTGCGGACTGGGCCGTAGCGGGTCTGGGTCGTGGTGCCCTCGACGATCGGCAGCAAGTCCCGCTGCACACCCTGCCGGGACACGTCCGGGCCGTGCGTCGAGGCGGGACCACAGATCTTGTCCAACTCGTCGATGAAGATGATGCCCTGGTTCTCGGTCAGTTCGACCGCTTTTTCCATCACGACTTGTTTGTCGATGAGGGCATCGGTTTCCTGTTCCAGAAGCACCTTGCGGGCTTCGCGGACGGTCATTTGCCGTTGCTGGGCCTGACGCGGCAAGATCTTCTCGAACATGTTCTGGAAGTCCACGTCCATCTGCTCCATGCCCAGGCTGGAGAAGATCTGCACCGGCACCATCTTCTGCTCGACGTGGATTTCGACGAGCCGATCTTCCATTTCGCCGGCCTCCAGCCGCGCCCGCAGCTTGGCCCTGGCTCGATCCCGGCGTTCAGCTTCCTCGTCATCGTCGTAATCCGAACCGCCGGGCAGAAGCAGGTCGAGCAGCCGTTCCGTGACCCGTTCCTTGGCCTGAGTCTCGACCAGCTGGCGTTGCTCAGCCCGAATCATGCCGACGGCCACTTCGGTGAGATCGCGGATCATGCTCTCGACGTCCCGGCCGTGGTAGCCGACCTCCGTGTACTTGGTTGCTTCGACTTTCAGGAACGGAGCGCCGACCAGCTGGGCCAGCCGCCGGGCGATCTCGGTTTTGCCCACGCCGGTGGGACCGATCATGATGATGTTCTTGGGGGTGACGTCCTTACGCAGTTCGGGCGGCAATTGCTGACGCCGCCAGCGATTGCGGATGGCCACGGCAACGGCCCGCTTGGCCGCCGTCTGCCCGATGATGTATTTGTCCAGTTCGGAAACGATCTGCCGCGGTGTCAATTCAGCCACACCATTCTCCCGTTGTATAACTCACGCCAATTCTTCGACTTCGATATGCCGGTTGGTATAGATGCACAGATCGCCGGCGATTTCCAGGGACCGGCGGACGATCTGGGCGGCGGTCAGATCGGAATGGGCGATCAAGGCCCGGGCGGCGGCGAGGGCATAGGGGCCGCCGGAGCCGATCCCGAGCACGCCGTCGCTGGGCATGATGACGTCGCCGGTGCCGCTGATGAGCAGGATCACCTCCCGATCCATCGCCACCAGCATCGCTTCCAGCCGGCGCAGCACCCGGTCGGTCCGCCAGTCCTTGGCCAGCTCGGTCGCCGCCCGGGGCACGCTGCCCTGGTGGTCGTTGAGCTTGGCCTCGAAGCGTTCCATCAGGGCGAAAGCATCGGCAGCCGCGCCGGCGAAGCCGACCAGCACGCGGTCCTGGTACAACCGCCGCACCTTGCGGGCATCCGCCTTCATCACCGTCGTGCCCAGGGTGACTTGCCCATCGCCGCCCAGGGCCGCCTGGCCCTTGTGGCGCACGGCCAGGATCGTCGTCCCGTGGAATCTGGACCGAGGCATAGGACCTCGCTTCGCTGTCAAGCTGTTCGGGGAAGCCGCTGACCCCTGATACAATACTATCCGTGGACCGAGTCCAAAAGGAGGACAGGATGCCGTTAAGCACGCCGGAACTGTGCCTGTTCTGCCGTCGCCTCCACGCCTGGGACGACGCTACCTCGCCTTCGCGGGGAGCTGATCCGGATCTGATCTGGCGATTTCCCCATTCGGTCGTGGTGCTGGGTTCGTGGCAATACTTTCATGGTTACTGCGTCCTCGTCAGCCGGACTCATGCCGAGGAACTCAGCCAGCTGGAACGGACGACCCGCGAGGCGTTTCTCGCGGAGATGTGTCTGCTCGCCGAAGCGCTGGAACAGGAGTTTCGGCCTCGCAAGCTCAATTACGAACTTCTCGGCAATCAGGTGCCGCATCTGCACTGGCATCTGTTTCCGCGTTACGCGGAGGATCCCGGGCATCTCAAGCCGGTCTGGGTGGCCATCGACCAGGCCGAAGGCAATGCCGGGGAACAGGCCCGACTGACGACAGGTCCGTGTCCGCGCGAGGAGACAGCCCGGCGGATCGCACGGCGTTTACAGGAATTGACAGGCCGTTGACAGGCAGACCCTGCCCATGAATCCTCTGCGGATCGCCACTCGGGGCAGCAAGTTGGCCTTGTGGCAGGCGGAGCATGTCGCCGCACTGCTGCGGCCCGTCCTGGCGCCGAGGCCGGTCGAACTGGTGATCGTGCAGACGACTGGCGACCGGGTGCAGGACCGCTCCTTGAGCGTTCTGGGCGGTCAAGGGGCATTCACCAAAGAAATCCAGCAGGCGGTGTTGGACGGCCGAGCGGATGTCGCGGTGCACAGCCTCAAGGATCTGCCGACGCAGCCGGTGCCGGGACTGGTGCTGGCTGCCACGCCGCCTCGCGCCGCCGTGCAGGACGCCTTCGTTTCTGTCAAGTATCGCCGCTTCGACGATCTGCCCGAAGGGGCAACCCTCGCCACCGGCAGCCTGCGGCGTCGTGCCCAGCTTCTGCATCGCCGACCCGATCTGCGTCTGGCGGACATGCGAGGGAATGTCGAAACCCGCCTGCGCAAAATGCATGAGCAGGGATTGGACGGCATGATTCTCGCCGTGGCCGGCTTGGAGCGTCTCGGCTTGGCCGATCAAGTCGCCGAGGTGCTTTCCGAAGAGTGGATGCTTCCCGCGGTCGGTCAAGGGGCCCTGGGCGTGGAATGTCGGGCGGATGACGCCGACACCCGGGCCGTGTTGGAACGGATCAATCATCGGGAGACTTTTCTGGCAGTGCTGGCCGAGCGGGCTTTTCTGCGGGCCTTGGGCGGCGGCTGCCTGGTGCCGATCGCGGGGTTGGGGCGGCTCGACCACGGAGACTTGCTCGTGCAGGGGATGGTGTGCAGCCCCGATGGTTCCCGCCGCATCGCCGCCGCGGTCTCCGGGTCCGCTCACGACGCCGAGCCGCTGGGGGAACGGCTGGCCGAACGCCTCAGGCAACTGGGAGCCGAGGAGATTCTCCGGTGATTGCTCCCGCCGCTGCCCTGCGGTATCTTCTCTCTCACCAGGTCCGTAGCAGAATCGCGGTTGATCGGAGTACGCACTATGCGGCAGGCATTGTGGCTGAGTGGGTTCGGAATGGTCCTCGTCACGGCAGTCCTCGCGGCCCAATCGCCGCGGGAGGTCAAGGCCCACAGTGCCCCGGCTTATACCCTGGCCTTCAGCCCAGATGGCAAGCTGCTGGCCACGGGCGGCTTCGACAACGTCATCAAAGTCTGGCAGTTTCCGGAGTTCACGCTGGTCAAGGAGCTGACGGGCCATGCCGGGCCGGTTTATTGCGTTGCTTTCAGTCCAGATGGGAGCAGGATCGCATCGTCGAGCCAGGACGGCACCATTCGGCTGTGGTCGGTCGAAACCGGCATGCAGGAGAAAGAGTTGAAGGGGCACAATGGCATCGTGGATAGCATCGCCTGGAGTCCGGACGGCAAGTTACTGGCCTCCGCCGGGGCTGACAAGACCGTCCGTCTGTGGAATCCCGAAGAGGGCAAGGAAGTGAAAAACCTCGGCCAGCACGGCGGCAGCGTGTACACGGTGGTGTTCAGCCCCGACGGCAAGTTGCTCGCCACGGCCAGTCAGGACAAGACCGTCAAGCTCTGGGACGTGACCGGGCAGAAGGAACAGGCCACGCTCAAAGGCCACGAGGATGCCGTCACCAGCGTCGTCTTCACGGCCGACAGCACCGCCGTCATCTCGGTCGGCATGGTGGATCGCCAGCCCCGCATCTGGAACGTCGCCGACGGCTCCGAACGCAAGAAACTTGATCCGACCCCGGACGACATCTACGCCGTCACCCTCTCTCCCGACGGCAAGACGGCGGCGACCAGCGGTTACGGCGGCTACCTGACGCTGTGGGACGTGGCCGAGGGGAAGGTCGTCAAGAGCTTCAAACTGCCCAAGTTCGGGGCCTACTGCGTTCGGTTCACGCCGGACGGGAAACAAGTGGTGACAGGACACGACAACGGCATGTGCTACGTCACGCCGCTGGAATGACCGCTCAGCCTTGCACGAAGGGATTGGTTCGCCTTTCGACCCCGATGGTCGTCGTCGGGCCGTGGCCGGGATACACGACGGTATCGTCCGGCAGGGTGTAGAGCTTGGTCCGGATGCCGTGGGCGAGGAGTCGGCCATCGCTGCCGGGAAAGTCGTACCGGCCGACGCTGCCCTGGAAGAGCACGTCTCCTCCGAAGACCCGGATCGGCTGCGTCCGCAAAACGTAAACGATGTGGCCGGGCGAGTGACCGGGCACGTCCAGGACCTCGAAGCGCAGTCCTGCCGCCTCAACCACGTCGCCTTCCCGCACGGTCTGATCGGCCGGCGGACTGACGACCGGGACGCCGAACGGCGCGCTCATGTTGAGATGGGGATTGGTCAACAGCGGCGTCTCGTTGGCCCCGATGACGAGCGGCGCTTCGGGAAAGGCTTCCTTCAGCGCCTGATTGCCTGCGATGTGGTCGCCGTGGCCGTGCGTGTTCAGGATCGCCGCCGGGGTCAGGTCGGCCTGGTGCAGGAAGTCGAGGATCAGGTCCGGCTCCAGCCCGGGATCGATGACCACGCAATCCGATCGGTCGCTCCGCCAGACGACGTAGCTGTTTTCCTCGAAGGGCATCGACACGATGGAGCGGATGTTGACCGCAGGATTCATGTCACGGCTCGCGGAAGTGCTCGATGATTTCCTTCATGGCGGGAACGACGTACACAATCGCTCCTTCATGCGTGCAGTCATACCACAAGATTCGCGGTCGGCCGGTCGCCTCCCAAAGGCGTTCCAGAGCGCTCGGCGGCACGATCTCGTCCCGTTTGGCTCCGATCAAAAGCAACTTGCGGTCTTTGAGGTTCTGGGCACAGGTGAGCGGATCGGCACACGCCAGGCGTTCGGCCAGCTTCTCCCGGTTGCCGCCCAGGGCCTGCCAGGCGAGGCGGATCGGCCACGCTTCGGGCCGGTCGTAGAACGCCTCGATCAACCCGCCGCCTCCGAGCAGGACCGCCACCCGCTGAAAACGCGGCTCCATCTCGGCGGTCAGAGTGCCCATGAAACTGCCCAGACTGGTGCCCATGATTCCCAACCGATCCTTGTCCACCTCGGGCCGCGATTCCAGCCACGCTCCCGCACGGCGGACATCGAGGACGCATTGCCGCACCGCTTCGAGGCTGTGTTCCAGGTTCGGCGAGACGATACGGGCGGCAGGCTGATTCGCCGGGCGTCTTGGCCCGTAGTACGGCATCTGCACGAACAGTGCCGCCACCCCCTGCTGGGCGAGAAATGTCGCTTGCAGTCGGGAGAGCGTCTGATCGCCGCCGAGAATGTCGAGGACGACTACGGCCGGAAACGGGCCTTTTCCCTTGGGCCAGTAGTATTCCGCATGGACCGTGTTGTTGACGGGGTACTTGCTGACCACCGGCGAAGGGAAGGTCAGGTGCCAGATTTCCATGTCGATGCCGGCGAAGTCGTGGAGCAGCTTCAGTTGGTAGGGGAACTCGTGCGGCTCGAGCCTGTAGCGTTCAGGAATCCGGCTTTGGTCCCCGACTGGCCGGAAAGTCACGGTGCCCTCCTCGACCGGAGGCTCGCCGTTGCGAGGCGGCTCCTTGTATTCGATGAGCAGGTCCTTGTCGGCAGGCTCCCCGGCGAGCAAGGAGCGGAGATTGTAGCGGTAGAACGGCTGGCTTTGTGCTCCGGCCCAGCGAGTCTTCCGCGGATCGGCGGCATGAGCGACCCACAAGGTCAGATCGGTCGGGCAAAAGACCGCTTGATGCAGACACGGAATCTGCGGCGGATACAGCCGTAACATGCGGATCAGGAGCCGGTCGTCGAGCTTGCCGTGGTTCTGCCGCAGCCATTGCGTCAGCAACTCGTAGCCGATGATGCTGGCCGGGTTGTCGTGCCGCGGGTCGTACTCCTTGCGCTGGGTCCGTGCGGTGGCTTCGCCGATAAAGTGGTTGACGCGGCGGACGCAATGGGGCAACGCACAGTGCGGCCCGAGGTTCTCCGCCGGATCGCCCGGGGCGAATTCGAGCATGAGCGACCGGGTAACTTCGATGGCCCGCGCGTCGGGAATCTTGCCGTCGGCGATGATGAAGTTGTAGCCGCAGGTCCGGGGGCCTCTGCGGAAGACGGCGAGCGCTTCGTGGAGCGTCCCGGCCTGTCGCAGGGCTTCGCGCATCAGGAAAATCATCGGAATCCCGGCGTAGTCTTCGTCGTCGCACTGCGAACCCATCTCGCCGATGCTGATACCCTGTGCGTTCATGCCGGTGACGCAGCCGATGAAACCCGACCATCCAACCACGGCATGAGCGTGGCCGTCGGTCGGCTGATAAACGACGAGCAGGGCGTTTTCCTGGACCCGCTTGGTGTTGCCGATGTCGAGGGCGTAGTCGAGGCTGCGGGTGTGATAGAGCTTGCCGTCCCGGGTCGCCGGTCCCATAGCCGCTGCTCCGGTGCAATGAAAGCGTTCCGGAATGGCATGCACCAGCCGCAGCTTCTCCAGGGGCACGCCGGAGCCTTCCGCCAGCCCTTCCAGCTCGTCCTTGTAGCGCTGCGGCAAAAACGGCTCGGAGGCGTTCCATATTTTTTGCAGCGTTTCCAGCTTCTCCCGACCGCCGCCCAGGCACCAATGGTCGAGAAACGCCTCTGCGTTCTCGGCCACCTCCTGGGCCAGCATCTTGCCGTGAGCGAAGCCCATCTCGCGGTAGCTGCCTTTGAGCACCAGGACCCGTTGCTGGCCGACCTGCTCCAACCGACAGGCTCCGTGCCGGGCCAAGACTTCGGCCCGGGCTACCGACGCCATCCCGCCCAGAAGCAGCACTGTCAACAGCCAGCGGTTCGCGTGCATCTTCGGGTTTCCCCCCTCACCTTCGTCGCATCGCTCTCATCCAGAGTCGCCGTCGGGCGATCACCCTCCACGCCGGGCTTCAAGAATGGCCAGGCGCCGGACCACTTCCGTCAGTTGCCTGTGGAGCCGTAGTAGTCCTGCATACTGATAAAACGATACGACCAGAAACGCCAGGGCAAACAGATACAAGACAACATCAGCCCCACGACCGATTCCCAGCCAGATCGCCACCTGTTGGACCGTTCCGTCTGTGCCTGGGCTTCGGGCGGCGCGGGCGTGGTGGACGATGCAGCTTGCGCGAGCGGATTCGGTTTCACGGTTTCGTACTCGACTCGGTGCTGGGCCAGCGGGAGGAACGGTACTCATTGTCCCCGGTTGATTCGCGGACAACGATCAATGCGGCGGCCCCCTCGGTTGCCTCGACCAGTTTCAATCCCTCGTTCGGCTTGAGAACGCTGATGGCCGTGGCCAGGCTGTCCGAAAGCGTCCCGTTCGGAGCGATCACGGTCACGCTCTGCCGACCGATCAAGCCCAAGCCAGTCTTCGGGTCGAGGATGTGCGAATAGCGAACGCCGTTGATCTCCACGAACTGTTCTGCGTCGCCGGAGGTGGAGACGGCCGCGTTTTTCAGCCAGAGAAACTTGGTGGGCGGGCCGTCGGGATCGTCCAGCGGGGCGATGCCGATCCGCCAGGCCAAAGCGTCCGGCGGAGCGTCGCTGACTACGAGGTCTCCCCCGGCGGCGACCAGGGCGGAGCAGATGCCGTGCCTCCGCAGCACTCTCTGGGCTTCGTCGGCGGCGAAACCCTTGGCGATGCCGCCCAGGTCGAGGAGCATCCCGGGTTGCGTCAGGCGGACGGTTTGCCGCTCGGCATCAAGCATGAGCTTCTCATACCCGACCAGCGAGCGGGCCTGTTCCAGCCGCTGGGGGGAGGGGAGTTCGCGTTGTCTCCGGGTACGCCGCCACAGGCGGGACAAAGGGCCAATGGTGACGTCGAACGCTCCGCGGCTCCGTCGGGCCATTTCCTGAGCAGCAGCCAGGACAGTGAAGAGATCGTCGCTGACCGCGACCGGCTCGCCCCCGGCCTGCCGACACAGCCGCATCAGCTCGCTGTCTTCCCGATAATCGCTCAGTTTGGCGTCCAGTTCGGAGATACGGGCGAAGGCGGCGTCGGCAGCACGACGAGCCTCGGCTTCGTCGGCAGCGTACAGAACCGTGCGGAACTGCGTGCCCATGTGCGGCTGGGCAAACTCGAAACGTTTCGGTTTGGGTGAATCGCAGGGCGGAGCGGCTGAAACGGGAAAACAGCCCAAGGCCAGGACCAGCAATGCCTTTGCCAGAACGAAATGCTTCCGCAAGCCGGTCCAGGCGGCAAGGTCGAGGAAGTTGGGGACGAAAACCGCCCGGGGTTTGCCGGGGTGGGTCATTGTCAAAGGCCCTTCGCGGCTTTAGGATGTTTGCAAGTTGAGTACTTCCGTTGCGTGATTTCCCCTGCCAGGGAACCAGCATGCCGATCGCTTCCGTGCTGCCTCGCGGTTGTCGCTATTGTATCGTAGGGCTGTCAGTGCTCCTGCTCGCTGCCGTGAGCATGGTCGTTCTGCCGACCGCTCCCGACGCCGAATCCGCAGCTGCCGAGGAGAGGAAGCCCTACGTCGAGACCATCCCCGGCAGCAACGTGAAATTCGAGATGGTCCCCATCCCCGGCGGCACCTACGTCCGCGGCAGTCCGGAGAGCGAGGAAGGCCGCAACGACGACGAAGGCCCACAGCATCCCATTGAAATCAAGCCGTTCTGGATGGGCAAGTACGAAGTGACCTGGGACGAGTTCGACCTGTTTGCGGAAGCCGACGTGCTCAAGGACGAGGTCGAAAAGCTCAAGGACCGCAAACTCGAACTCGACGGCATCACCCGCCCGACCCCGCCGTACACGGACATGACCTTCGGCTTCGGCAAATACGGCTACCCCGCGATCTGCATGACGCACCATGCGGCGATGGAGTACTGCCGCTGGCTGTCGGCCAAGACGGGCAAGCACTACCGCCTGCCGACCGAGGCGGAATGGGAATACGCCTGCCGGGCAGGAGCCAAGACCGCCTACTTCTTCGGGGACGATCCGGAGAAGCTGGGCGAGTATGCTTGGTATCTCGACAACGCGGACGGCAAGCCGCATCCGGTCGGCAAGAAGAAGCCGAACCCGTGGGGCCTGTACGACATGCACGGCAACGTCTCCGAGTGGTGTCTGGACCATTACGACAAGAACGCCTACCGCAAACTGCCGGCCGACCGGGTGTCGCTGAATCCCTTCGTCCCTCCCACGGACAGGCGTTTTCCGCATGTGGTACGCGGCGGTTCCTGGGACGAGGAGGCGACGGCTTGTCGCTGCGCTTCACGAAGGGCTTCGCACCGGGAATGGCTGCGGCAGGATCCGCAAAGACCCCAGAGCATCTGGTGGCTCACTGAGGGCGTCTTTGTCGGCTTCCGGGTGGTCCGGCCGCTCGATGATCCCGAGCCGCTCCGCAAAGTCCGTTCGCTGGTGACGAAGGAAAGCCGTTACGTCTGGACGCCGGACCAGTAGCGGCCCACGGTGTTTCCAGTAGTATTTCCAGGCATTAAGAGATGGAGAGGAATCCATGACTGCGAATTCCCAAGGCGACACGCGACGCGCGTTTCTCAAGACGACGACGGCTGCGGCCATTGGAGCGGCGGTCAGCGGACTGGGGTGGGTTCCGCCGGTCCATGCCGACGGCAGCGACAGCATCAAGGTCGGCATCATCGGCTGCGGCGGTCGTGGCTCCGGCGCGGGAGAGAACGTCCTCCAGGCCGCCAAGGGGGTCGAGATCGTCGCCCTGGGCGACTATTTTGAGAGCAACGCTTACGCCCTCAAGGACCGGCTCCGGGCGTTCGCCGAGGAAGATGCCAAGGTCAAGGAACTGGGCAATAAGTGCGTCGATCCGGCCGTGTACAGCGGTCTGGACGCTTACAAGAAGGTGATCGACACCCCGGGTCTCAACTATGTGATACTGGCCACGCCGCCGGGCTTCCGACCGCTGCACATCCAGGCTGCGGTCGCCGCCGGCAAGCACGTCTTCACGGAAAAGCCGGTGGCCGTGGACGGGCCGGGCGTCCGCACCTGCTTCGCCGTTTACGAGGAGGCCCAGAAGAAGGGCCTGGGCATCGCATCCGGCACGCAGCGGCGGCACCAGGCGACCTACATCGAAATGGCCAAGATGCTGCACGATGGCAAGATCGGCGACATCGTCGCGGGCCGCTGCTACTGGAACAACACTGGCGACATCTGGTTCCGCCGCCGCAAGCCGGGCATGAACGACCTCGATTATCAGATTTACAATTGGTACCACTTCCTGTGGCTGTGCGGCGATCACATCGTCGAGCAGCACGTCCACAACATTGACGTCATCAACTGGTTCCTGCGAGCCCGTCCGCTGCGGGCCTTGGGCATGGGCGGGCGCGTGGCTCCGTGCAACAATCCCAATGAAGACGGCAACAAGTACAACTTTTTCTCCGTGGAATTCGAGTATCCCAACGGCGTGCGGGTCCAAAGCATGTGCCGCCAGTGCCCGAACGTGGACGGCAACTTCCCCGGGGTCAGCGGCGTCTCGGAAGCGGTGGTCGGGACCAAAGGCACCTGCTACACGACCGACGGCCGACGGCCCACTGACTACCTCATCAACGGCCAGCCAGCCCTCGACCGCGACTTGGTCCGCAACTTCCCAAATCCGTATGTTCAGGAACACACGAACCTGATCGAAAGCATTCGCGCCGGCAAGCCGATCAACGAATTGAAGAATGTCACCGAGAGCACCTTGGCCGCGATTATGGGGCGCATGTCGGCTTATACCGGCAAGGTCGTGACCTGGGAGCGGGCCCTCAATTCCAAGGAAAAAACGATGCCGGAGCGGCTCGATCCCAGCAGCGTCGTCCCGGTGCCGCCCGTGCCGGTTCCCGGCAAGACGCCGCTGGTGTGATCGCAGCGAGAACTTTTCATCCGCACAAAGGGCCGGCAGACGCCGAGCCGCCCCTGGCTGCGTTTCGCCGATGCGGCTGCGGCATCCGCCCAAAAAATTGCTGTGTTAGATGGGCATGTGGCCTGACAGAAATTCGCCCTGATGCAAGTTCCTAATTGTGTCAAAAGGAGGTTGAGACTCTGTGCCTAAGGCGATGATCTTCATTGACGGGACGTGGTTGTACTCCAACACTCCGAAACTGGCGGAGACCTACAGCAAACCGGACTATCATGTGGACTTCGGCAAACTGCCCCGCGTCCTGGCTCAGCAGGTGTCGGAGCAGATGGGCGGCAGCGAGGTGGACGTGGTGCGGACCTACCTGTTCGGCAGTTATGCCACCAATTACGCATCCCAGGATGAGGAAGCCGTCCAACGCCGCCTCGACTTCTACTCCATGCTCAAAGAGGAGTACCATTACGAAGTCGAAACCTTTCCGATCAACTTCCGTGGCCGCCGCCTTCGCCGGGCCGACCGCGACCCCTACGACACGTTCGAACCTAAGGAAAAGTGCGTGGACATCGCCCTGGCTGCGTCGATCCTGTTCTACGCCGCCATTCCTTACGCCTTCGACATCGCCATCTGCGTGCTGGGCGACCAGGACTTCAAGCCGGTGCTCCAGTACGCGCGCCGGCTCGGCAAACGCATTGCCATCGTCAGCATCAAGGGCAGTTGCGCTCCGGAGTTCGCCGACTATCGGGACGAAGCCCGCGTCAAGGACTTCGACACGATCTGGCTCGATGATCTCGTCGATCAGCTGGAATTGAAGTACGAGAAGCATCAGTTGCGCTGCGAGTCGCCCAACCACGTCGGCGACCGCATGGTCTGGACGACCTTCCATCCCCGCAAGGGCCAGCGTTTCTACTGCGACGAGTGCCGGGCCGCCTTCGCCCGTCAGAGTCAGCAGGCCGAGGAAGAGGCCGTGGGTCGGCCCGTCCAGTCCGCGACTTTTTCCTCGACTTCCGCTCCCGTCGTCCTCACCGGCGAACTGAAGAAGAAAGTCGCCGACCGCGGCTACGGCTTCATCCAGGCCAGCGACGGCAAGGACTACTTCTTCCACCTCTCCGACCTCGAAGACGGTCTCGACTTCGACACGCTGGAGGAAGGTTTCCCGCTCCGCTTCGAGGTCCGGCGGGAACCGACCGTCGAGAAGGCCGGAGCGGCCATGCACGTCCGCCGGGCTAACAGCGAAACGAGAGCGCAGCGTTTTCAGGGCTACAGCGACCGCGATTCCTGGGGCAACCGTTGAGGGAGGCAGAGCAACCCCCATGTTCATCCTCTCCGCCTTCGCCGACGAAATCGACCCTGACCCTGACGTGCAACTCGACGTGCTGGAGCGATGCGGCGTCCGGCACATCGAGCTTCGCTCGGCATGGAAAACGAACGTCCTGGATCTTTCGGATGAACAGGTGGCGGACCTCAAACGCCGTTTCGACGCCCGCGGCCTTCGGCTCAGTGCCATCGGCTCGCCCATCGGCAAGATCAAGATCACCGATCCCTTCGAGCCGCATCTGGCTCGCTTCCGCCGGGCCGTGGACCTGTGCAGGGTCTTCGACACGCCGAACATCCGCCTGTTCAGTTACTACCCGCCCGACGACGACGAGTGGGATCACTGCAAGGACCAGTACCGCGACGAAGTCCTGCGGCGGATGCGGATCAAGATCGATCTGGCCGCCCAAGCCGGCATCCGCCTCCTGCACGAGAACGAATACCGCATTTACGGCCAACCCCCGGATCGGGTCGTCGATCTGCTGACCAGCCTGAACAGTCCGCATTTCCAGGCCATCTGCGATCCGGCCAACTACGTTCATGGCGGTCATGACCCGTGGGAAGGCTGGCAGAAAACCAAAGCCTGGACCGTCCATTTCCACATCAAGGATTGGGTTCACGGCGAGCACCGCGGTCGGGTGGCCGGGGAAGGACACGGCCGCATCGCCGACATTCTGGCCGACGCTCACCGCTCGGGTTTCAACGGCTTCGCCACTCTCGAGCCGCATCTGCTTGGAGGCGGACCGACCGGCGGGGTCACGGGACCGGAACAGTTTCCCAAAGCGGTGGCCGCTTTGACGCAGATCCTTGACCGAATCGGGGCTTCGTACACTTGAGGTGAGTGCGATGGTGGGGCGGGAAGTGGATCGTCGGGCTTTTCTGGGGGTGGCCGCGGCATCGCTGCTGGCTTCCCGGTCCTGGAGCCAGGATTCCAACAGCCCGTCGCCTCCTTCCCGAATCGTCCGCGAATTCGAGCCTCAGAACCTGGAATCGCCGCTCAGCGTCATCGAGCAGGCCATCACGCCCACCGCCCTGCATTTCGTCCGGGGCCACTTCCCGACGCCGCGGCTCAACGCCGAAACCTGGCGGTTGTGGATCGAAGGTGCGGTTTCCCGGCCGATGGAGCTTGACCTGGCATCCTTGCAGCGTCTTCCCGTGGTGGAACGGGCCGTCACCCTCGAATGCGCCGGCAACGGACGGGTCTTCCTCACGCCGACCGAACGGGGTTTGCAGTGGGACCAGGGCGCGGTCGGCACCGCGAAATGGGCCGGCGTACCGCTGTCGGTAGTGCTGGAGCGGGCCGGTTTGAAAGCGGAGGCGGTCGAGGTTGTGCTTGAAGGGGCCGATGTCGGCGAGGTTCGTGATCCCAAATCGCCTGGACCCATCGCTTTCGCCCGCAGCGTTCCTGTGCAAAAAGCCCGCTCCGACGAGGTTCTTCTGGCTTATGCCATGAACGGCGAGCCGCTGCCGGTCGCCCACGGCTTTCCCCTGCGGGCCGTCGTGGCCGGCTGGTACGGCATGGCGTCCATCAAGTGGCTGAAGCGGATCGTGGTCACGGATCGGCCGTTTCACGGTTTTTACCAGATGTTCGACTACTCCTACTGGGATCGTTCCGACGGCGTGCCGACGCTGCGGCCGATCACCCGGATGCAGGCCAAAGCGGTCATCTCGCGCCCTGTTCGCGGGCAGCGCATCGCCGCTGGAAGCACCACGGAAATCCGGGGGGCGGCCTGGGCCGGTGAAGAGAAGATCGCCAAGGTCGAGGTTAGCACGGATGAGGGCAAGACCTGGCAGCACGCCGCCCTGGCATCCAGACCGGAACGGTTCGTCTGGACGCAGTGGCACTACCGCTGGCAGGCGCCGAATCAGCCGGGACCGGTCAAGCTGCTGGCCCGCGCCACCGACGACGCCGGGCGGACCCAGCCCCTGCACCGCAACCCCGACTTCCGTTCCTACATGATCCACCACCTCATCCCGGTCGAGGTCGTGGTTCGCTGACGGTCAATCTCCCGCATAGATGGTCCGTCCCCCATCCACCGGAAGGCACACGCCCGTGAGGAAGTCGTTGTCCAGGAAGAACAGAACGGTTTGAACAATATGCTCCGGATTGCCTTCGCGCTTGACGAGGGTAGCCCGGACGACCTCTGCCCGCTCCTGCGGCGTCATGTCTTCGGGGAGCATCACCGGGCCGGGTAGGATGCAGTTGACGCGAACTTTCGGATTGCGAGTTCCCAATTCGACGGCCAAGCTGCGGGTCAAAGCCGGGATCGCACCTTTGGACGGAAAATACGCGGCATAATCGAGGTAGGGGCGGACGACGGCCCAGTCGCCGATGGTGATGATGTTCCCGCCGCTGGCTTGAGCGACCATGCGTAAACCGACCGTTCGAGAACAGACGAACGTGCCCACGGTGTTGATTTCTAGATGGCGGCGAAGATCGGCAGCCGTGATCTCTTCCAGGCGTTTGCGTTCCCAGATGGCGGCGGTGTTGACGAGCACATCGACCCGGCCGAAGCGGTCCACGATCTGGGCCGCCATGCGTTCCACGGCCGACTCATCGCTCAAGTCCGCCTGGAAAGCTGCGGCTTGAAAGCCTTGCTGCGTGAGCAGAGCGACGTTCTCTTGCGCCTCGCTTGCCGACCGATTGTAGTGGATGGCCACGGCGTAGCCCCGCCGGGCCAGGGCCTGCACGACATGCCAGCCGATCCGCTTCCGTCCCGCCCCAGTGACCAGCGCAGTATGCGTGTCCGACACCGATGGTCTCCTGCTGTACTCTCAGCCGAAATCCAAAAGCATTGTAGCACGTCGCGCGGATCAGCTTCCCGGAATCGCACGGCAGTTAGAATCGGACCTCGACCCCGACGGTCCAGGTGAAGCCCGGCTCCCGGACGAAACCCAGGGTGCGGGTCAGGGGGTTGGCGATGACCAGCGATCCAAGCTCAGCATAGTCTCTATCAAAGAGGTTTTCGATGCTGGTCCTGAAGCGCAGCGAGTCATTCCACTGATAATAGCCGTAGATGTTAAAGACCGTAAAACCTGGCGTCGTTAATTCACCTAGACTATCCGCAACATAGTACTGTCCATTGACCATGCGGGTGACACACTCGATGCTCCATCGGCCCTGACCATCCTTCTCCGCAGGGTCGAAGATTCGCACGCCGATCTGCCCATTGAGCGGATAGATGTTCGGAAGCGCCTCGGCCCCTTTGACCGGCACATAAACCCGTAAGGCCTCGATAAAACGAATGGGGTCATGGTTGGTGCCCTTGACGTAAGCGAGCGATCCATTGAGGCCAAGCCAACGGCAAAGTCTGATCTCCCCAGCGAGTTCTCCCCCGTAAAAACTTGCGCGATTGATATTTGTATATTGATAGGCAAGCTGATGCGTGGAGGCAGCCAGATTGACATTCGGCTCGTTGGCGAACGGGCGAAAGGCGGAAATGTCCCGCTGAAGGTTCGTGATAGCGTCCACTCCCAAAGGCACGCCGTCGCCGAACGTGGACGGTACGGCGAGAATGTAGTCGTACACTGTTGCATAAAACGCCGCGGCCGAGAAGTTAAAGGCCTCCCACTCCCCGCGCACGCCAAGATCGCATTGCAGGTTGGTCTCGGGAATCAAGCGGGAATTGCCATCCACAAAACTGTTTCCGAAACGGCCCAGGGGCACATACGGTTCATCGCTGTACAGCTCGGCGATGTTCGGCATCCGTTGCGCCATGCCGACCGAGGCGCTAAGGGTCCAATGATCGGCCGGTTTCACCTCGGACGTTGCGTATAACATGCCGAGCACATTTGCAGGTTGCTCGAAGCCCGGCCGGTAGCCTCCGATGAAGTCCGACCGAAGTACGACAATATCGTCTCGGTCGATATAGCTTGTCACATAGTCGAGGCGGCCGCCTAGGGTGAGCTTTAGTGCAGGATCGACAGGGAATGCCCAGTGGGCCAAAACCCCTATGTCTTCCTGGCTGGCGCAGGGAATGCCGAAGAAGTCTCCACCAAAGCCGATTTCGCCGTCGGCTCGGATATTGACCTCCTGATAACGCTGAGCATAACGCCGCCAGTCCAGGCCGACTGTCAGTTGGGGAGTGCAGCGCTCTCCCAGCGTCGCCAGGGCACGAAAGCCGCTGGATTCGGAAACGCCGTTGGAAAGCAGGGTTCCGCCGGTTAACGCCGGCACGGCTTCCCAAATCAAAAACGCGCTAAAGGATTGCTGCTTGGCAAGGCGGCTCGAATCGCCATCATAACGGGTGCGAGCATGCCAGAATTGTAATACCAGTTGCTCCGGACCGGAAGGGTCAGCCTGACGTACCAAGCGGACATTGAACTGATCGGTCTCCTGCCCATTGATGTCATAAGCAACGCCGGGCAGTTCAACATTGTAAAGATTAAGCCTGAGATAATTGAAATCCACGCGGTGGCAGGACGTCAAATCCTGCGAATAGGCGAAGTAAACGTCGTCCTGGCGGTAGGAGGCGGGGATGCGCAACTGACCGGGATCGCCGCCGGAGCGATAGTCCTCACCGGTCCGCAAACCATAGCTGACATCGAAGCCCCAATCGGCATCGCCGCCCCACAGCCGCTCCCGGTTATAGATTTGTCGTCCGTTGTTGGCGAACCAGAAATTCAAGGATCCGTGGAACTCCGATCCGTGCTGGTAGCGTTGCGGGGCGACCAGCTCTGCCCGCAGGAAAGCGAAACCGGGTCCGTACAGGGAAGTGTAGGGGCCGGCGATTATTTCCAGACTCTGCACATTGCCCGGGTCGATTTGGCTGAATTGGGAATCAATGTCGATGCGGGTCTTTAATTGGGTCATGCCGTTGGCGTTCGCGTTGATCTGGCTTGGGTTGAAGCCGCGCACTCGCGGATCGAGATTGATGGCCGAGGTTCGACGCACGGAAACGCTGGGGGCCCGTTCCAGAAGTTCTCCCGTCGTGGTAACAGAAGCGGCGTCGCTTCCCGGCAGCATGGTGCTGCCAGAAGTGGTTGGCGTGGCGGAGACGGATCCACGCGTTGCCGGGGCCGCAGGCACGTTAAGCAGTTGCTCCAGATTCAGTTCGCCCAAGTCCGGCTGTCGACTTTGGGGCGCGGGTGCCGCAGGCCGTTCGGAGTCTGGAGTCGCTTCCGGAGGCTGGCCCAACCCCGGACCTGCCAGGATGAGCAGGACCACAGCCGATTGTGCAGCCATGCGCAGCAGGCTTGGGCAGCGCATCCGTTACGCTCCAGGAGGAAAGTCGGGATCTCATAAATCCCTGCCATTTGTATCGGAATACTGGGTCGGGCCGTAATGAAAGGTTCACCTGGCCGGTTCAGCAGATGGAAGGCTGCACTTCATGCCCTAGGAAAACGTCGTACTTTCCGCATGGTTACCCATCCGTCACATCCGACAGGACCAGAAAAGGACGCAGACCAGGCACAAAGCACCGCCTGGTCTGCGGAGTTTACGGTCTTTCCAGAACCTGTTCAGCGGTCGATGATCGTTTCCACGTTCTTGACGATCTCGTTCAGGAAGGCCTCGAAGTCGCGGACCTCGTCGTAGCCCAGCCCACCGTCGAATCGGTCGCGGTCGTCGCCGCCGAACATGATGTCGTCGCCGTCGCCGCCGAAGAGTCGGTCTTCGCCGGCATCGCCGGTGATGGTGTCGTTGCCCGTGTCGCCGTAGAGCCAGTCGTTGCCCCGACCGCCGGAGATATTGTCGAAGCCGGTGCCGCCGAAAATGGTATCGTCGCCGTCCTCGCCGAAGAGGTGGTCGTTGCCGTCGCCGCCGTCGATGGAGTCGTTGCCCAGGCCGCCGTAGATGTAGTCGGGCAAGAAGCCGACGCCGCCCAGCAAAGTATCGTTGCCCGTTCCGCCATAGATGGTGTCGCTGCCGTCGCCCCCATCCACAGAATCATTGCCGCCGCCGCCGTCGATGGAATCAGCACCGACGCCGCCGAAGATACTGTCATTGCCGGCCCCGCCGAAGACGGTATCGTTGCCTTCGCCGCCTTCGAGCCGGTCGCGTCCGGCCTCGCCGTAGATGACATCGTTGCCGTCGCCGCCGAAGACGGTGTCGTTGCCATCCCCGCCGTACAGGTTCAGATCGTCGCCGCCGTCCCCGTTCAGAACGTCATTGCCCGCCTCGCCGAACAACCAGTCGTTGTCGCTGCCGCCCGATCCGCTGCCGTCGTGGCCGAAGAGGACGTCATCCCCCTCGCCGCCGTAGATCGTGTCGGACCCACCGCCGCCGGCCAAGGTGTCATTGCCTAGCCCTCCTTGGATCGCGTCGTTGCCGTCCCCGCCGAAGGCCCGATCATTGCCATTGCCGCAGTCGAGGATGTCGTCGCCGCCGTCGCCGAAGATGGTGTCGTTGCCATCCCCGCCGTAGATGTAATCCGTTTCGAAACCGGCGGTGTCGGAGCCGTCGTGGCCCATGAGGAGGTCGTTGCCGGCATCGCCGCGGATCATGTCGAAGCCGGCCCCGCCGAGGATCGTGTCGTTGCCCAAGCCGCCAAAGAGTCCGTCGTTGCCGTCGCCGCCGTGGAGCAAATCGTCACCGTCATCCCCGTAGATGGTGTCGTCGGCGTCGTCAGGCCCGCCGAGGAGCGTGTCGTTGCCTGCATTCCCGCGAATAAAGTCAGCATCCTCGCCGCCGTCGATGGAGTCGTTGCCCAGGCCGCCTTCGAGGATGTCGTCGCCTTTGCCGCCGAAAATGCTATCGTTGCCGTCCCCCCCGTTGATGATGTCCCGGAAGTCGCTGCCAATGATGTAGTCATGACCACCGCCGGCCAGCACGACGATGCGGGGCGAACCGAAGCCGTTGCTCGGCTTCACTTCGCTGAGGTCGATGCGGTCCCGCCCATTGGAACCGAAGACCCGAATCGAAGTTACCTGCGAGGCGAAAGGCAGGAACGGTCCGCTGATCGGTATTTCGCCGCCGTTGACCTCGACCAGCGATCCGGACACGCCGATCACTACCTCCTGTCCGCCGCGGAGGATGTCGATGCGCAGCACGCCGGTGCCTTCGACGTTGAAGGTCGCCAGGACGGCCGGAGCACGACGCTCTTCCAGCCATTCCAGATGGGGGCGGACCTTGCGATGCGAATGGAAAGATCGGCGAGAACGCAGCTTGTCGAGCCAGACTTTGAAACGGAACATACGGGGCCACTCCCTCATGCGAGATCAGGAGCCAATGCGCTTCGGAACTAGGCAAACGGAACCGGGCGGCTGCCGGATCGGACGGCAACGTTGACGTGGCTTGGGAGTGGCGTCAAGCTGCTCTTCTCTGGACCGCTCCGCAGCCGCGGATGGCTTGGAATCCTCCCGGCCTGACGGAAACCGTGCCCGGCCGGGATTTTCCTTTTGTACCACAGCACGGTGTCGGCGTCAAAGGCTCTGCCGGGACCATTTCCGCGTTTTCCGCCCGCTTGTGCCGCACAAACCGTCGTGCTATATTGGTGTCGCCTTCTGTCAGCCCGCCTCGATGGCTTGAAACGACCGAAACCGATTCCTTCCGAAACTCTCTCGCCTTTCGGGGGATGCCATGAACGGGTTCGACCATCCGGTATTGGATCGGCGTGTGGCCTTGCAAGCGGGGGCCGTCGGCTTTCTCGGTCTGGGATTGGGTCATGTCCCGATGCTGCGAGGCTTGGCGTCTTCCCTTGACCAGCCTTCTTCCCGCCGGGCCAAAGCCGTCATTTTCATCTTTCTGTCCGGCGGTCTGAGCCAGCACGAGAGCTTCGATCCGAAGCCGGAAGCCCCCGACACCATTCGGGGCGAGTTTGGCGTCACTCCTACCCGGACAGCGGGCCTGTTCATCTGCGAACACTTGCCGCAACTGGCCAATTGCTCCCACCTGTGGACGGTGGTCCGGTCCCTGACCCATCCGTCCAACGATCACTCGGCCGGGCATCACATCATGCTGACGGGTAGGAGCGATCTGCCGATCGGCTTCAATCCCGACAAGCCGCAGCCGACCGACCACCCCAGCATCGCCGCTCTGGCCGGCACGCTGACCCGAGCGCGCAACAACTTGCCCCCGGCCATCGTCCTGCCAGAGAAGTTGATCCACACCACAGGCCGGGTCATTCCGGGCCAGTTCGCGGGCATTCTTGGTCGCAACCGGGATCCGTGGTTTCTTGAAGCCAGCCCGTTCGAACCGCGGGCTTACGGTGCCTATCCGCAGTACGAATTCGATCACCAGCAACGCAGCTATCAGCCCAAGCGGCAGCATTTCGTCATCCCCGATTTGAGTTTGCCGCAGGACGTGGACGGCGGACGGTTCCGGGATCGTTTGGCTTTGCTCCGCCACGTGGACGCTCAGCGGCGGGCTTTGGAAAGAACGGCCTCCGTAGCCAATTTCGGCAAACCCTGGTCGGACGCGGTCAATCTGCTGACCCAGGAGCGGGTCCGGGCGGCTTTCGATTTGCGGAAGGCGACGCCGAGGGAATTGGAAAACTACGGCGACAACTCGTTCGGCTGGTCGCTGTGGATCGCTGCCCGTCTGGTCGAGGCCGGGGTCAGTCTCGTGCAGGTGAACCTGGGCAATAACGAGACGTGGGACACCCACGGCAACGCCTTCCCCCACCTGAAGGAGAAACTGCTGCCGCCGATGGACCGTTCCGTGTCGGCCCTGCTAGTGGATTTGCAAGAGCGCGGCCTGCTGGCCGACACGCTGGTTGTGCTCGCCAGTGAATTCGGTCGGACGCCGAAAATCAGCACGCTGACCCAATTCTACAAGGGACCGGGACGCGACCACTGGGGAGCGGTGCAGAGCGTCTTGCTGGCGGGGATGGGTTTCGGCGGAAAAGTGATCGGTGCCTCCGACCGCATCGGAGGTTATCCGATCGAATCGCCCTGCACTCCGGAGAACCTGGCCGCGACGATCTACTCCGCCCTCGGACTGCCGCGGACCCTCGAGTACCACGACAGCCTGGGCCGTCCGTTCGCTCTGTACCACGGCGATCCGATTCCCGCCTGATTCCGCGCTCGTTCAAGCCTTCTCAGGCAACTCGAATCGTCGGAGGAAGTCCCGGGCACGTCGGGCGGCATTCACGGCGTCATGACTGTGGCGGCTCAGTTCGACCGTGACTCCGTGGCGGTAGTCGATCCGCTTCAGGACGTCGAACACGGGGACGAAGTCGAGTTCGCCCTCCCCAAACTGAAGATGCTCATGCACGCCGCGGCGCATGTCCTCGATGTGGATATTCCAGATCAACCGGCCCCAGGTCAGCAGTTTGTCGGCGAGCGGTGTTTCTCCCTGGCAGTGCAGATGGCCGATGTCCACCGTCAGGCCGAAGGCGGGGTGACGAATCCGAGCCTCCAACTCGGCGAAGTCGTCGAGTGTGGCGACGAACATGCCCGGCTCCGGCTCGAAGGCCAGGCGCACGCCCAGGTTGGCCGCGCGGTCGGCCAGACAACGGCACTCGTCGGCCAGGCGTTGCATCGAAGTTTCCCGGTCTTCATTGCTGCGCGCGGTGCCGGACCAGAGACTGACCACCTCGCTGCCCAACCCTCGGGCCGTCTCCAGGGCACGACATAGGAAATCCCGCCTTCGCTCGCGCTTGCTGTCGTCCGGGTCCAGGAGCGTCGGCTGATGCTTGTGCCAGGGATCGAGCAGAAAGCGGGCGCCAGTTTCGATCACGGAGTGCAAGTGCAACTGGTCCAGCAGCGTGCGGACCGCTTCGACTTGGCGAAGGTGGTCGGGAGCATAAGGGTCGAGGGTGTGGTAATCCAGGGTGACGGCGACCCCTTGATAACCCAGATCAGCCAGGACGCGCAGGGCGTCCTCGAGCCGGTGATAAGTGAAGCCGTTGGTGTTGTAGCCGATCCACATCGGTCCCATCCGTTGCCCTGGAGAAATCAGTCAAGCTATCGCCATTGACCGGAAAGCGCGTAAGCGGTACCAAGGGGATCGCACCCCGGCTGCGCCACCGTCTGATCGGTAAACCACGAAGGCTCACTCCGTCCCGACCATGCTGTTTCTGACGTTCAAGTTCTTCGTCTTCTTCTGCGTCGTCTTCGCCGTGTACTGGGGCCTGTCGCTCGTGACGGCGATCTGGCACCGATGGCACGAGCAGCGGGTGCATCGTCTCCGCATGGGCTGGCTGCTGCTGGCCAGCTGCTATTTCTACCTGAGTTGGAACCCAGTCTTCATTCTGCTCATTCTGTTTTCCGCGTCCGTGGATTACGTCTCCGCACGGCTGATGCTTCACACCCAGACCGTGTGGAAGCGACGCGCCTTGCTGATCCTGAGCATCAGCGTGAACCTGGGTCTGCTGGCGTTTTTCAAGTACACGAATTTCCTTCTTGGAACGGCCATCGGTACGCTCAACCTGTTCGGCTTCGAGAACGACCCCGTCGTTGTAAACATCATCCTACCCCTGGGCATCTCCTTTTACACCTTCGAGACCATCAGCTACATCGTGGATGTTTACCAGGGCAAGATCAAGCCGGTGAGAAACCTGCTCGACTACGCTTTGTACATCATGTTCTTCCCGCACCTGGTGGCGGGGCCGATTGTGCGGCCGCACGAGTTCCTGCCGCAGATCGCCCAGATCAAGCGATGGAACTGGGACCGCCTGCAACTGGGCATGCAGTTCTTCGTACTCGGGCTGTTCAAGAAAGCCGCCATCGCCGACCAGCTGGCGAAGATCGTGGATCCGATCTTCGCTCATCCAGCGGAGTACGCCTCGGCAACGGTGTGGCTGGGAGTACTGTGCTACGCGGCCCAGATCTACTGCGATTTCTCCGGGTACAGCGACATGGCCGTGGGACTGGCGCACATGCTCGGCTTCAAGCTGCCCAGGAACTTCAACCTGCCTTACCTGGCCGACAGCATCACCGATTTCTGGCGGCGCTGGCACATCACGCTATCAAGCTGGCTGCGCGACTACCTGTACATTCCGCTGGGCGGCAACCGCTACGGGGCATGGAAGACGTACCGCAATCTGCTTGTGACGATGCTCCTGGGGGGGCTGTGGCACGGGGCGAACTGGACGTTCGTCGTCTGGGGGTTGTACCACGGCACATTGCTGTCCTTGCATCGAGCCATTCCCTGGCCGCGCTGGACAGGGGCGCTAGTTCTCAAGCCGTTGTTCTGCGTGGGGACGTTCCTTCTGGTCAGCGTCGGATGGGTCTTTTTCCGCGCTCAGACGTTTGCCGATGCCGCGGTCGTCCTGCGAAAGATGGTCTGGCCCGAAGTCGGTAAGACGTTGGAACCAGCGGTCTTCGTCCTGGGACTGTCAGCTCTGGCGTTTTTGCTGACAGCCTGGTTGCTGGCCTCCTGGCTGGACCTGAAACGGATCGAGCGGCGCATCCCGGCTCCGCTTCTTGGGGCGGCGATGGCGGCTGCGTTCGTCCTGGCACAGATACTCATGCCGGAAGATGGCCGGGCGTTTATCTACTTCCAGTTCTGAGCGATCGCCATGCGGAACCGACGCGACAACTTCCAGGTCCGAGGCTGGCGCACGCTGGGGTGGGCCTTGGCGACTTTCTTTGCGGTTCATCTGATCGGCGGATTGCTGTTGGACTACCACTGGCCGCACCTCCGCTTTCCCTCCGCCGATGCCACGCTCAAAACCCTGACCAAGCAACCGCGTTCTCCCGACGTGATCTGCCTGGGCAGTTCTCGCTTCGGGGCCGGATTCGTCCAGGAAGAGGTCCGTCAGCGGCTTCAGGAGGCCAGCAACGATTCCGAAGTGATTGTCTTCAATGCTGCGATCGAAGCCGGGGATCTGATTACGGCCGAGTTTGTGCTCGATGGAGCACTCAAACAAGGCGTTCGGCCAAGGCTGATCGTGGTGGAGATCAGTCCGGAAACGCTGGCTTGCCGCAGCGAGTGGATGGGCCAGCACGTTCTGCGACAACTGACCTGGAGCGAACTTGCCGAGCACGCCGAGGCGATCTGGTTATCGGGCAACCTTGTGCGCACCGTGTCCGCGCGGCTGTTGCCGCTTCACGTTCACCGCCACCAGATCGGCTTGCGGATCCGGGACGAGATCGCCCGCTGGCTCGCGTCCTTGGAGCGGTCCTCCGACCCGGCCAGGAAGCGCTCCACGAAGCAGAAGAAGCAACCGCCCAGCGCCCCGGACCACGGCGTGCCTTGGGAGGTTTTTCAGGAGTTGGCATCCGACCGGCACGACCCGGCCCGCATCGAGGCAGGACTGCCGGCAATCCGACGCTGGCTGAAGGACTACCGGCCCGGCGGCAGCGCCGCCCGGTCGTTGGAACGACTCCTGACGCTGGCCAAGGACCACGGAGCCGAAGTGATCCTGGTCGGCGTCCCCGTGGCCGAGGCACATCGCCGCCTCTATACGCCCCAAATCGAGCAGGCGTTTCTGGAGCACATCCAGTCGGTGTGCAGCCGCCGCCGCTGCCTGTTCGTGGATTACCGCCATCGGATTCCGGATGAACTCTTTCAGGACAATCATCATCTGACGCGCGCTGGCGGTACGCTCTTCAGTCGGCTGCTCACGGAGGAAGTGCTGCTGCCGACGTGGCGGCAACGGCAGGCGGTAACGCTGGGCGAATCGGGAAATTCGCCTGCCGACCACGGCAAACTACGCTGACGGCGGGCAGTTCAACCAGATTTGGGCAGCGGCAGCGCAAAGAAAGACCCGCGTCGGGGGAGACGCGGGTTCGCGGGGGAGGAAACGCTGCCGATGGGCAATCTGGTTGGGAATCGGGCCAGGGGTCGGGCTGGCCCGGGGGAGTCTGAGGAAGGCGTGCGCGGGGAAACGCCTGCCTCTGGGGGAGTTTCCTTCCGAGGGCTGGTCGGTCGGGCACGGCCCGGGCGGAACTCCGGGCCATGCCTGACGGCCTCCTCCATTCCAGCCCCATCGTCGCTCCAGGTGTTCCTCTCGTTGTGCTTTCCTACGGAGCAAGCGTCGTGCCAAAAACTGCGAACTGCTCCGTTGTAGAGTTGCAACCCTATGCCTGATATAGCCTTGTGCTGTCCGTTAGCGGCGCAGGCCGACCGTGGCAACCGGCTTCGGAGTGGGAACAATTACAATTGGATCGGAAAGTTCTACAAATCCTGTCACAAATCGGATCAGGTGAGCAGAACGCGCAGGTCCATGACGTTGGTCTGAGTCAGTCCGCAGCGAATCAGACCGCCGACTTGGTCGAAGAAGTGGTACGAGTCGTGGCGGTTCAGAAAGTCCCCAAGATCGAGGCCGAGCCGGGCAGCTTCGGTCAGGGTGTCGCCATCGGCAACGGCCCCGGCAGCGTCGGTCGGCCCATCTTCCCCGTCGGTGCCGCCGCTCAACAGGGTGATGTTGGGGGCGCGTCCGAGAACCGACCGCAGATGCACCAGGCAGGCCAGGACGAACTCCTGGTTGCGGCCGCCCAGTCCGTGGTCGGGGGGCAGTCGGACCGTGGTTTCGCCGCCGCTGAGAATGCAGACGTTGTCCGGCTGACCGCGGGCGATGTCGCCCAGCACCTCGGCGGTCGTCTGCGTATCGCCGCCCAGGCACGAGCCGAGCGCCAGGACGCGATACCCGCGGGCCATCGCCTCTGTGGCGGCAGCTTCGAGGGCCAGGCCGTTGTTGGCCACGATCAGATTGTGGACCCGGGGCCGGCCTTCAGGGTCGGTCGGCAGAGCCTTGAGCGTTTCTGGAACCAACCCGGAAACTCCGCTTCGGAGGTAATCAAGGACCGCGGCGGGGACTTCGGAGGAAAGGCGATATTTGTCGAGCACGGCGAGGGCGTCGGCAAAGGTGGTCGGGTCTTCGGCCGTGGGACCGGAGGCGATAACGTCCAGCGGATCACCGATCACATCGGAAATGATGAGGCTGACGACCCGGCTTCCCGAGAAGTGTCGCACCAATCCGCCGCCCTTGATGCGGGACAGGTGCTTGCGAACCGTGTTCATTTCCTGAATCGTTGCCCCGCACCGATGCAGCAGGCCAGTGACAGCCTGCTTGTCCGCCAAGGATATGCCCGGCACCGGGGCGGGAAGCAGGGCCGAGCCTCCGCCGGAAATCAGGCAGAGCATCACGTCCTCGGATCGCGCTGAGGAAGCCAATGCGAGGATGCGTTCGGTCCCTTCTACCGCCTGGGCGGTGGGGGAATTGACGCCGGCCGGTCGAGCAGGCCACAACGTGACCCCCTCGACCGATTCGACCTCCTCTCCGGGAACGTTCACCCAACCGACAATCCGGTCGGAAGCAACGCCGCGTCGGATCAGTTCGGCATGGACGACCCGAGCCATCGCCGCCCCCGCCTTGCCTCCGCCGAGGATCAACACGCGGGATCGCGCGGTCGGTTGGAACACTTCGGGAAGCAGAGCGACGATTCGTTCCATCGCGGCGGGCAAACACTTCTCCGGCCGCACGGCTTCGACCCCCGCCTGCCAGATCGCCAAGGCTTCCTTCCGCTTCGCTTTCATGTGGATTCACTCCCGAACTTCGGACAACAGCATAGCAACCAACCTCCGCAACGAGGAAGAGTCGGCTCAGACTCGAAATCGCTCCAATTCTCCCCTGGGGCGTCATCTGGCCTGAACGCATTTTGTGACCTAAATTTGCGTGCCTCCTAGGAACGGGAGCAGAGGAAGGGACGCTCTGCCCCCAGGGAATTCCCGTCCACGCGGCAGTCCCTGCCGGAAGTTCAACAGTTGGAGCGGGCAGCATGTCGCCAAGCCAGTCCTTGGGCAGGTTCGGCAAGGAGAGCAACGATATCTGGTTGAGGTGGGCGGTCTTGCTCACCCCGACAGCGCTGTTGTTGCTGGCGGCGTCTCGACTGCCCTGGCAATCGGCTGGGATTCTGCTAGTCGGCCTCGGAGTACAGGCGGCCATCGCCTTTGCCGTCTTCGGGTTCTTCCGGTCGTGGACGTCAGCCTTCAGCCCGCTTTTGCTCTTGCTGTCTCTGACCACCCTGTCCTTTCTCTGGTTGAGCGTTCCGGAATCGGCGGCAGACTGGTCGGTGCATCTGGCCCAGGCGGTGTCCGCGCTGCTGATCCTCGGCATCATCGCCAACTACACTCTGCATCAGTCCGGTGCATGGACGATTCGACGTGCTCATCGGCTCGTCCGGGACCTGAGCGAGCGAAAGGACTGGCCGGAGCCGCTGACCCTGTGCAAAGAACTGGCCGAAGTCGCCGAACTGCGGGAGGTGAGCGCCTTCGACGCAGCACCGGCCCTGACCCTGCTGGAGTCGGCTCGGCCCGAAGTTCGCCTGTGTGCCCTGGCAGCCCTGGAGTCCCGCAAATTCTGGAAACCGGGTCAAGCCGAGGCCGTGCTGGCAGTGCTGCGCAACGAGGCGGTCCCTGAAGTGCGGGCTGCTGCCGTCCTCGCCCTGGCCAACTGCCATGACCGATTGATGTTGGAGAACCTGGCCGATTACCTCCGCGATCCCGATGCCCGGGTCCGGACCGCGGCTGCCGACGCCCTGTTCTGGTCTCCCGACAAGCCGTGGACCTGGATCCGCTTCGGCGTCCGCAAGGCCCTGGGCGACCCGGCTCTCCGCAATGACTCCGCCCTTCTCCGGGAAGGACAGACGCTGAGCACGGAAGCCGTCAACGATCTGACCGCCTGGGCCGCTGAGAAAGGCCTCCTCGGCCTGCGCTCCGCCCAGGTCCTCTCCTTGCATTACACCACTCTGCTTCAAGAGCAACCGGAAGAAGCCTTGCCGATTCTGCACAAGATCGTAGTTGATCCCCACGCCGCGCCGCTGTTGCGGATCGAGCTGGGAAGGCTCCTGCTGAGGACCGACGCGCTGGAACACACGGCTAAGGAAGAGTTGCTCGATCCCGCCAATCCCGCTCCGCTGCGTCTGCTGGCAGCGGAAAAGCTTCTGGAAACCGGTCCCAATGTGCGGGCCATCGTTTGCCTTCGAGAGTTGGCTCGACTGCCCAACCGGGAACTGGCCCTGGCCACCGCCAGCGTCGTGCAGAAGTGTCTGCATGTGGACCTGGGACTCGGACTCGGACAGCCGCTGCCCGCGCTGAACAGTCCACGGGCCATCGAGGTCACTCGCCGCCTGATGGCCTGGGCCTCTCAGCCCGACCTCGGCGACAATGTTCTGGAGTCGGAATATCCCACGGGATATGTCCGCATGTAATCCAGCCAGCCGCATGGCCCGGGCGAAGTCGAGTCCGCGTGGACCGGGTTGCTCCCTATAATCATGCTAGGCGTCTGTTGCACTTGGATCGGAGCAGATTACGGCCACCTCGGCCGCGAGAAAAACCGATGGATGCTTCTCTGACAATGACGGTCGCCGTCTGGGTGGGACTGTTGTTCTGCCTGGTGATCCACGAATGCGCCCACGCCCTGACGGCCCTGTGGCTGGGAGATGACACGGCCAAACTGCTGGGCCGACTGACCCTCAATCCGTTGCCGCACATCGACCTGTTCATGACCGTGATCCTACCGCTGGCCCTGGCACTGTCCGGCAGCGGGGTGATCTTCGGCGGAGCCAAGCCGGTGCCGGTGAACTACCTGAACTTCCGCGTCAACCGCTACCTGGGCATGAGTCTGGTGGCGGCGGCCGGGCCGATCTCCAACATACTCCTGGCCTGCCTGTGTGCCGTCCTGCTCAACGCGACGATGCTGGCGAGGCGGGTCGGTCCCGACATCGGCGACCGGCTGACCATGTTCCTGATTCAGATGGTCATCATCAACCTGGTCCTGGCCCTTTTCAATTTGCTCCCCATCCCGCCCCTGGACGGCAGTAAGATCATCGCACTGGTGCTGCCCCGGGAACTGGCGGATTGGATGTACAGCTACCAGGCCCAGGTCGTCGGCATGATCGTCATTGCCATCCTGGTGTTTTCGGGATACACGCGGTTTCTCGGACCCGTGGTCTTCGAGGCGGCCAGATTCCTCGTCCGTGTCTTCACCTTCGCCTGACCCGTGTACCTATGACCGCATCGAATTCAGAACGGAAACGCATCCTCAGCGGCGTGCAGTCCAGCGGAAAACTGCACTTGGGCAACTACTTCGGAGCCATCAAGCAGCACATCGAGCTTCAGGACCAGGGCGAGTGCTTCTACTTCATCGCGGACTACCACGCCCTCACGACGATCCACGATCGGGAAGTCTTGAGCCGCAACGTCCTCGATGCCGCGCTGGACTACCTGGCCCTGGGACTAAATCCAGAGCGCGTCGCGTTCTTCCGCCAGTCCGACGTACCGGAGGTGACGGAACTGGCCTGGATCCTCGCTACCGTAACCGGCATGGGGCTTCTGGAGCGAGCCCATTCCTACAAGGACAAAGTCGAGCAGGGCATCACCCCCAGCGTGGGCTTGTTCACCTACCCGGTCTTGATGGCGGCCGACATCCTCATCTACCGCTCCCATCTGGTTCCCGTCGGGCAAGATCAGGTGCAGCACATCGAGATGACCCGCGACATGGCCGGGTACTTCAACCAGACGTACGGTGAGATTTTCCCCTTGCCGACATACCAGTTGGGCAAGGCTCCCAAGGTGCCCGGCACCGACGGCCGGAAAATGAGCAAGTCCTACGGCAATACCATCGACATCTTTGCCGAGGGCAAAGCCCTGCGAAAGCAGGTCATGAGCATCGTCACGGACAGCAGGCCGGTCGAGGCCCCCAAGGATCCCGCCAAGTGCAACGTCTTCCAGCTTTACAGCCTCTTCGCCACGGCGGAGGAACAGGCAGAACTGGCTGCCAGATACCGCGCCGGCGGCCTCGGTTACGGCACCGTCAAGGGGATGCTACTTGAGAAGATCGACGCGCACTTCGGCCCGGCCCGGGAACGCCGGAAGGAACTTCAGGCCCACCCTGAACGAGTCGAACAGGCCCTTCGCCGTGGTGCGGAGAAAGCCCGAGCCGAAGCTCTCAAGACAATGAGCCTCGTCCGCGAAGCCGTCGGCTTAGGCCCCTACCGCCGCTGATTTTTCCGGTGATTTCCATTTCCCGCCGTTGCAGCCGAGAGCGTGATCGCAACGCCCTGGCACTCTGCGTCGAAGTTCCGATTGTACCGGACCAAGTTTTCCCACTTTCTCCAGTTTGTGCTATCTCTCATTGACAGAGCTCTGACAGTTTCGCTAGGATCAGATTGCATTGACTGATTTACTTAACCTCACCATTTTTCCCAAAGCAACGAGATGCCAGCGTCGCTTGGTGCGACGGTGTTCTGAGGTCGTTTGCTGACGGGTTGGCGTTTCTGAATCGAGGAGTTGCGCGCATGTACAGTCTCGTTCTCGCAATGGCTTTGAGCGGCAACGCGGCCGCTCCGGCCACGTTCGGCTGCCACTATTTCGGCTGCCACGGGTGCTACGTTTCCTGCCACGGCTGCCACGGCTGCCACGGGTGCTGGGGGTGCCACGGCTACTGCGGATTCTTCGGACGGCTGTTCTGCCACGGGTGCTGGGGCTGGCACGGCTGCCACGGAACGTGCTATGGCTGCCACGGATGCTACGGCTGCCACGGCTGCCACGGCTGCTGCGGTCATGCCCCGGTGTACGTGAAGCCCGCCGAGGAAACCCCGAAGCCTGAGCCGAAGGAAGAAAAGAAGGAAGAGAAGAAGGAAATGGCTCGTCTGGTCGTGACTCTGCCCGCCGAGGCGGTCCTGACCGTTGACGGCAATCCGACCAAGTCCACCTCCAGCACCCGCGTCTTCGTGACCCCGGCTTTGGAGCGGGGCAAGGACTACGTTTACACGCTCCAGGCCGAGATCAACGGCCAGACCGTGACCAAGCAGGCCATCGTCCGGGCCGGTGAAGAGACCCGCATCACCATCGAAGTCCCGGCCGCCACGGTGGCCAAGTAAACTGCCTCGGCGAGGGCGGACATCGGGAGGGAGATGTCCTGCCGCGCGAGGCCAACGATCATCTCACCACGATAGCTGGGCGAGTTTTCGGACTCGGCCCAGCTTTCTTTTTTGAAAAAAGCGAGAGTACGGCGACGTGGTGTCCATATAATGCAGGGGTTGACCCTCAGGATGAATCCAGGGGGGGTGATGATGCCCAAGCGGGGTAAGTATGAAGAAGAAAGCTAAGCTGACCGGACATCGTGGTTATGTGACGGCCTTGCTCGTCGGTACGGCACTGTGGACGCTGGCATCGTCCGCCGCCGATGCTGCCGCTACCCGGGCCGTCTTCGACATGACCCGGTACTGCACGGTGTGCTGGAAAAACGCCCGATTGCAACCTGACTTCTGGCCCGACTGCACGCAGGAAGTGCTAACCCGGGTGTTGGAGCGGCTGTCTCCCGACCGCTGGGAACGGGTGCTTGCCGAAGACACAGAAGAACGCCGCGAGTTCCTCCGAGCCATTGATGCCGTCAAGAAGCGGACGCAGCGTGCCCACCGGTCTGCCAGCCTCGACACGGACTTGGCCGACTCCCGCGAAAGCCGCAGTCAGTTCGTCTGCGAAATCCGTTCCACCCTCCTTCAGGCGGCTGAAAAATCGCTCTCGCCCCGACAGCAGCGGATCATTTGCCTGACGCTCGACGGTTGGAGCGTGGCGGAAATCGCTCAGGAACTCGACTTGCCAGCCGCTCGCATCAGCGATGAGAAATACAAGGCCATCCAGCGGCTGCGTTCCACGCTGGCTCACGAGATGTAACGCATTCCTCACCTGTTGCCGTCCCTTCGCCATTCGTTCGCCGTCCCCAGTCTGACCGCCGAACGCACCTTGACGCTTCGTTTCTGGGTGCCCATATTCCTCGGAAAACCGTCCAGCCATCGGCGTGGCGATCGCGCTTCAGAGGTCAGGAGGAGAACCGATCATGGCTTTGCGTCACATCGGCGTGCTGACGTCCGGCGGGGACTGTCCGGGACTGAATGCCTGTGTGCGGGCCGTGGTCCGGTCGGCCGGGGGCGCGGGAGTCCAGGTCAGCGGCATTCGCTACGGGTTCCGCGGGATCGTGGACAACGACGTGATTCCGCTCGACGACCGCTCGGTCAGCGGCATCATCCAGCTGGGCGGCACCAAGCTGCGGACCAGTCGCTTTCTCGAACTGCATCAGCCGGACGTGGTTCGCAGCACGGCGGAAGCCCTGGATCGGCTCCGGCTCGATGGATTGATCGTCATCGGCGGCGACGGCAGCCAGCGAGCTGCCGTGGCCTTGAGCGAACACGTCCGCACACCCATCGTCCTGGTGCCCAAGACCATCGACAACGACGTGGGCGGCACCGATTACGCCATCGGGTTCGATTCGGCGGTCAATACTGCGGTCGAGGCCATCGACAAGATTCGGGACACGGCCCTGTCCCACGAACGGGTCTTTGCCGTCGAGGTCATGGGCCGGGGACGGGGCATCCTGGCCTCCGCCGTGGCCCTGGCCAGTGGAGCGGAGGTCGTCTGCATCCCCGAAGTGCCCCTGGAACCGGACGCCATCGCCTCGGCCCTGATGCGGTGCAGCAAGAAGGGCAAGTGCTCCAGCATCATCGTCGTGGCCGAGGGCTGTCCCGGAGGAGCCAACAAACTTGCCGAAGACTTGCGGAACAGGGTGCCGTTCGATGTGCGCGTCAGCGTCCTGGGCTATATGCAGCGGGGAGGGCCGCCGACCGCCTTCGACCGCATCCTCGCCTCCGAGCTGGGAACCCAGGCCTTCGATGTACTGGCCGCGGGAACCGATCGCCCGGTCATGGTGGGCCGCATTCGCGGGGAGCCGGTCACCCACGATCTCCGCGACGCCATACACATCGAGCCGCGTTCGTTCAAGGAACTGCGCGACTTGTGCCATCGGCTGTCCGGCATCTGGTTTGGCTCATGATTCTTCGTGGGATTGACACCAAGCCGTCACCGCTTGCAGAAAGGACACAGGACTTCCTCGGCGGGTCCGAGCCAGGTGAGAAAGCCGATGCCACGGGCGATGGTGAGCAATCCCGTCAACACGACGCACCAGGCGGCCAGGGTCAACAGCCGTTGCCGCATGGCTCGGCTGAGCAAGTTCCCACCGAGTCCCACGAACGCCAGCACCGGGATCGTCCCCAGGCCGAACAAGAACATGGTCAACGCCCCGTACAGCATGTTGCTTGAGGTCGCGGCCAGGGCCAGGAAGGCATAGACCAGGCCGCACGGCAAAAAGCCATTGACCATGCCCGCAAGGAAGACGCTATGTGCTCGGGTGTCGTGCATCAGCGATGCGAACAGCCCCGGACCCAGACATCCGCTCGGGGCCGTGGACAGCAGGCCGACGCGCAGCCAGCCCGCCGCGTGGAGACCTTGCACCACGAGCAGCACCCCAGCCGCCAAACACAGGAGCGTCTGTACCTCCACCAGTCCGGTGGTCTGTTTTCCCAGCTTCCAACCCAGCCAGCCGGCTGCCGCACCGCCGACCGTGTAGGTGAAGACCCTGCCCAGGCCGTACACCAGTTGGCGAACCACGGCGTGGCTCAGGCCCCGGGAGCCAGCCCCAAGCGCCAGGGCGAAGCCGCCGCACATGCCGACGCAGTGCGCCGAGCCGAGCAATCCGCTGACGGCGATCATCAGCCAACCGAGCATGGCGCCCTTCCTTGCCAGACGTGCCTCCGCAGGCGCAGGGAGTTGCCCACAACGAATCCGCTGCTGAGCACCATCGCCACCGCCGCGATCACCGGATTGAGCGTCCCGCTCATCGCCCAGGCGATGCCCAGGACGTTATAGGCAAAGGCCCAGAACAGATTGACTCGGATGGTGCGAACCGCTGCCTGGGCCATTTTGATCAGCCAGGGAACCTGCCGCAGATCGTCTCCCATCAGGCAGATTTCTGCCGCTTCACGGGCCAGATCGGTGCCGCAGGCCAGGGCCACGCCCACATCACTTCGAGCTAAGGCGGGAGCATCGTTCAGTCCGTCGCCGATCATCAGTGTCGTGCCCAGGCGACGTTGCGTCTCTTCGATGTGCCGTACCTTGTCCTGTGGAAGCATTCCCCCTAGGACCGGAACCCCGAGCATCCTCTGCATCTGTTCCGCCCGGCTGGGGTGGTCGCCAGTCAGTACGGCCACGTCCAATCCCATGGCCCTCAAGAGACGCAGAACCTGCCCCGCTTCGGGCCGAAGATCTTCATCCAGCAGAAACCAGGCTCGCACTTCCCCCGTCCATGCCAGACAAGTGATCGAGCAGCCCTCGGCTTCAGCCTTGTGCATGGCATCCAGAATCCTGTGCGGATAACGCAAACCGAGCTGCTCCATGAGACGGGGACTGCCCAGGACGGCCTGGGAGCCGTCGGCGGCCGAAGCGACCAATCCGAGACCCGTCAGCGTGGCCACTCGAACCAGGGGCAAAGGCATATCTTTCTCCTCGGCCTGGTCCGGAAAGCCCGCAGCCCAGTGGAAGATGGCTTGCGCATATGGATGCGAAGAGGCCGCTGCCAGCCGGCCCGCGACCGCAGCAAGGGCGCTCATCGAGGTCTTGCCGTCGGTCACGATGTCTCGCAACTTCGGGCTGCCCGTCGTGAGTGTGCCAGTTTTGTCGAAGCGTACCGCTTTAGCAACAGCGACTCTTTCCAGGGCCTCGCTGGTCCGCGTCAGGATGCCTGCCCGTGCCGCTTCGCCGAGGGCGACGGAGACGGCCAGCGGCGTGGCGATGCCCAGGGCGCACGGACAGGCGATCAACAGCACCGACAGGGCCGAAAGCAGTCCGGTTTCCCATTCCGTCGCTGCCGTGTGCCAGACGAAGGCCGTCCCCGCCAGCAGCCCCACGGCCGGGAGAAAATACGCCGTGACGCGGTCAGCCAGACGTTGATACCGGCCGCGAGCATGGAGTGCTTTGCGGACCAGTTCCGCGAATTGTCCCAGGACCCCCGAGTCCGAAGTCGAGGTGGCTTCCAAGATGAGATCGCCTTCGAGATTCAGACTGGCCCCCGCCACCGTCGCGCCCACTTCCTTGAGGACCGGACGACTTTCGCCGGTCAGGAACGCTTCGTCCACGGTGGCGGCATGTTCCAGAACCATGCCATCGCAGGGGACGCGTTCCCCCGGCCTGACCAACAACCGATCGCCGACTCGGATCGACGGACGGGGACAGTCTTCCAGTCCGGTTGCTGTCAGGCGACGCACCGTATCCGGCAGGAGCCGGGCCAGGGAACCCAGCACGTCTCCCGCCTGCAAGCGTCCCCGCGCTTCCAGCCATCTTCCCACCGTGACCAACACCAAGACCATGCACCCGACTTCAAAGTAGATGTGGCCTTCGCCGCGAAGCACGGAGACGATCGAATAGCCGTAAGCCGCGACCACGCCGCTCAGCAGCAGCAGATCCATCGAAATCCGCTTCTGTCGCATGTCTTCCCAGGCATTTTCCAGGAGCGGACCCCCGAGCAGGAACAGCACCGGCAGGGCGAACAGAAGACACAGGTAGCGGAACAGGTTGTTGAGCGTGTCGGCAAACGACTGCATGGACGGGGAGGCCGTGTCCTGCGTCCACAAGGCCATGGTAAAGACCATGACGTTCATGGACAGGAAGATCGCCAGACCCAGACGAGCCAGCGTCCAATTGAGCCGGCCCTTCTCGCCGGAATCCTGAGCGACGGCGGCGGCGAAACGGCAACCGAAGCAGCAGAACTGGGGAAGGTCAGGTTCGACGGCGAAAACGCCATGCGAGGCAGGAAGCGGAAGGCCGCAGAAAGAGCAGGTCGGCTTCGGGGCCTCTTCGGGCATGGCGGCTCACGCGGTTACGGAGGATTCAGCCATTCGGTGCGAATGGCCGGTAGGATGTAACGCAACGTGTAGTAGATCGCGAAGGCCCAGAACGATACCCACAGCAGATGCACGAACCACGGCAAGTCGTGCGTGACGTAGCTGTGGTTTCGGTTCTCCATCTCCGGGGGTGGACTCGCTGAGTTGGACATGGACGCTTCTCCGTCTCACTCTTCCGGGCTACGGTTCAAGGAGGAACTCCAGGGTGCTTCTTCGCGGGCTTCGTACTCGGCCTCCTCCTGGTCGAGCCGTTCCTCGTTGGCCAGCATGTCGTGCTTGGGCTGCTCGATGTTGCGGAACATGCCGTGCAGCATCGCCCAGACAAACAAAAGCAGAAAGCCCAGTCCGGTCATCAGGTAGTTGAGAATGGGCATCAGGGTGAAGGAGCCTTCCTCACCCCGGCCGTAGAGGATGACCATTTCCCGGAACTTGGCACCGAAGCCATACAGAGCGGGTACCAGGATGCCCACGGCCAAGCCCAACTGGACCCAGAACCACCAGCGCGATCGTCGCTTTTGCTGATTGCTCACGGTTGGGCCTCCGCCAGGCGAGGATCGACGTAGTTGTTGAAGTAATGCGGCAGCCAGGAGCCGAGCCACTGCATGTAGGTAATCAAGGCGATTCCCCGCTCGTTGGGATGATTCGGATCGCCGTCGAAGAACCACGGGTACTCCGGCATCACCGACTCTTCGACCAGACTGGTCGGCTTGAAGAAGTGGACGGCGTGCCAGTCGTTGGAGCGCCTTCCGCCTTCCCGGCTGAGGTCCGGCCCGACCCGTCGCGTGCCGAACAGTACGGGCCGTTGCAGCTCGTTCTGGTATTCCCGGCTCTTGGCCACCGGCCCCCAACGGCGGGACTCGTTGGACACCGGCCGGACGAACTGACTGTGGCAGTGCCAGCAGCCTTCGCCGATGTACAGCGCCCGGGCATACCGCAGCGTCTCCGCCGCGAGTTTTCGATCCGTTTCCGGCGTCGGAGCCGCCTCGGGATCATGGCCCAGGCGGCGGACCAGTTTGGCGAAGCCCTCGGGATACCGGCTGCGAAGGTCGTCGAACTGGATGAGCAAATTGCGGTTGACGACCTCCTCGGCCGTTTGTTCGGGCATGTCCCGGTACATCAGGATGGGAACCAGACCGTTGGACAGAAACGCCAACGCGAAGAAGCCCAGCCCGGCGATCAACAGAATGCCTGTTCGGGATTCGAACATGGCGACTTACTCCGGTTCACGCTTGAGCGACCAGTTCTTCCGTCTGGGCGGTGCGGCTCCGCAGGGTCAGATAGACGTTGACGAAGAAGCAAATCTGCCCGGCGATGATCAACAGGCCGGCCAGCACGCGGACCCACCAGAATGGCAGCGAGATCGCCAACGAATCTTCCCAGATCTGAAGTGAACCCCAGGAAATCCCCTGGGCGATTCCCGCAAACAGCAGGTCGAAGAACATCAGGGTCATGCCGGCGACGCTCAGCCCGTAGTGCCACTCGTTCAATTGCCGGGAATACCAGTCCCGCCGGACAAGGCGCGGGATCAGGTAGGTCATGATGCCCAACAGCCAGAAGCCGAACACCCCCAACATCACCAGATGGGCATGTCCGACGACCCAGTCGGAGAAGTGGATCAGTTGTTGGAAGGTCAACGTCGTCTGCAAGGCGCACTGGGCACAGGTCACGCCGTAGTTGATGATGCCGGTGAAAAACCACCGCAGCGGCAGGCTCTGCCAGGCGATCCAGGGCCGATCCCAAACCGTGCCCAGGAAGTTGATGATGACGGTAAGCACAACGAACTCGACGGCGATGGTGGAAACGACCGCCCCGTACTGGAGGAACATGGGAATTGGCGTGTAAAGAAAGTGATGGATGCCGGTCAACGGATAGAAGAAGGCCAATCCCCAGAACCCGACCAGCGACAGAGCATGGCTCCACATCGGCCGTCGAAGAATGATCGGCACGAAGTAGTACATCAGCCCCCAGCCCAGCGGGGTGACGAACAGGCCGACCAGATCGTGGATGAACAGCCCGG
Source organism: uncultured Planctomycetota bacterium (assembly GCA_937944855.1). GTDB lineage: Bacteria > Planctomycetota > Planctomycetia > Gemmatales > HRBIN36 > JANWWR01. The sequence continues at coordinate 129,945 of CALFAY010000003.1, forward strand.
CGATGGCCCCGCCGCCAGTCCCGGGGATGAAGTATTGCGGCAGGAAATTGCCCATCGCATAGGTCAGGAAGGTCCAGACGAAGGCGGCCAGAAAGTACCAGGCCGAGACATACAGCGCCCCAGCCTTGCTGACGATGGGTGGAATGAAGTTGATGGCCACGAGAGCCAGCCCGGCGAGAGCCAGGGGATCGATCCAGGTAGGCGTCTCGCCCCATTCGACACCCTGAGCTTGCCCCGCCAGGATGCCGATGACGGTGGCGACGACCACACCCTGCCAAGCCACGAAAATGAACCAGGAAAGGTTGCGGCTGAGAACGGGACGCAGCATCAGGCGTGGGACGGCCCAATGAAGTGCTCCCAGAAACGCATTGGCGATGAAGCCGTAAGCCGCCCCATTGGTATGCACCATTCGCCAGCGGCCTGGGGAAAACAGTTCCAACCCGGCCAGCGGGTTTGCCTGGACCAACTGCAAGGCCATGAGCAGTCCGGCCAGTAACGCGATGGCGAAATAGATCAACGCGGCGATGAAATAAGCCAGCACGAGGGGCTCGTCAACCAGCCGACGCGCAAGCGGCCCGGCTGGGGCGGCTCCTGAACTCATGTCGTTTCCCCTTGCGGTTGGTACGGAATGAAGGTGCCCAACGGCTGGACCAAGAGCATCGTCCAGCCGAAGACCAGGTGGGTCAATGCCCCAACCCACCAGGGAATTTCCCGGATGATCCAGTTCCCGCCGAACAGCAGCGGTTGCAGCCACGACAGGATCAGGTAGAAGTTGATGATCCACAGGCCCAGGGCCATCCCGGTCACGACGAGAAACCGGGTCCGGAAGTCCTTCTGCGGCAACCATCGAGTCAGAACCAGGTGGAAAGGCACGCCGAAGAGCATCCCGGTTCCCAGATACAGGCAGCATCCCACGGCCAGGGCCAGATTGTCTTCCGTCTGCAAAGCGGCATCGCCGAGGGGAAAGGTCAAATAGACCCGGATCAACTGAAGCGGATGCTGGCCGACCAGAAGCGAGCCGACAATGTTGAACAACAGGCTCGTGGCGGCCCCAAACATGCCGAGGATGAACCCGGCCATGACGTGATAGACGGCGTAGTAACCCCGCGGAGGCCACTCCGTTCCCGCAGCGGCGGGAGCTACCTCGCGCTGCAACTGTTCCAGCCGGGCGCGCAGTTCTTCCAATTCCCGCAGTTTCTGTTCCCGGTCCACGGCCGTCATCCTGCGAGTAGCCGGCGAGAACCCGATCGGGATGCCCCGCATCGAGGTTCGCCGAGTTGGTCTCCGCGGCCGGACCTTTCGGGCCGCTCGAAGCCCGATCAATACCTCGCTAACAGTAGAAACTGCCGGCGAGCTTGTCAATGAAAACGTTGAGGTGACTACGGCTGCATCGGCAGGCTGAATTGCAGCCTTTGGCCGTTTCGCAGGACCGTCACGGGGACCTTGTCGCCGATCCTTCGGGCCGTCAGGGCGTGGGCCAGCACATCGGTTTCGCGAAGAAGATCGCTTCGGCCGTCAAACGACACGATCACGTCCCCCTTGCGGAAACCCAGACTCCCAGCCAAGGCATGTGCCCCGTATTCGCCGACATGCTCGACATGCAGCGCCATGCTCTCGCCTTGGAGACCGAGCCGGTTCTTTTGCTCAGGCGTCAGCCCTTCCAGCACCAGTCCTCCCAGAGCCATGCGCCGCAGCGCCCAGGTCGTCGTTCGCCAGGAGATGTCTTCCTTGCGACGCCATCCGGCGGGCAAGTTCAGGTTGATTTCGTGTCGCTCGGAGTCTCGGACCACTTCGGCACGGAGCATCGCCTCGCTGCCGGGGGTGTTGTGCAGAACCCATTGCACGTCCGCCAACGACAGCAGCGGCTGCCCTTCCAGCCGAACGATCACGTCGCCGCTGCGGAATCCGGCCTTGGCTGCTGGCGAGCTTGGCTCCACACGGGTGACCGTGGCTCGCTCCCGGGGATCGAGAATCAGGCCGATCGTCTTGGGATGCGGATAGGGGAACAGGACTTTCTCCGGGATCGGCTCTTGGCGGTGCCAGTAGTATTCCCGCTGGGCTTCGCCGATCTGATGGCAATGGATGCACCCCGCGATACCCTTGGCTTCCAAACGGAACGTCGCTTCGTACTTGCCCCTGAGGCTGGGGAATTGCTCCGGCGTCGGCACCTCCGGAGTCGAACCGCGCTTGGCCACTAAAGACGCTTTGTGCCGTGGATGTTCCGCGTGCATTTCCAAGGCCCCTTGCAGGGCTTGCACCAGACCATCGACGGAAACGTCATCGGACCAGTAGGTGCGATGCGACCGGGTGCCGAAGCGGCCATACACGGTGCAATCGACATTCAGGAGAAAGGCCGCGAACGACTGGTCGTAGTCGAACAGGAAGAGCGACAGGTCCAACCCGTTCGTCGAAATCAGCCGCACGCAGACGAACTGCTCCAGGAGCGGTCGGACCTTGGGGTTTTGGTTGATCAGCTCATCATCGAGCTTGACGCATTCCTCGCAGGGAATGCACCGCAGCACCACCAGCAGAGGCTTGCCCGATTGCTTGGCGGTCGTGATTCCCCGTTGAAGGTCGTTGTAAATCCAGAAGCCTTCCGCCTCGACCTTGGCCCGATCCCGGCGGACTTTCTCCTCCCGCGTTTGTGCGTCCAGGGGAATAGGAAAGAAACCCGCCATCACCAAGAACGCCAAGCCCCAGCGCGACATTGCCATTTCTCCCCGATGAGCGAAAACAAGGCTTTCGTCGCCGGCTAAACACGGCCCCACGGGCGAGAGTCACGCCATTGTAGACAAATTTGGGGGCAAATGCTAGTGCTGTACGCGCACGTCCCGGACCCGATGAGACTGCCTGGTTTCTCCAGCCATCGAGTCAACTCAGCCAGGCTGAATCGTCCACCATCCGGCCATCGCGGAGACCGGCCAAAGGACGGCCTTTATGGGGCGGCATTGTAGGCTTCTTAACCCGGCGGCGGCTTGGCAGCCTGAGTTCGCCAGCGACCGACGATTTTGTACAGAATGCCGCTGAGGATGACGAGAGCAAAGCCGACAATGATCCCATACAGCCACCACGGCGTAGGCCCTTCCCAGGCCACCCCCGGCGGCTCCGGCAGGCCGAAAGC
>CALFAY010000004.1 GCA_937944855.1 uncultured Planctomycetota bacterium
GGAGGACGGGTGGAAATTGAGTGCCTCGGAGAGGGAAGCTCACTAAAGTCGAGGTTTTGAATGCCCTCGTTGCTTACCGGAAGGCTCAAGCCAACCTTGGCTATCTCAGCGGAAACGGTAAAAGGCTCATCCGTGCTGCACAGTCCTTCGCCGCACTTGGCATAGGCTCGCACGAAGCCTACCAATTCTCGCAGCAGGAACCGGAGAGACGGATTAGTGGTGCTTCTCCAGGCTGCCTGAGCCCACGCCTCGATCCGGGAAAGGGACTGATCGCTCTCCTCCTGACACATGCCTTGAATTTGCTTGACGAGGTCCTCACGCAAGCTCGCCGTCCGTGCTTGTTGGTAAGCTTTTTCCAAGCATGGAGGCGAGGCACTTGCGATAACCTTCGTGGTCCAGGAAATGGACTCGATGTTCCCCGAACTGCGTCGCGCTTAGTTCCTGGTTGACCCCAAGGTTGAGGGCAGTCACGTTGCCCGTGGTCGGCAATTCGGAAATCGGCAATCCATCCGCGTAGCCAATCAGACTGCCGATCAGAAGTGTCTTGCCTGCGCTGAACTCCCCTAGTATGCCGATTTTCACTGGTGCCAGAGCGTTCTCCGCCACGACCTTGGCGGACTCTCGAAGGGCGTCCGTTGCAGCAAGTATTCGGGAATCCAGAGTGACCGTCTCCGCTCTACTTGGGACAACGTCTATTTTTTCGCAGATTTCCCTTGCCTTTTGCTCGTCGTGTTTCAAAATGGAAACTTCGTTTATGGGAGTTATCTCGCCAACAACTAAAAGCCGCAGTTACAGGACCGGGTCATCATTGACTCCACCAGCCATTGATTATAGCACGAATGCCAACCACATCACAACCACTACTAAGCTCGCCCCGAGGAGCACGAGACGGACTTGGTAGGGCCTCGGCAAGGGATGGGCTGACCAGAGAAGTTCCGCATCCGCCTGGAAGCTCTGCCTGCACGACTCACAACGGACGATGCGCCCCAATTGCGACCGGCTTAGGGCAAACCGCGCGAAGCAGTACGGGCAAACGATGCAGGTGGGCATGGCCGTCTCATCTCTCACACAGGACAATTTCCGGCTATTGCCTAAACTCGCTTCGAATCTGTCCCTGCATTTTCCAGATGAAGCACCTTATTTCAAGCATAAAAACTCTCAATGGCCGCTTGTCAAGTCCTGGATTGCAATCGGTAGGATGTGCTTTTCGCGGCTTAACGTTCCTACCAGTCCAGGCCTGCAATCCCACAAGTACATTCGCACAGGTGAACTGCCACTTGACAACACTGCGAAGACGACCTTGTAATCGCGGGTCTTTTATCTTTCGTGGCGTCAACCTGAGCCAAGCATGCCAGACCTGACGGTCTCGCAGCCGCAAAGAATTAACGGCATGGAAGCGGAAAGGTTGTAACTTTCAACGGATATTCCTTGCCGACGGCGTGTCCGTGGATTGGCCGGCGGTTATTCCCACCTGACGGCCAGGCTTTCATTCTGACTGGAGGGGCGACTAAGACGCTGGTGAAGTTCTTCCAGCTGGTGATGGGTTAGGGTCATATGACGGCTGGAAGCTGCCCGTCAAGGCGGTGGAGTACACCGGTCGTTTCGAGCGGCCGTACTCTGCGGTTCGCCCGTCAAGTGTTCGGCGTTGCCGTCCAGCGGGACGTAACGCCTAGGAATCCGTTCGATACGCTGCGGTTTAACTTCCGTGAAGGCAACCTGCCCTGCCGTGAGTATGACAGCACAGCCGACGTCCAACGACTGCTTGCCGTATGCCCCCCGGCATGGCGAACCCTGATCGATTTGGCGCGGTTCGGCGGCTTGCGTTGCCCGTCGGAAGCGCTGCTGCTGCGTTGGTCCGACGGGAATCTCGCCGAACGTCGGATGACAGTCACTGCGCCCAAGACTGCCAACGTCGGCAGGCCGTGGAGAGTCGTACCGCTTGCCAGCGAGGTAGCGACGCTGCTTCAGGAAACATGGGAATTGGCCAAACCAAGTCGGGGATCGAAACCTCCGCGTTTCCTTGTGGAAAACCGCAAGATTCCGGCCCAACCGACACAAAATGCGACGCAACACGGAGCGGAAATTAACGGAAGCGAAGTGTACATTGGAACAGACTATCCGACGGAAGTGCCATAAAAACGCGAGAGTTGCGTTGTATTAGGCTTGTTTATAAAGGCAGGAACTACCCCGCCTGGATTCGAACCAGGAATGAGGGAACCAAAATCCCTAGTGTTACCAGTTACACCACGGGGTAAGCCACACCGTATTGTAGGCCGCCAATGGCTCGGCGGCGAGTTGTCCGGAGGTTTGGCCAGCGGGGGCGGCCCGGGCTGGCGGCTCATTCAGGCAGCGTGTCGGAATGGGCGTCGGCGGCGGTTCGGCTGCGAACCAGGTAGGCAAGCTGTTCGAGTTGCATGGCCAGGTCCACACCCACCACATGCACCCCAGGCGGCACCCGCAGTACCGTGGGTGCGAAGTTGAGAATCCCCTTGATGCCGCATTCGACCAGGACATCCGCGACCGCCTGAGCGGTTGCGGCGGGAACGGCCAGGATGGCCAGTTGGGCTTGGTGAGCGGCGACCCGCTCGGCCAGCCGGTCCATCGGCTCCACGGTCCATTGGTCGAGAGTTTCGCCGACCTTGGCCGGGTCGGCATCGAAGACGGCAACGATGTGGAATCCGCGTCGGGCGAAGCCGCGGTACTTCAGCAAGGCCCGGGCCAGGTTGCCTGCCCCGATCAGGACCACCGGCCATTGGCTCTCCAGTCCGAGCGTTTCCCGCAACACGCCGATCAACTCGCGGGGATAGTAGCCGACCCCCGGGTAGCCGAGGTGCCCCAGGGCCGCCAAGTCCTTCCGCACCTGGGCATCGGTGATGCCGAGGTGCTGGGCCAGCTGGGCGCTGGAAACGGTCTCGACCCCTTCGGCTTCGAGAGCTTCGAGGCGGCGCAGATACAGGCTCAAGCGGTTGACGGTCAGCAGCGACAGCCGACCGCTCTTCTCGTGTTCGCTGCTCATCACTTGTCGAGCATACACCAGTGGACGCCGACTGGGCAGATCACTCCTCGGCGGCGGGTGCCGGCGTTTGACGCATCGAGTTCATCGGCTCGACGACGGCGTCCACCTCGTCGCGGAACAGGTCGCCGATGAGCAAGTCCGTGATGTGGCCTTTCAAGTGCGGATAGCGTTTGACGAAGCGGCCGAAGCTGAAGCCGTCGTAGTATTCGCAGACCAGTCGACGCATGCGGTCCATGCCCTGGTTGAAGGCGGGGCCCCATTTGCCCAGTTGGGCGGCCGACGTGTCGCCTTTTTCCAGCCCTTCGCTGACGGCATCGGCGGCCATTTCTCCGGAACGAAGGGCCAGCAAAACGCCCGAGGAATACAGCGGATCGAGAAAGCCGAAGGCATCGCCGACCAGCACCCAGCCGTCGCCGGCGACCTGGCGGGAGCGATAGGAATACTCCTTGGCAGCGCGGAAGTCGGCGACCCGTCGCGCTCCGGCCAGTCGCGGCTTCAGCCCCGGGCAACGCTCTACTTCCTCGAAGTAGATCTGCTCGTAGGACTTGCCCGGGCGGCTCAGGAACAGGTAGCCGTGGTCGGCCACGACGCCGACGCTCACGATGTTGTTGTGCAAGGGGATGTACCAGAACCACCCTGCCTTGCCCTGCACTTGCAGGACGATGGTCGCTCCCTCGTCCTTGCCCGTGTCCCGATAGGCCCCTTCCCAGTAGGTCCACAACGCAGCCTTCTTCAGGACGGGATCCCATTCGCGGAGGCCGAGTCGGCTCATGATCATCGAACTCTGGCCGCTGGCATCAACCACGACTTTAGCCCGCACTTCGCGTTCCTGACCGTCGGCGAGCACGACCCGCACCCCTACCGCTCGCTGGCCCTCGAAGAGCACCTCCAGAACCCGCGCCCCCTCGTGGATCTCGACGCCGTGTTCCTCGGCGTTGCGGAGCATCATCCAGTCGAATTCGCTCCGCAACACCTGCCAGGTCTGGGAGCATTCGTGGGGCTTGTGATCCATGAAATAAAACGGTTCGGAGAGGACGCCTCTCTGGGAGACGAACTGGACGCTGTACTTCTTGACAAAATGCGACTTCTTCAGCTTGGGCAGCAGGTTGAGCCGCTTCAGCACCCAGTAGGTTTCGGGGATCAGCGATTCCCCGATGTGGAAGCGGGGGAAGCGATCGCGTTCGAACAGGACGACCCGGTGGCCCTTCTGGGCGATCAGCGTGGAGGCAGTCGAACCGGCGGGGCCGCCGCCGATCACGATCACGTCCGGTTCCGGAGTCCGCAAGGTGCCGTTGGTGTGCATGGTCGGCTCCTGATCCCCTGGCAGTCTCTGTTTTTGAGACCCACTGCGGCGAGCGGGATGGCAGGCAGCAAAAAGTTCCGCCCTGGCGCGACATCCTATCGGCCATGCTAGTCGTGCATTTCCGGCGTGTCCAGAAGCCCGTGGGGTAAGCCGCGAGGGCAGCGGCCTGCCAGCCCGCGGTAGATGGCCCTGCCGTGGCGAGACCGAGTCTGCTTTGCTACAACCTAAGTATGCAGCCACGGCCGGATTGGACCCTGAAACGCCTCCAGACCTTGATCCGCGACACCTACGGAACAAAGGATCAGCGTCGCGGCATCGAAGGAACATTCATGTGGTTCATGGAGGAGGTCGGGGAGTTATCCGGGGCGTTGCGTTGCGGTTCTCCGGAAGAGCGGGCCGCCGAGTTCGCCGACGTCCTCGCCTGGCTGGCGACCCTGGCCAACGTGGCGGGGATTGACCTCGAGGCAGCTGTGGAAGCAAAATACGGAAGCGGTTGTCCGGGCTGTGGCCAGTTGCCCTGCGTCTGCGAACCGGCTGAAAAACCGTGACCTGTCTGTTTCAGGTTCGTTGCGAGAATCTCATGCTCCGAGTTGCGCCTTTGATCGCGTGGTGGGTCGTCCTCGGTCTGGCTGAGGTGGCCCCCGCCCAAATCGATCTCGATGTTCGCCTTAACGATGTCCGCGTCGGCTGGTCCAAAGGCAACGAAGACTACTTCAAACTCGGCTACTGGGTACCCGTGGCCGTGGACGTGGAGGTGCTGGACCAGGACTTCGTCGGCCAGTTGTACATCGAGACGACGGACGGCGACGGCTCCCGGAGCCGGTATGTGCTGCCCGAAACCCCGGGCGTGTTTGTCTCGCGTTCCGACAAGATCCGGACGTTCATCAGTTACATCAAGGTCGGCGATCCGGCGGCCACCGTGACAGCGATCCTGAAAGGCCGCTACGGCACGCGGGACGTCGAACGCCGCTTCGTCTATCCCGACCGTCGGGAGCCTTACGTTCCGGTCACGCCCCTGAGTCTTCAAACCTTGCTGGCGGTCGGCATCGGCACGCCGCAGGGCATGGAATTGGGCACGGTGGTCGGTGACCAGAGCGTGAACTTCAACATCACTGGGCCGTTGCGGGTCGCCTTGCAGACCGACCTTGGGCGTCTGCCGGAAGTCTGGTACGGCTACGAGAGCGTGGACGTGGTCATTCTGCCGACGGGCGGAAGCTGGCAGGGCAGCATCGCCCAGCGGTTGATGCTCGATACGAAACGGCGGACGGCTCTGGAAACGTGGGTCCGCCTGGGAGGGCATCTGGTCGTCTCGGTGTCGAGTAACGCGGCTATGGTGGCCAACCGCAATACGTTCCCGCTGGAACCGGTGTTGCCTGCCGACATCGACCCCGAAGGCACCCTGCGGGTCGAACGCATGGCCGGACTGCGGGAAATGATTATGCGGCTTCCCGCGGACCGCCGCATCACCAAGGACGAAGTGGCATCGCTGGGTCCGATCGAAATGGCCCGGTTGAAGCCCCGGCCGTTCGCCCGGACTCGGGCCACCGAGCCGGCTTCGGGATTGCCTTCCATCGTCCAGGCCCCTTACGGCCTGGGCAAGATCACGCTCGTGGCCATCGACGTGGACCAAGAACCGTTCGGCTCCTGGCTGCACAATCGCGATTTCTGGGTCGCCCTTTTGGATTTGCGGATTCCTGGGACTGAAGGCGGACAAGTCGGCGGCCCACCGCAGCCCTGGCAATATTACGAGTTTCAGGACCTGGCGACGCGGTTTGCCTCCGAACTGGAAATCTTCGGCGGCATCCGCATCGTGCCCTTCTGGTGGGTCGCCCTGTTCATCCTCATCTACATCATCCTCGTCGGTCCCCTGGACTACTTCGTGCTCAAACAGCTGATGAAACGGCTGACCGGGGCCGAGCGGATGGAATGGACCTGGATCACGTTTCCCAGCATCGTGCTTCTGGTCAGCATCGGGTCGTACTATCTGGCCTACTACCTCAAGGGCGACGAGTTGCGGATCAACAAAGTGGACCTGCTCGACATCGACCTCGATCCCCGGAGCCAGCGGGTGTATGGCCATACCTGGTTTTCGGTGTTCAGTCCCCGCCTTCAGCACTACAACCTGAGCCTGGAGCCGATCGGCTTCGGAACGGCGGAAACCAACGTGCTCAGCTGGATGGGTCGGCCCGGCTACGGTGCCCGTTCGCTGGGCCGCACGGGCGTCGGCGGCAGCCTGTTCCAGCGGACCTATGAATACCGGGACGATGCCCGGCTGCTGTACGGGGTTCCGATCCATGTCTGGTCCTCGAAGAACCTGGAGTGTCGCTGGGAGGCTCCCCTGGACAAGGACCAGCTGCCGATCCGCTACGAGTTCCGCGTCGATCAGAAACAGCTTCAGGGCCGGGTCACGAATCTGCTGCCCGAAGACCTGTTCGACGCCCACCTGATCTTTGGAGACCGGGTGCTGACGATCGGCCGCATCCAAGCGGGGCAGAGCGTGGAACTCTCCCGGGAATGGCGGGACTTCAGCAGCAGCATCCACGGTCTGGGGCTGACCGGATTTGCCGGTGTCGTCAGCCCTCTGGAACGCATGCTTTTCTTCCGCCGTCAGGCGCGCAGCACCAACGAAAGCAACGACTACTATCCGTACCTGGACCAGAGTTGGCGCCTGGACTTCCCGACCACGGCAATTCTCGTGGCCCGGCTTGGCGAGCGGGACGGAGGCGTGGCCGAGGTCAATCGGGCGGAGACCCTCGGCACCCGCTTCAGCGTGTTCGAGCCGGAACTGCGGGGACGGACCCAACAGAAGAGCTTGATTAGAATGTTTCTGCCCGTGCAGCGGGACGGTTGACGGGAACCGGGCGCAAGACTCCTGAGAATTCCACAGCAGGCGACGCGAAGCCATGATCGAGACCCGCGATTTGACCAAGATGTACGGCGACCTGTACGCTCTCAACCGGCTCAACATGAAGCTGGACAAGGGCGACGTGTACGGCTTCATCGGGCCGAATGGCGCCGGCAAGACGACCACCATGCGCATCCTGGCCACGCTGCTGAACCCGACCTGGGGCGAAGCCACGGTGTGCGGCTACTCGATCTACACCGGAGCCAAGGAGATTCGCCGGCTCATCGGCTACATGCCCGACTTTTTCGGCGTGTACGACGACATGAAGGTGATCGAGTATCTGGAGTTTTTCGCGGCGGCGTACCGGATCAAGGGACCGGCCCGCAAGCAGAAGTGTGAACAGGTCCTGGAGCTGGTGGACCTGACCTACAAGCGGGACGCTTTGGTCACCAGCCTGAGCCGGGGCATGACGCAACGGCTCGGTCTGGCCCGGGTGCTGCTGCACGAACCGCAGGTCTTGCTGCTCGACGAACCCGCCAGCGGACTGGATCCCCGCGCCCGCATCGAGATGCGCGGCCTGCTCAAAGAACTGCGGAACATGGGCAAGACGATCCTCGTCAGCAGCCACATCCTTCCCGAACTGGCCGACATTTGCAACAAGATCGGCATCATCGAACGCGGCGAACTGCTCTTCGACGGCGACGTGCGGGAGGCGATGGAGCGGGTCCGGCCCCATACGGTCATTCAAATCAAGGTCGCCGACCGGATGAACGAGGCCATGCGGGTCATCGAGGTGCATCCCCACGTCGCCAAGCTCGACAGTAAGGATTCGATGATCGTGGCCACGCTCGTCGAGGGCGTCACCGATCCCAGTTTCCTGGCCGATCTGCTGGTCCGCGAAGGCTTCAAGCTCACCATGCTCCGCGAAGAGGAGATCAACCTGGAAACCGCCTTCATGCGGCTGACCAAGGGGATCACCAACTGACCGGAGACCGGGCCTGTCGCATTCGGGATGGTCCCTCACCGCGGTGGCGGCGGCATGATCTCGATGCGGGCCGCTTTTCGCAGGTGCGGCAACAGGTCGAAACGCAGCCAGTCGGAATAGGCCAGGCGAACGAATTGCTTGACCTCTTCAAACTTGACCTCTTTCCCAGGTTCCCGTCCGGTACACAAGATGAGATGGTAGCCGAACTCGGTCTCCACGGGTCCGGCCATTTCTCCGGGCTTGAGGGCGAAGGCCGCCTGAGCGAACGCTTCGGCCATGACACCCCGGCGGGGGAACCAGCCGAGTTCGCCGCCGTTCTTTTTCGACGGGCAATCGGAATCGCAAGCTGCTTCGGCGAAGACCTCCTCGGCGATTTGGAGCTGGGCTTCGGCCCGGCGAAGCGGATCGAGCTTGGGATCGAGCTTGGCTGACCGCTCCGCGATGCGGCCTTCGATCTGCTTCTTCAGGGCCGCGATCTTCGTCTGGGCGGCTTGCCAGGTCTTGGCGTCGGCATCATCCGGGACGGCCGCGAGGATGTGACGGGCACGCACTTGCGAGCCGTCGAACCAGTCTTTGCGGACGACGAAGAACTCGATTAATCGCTTGTCCGTGGCCTTGGCTTCCAGGAACTTCTCCCAGCGGAGGGTGCCAGCCAACTGCTGTTTCAACTCCTCCTCGGAAATCATGAGCGCCTTGAGTGTTGACGCATAGTCTCTGCCGGTCTTGCCTAATTCTTCTTTGATCTCCTTGAGGCGAGATTCAAGCTCTTCCTCGGAAACAGTGAATCCTTGTTGGATGACGTACTGATCCAGGAGGGTAAGGTCGATGAGGAACTCGAGGATGTCCTTGCGGGCTTTGTCGCGGGCCTCGGGGGAAACAAGGCGCAGGCCCCGCTCCACAGCCGCTTCGGGAATGACTTGACCATTGACCTTGGCCGCAGGCTGGGAGAGTTTCGCGTCCTCGCTGTTCGCCGGATCGGCCGTCCAGACCGCGGCCAGACATGCGAGAAGGGCCACTTGCTTCATGGCGATTTGCCCCTCCTTGGGCGCACTAGTACAGATCCTGACCAGCCAGACAGCCCGGACCGGGAGCTGTTGCTGTCCGGAGGGCGGAATTGTACCGTGGAGGGCGATGCGCGCCGAGAGCAATACCCCGAAACCTCGGCATCGCGGTTTGATTGGGTTTATAATCAGAAAAACGGGGCAAGCAGATGATGCGACGATCTCTGGTGTTGGTGTGGCTGGTGGTCCTGGCGGGGCCGATCGCGGCCCAGGAAACGCCGGGCAAGGTCCTCCGCGACGCCTGGTACGTCACCCGCACGGAATCCGGCAAGCTCGGCTACTCGCACCTGCTGGCTCGGGAAGTCCAGCGGGACGGCCGCACGCTCATCCACACCGCCCTTCAGCACTCGGTGAGCTACCTCCGCAGCGGAGATCCGTTCCACGACAGCCAGCGTGAGGAAACTTACGAAACTCCCGAAGGCAGAGTCGTCGAACTCCTCTACTCGGTCACCCTGAGCAAGAAACAGAAACTGCGGTTGCACGGCGTCGTCCGGGACCGGGAATTGCACCTGACGGTGCAGGACGAGCACGGCCAGCCGACCGGCTATCGGCAAGTCATCCCCTGGGAGCCGGACGCTATTGGACTATACGCCCAGGACGTTTACTTCGAGCGGCGTCGGCCCAAGCCGGGGGAAACGCACGTCCTCAAGCAGTTTACCACACTCGCTAACCGTGTTCTGCCTGTCACCTACACCATTCACGACTGGGAGATGACGCCCGGACCGGAGGGAATGCGGGAGCTGCTTCGCCTTGAAATCAGTTATCCCAAGTCTTCGTACCTGACGCCCTCCACGGCCTGGCTCGACCGCAGCGGCCGCATCGTCAAGCTGCAAGAGGACGACAGCACGCTGTTCGGCGTGACGACGCGGGAACTGTCGGAACGGGAGACGGCCTCGGCCCCGTTCGAGCCGACCGTTCGGGACAAGGACGCCCCCGTGACCGTGGACAAACCGATCCGCGTCCGCTGGGGTCGGCCGGGGACGTTGCGGCTGAAGGTGACTCGGGAAGGCGATGACGATCCAGGCACGCTGTTCGCCGCCGATGGTCGTCAGCGCATCGTTTCGGCCGACAAGCAGGCCGTCGAACTGCTTCTGCGTCCCCGTCCGCCGAGGCTGCCGGACCCGGTTCGCCTGCGGTTTCTCGGTCCCGATCCACGGGTCGGCAGCGAGTATCTGGAAAGCAACTTCTTCATTCGGTCGGACGATCCCCTGGTCCGGCAATATGCCCGGGAAGCCTTGGGCGACAATGGGGCGGACAAGCCGGCCCTGGAGCAGGCTCGGCGGATCAAGAACTGGGTGCGACGCAAGGTGAAGCCGAACTATGAAATCGCCTTGGCCACGGCCGACGAAGTGGCCCGCTGTCTGGAGGGCGATTGCAGTGAGATGGGCATGTTGGCGGCGGCAATGGCCCGATCGGTCGGCATCCCGTCCCGCGTCGTGCTCGGTCTGGTTTATGACAGCGAGAATCAGGGTTTCGGCGGCCATCTCTGGACCGAGATGTTCGCCGACGGGCAGTGGCATACGGTGGACCCGACCGGCGTGATCGACCTGCTCGGGGCGGCCTACATCAAGATCGCAGCCTACAGTTTCAAGGACGTGCTCAATCCCGATGAGCTGGTGGAGCTGCGTCGCGCCTTCTCCGGACCGATTCATGTCGAGGTGCTGGAAGCACGGTGATAACCCGATTTTCTGAAGTCGTCGCCTCAGGAGAGAACTCATGCGGCAGTTGATGTTGGTGCTTTGGCCTGCTCTGCTGGGGATGCCGAGCGCGGCATCCGCTCAGGACGATGCTGGGGCTGCCGCTCTGGCCGCCTTCAAGGTGGCCGTGGAAAGTGGCTCGGTCAAAGACCTGGCCCCGCACGTTGCCGGTCAGGCCGGCCAGGTGCTCCGTCGTCTTGCCGAGCCGTATGCCCGGGCCAGGGCCTCCGCCGAACGCTTCGAAGCCGCTCTCGCCGAGAAGAACATCTCCTTGGAAAACCCTTTCGCCGCCTCGGTGCGTCCCCTGGCCGACCTTCAATTGGACCTGCTTGAGGTGTCCAAGGACCGAGAACGCCATCTTGTCCGGGTCCGCTTCGGCCCGCGCGGCCGGGCTGCCGAGGAAGTGCTAGTGCTGGTGCAGGAGGACGGGGTGTGGCGCGTGACGCTGCCCGTCGCCCTGCTGAAGGACCTTCAACCCGTGCTTCGTGGCAACGCTGCCGATCAGCGGGTCCGACAACTCGAAACGCTCGCCGACATCCAGGACCAGCTGGCCCGCGACGTCTCCAACGGCTCCTTGAAGAATCGGGACGACGTCCTGCTCCGTCTGCTGGTGCTTTCCCGCGAAAAAAATCTGATCCGCCCCACCCCATGACAGGCGAAGCAGGTAGCATTGGCACCTCGAGAGAAGCGGCGTCAGATGGAACGGCTGTTCAGCAATGCGATGACGTGAGCCGAACATCCACTTCCGACCCGCGACCGCCGTCGGAGCCGCGACCGCCAGGGAGCGGTATTTCTTCCCCGCTCCGTTGCCGTCGCGGCTCCGTGAGGACATGACCGTCGCGGCTCGGAAGCTAATGCGATTAATTTCCAATTCCGCGCCGCGACCGCCAGGGAGTGGGTCTTCCCTGACCCCGTCCCTCTCCCGGGGGGAGAGGGAATCAGTTTCACCAAGCGGCTTACCCCGCCCGCTCGCCTTTTTCGCTGCGACTCTGCAAACCGAAGGCGTAAGCCCTCGGATGTTTCCAGCAGGGGGCGTCAGCCCTCCGGCATGGCGAGCCGACGGTGGCAATCGCTAGCGTGGGAACAGGTCGGGGGCGAGTTACGAGGCGTTTTTGTATATGGCGTTTGTCCTAATTGCCCGGCGCTTTATGGTTATGCAGGTTTTGTCCCGTGGGTCTAAGCACGAGGTCCTTTCTCACCGGACTTGTACTATATGAAATCGCCCTCGGGCTGTGGCTCGTCAGCGGGTTGCATGGTCGATTGGTTCGCATTATCAGCACTCTGACGCTCCCCGGGGAGCTTTTTATTCGCTCCGCGAGGATCCGTTGCTTGCCAAACGGCCTAACAAGGCGGTGCCGGTACGCTGGGAAAGGACCGAGGACGGCCATCGACTCGTCCGTGCCGCAGGCCTGGGCCGCTACTTCCCATTCCTCTTTGCCGGCCCGGTCCTCACCCTCGCCGCCGTGTATTTCGTTGCCATCGCTCCCGACACGCTCGGCAAGAAGATAGTGACAGGATCATCTCGGTAGTCGAAGCGCGGCTTAGGCGAGGCCGATAGGTTCGGGCGGGCAGGACCGCGTCAGTCTTCCGTCAAACCGGGGTAGTTCCGCATGACCAGGTGGCTGTTGATCTTCTGCACCAGATCGAGGGCGACGCTGACGACGATCAGCAGACCCGTACCGCCGTAGAACTGGGCCACCAACGGATCGACGCCGAGAGTTGAAGAAACGAGCGTCGGGATGATGGCGACCACGGCCAGGAACGCGGAGCCGACGTAGGTGATGCGCATCATCACCCGTTCCAGGTATTCAGCCGTCGTCTTGCCGGGACGGTAACCGGGGATGAAGCTGCCGTAATCCTTCAGGTTGTTGGCCATGTCCTTGGGGTTGAACGTAATGGCCGTCCAAAAGTAGCAGAAGAAGAAAATGAGGGCGATATACAAGACGTTGTACAGGTAGCCTTGACGGATAAATTGCATGGCCAACAGGTCGGCCCAGGCCCATTGGTGTTCGGAGAGTCGGCCCAGGGTGCTGAACAGGAAGTAGGGCAGCATGAGAAGGCTGCTGGCGAAGATGACCGGCATAACACCAGCCTGATTGACGCGCAGAGGCAGGTACTGTCGGGTTCCGCCGTACACCCGCCGACCTCGCATGTGCCGGGCTGACTGCGTGGGGATGCGGCGTTGTGCCTTCGTGATGGCGATCACGCCGACCACGACGCTGACAAACAGAATAACCAGCACCAGAAGCACTTCGAGGCTCGTATCCTGACCTCCGCCGCCTCCCAGCTCGAACACGGACCGTTTCAACTGGATCGCACCGCCTTCCGCGGTTTGTTCAAACAGGAGCCGCTTGGTGGCCTCCGGGATGCGAGCCACGATACCGGCCATGATAATGAGGCTGATGCCGTTGCCGATGCCGTACTCGTCGATCTGCTCGCCGATCCACATCAGAAAGATCGTGCCCGCTGTCATGGTGACAACGGCAGTCAGAATCGAAAAGAACCCCGAGTATTCGGTCAGGAGGTTGGCTCCGGTGGCGTTGATGTACACATAGCTTTGGATGATGCAGATCAGGACGGTTGCGTAGCGGGTATACTCGTTGATTTTTTTGCGGCCACTCTCGCCTTCCTTCTGCAACTTTTCCAGCGGAGGATAGACGCTGGCAAGCAACTGGAAAATGATCGAGGCGGAGATGTACGGCATGATGCCCAGGCCGAAGATGGTCATCTGGCCGAGGTTGGAGCCGCTGAACATCGTCGCATAGGTGAACAACTGCCCGAAGGTGCCGGAAGCGATGCCTTGTGCCCATTCCAGCATTTTCTCTTGATCGACGATGGGCAGCGGAATGTGGTAGCCGATGCGGTACACGGCCAGGAAGATTAGGGTGATGGCGATCTTCTGGGCCAGTTCGGGAATCTTGAAGATGCTGAGGAATCGGTTCACGTTCGCCTCGCGTCTGGCAAGGAGGGCCTGCACCTCAGGCCGCAGTAAATCCGGCTAAGATCATACCCGATGGCCGGGTTTCTCGAAAACAGCAACTCGCCGCGAGGAAAAGCGAACCCCCGAAGGAGGATTCAGCTTCCCTGCTTGGGCGGACGCAGACGCATCTTGTTTTTGACGGGCGGCTTGGGACCGGGAATGACTTCAACCGTCCCTTTCGCCTCCTCGATCTTCTTCCGGGCCGTGGCCGAGAAGCCGTGGGCGATTACTTTGAGTCTTTTGGTCAATTCGCCATCGCCGAGGATGCGGACGCCGTCCACCGCCCCCTTGGCCAGCCCAGCCTCCTTGAGAGCAGCCGGGTCCACGGTGGCGCCGTCGTTAAAGTGCTCGTTGAGGGTGCCGACGTTGACGACGGCAAATACTTTCCGCCAGGTGTTGTGGCTGAAGCCGCGCTTGGGGATGCGGCGGATGAACGGCATCTGACCACCTTCGGTCAAGGCCCGCGGCATGGTGGCCCCCGCCCGGCCCCACTGGCCTTTGCCGCCGTGGGTCGCAGTCTTACCGTGGCCGCTGCCGATGCCGCGCCCGATCCGCTTCTTTCGCTTCAGGCGATGAACGCCTTGATGCACCGTGGAAAGATCCATGTCGGTAGTCCGTGGCTAAATGGGGTTCCCTTGGGTCGAGGCGGTCAGGCTCACGCCCCGCAACTGTTCCACGTCTTCCTTGCTCCGCAGCATCTGCAATCCGCGGATGGTCGCCTTGACCAGATTGATCGGGTTGGTGCTCCCATGCACCTTGGTCAAGATGTTGTGAATGCCGCAGGCCACCAGAACGTCGCGCACGCCCGGCCCGGCCTTGACGCCGGTTCCCGGTCCGGCGGGCACCAGAATCACCTTCGACGCCCCGAATTGGCCGATGACGCGGTGGGGTATGGTCTCGCCCTTGAGCTTGACGCGGATCATGTTCCGCTCGGCGTCCTTGACGGCCTTCTCGACGGCCGGAGGCACCTCGTTGGCCTTGCCGTAACCCCAGCCCACTCGGCCTTGCCGATCGCCGACCACCACCAGAGCGTTGAAGCTGAAGCGTCGGCCGCCCTTGACCACGGCAGCGCAGCGGCGGATCTTGACGACCCGCTCTTCCAGTCCGTCCTGTCGGATGTTCGATGCCATCGTGGTTTCTCCCGTGCCCTGCCGTTTCAGAACTCCAGACCGGCCTTGCGAGCCGCCTCGGCCAGGGCCTTTACCCGCCCGTGGTACTTGTAATGGCCGCGGTCGAAGGCCACTTTCGTGATCCCCTGGGCCTTGGCCGCCTCAGCGATACGCTGCCCGATCAATTCCGCGGCTTTTTTGTTGCCGCCGTAGGCGATGCCCGACGCCTTGCCGACGGTCGAGGCGGCGACCAGGGTCCGGCCCGCAGTGTCGTCGATGATCTGGGCATAAATGTGCTTGCTGCTGCGAAACACAGACAGCCGCGGCCTCTCCGGCGTTCCCCGGATGCGTTTGCGAACACGGAATCGCCTTCTCTGCTGCTGACGTCGTTTTGCTTTCTGGTGGTCCATATCCTGTCACCCTTGGCACTCTCCCGATTGCCGACCGGGAGGTTGTTGGGGCAGATGCAGCTGCCCGTTCGCTCTGGAGCGGATTCTGCCGCCCGCTGGCCACTCAGACTCAGCCGCCGCTGGCGAACTTCTTGCCTTCCTTCATGCGGACGACTTCGCCTTCGTAGCGGATGCCTTTGCCCTTGTAGGGTTCCGGGGGACGGACACGCCGCACCTCGGCGGCGAACTGCCCGACTTTCTGCTTGTCCACCCCCTTGATGATGATGGTGTTGGGGTCTGGAACCTCGAGGAGAATCCCCTCGGGAGGCTTGACCGTGACCGGATTGGTGAAACCCACGGTCAGCACGATGCTGCCTTTTTCGTATTTCGCCTGATAACCGATCCCTTCGATCTTGAGGCGTTTCTCGTATCCGTTGACGACGCCCAGCACCATGTTGTTGATGAGGCTGCGGGTCAGCCCGTGCAAGGCGCGGTTGAGCCGCTCATTATTGGGCCGTTCCACCGTGATGACCCGCTTGCCCTCGTCGTACTTCACCCGCATGTTGGGATGATAAGCGAATTCGAGTTTGCCCCGCGGCCCCTCGACCTTGATGGTGCCGTTGACCAGTTGCACCTTCACGTTGCCGGGCACGCTCACGGGCTGCTTACCGATACGGGACATCGATCCACCTCATTCTCTTCGGCTCACCACACCCGGCACAGCAGTTCCCCGCCCAGCTTCTGGCGGCGGGCCTGGCGATCGCTGACCACCCCCTTGTTGGTGCTCAGGACGGCGATCCCCAGGCCGTCGAGCACCGGCTCCAGGTCCTTGTAGCCGCGATAAATGCGACAACCAGGTTTGCTGATCCGCTCCATGTGCTGGATGACCCGTTCGCCTTGGGGACCGTACTTCAGGTAAATTCGCAGCACGGGCTTTTTGAGGCCTTCCAGACGGTTGCCTTCCGCGGGCTGAAAAATCCGCTGCCCGATCTCGTCCCGCGTCATCGTGCCGACTTGGTATTCGAGGATGAAACCTTCCTGTTTCAAGACCTCGGCCACGCCGATCTTGAGGCGGGAGGCGGGCATGTCCACCAGCGGCGACTCGATGCGGCTGGCGTTGCGGATGCGGGTCAGCATGTCGGCCAGGGTGTCGGTCATCATGGCAGTCGTCGTCCCTCCTCGCCTCACCAGCTGGCCTTGCGCACGCCGGGAATCAAGCCCTGGCTGGCCATGGTCCGGAAACAGATGCGGCAGATGCCGAACTTCCGATAGTTGCCGCGCGGCCTTCCGCACAGGCGGCACCGCAGCCGGATACGGATCCGATCCCGCGGGCGCAGCTTCTTCTGCCCCTGCCGGACCTGCTCCAGCAGCTTCAGTTCCTTCTCGAATCGGGCCAACTTCGCAGTCGTGGACATATGCTCTCGCCGCCGTTATGCCTCGGAAGGTTCCTTGTGCCTCTCAACTTTCCCGGAAAGGCATGCCGAACATCCGCAGCAGCTCCCGCGATTCTTCATCACTGCCCTTCTTGTTGCGGATGACGAAGGCGATGTCCATTCCCTGGGTAAACGTGACCTTGTCCGGATCGATTTCGGGAAAGACCATTTGCTCGGCCAGTCCCAGATTGTAATTGCCATGCCCGTCGAAGCTCCGCGGATTGACCCCGCGGAAGTCGCGGATTCGGGGCAGAGCGATGGAGATGAGCCGATCCAGGAACTCATACATCCGCCGTCCCCGCAACGTCACCTTGCAGCCGATCTCGTTGCCCTTGCGAAGACGGAAACCGCTGACCGCCTTCTTGGCCTTGGTGACGAGCGGTTTCTGTCCCGTGATCTGAGCCAGCATGGCCGCCGCCTGCTCCATCTTGGCCTTGTCCAGCAGGGCCTTGCCGACGCCCATGTTGACCACGATCTTTTCCAAGCGTGGCAGACTGAGCTTGTTGCTGCGTCCGAGCCGCTTGGCTAGCTCCGGCACGATCTCCTTGTAGTAGCGGTCCATGAGCCGAGCCATGCGTCACCTTCTCCTTCAATCTGCTCGTCCCGGTTCCAGCGCCGTCCGGCCGACGCCGTCAGGCTTTCCTGGCGTAGGCCCGACGGGGCTTGCCCAAGGTTCCCAACCCCGCCCCGCACTTCTTGCAATAGCGTTCCTTGGTTCCGTCGTTCTGATAACGGTGTCCGACCCGGACCCCGCGTTTGCAGGTCGGGCAGTACAAAAGCACGTTGGAGACGTCGATCGGCATCTCCTTGGACAGCCGGCCGCCCTGGGGATTGCGACGGCTCGGCTTGAGGTGCTTGTACACCCGGTTGACGCCTTCGACCACGATCTTGTTCTTCTTCGGGATGACCCGAAGGACGCGGCGGGGAACCGGCTGTTTCGGGTCGCTGGCGTCGTCGCCGGCGATCACCACCACTTCATCGTCCTTCCGAATGTTCATGGTTTCAAACCACCTCAGCCGCCAGGCTGATGATCTTCAGGAACTTCTTGTCACGCAGTTCGCGGGCCACCGCCCCGAAGATGCGGGTGCCGCGCGGGTTCATCTCGTTGTCGATCAACACCATCGCGTTGCGATCGAAGCGGACGTAGCTGCCGTCGTCACGCCGGGTCGGCTGCTTGCAGCGGACGATGACGCCGCGGACGATGTCGCCCTGTTTGACTTCGCCGCCGGGCATGGCCTTCTTCACGCTGGCGATGATGACGTCGCCCAGACCGGCATAGCGACGTCGGCTTCCCCCCAGGACCTTGATGCACATGCACTCCTTGGCCCCGGTGTTGTCGGCCACATCCAGATACGTCGTCATTTGGATCATGACTGGACCCGCTTTCCGTCAAAGTTTTCTGCTGCGGCCTTCCACATCCCGTTCGTCGGCCCCCGCCGGTTCACCCGCCGGGAATCGCTTTCAAGCGCCGCTCTCGGTCGGCGTCGCGGCGGCCTCCTCAGCCGCTTCGGCGACCTTGGCCCGGGCGACGATACGCACCAGCCGCCAGTGCTTGCGCTTCGACAGCGGCCGGGTTTCCATCAATTCCACGGTGTCGCCGCGACGGGACTCGTTGTTCTCGTCGTGCATGTAGCACACCGTCCGCCGCTTGATGTACTTGTTGTAGCGCGGATGCCGCACCAGCCGCGGAATCTCGACGCGCCGGGTCTTGTTCATCTTGTCGCTGGTAACGATGCCGACGACGGTCTTGCGTTTGCCGCGCGTCGGCTGTCCCGTGTTGGCAGATGCGTTCGACATCGCTGGTGCTCTGGCCTAGGCCTTGGCTGACTGACGTTCCCGTTGGAGTTCGCGTTCCCGCATGATGGTTTTGATCCGGGCGATGTCACGGCGGAGCTTCCGCATTTCGCTGGGCGTTTCGACCCGTTCAGTGGTGGCCTGGACGCGGAGCGTGAACAGTTGCTTGACCGTATCCTTGAGCGTCAAGGCAAGCTGCTCCGGCGACATCTGACGCAGTTCCGCAGGCTTGAGCGGCTTGGTGGCCATCTCCGATCACCCTCCCACGCTGGGCCGTCGGGCCACGAACCGGCACTTGAACGGCATCTTGTAGGCGACCCGTGCCAGGCATTCCCGAGCGGCGTTTTCCGGCAGCCCGGCGACTTCGTAGAGAATCTGGCCGGGACGAATGACCGCGGCCCAGTACTCCGGCTCGCCCTTGCCCTTCCCCATGCGGGTTTCAGCGGGAATAGCGGTCACCGACTTATGCGGAAAGACGCGGATGTACAAGCGTCCTTCGCCGCGGACAAAGTGGGTGGCGGCGATACGTCCCGCCTCGATGCACTCCGCGCTGAGCCAGCCCGCTTCGAGGCTCTGGAGTCCGTATTCGCCGAAGGCCACCGTGTTACCCCGGTGAGCCAGCCCGCGCACCCGCCCCCGCTGGCTTTTTCGGTACTTTACGCGCTTTGGCATGAGCGGCATCTTCGGACTCCTTGCTCAAATAGTCGCCCTGATTGATCCACACCTTGATGCCGATGTGGCCCTGGGCGGTCTTCGCCTCGGCAAACCCATAGTCGATGATGGCTCGCAACGTCTGCAAAGGAATGCGGCCAGCGCTGGCGGTCTCCTGCCGGGCCATCTCCGCTCCGCCCAGGCGTCCCGAGAGCTGCACCCGGATCCCCTCCGCCCCCGCCTCCATCGTCTGGTCAATGGCCTTCTTCATGGTGCGGCGGAAGCTGGCCCGTTTGGAAAGCTGTTCGGCAATTTCCTCGGCCACGAACTGTGCATTCAACTCCGGCCGGGACAGTTCGTTGATCTTGAGGTTGATCTTGCGTCCGGTCAGCTTTTCCAGCGCATGGGTGAGTTCTTCGGCGGTCTTGCCGTCCCGTCCGATGACCACTCCAGGCCGGGCGGCAAAGAGGATTACCTTGACTTCCTCCCGGGTCCGCTCGATGTCGATGCGGGCAATCCCGGCCTTGGACATTTCCCCCTTGCCGGCACCGCGACTGGTGAATTTCCGGACGAACTCGCGGATTTTCTGGTCCTCGACCAGAAGATTGGCGAATTCCCCTTTGTCGCTGTACCAGCGGCTCCGCCATGGTTCCATGATGCCGACGCGGAAGCCGGTCGGCCGAACTTTCTGTCCCATGCGAACCTCGTTTTCTGCTTCAGCCGTCGTGGCTTTTCTGAGCCGTCCCCGTCTGGCGTGGCGTCCTACCTATTCCTCCTCGTCGGCCAGCGTCACATGGATGTGCGACAGCCGCCGCTTGATCGGGTACGCAATGCCACGGGCGCGGGGCATGATCCGTTTCAGGAACGGTCCTTCGTCCACCCGGGCTTCGACGATCATCAACTCCTCGACGCGGCGCGCTCCCCGGTCCTCGGCGTTGCCCATCGCACTTTTGACCACATTCTCCAGAAGCCGGGCGCCGCGATTGGCAAAGTAGCGCAACGCTTCGAGAGCCTCATCCGCCCGCTTGCCGCGGATGAGCTGGGCGAACGGACGGATCTTCCGGGCACCCATGTCTGCAAAGTAGTGATGAGCCGCGTACCGCATGATCCGCTCCTAACAACGCCGGTCGTGGCCCACTCCGCGAGGGAGCCTGCCACGACCGTTGCAAAGTTCCGGGGGCAGGATTTGAACCTGCGACCTCCAGGTTATGAGCCTGGCGAGCTACCACTGCTCCACCCCGGGATCGGTTGTCCGCTTCGGTCGGGATTCCGCGACCGCTTATTTGCCTCCCGCTGCTTTCTTGCCGCCGCTGTGGCCCTTGAAGATCCGCGTGGGAGCGAATTCTCCCAGTTTATGACCCACCATGTCTTCCGTCACGAAGACTTTCATATGCTGCTTGCCGTTATGCACCAGGAACGTGTGTCCGACAAACTCGGGCACGATGGTGCAATCCCGCGACCAGGTCTTGATCGGCTCCTTGCGGCCGCCGAGCTTCTCCACCTTGGCCAGGAGGCGCGGATCGACGTAGGGGCCTTTCTTCAACGACCGGCTCATGCGTGGCTTTCTCCCGCAGTCCGCAAAAACCGAGCCTCACTGCTGGGCATAGTGCGGTCCCGGCGGACGCCGTCGGATGATCGCCGCCGTGGACGGCTTCCGCTTCTTCCTCGTCTTTCCGCCCTTGGACAGCACGCCGGTGGGGGAGCACGGTCCCTTGTGGCGTCCGCCCTTGGTCCGGCCTTCGCCGCCGCCCATCGGGTGAGCGACGGGGTTCATCGAGGTGCCGCGGTTGTGCGGCCGGCGTCCCAGCCACCGCTTCCGCCCCGCCTTCCCCAGCGAGATGTTCATGTGGTCCGCGTTGCTCAGCGTGCCGATGGTGGCTCGGCACTCCGAGTTGATCCGCCGGACTTCGCCGCTGGGCAACGTGATCTGAGCCCAGCGTCCTTCCCGGGCGGTCAAGGTCGCCTTGGTTCCGGCGCTGCGGCACAACTGCCCGCCGTGACCTGGCTGCATCTCGATATTGTGGATGGTCATCCCCAGCGGGATGCGGCGCAAAGGCAGGCAGTTCCCGACCCGCGGCTCCGCCTGTTCGCCGCTCATGACCTTGTCGCCGGCCTTCAGACCTTCCGGCGCAAGGATATAGCAGCGCTCACCGTCAGTATATTCAACCAGGGCAATCCGTGTCGTCCGGTTCGGATCGTATTCGATGGACAACACCGAGGCCCACATGTCGTCCTTGTTCCGCTTGAAGTCGATGAGGCGGTAGCGGCGTTTGTGTCCGCCGCCGCGAAACCGGGCTGTCGTGAAACCCTGATTGTTCCGCCCGCCTGTGCGTTTGTACGGAACCAGCAGCGATTTTTCGGGCAGGTTCTTCTTGCCGTGCGTCAGGTCGGCAAAATCGCTGACGCTGCCATGCCGCCGTCCCGGCGTCACCGGCTCGTAACGACGAATACCCATCGTTCGCTCCCTGCCCGCTTAGAAGAATTCGAGCCTGTCTTCCTCGTGCAACGTCACCAGGGCCTTCTTCCAGTTGGAGAGCCGGCCCAGGCGGTTGCGATACCGTTTCCGCTTGCCCACCCGCGTCTGCGTCCGCACCTTGGCCACCCGGACGTTGAACAACTCTTCGACTGCGGCCTTGATCTGCTCCTTGGTCGCCAGCAGATTCACCTCGAACGGGTAGGTGTTGTGCCGCGTCGATTGGTGCGTGCCTTTTTCCGTCACCAGGGGCCGCAAGATGATCTGGTGCGGCTCCAGTTGCGGTCCCTTCGTCTGCCCTTGTCTGCCGCCCCCGACCATGATTGTCATCCCTTTCCCGGTTCCCCGGCAGGACACCTCGGATCCTGCCGTCATCGCCCCCTGCTCGCCCCGATACCGGTCAAACCGTGGCTGCGACCGCTTCTTCGTTGGCCGCCTTGGCCCGTGCTTTCAACTCCTCCAGGGCAGCCTTGGTCAGCAAGAGCCGCCTTTGTCGGAGGACGATATAGGTATTGAAATCCGAGGCCGGCAGCACCTCCACGCCGTCGATGTTGCGGGCGGCCTTGTACACCGTGGCATCCAACCCCGCTGTGCCGATCAGGCAGGTCGTTCCCGCCAGTTTCAGGTTCTTGAGGATGCCTGCCATTTCCTTGGTCTTGGCGGCCGAAAGATTGAGCTCCTCGACGATGACCGCCTCGTTGTCCTGAAACTTGCTCAGGATCGCCATGCGGGTGGCGGCCCGGACGGCCTTCTTGGGCAGGTGGAACTCGTAATCCCGAGGCTTCGGCCCTTTGGCCGTACCGCCGCCGCGTCGCTTGTTGGTGCGCCGGCTGCCGACCCGAGCGCGGCCAGTACCCTTCTGCCGATACAGCTTGCGGGTACTGCCGGCCACCTCGCCACGTCGCAGCGTCGAATGCGTGCCCCGCCGCCGATTGGCCAGGTGCATCAACACCACGTCGTGCAACAACTGCCGATTGATCTCGCCGCCGAAGTCTTCAGGATCGACCTCGACCATGCCGACCGCGTCGCCCTGCTTGTTGTACACGTTCAACGTGATCATCGCACCGCTCCTTCAGTCCTTGCCGGGGCCGGTCGGTCCAGCGACACCCGGACGACTGAAGCAAAAACCACGAACAGGCCCCGACCAACCGCGAGGCCGATCCGGAGGCATTCAGTCCCTGGCGTCTGATCGTGCGGGCTTCCGGAGCGATCCTGCACAAGGATCGGCGGCAGCCCCAGATGCTCTCCTCGGTCGTGCCCGGTCCTGCCTGACCGTCGGCTGCCTTGCCCTGGGAAGCGCTCACATTCCGCCTGCTTTGATCTTGATTTCCACCCCAGCCGGCAGCGACAGCTTGTTGAGGGCTTCGATGGTCCTGCTGGTCGGCTGGACGATGTCGATCAACCGTTTGTGGGTGCGGATCTCGAACTGCTCCCGGGACTTCTTGTCGATGTGCGGACTGCGCAGGACGGTGTAGCGCTCGATCCGCGTCGGCAGCGGAATGGGGCCGTGAACGATGGCGTCGGTCCGCCGGGCCGTGTCCACGATTTCCTTTGCCGACGCATCGAGGATGGAATGGTCATAGGCTTCCATCCGGATGCGGATGCGTTCGCTACTGGCCGCCACTTCCCCACCTCATGCACCAACTCCGCACTTTTCGGGCGAATGTTCAACAATACGGACGCCTGCCGAAAGCGTCAAGATGCCTGCGAGCAGTTCTTGCCAACAAACCCGCCCCTCAGCGCCGGACGCAGACCAACCATATAATTCCCCTGCCGCCCGGGGAACGGCGGCGGGTTTTCCGACTCTTCGCACTCTGCCAGGACGCATCGCTGCATGAAACGGAATGAGCTGAGAAATGTTGCCATCATCGCCCATGTGGACCACGGCAAAACGACGCTCGTGGACATGATGCTGCGCCAGTCCGGTCTGTTCCGCATGGAGGAATTGGATCGGCTCATGGGCGGACAGCATGGCCTGATTCTCGACTCCAACGACCTCGAACGCGAACGCGGCATCACCATCCTGGCCAAGAACATCGCCCTCCAGCTCGACGGCGTGAAGATCAACATCATCGACACCCCCGGCCACGCCGATTTCGGGGGCGAAGTCGAGCGCGTGCTGAAGATGGCCGACGGGGCCTTGCTCCTGGTCGATGCCGCCGAGGGACCGCTGCCCCAGACGCGGTTCGTCCTCCGCAAGGCGTTCGAATGCAAACTGCGGCCCATCGTCGTCATCAACAAGATCGACCGTTCGGACGCCCGCCCCCTGGACGTCCTCAACGAGGTCTTCGATCTCTTCGTCGAACTCGGGGCCGATGATGAGACGCTGGATTTTCCCATCATCTACGCCTCGGGCCGCAACGGCATCGCCAAGCGGGAATTACACGATCCCTCGACCGATCTGCGTCCGCTGTTCGAGACGATTCTGCGGCACGTCCCCGTTCCCGACGTGGACCTCGACGCTCCGCTCCAGATGCTCGTGACCAACCTGGACCACAGCGAATACGTAGGCCGCATCGCCGTCGGCCGGGTCTTCGCCGGCCGCATCCGCAAGGGCCAGCGGGTCATGATCCTCGGCCGCAACGACAAACGCACCGAAGGCGTCGTCCGCCAACTCTTCGAGTTCGACCGCCTTGGCCGCAAGGAAACCGACGAAGTCCTGGCCGGGGACATCGGCGCCGTGGTGGGATTGGATGCCGTCGAAATCGGCGACACCATCGCCCATCCCGAGCAGCCGGTCGCCTTGCCGCCCATCCGCGTCGATGAGCCGACGCTGACCATGCTCTTCCGCATCAACGATTCGCCCTTCTCCGGTCAGGAAGGCACCTACGTCACCGGCCGACAATTGCGGGAACGGCTGTTCAAGGAGTTGGAACGCAACGTCGCCTTGCGGGTAGCGCCGGTCGAGGGCAAGTCGGACGAGTTCAACGTGTCGGGCCGGGGCCTGCTCCACCTCGGCATCCTCCTGGAGAATATGCGGCGAGAGGGGTACGAGCTGTCCGTCGGCAAGCCCCGGGTCATCCTCCGCGAGATCGACGGGCAAAAGATGGAGCCGGTCGAATATCTGGTCATCGACGTGCCTTCTCATTCGGTCGGGGCCGTGATGGAAGTCGTCGGCAGCCGCAAGGCCGAGTGCGTCAAGATGGAGTGCCGCGACGAGATGACCCACCTGGAATTCACCATCCCGGCACGGGGCCTGATCGGTCTGCGGACCCGGCTCATGACCGCCACCAGCGGCCTGGCGATCATGCACCACACCTTCTACGACTACCAACCGTTCCGCGGCACCGTCGCTGAGCGGACCAACGGGGTGATGATTTCGACGGAAACCGGCATGGCCACCGCCTACGCCATCGAAAACCTCCAAGAACGCGGCGTGTTGTTCGTCGCTCCGGGAGAGCAGGTGTACGAAGGCCAGATCGTCGGGGAACATTGCCGGGACAACGACCTGCCCGTCAATATCTGCCGGGAAAAGAAGCTGACCAACATCCGCGCGTCCACGGCGGAAAAGACGGTGCCGATCAAGGCCCCGCGGCGGATGTCGCTGGAACTGGCCCTCGAATACATCGAGGACGATGAATTGGTGGAGATCACTCCCAAATCGGTCCGCCTCCGCAAGATTCATCTCAAGGAGTCGGAGCGGAAGAAGTATGCCCGTCAGCAGGCGTGAAGTAGGAAATCACTTGGCCGTGGCCACCGTCAGTTTGACGGTCTTGGGTGGCAGACATCGGGCGTCGCTGCACGCCTGGTAACGTACCGACATCTCCAGGGGCCGCAGGTCCGGCTTGCCATCGGCCAAGGGCCGCCGCACGGTCACGGGAATGACCGTCTTGCCCTCATAGTGATGGGCGACGACGTTGATCGTGTCGTCCCGATGCACCTTGCCTTTCGGATAGGCAATAGTGACGTCCTCCTTGGCCAGGCCGCTGACGGTCACGACCGTGGGGACGAAGATCTCATCTCCGGCCGGGTTGGCGTAAACATGCCAGCCGTTCTCGATCTGCATGATGATTTCGATGCTGAGCGTTTCCTTGCCGTCGGCCCCGGGCTGGCGGCTCTTCAAAACAGCCTGGACCGACACCAGCTCGCTTTTGGCCTCGGAGTTCTGGGCCAGGGAGACGGAAACCAGACCCAAGGCCGCGACCAACACCGAAAGGATTCGCATCATGACGGTTTCCTCCCAACGCCCTCCGATCCGGGAAGCCGAGGCCGATTCGCGGAAGGCACGGAAGTATAAGCCGGATACCCCGTTGTCGTCCAGAGCGAGCCATCAGGCGACTGCCTATGCTCTGAGCGTTCCCAAGTTTTCCTGGATTTGCTTCTCCGAAACCGGGCAGCTTACGCTGTCCGCTCACCGTGAAGTCGAACATGGGGTCAGCAGACCCGCTTGCTCTTGACGGGGGGAGGCCGACTGCGATATGCGGCTGACCTTTCCGCGGAGGAGGCGAAGCCGAGGCGTGATGCGGCGATTGCGACTGACGATCCTGTTGTCGATGCTCGTCGTGGTCGGCTGCGTGGAGCGGCGCATGACCATCGTCACCGATCCGCCCGGGGCCGCCGTCATCGTCAACGGCAAGGAGATCGGAGCCGCTCCCGTTGACGTGCCGAGCAAAATGTTCACCTATTACGGTGATTATGAAATCACGCTGTTGCGGGACGGTTATGAACCGGCCCTGATTCGCCAGTCCGTACCGGCGCCGTGGTATCAATGGTGGCCGCTCGATTTCGTCAGTGAAAACCTGATTCCGTGGCACATCCACGACCGTCGCGTGTTCACCTATCAGCTTCAACCGGCCTTGGTGATTCCAGCGGAAAACCTGCTGGAACGAGCCAGTTTACAACGGGAACGTGCCAGAGCGATCGTTCCTGCCATGCCATCGGCGATCCCCGCGCCGGAAGCGGAGCAACCCTTGCCAGTGCTGCCGCCGCCGGCTCGCCTCGATCCGCCGGTCATCGAGGAGCCGTGAGCGAGCGTCCTGCAAGGTCCTTCCCCTTGGCGAGTCGAAGCCTCTGGAGTAAGCTGTCGGTATGAAACCACTTTGGGCGCTCGTATGCTCTGCGGTTCTACTGACGGGCTGGATGCTGAGTCGGCCGCCCTCGGCGGAAGCGTGTCCCGGCTGCAAGGAAGCCTTGGCCTCGCAGAACGAAGAGAGCCAGGCCGACCCGGAGACGCTCGGCTGGAATCCCGCCTATGCCTACTCGTACAGCGTGTTGTTCATGCTGGCGGTCCCGGCCGGCATCCTGATCACCTTCGGCACGGCTGCCTATCGTCTGACTCGCAAGCCGCCGCAACAGCCGCCGGACGCTTCAAACTGGGATGACCATTCCTTCTGAATGTATGCGAGCCTGACAGGAAACCGCCTGCTGCTGGCGAGCGGAGGACCAAAGCCTTCCCCAGCCAGTCGCAGGCGGTTCGCAGTTTCTGGAGTGATGCATTGCTCATCCGCCCCGCCACCACCGCCGACGTCCACGCCATCCACGGCCTCATCAAGACCCACGCTGAGCGCGGCAAGATGGTTCTGCGTCCGCTGGATGAGTTGTACGCCACGCTGCGTTCCTATGTCGTCTGCGAGTGGGACGGCCAAGTGGTCGGCTGTGCCTCCACGCACATCTTCTGGTCCGACCTCGCCGAACTGAAGGGCCTGGCGGTTGCCGACGCCTTCCACGGCCGGGGCATCGGGGCGGCTCTCTGCCAGGCTTGTTATGAGGACATGCAGCGGGTTCGGGTCAAAAACCTGTTCGCCCTGACTACTTCCCCCGCTTTCTTCGAGAAGCTCGGCTACCGCCGGATCGCCAAGGAAAAGCTGCCGCGTTTCATCTGGGGCGAATGCGTCCGCTGCCCGTCGTTCCCTGTCTGCAACGAAGAAGCCGTCATCCGCGAAGTCGAGCTGCCCTGAGCGCTGCCCTCATTCGGGCCGCTCCTCGAAGCCGTTGAGCCGCAGGAACTCCGCCCGCCAGCGGTAGTGGTCGAGCAGACCCTCAGTCGGCCGTCCGAGAATCCGCAAGGCCGCGTACAGGGCTTCGACCGTGGCCAATCCCCCTTCTGGGTCGGGATAAGTCTTGGAGGCGCGGGGGTAGGCCGTCCGGATGCCGACCAGCGATCGCGGCGGAACCTGGCTGAAACGTCGAGTCATGACCTCCGCCCATCGCCAGCTGCCGTCCAGCAGGAGCAATCCCTTGTCCGCATCCTCTTTCGTCAACGGCGGACCGGACGGATCGAGCCGCACGTAGCCGCTGAGGTCCGGCATCTCCTTCGGCGGGTATTCGAGGAATAACAGGTCAGGACGATACCGCAGCGGCCAGACCGAGCATTTGGCTGGCTTCTCGTTCGGATGACGGACGATGATCGTAATCGGAAACCCCATCAGCTTGATGCCGTCGGCACGACGTCACAAGGGCTGGCCGAACACCAGGCAGTAGTACGGCCTGTCCTGACGATTGTAGCGCACGCCGACGCCGATTTGCGTGTAGCTCGTGCTCAAGATGATGTCGCGATGGCCCGAGGAGTTCATCCAGGCGTTCACCACCTCACGGGCACTGGGATAGCCAAAGGCGATTGTCTCACCGGCGGAGCGGTAGTTGTACCGGTAATGATTGATGCGGTCGATGAGATTGGGCAGATCGGCCTCGGGGATCGAATGGGAGAGCCGATTGAACTGGGCCATGTTGGTGGCGTGGTGCTGGGCCGCCGAGATCAATTTCGGGTTCAGCGTCAGGGCCGCAAGCCCGCGACTGGTCCGCTCCTGGTTGATGAGCTCAAACACCCGCCGTTCCAGTTCGGACAGGTTATTGCTCCCGTCCGTCGCCAAATAGGCAGCCAGTTTTGCACTGCCGAACGGTGCGTAGATGCTTCGCAAATCGCCGTCGGTAAACTGATCGAGCAGGTTAGTCCCGAGCGTGTCGGTCAGTGTGTCGATGTCCTTGCCGCCGTGCAGAGAGTCGTTGTCCGCTCCGCCGTCCAGTTGGTCTTTCCCCTGCATGCCGAAGAGCAGATCTTCGCCAGCTTCACCGAAGAGTTTGTCCTTCCCCTTGAAGCCGATGAGGATGTCATTGCCCGGCCCGCCAAGCAGCTTGTCATTCCCATCGCCGCCTTCGAGGTAGTCGTTGCCAGGGCCGCCGTTGGCCAGGCAGCGGATGGCCGTGTCGTTAATGAATAGGTCGTCTCCGTCCCCGCCTTCGAACACGATCCGGCGGACTAGAGTCGGTCGAACGTCTCGCTCTGCCAGCACCGTGTCGTCGGCCCGATTTGTCAGCGTGGCCCGTAACTGGCCATCGACGAGCCGGACGTAAGCTCGGTTCCCCTGGTCGGTTCCCGTGATGGTCAAGAAGCCTGTCGCACTGTCGAAGACAATGGTGCCGGTGAGCAGACAGCGGTCTTCCAACGTTTCTAAAAGGGGACGAAGCTGGCGGCGAGCAGATGATGAGGGCATGGAGCTCTCCTTGTCCGGACGGGATTTGCGCGTTGTGTCAAGTGTAGCACCCAGGCAAGCCGCCTCCAAGTATTTGTTTGGCAAACCAAGTGAAGACGGGTCCACGCTTTGCATGACCTTTTCCGTTCGGTTATCATCGCAGACGTGGTTTTGTGCCCTCTTTGAGCAGGTGCCATGTTCTCCTCACGGCTATCGCTGGTCACGCTGATCCCTTTTTGCCGGGCCTTGCGGCACCAGTTGGAAGCCGGCTTGACGCTGGCTCAGGCGATGAAGATGCAGGCCAGGAAAGGCCCGCTGGCCGTCCGGCCAGTCGCCCAGCGCATCGCCGACCGCCTCGCCGAAGGCGACAGTCTCCGCGACGCACTGAAGGAGGAAAAAGACCACTTTCCGCCGCTGTTCCTGACCATCAGCGCCGTGGCCGAGGAAACCGGCAAGCTGCCCGAAGTCCTGCGGGAACTGGAAGATTCCTTCGAGCTTCAGGTCCAACTGTGGCGGAAGTTCCTGGCCATGATCGCCTGGCCGGTCATCCAGTTCGTTCTGGCCGTCGTGGTGCTCGCGGCATTGATCTGGATCATGGGCATGATGCCCAGGGGCCTCGACGGTAAGCCGGTCATTACGGTTTTCGGCCTGTGCGGCGAAGTCCATGCGATTCTGTGGCTGTTTGGCTGGGCGTTGTTCGTCGGCGGCATCCTGGGCGGCTACTGGGTGGCGAAGGAAGTGTTCCGCAGCGGGGCCATCGACCGATTTCTGATCCAGGTGCCGGTCATCGGCGGCTGCATGAGAACGCTGGCCATCGGCCGCTTCTCGATGGGCATGGCGTTGACGCTCGAAGCGGGCGTGCCCACGCCGGAAGCCGCCCGGTTGAGCCTCTACGCCACCGGCAACGGGGCCTTCGATGCGGAAAGCAAGAAGGTCGCCAATCTCCTCCGCGAGGGGCAGACACTGGCCTGGTCCCTCCGGGAATCCGCGCTATTTCCTGAAGACTATCTCGCCGCCGTCGAGAATGCCGAGGAGAGCGGTACCGAACCTGAGGTGTTCAACCGCCTCGCGCAGCAATATCACGAAAAGGGCACGACGGCCCTGAAGATGCTGGCCTGGGCGGCGACCGGTCTGGTCTGGTTCCTCGTCGCCGCCGTGTTGATCTACTTCATCTTCAGCCTGGTCATGCAGATCGCCCAGCCGTACAAGGAAGCCTTCGACATGCTGGGCATGTGACTGGCCCGGCCCGACCTCGCGCACCTCGAACAGGGAAACCGAGATGAACAAGACTTGCTTTGGCTCCTGCGTTTTTGTCGGCATTCTGGTCGTGCTCTGGGGGCCGCTGCCACGCCTGGCGGCTCAGAGGGAGTTCGGCTTCGACAACACGAAACCGTCGAATCAGCCGTACCTGTCCGCGGAGGAAAGCGTCAAACGGATGAAGGTCGCTGGAGGCTACGAAATCAGCGTCTTCGCCGCCGAGCCGGACGTCATCAATCCGATTGCCTTTACCATTGACGAAAAGGGCCGGGTCTGGGTCCTGGAATGCTACGAATATCCCCTCCGCACTCCGCCGGGCAAGGCCCCGCGCGACCGCATCATTATCCTGGAAGACACCAACGGCGACGGCCGCGCCGACAAACGCACCGTCTTCGCTGAGGGCAAGGATTTTCCGGTCCCGAAGGAACGGGCTGCAAAGGGGCTGGGAGCCTTCGACCTGGCCAGCGGGATCGAGGTCGGCCACGGCGGCGTCTTCGTCGGCGCGCCGCCGTACCTGTGGTTCATCGAAAACAACAATGACAAACCTGGCCGCTTCGAGATTCTCCTCAAAGGCTTCGGCAGCCAGGACACCCATGAGATGCTCAACACGTTCCAATGGGGGCCGGACGGACGCTTGTACGGTCTGCACGGCGTCTTCACGCAATCGGATGTCACGGCCGAGAGCGGCAACGGCCCGCCGGTGCGGATGAACGCCGCCGTGTGGCGCTACGATGTCCAGACCCGCCGCTTCGAGGTCTTCGCCGAGGGCACCAGCAATCCCTGGGGCATGGATTTCGACGCCGACGGCAACTGCTTCCTGGTCTGCTGCGTCATTCCCCATCTGTTCCACATCGTCCCCGGGGGCATCTACATCCGTCAGGCGGGTTCAAGCTACAACCCGTATGTGTTCAGCTACATGAAGGAGATTTGCGATCACACGCACCATCGGGAAAGCGGCTGGGCACACGCCGGGCTGCTGGTCCTCGAAGGCGAGCACGTTCCCGAAGCCTATCGCGGCTCGGTCATCATGGGCAGCATCCACGGCTGCTCGATCAAAAGAGATGTGCTGCGCCGCAATGGCTCGTCGTTTGTCGCCTCTCACGCCGACGATTTCCTCGTCAGCGGCGACAAGAACTTCCGACCGATTAATCTCCGCTGGGGACCGAACGGGGACATCTTCGTGATCGACTGGCATGACCAGAATCCTTGCCACCAAGCGAAACCCGATTCGTGGGACAAGGAACGCGGTCGGGTCTATCGCATCCAGCGCAGCGGAACCAGGCCGACCAAGGCGGAGGACCTGTCCCAGCGAAACGACGCCGGGCTGCGGGATCTGCTGTCCGCTTCCAATCCGTATCTGAGTCGGACAGCCGCCCGGCTGCTGCGGGAACGCTCCGTTCCGCAAGCGGCACAAGGCAGTAGCCCGGTGAATGGCCCGACTCCGCTGACGGCCCGCTGGCTCCTCTGGGACGCCCTTTCCCGATCCGCCCAACTCATGCCAGCCGTCGAGAAACTGTTGGACGGCTACGCCGACGACACCGAAGCCGGCCGCATGTGGCGAGTCCGCTTCGTCAGCGAAACCCACGGAGCCGACCAGCTCGTGGTCCGGCTTCTCGCCGGAATCGCTTCCGGGGAAGGAAGTCCCCAGGT
This sequence comes from uncultured Planctomycetota bacterium, assembly GCA_937944855.1. Classification (GTDB taxonomy): domain Bacteria; phylum Planctomycetota; class Planctomycetia; order Gemmatales; family HRBIN36; genus JANWWR01. Next base: position 32,053 of record CALFAY010000004.1, read on the forward strand.
GCGGCGGGAACTGGCCAGCGCGGCGATTCGGCTCGGGCAAAGGACGGACACCCGGCCTCTGCTTCGGCCTCTGCTTGCCCATGCCGAGGATGCTGACGATCCAATGATCCCCTACCTGCTCTGGCTGGCTTGGGAAAGGCAGATCGCCTTGGCGGAGCAGAATCGTTCCCGCCTGGTTTCCCAACTGCAAGATGAGCTCGACTGGCTGAGCCGAAACGCCGTCGGAAACCGATTAGTGGCAGACCACATCATCGCCAAGACGATGCGGCGTTTGACGGTTCTCAATCAACCGGAGGTGCTGGCGTTGTGCGTCAACTTCGCCGGTGCGGTGATGGATGCGAAGGTGCGCCGCAAGGCGCTGGAAGGCCTTACGGAGGGCCTGCGTGGCCGGATCGTCGAACCGCCCCCGCAGTGGGACAAGATCGCTGCCGCGCTTGCAGTCATGGACGATGCCGAGGTGCGTCGCCTCGGGGAACAACTGAGCGTCAACTTCCGCAGCGCCACTGCGGCACGCCGGGCCTACGACGCCGTCAGGGATGCCAGCCGATCCCCAGCCGAGCGCTCCGAGGCTGTCCGCAATCTGGTTCTGCTCAAACATCCCGAAGCCCTGTCGGTCTGCCTGGCGCTGGTACGTTCGGAACGTGATCCCAAGGTCCGCCTGGAAGCGTGTCGAGCGCTGGCGTCGTTCGAGCAGCCCGACGTGGCAAGACAAGTGCTCCATCACTGGGCCGACTATCCCCCGGAAGTGCGGCGCGAGTTGCTCAACACGCTGAAGAGCCGCAAGGAATGGGCCCGTCAACTGCTTGACGCCGTGGAGAAAAAGCAGATTGCCCAGGAAGAAATCCACGCCAGCGTCATTCTGTCGCTGCTCGACTTCAACGACGCGAATCTGAACCGCCGGATCGAGCAGGTCTGGGGCCAGGTCCGCACGTCGCCTCCGCCAGCGGAACTGGAGGAATTGATCGCCCGCATGAGGGCCTTCGTCGCCGAGAAGCCGGGAGATGCCGAACGGGGTCGCAAGGTCTTCGAGAAGAACTGCCAGCAGTGCCACAAGTTCGACGGCCGCGGCCATCAGGTCGGTCCTGATCTCGACGGCGCGGAACGCAGCCTGGGTTACATCCTCGTCAACGTCCTCGATCCCAATCGTGTCATCGGGCTGCCCTACTACCGCAAGACCATCCTGACCACCAGCGGCAAGCTGGTCACGGGCTTGCTGCACAGCGAGGAGCCGGACCGCATCGTGCTCAAGGTCGAAAACGGCGTGCTGGAGTCGATTCCGCGTTCGGAAATCGACATGGAAAAAACCGAGCCGAAGTCGCTCATGCCCGAAGGTCTGGACAAGAACATGACGCCGGAGGACTTCCGCGATCTGGTGCAGTATCTCTTGCGGAAATAGAGCGGCAAACTGGCGGCCGTCAGCGGTCGCGGTCGCGGATGCGGAAGACGAGTTGCCGTAACAGATCGGCTTGGGGACCAAAGGGTTCCAGGTGTCGTTCTGCTTCCTCACAGACCTTTGCCAGCAGTCGGCGGCTCTCTTCGATGCCGATCAACCCGGGGTAGGTCAATTTGCCCAGACGGGCATCCTTTCCGACGCGCTTGCCGGTCTTTTCCAGGGTGCTTTCGACATCCAACAGGTCGTCGGAAATCTGGAAGGCCAGGCCGAGCCGCTCGGCAAAGCGGTCCAACGCGGTCAACAGCGACGGCTCCTGGCGGTCGTCCCACGGCGTTCCGTGGCCGCGCACCGCCAAGCCGATCATGCCGCCGATGCGTAACGCCGCCCGGAACAAGGCTCCGGTCTTCTTGCGGTGAATGGCTTCCAGGATTGGCAAGGTGGCGTCCGATCGGGATTCCCAGTGCAGATCCTCGAACTGGCCGCCGACCATGCCCGCCGCTCCCGCGGCGCGAGCCAACTCCCGGCAGCACCAGGCCGCTAATTCCGGAGGATGCACCGCCTCGGAGATCGCCTGAAAGGCCAGTGTCAACAGGGCGTCACCGACGAGAATTGCCGTCGCTTCGCCGAACTGCTTGTGGCAGGTGGGCCGACCGCGCCGCAGGTCGTCGTCGTCCATCGCGGGAAGGTCGTCATGCACCAGCGAATAGGCATGGACCATCTCGAGGGCCGCGGCTGCATCGAGCGCCGCTTCGACCGGGCCTCCGCAAGCCTCGCAGGCCATCAGGACCAGCAGCGGTCGCAAACGCTTGCCTGGACCGAGCAGACTGTAGCGCATGGCCTCGACCAGTCCAGCCGGACCGATCCCGGCACCGAGCCACATGCTGAGGCGGTCCTCGATCTGCTCCCGTCGCCTGGACAGATAGGCTTCTACCCCGCCCTGTTTCGCTTCGCTCAATTTCCGCTCCTGACCCATCGCCTCTGAAGCGCCGACAGTCCCCGTCCGCCGATATGCTAGGTGCCTTGTCCAGTCTTCGCCACCAGGCCGCTCCCGGCTGATCGGCCGTAACGCAGTCCATCGGATCATCGCGTCTGGACATCGCACACGGATCCCGGTATGACCGCCGCCCAGCCGGCCGGAGAGTTCGTCAAACCGTCCGCGTCGGCAGGTCAGGGGATCGCATGAAGCTGGATCGATTGCGGCATCTGGCAGTGGTGATACTGTCGGCCCCGCTGATACTCTGCCTGCTCGTTTCCCCAGTCCGTGCCGATGCGATCCCCGACTGGCTGCCGTTCTATGATCTCGATATCGAACTCGACCATGACCAGCATATCGTCCACACCCGCCAGCGGGTGACCTGGACGAACATGACCGACCGTCCCACCCAGGAGCTGGTCTTCAACGTTTATCCGTATTACAAGATTCCCTCCACAGGCGACCTCATCGTTTACGCCAAGACGCTCGAACTGTTGCGGTCCTCGCCGTCCGAGTCGCTGGACAAGGAAGGCCGGCATCTGACCATCCACGGCGTCAGCCACAACGGCAAGGCTCTGGAGTATGGCTGGCGGGAGGACATCGAGACGGCGATGGTGGTCACTCTGCCGGAGCCGGTCGGGCCGGGCAAGTCGGTCACGGTCGAAATCGCCTTCACGCTTCGCTTGCCGAACAAACAGGGCCGCTGGGGCTGGTACAACGGCGTCACGTCGCTGGCCAACTGGTACCCGATCCTGGCCTACTACGATGCCGAAAGCGGCTGGAAACCGGCCCCCTTCATCGCCTGGCACCAGCCGTTCTACAACGAAGCCGGCGTGTACAGCGTCCGCTTCACCTTGCCGATCAATCAGCGGGTCGCCAGCACCGGCACGATCCTGCGGGAAACCGACCTGGGCAACGGCCTGAAACGACTGGAGATCGTGGCCGCCTGTGCCCGGGACTTCACCATCGTATGCAGCGACCGCTTTCAGGAATGGGTTGGATACGCTGGTCGGACTCGCGTCCGCGTCCTGGCCTTTCCTCGCTACGAATGGGCTGCCCGCAAGATGCTCCAGGTCGCCTGCGAGGCCATTCCCGATTACAACCACTGGTTCGGCCCTTACCCGTATGACGAGTTCGACATCGTGCAGGGCCAGTTCCCGTGGAACGGCAACGAATGTTCCGGCCTGATCATGATCGACGAGCGGGTCTTCGCCATTCCCGAGTTCGGCGAGATGTACCTGGAACACCTCATCAGCCACGAGACGCTGCACCAGTGGTGGTACAACGTGGTCGGCACGAACGGCTACTGCGAGACGTTCATGGACGAGAGCGTGGTAGCGTTCTACACGGCCCGGAGGCTTCAGGCCAAGTTCGGCAAGAACGCAGCGTGGTTGAAGTACAAGCGGGGCTTCGAGTGGCTGCCGCAGATCCACCACGACACCTATCTGCTCAACGGTCTGTACGGCACGCTGGGCCGGGGGGAGGAAACCGCCACGGTGCAGCCGCTGCCCGGCTTCGGCAACGTGGTCACGCTCTTCAGTATGACCTACGACCGCGGAGCGAAGATTCTGGCCATGATCGAGGAGCGGATCGGCTGCGAGGCCTTCCGCGATTTCATGCGGCTGGTGTACGGCAAATACCAGTTCCGCGTTCTGCACGTCAAGGATTTCCAGGCGGAGTTGGAAGCATACACGGGCCAGAACTGGGACGAGTTCTTCCGCAAGTGGCTGTGGGGCACCGGCATGGCCGATTGGGCCGTGGAAGATGTCGTGGTCGAACCGACCGATTCCGCCCGCACCACATGGCGGGTCGTGGTCGTGGTCCGGCAACGGGCCGAGTTTACCGAACCGACCACGCTCGGTTTCAAGTTCCGCGACGACGGCCCGTATGAACTTCGGCTGCCCGTCGTGCCCGGGGCCGTCGGGCTGACGTTTGACGATCCGCCCGGAACCTGCGAAACGCTTCCCGACGGTTCGGTGCGAGTCACGGCTATATTGCCCGTCAAGCCGGTGCAGATCAGCGTCGATCCCGACCAGATTCAGCCGGACCGCGAACCGGCCAACAACCACTGGAAGCCGGTCATCAACCGGCGGTTGACTCCGATCTACACCAACTTGAATGAAACTGACCTGACCGCCATGTACGACCGCTGGAACATCACCATCGGGCCGTGGCTGGGCACGAACGGCCCGTACTTCGGCAACCGCGGCTACACGGGCTTCCGCGCCGGGGCCTATCGGACGCAGCAATTCAAAGGCGGAACCTACGTCGCCTATCGCTTCGACGACCGTGATCTCGTGGTCGGCGCCGACGCTCTCATCGACCACTGGCCCCTGCCCCAGACCCAGGTGGGAGCACAGTTCGATCACAGTCTGACGCCGGACACCGCCCAGCGCCGCGTGGACCGGGGCCGAGTCTTCGGGCGCTACATCCTCCACTACACGCCTTCCCTGTATCTCGATCAGATGGAGTTCGTGGAACTGTATGGACGGTTCGACAATCAGTTTCGCCGGGGCGTTCTGCCCCCCACGGACGGCATCGAGCGCTACGACGACTCCACCGCCGTCGGCATCCGCTATCAGCGGTTCTACTACGTTCCGTATTGGGACCCCGAAGCGGGCTACCATCTGTACGGCAGCTACGAGTACGGCGTGCCGCTGCTGGGCGGCGACGACACGTTCCAGCGACTGGATGGCCAGATCGCCTTCGTGGTCGCTCCGCCGGAGTGGTTCGGCTGGTTGGCTCAGACACGCTTGGCGTTTCGGCTCTACGGCGGCATCAGCACGCCGGACAACGGACAGATGTTCTGGCTGGGCGGTCCGTCGTTCGTCCGCGGCCTCGACCGCGGGGCCCGGCAGGGCAGCATGGTCTGGATCGCCAGTGCCGAATGGCGTGTCCCGATGTGGACCGACATCGACTACGACTTCTGCTGGCGGATCGGCCGGTTGAAGGACATCTGGACCGTGGCCTTTTACGACGCCGGCGAGATGTACGTCAGCGGCGAGAGCGTGGACGGCATCGCCCACTCGGTCGGCCTGGGACTCCGCTTCGGCATCGCCTTCTTCAGCTTTGTCGAACGCATGATGTGGCGGCTCGATGTGGCCAAAGTGGTCAATTCCGACGATCCCGTGCAGGTCTGGTTCGGCATCCAGCATGCATTTTAAGCTGGGTGTAGAGCCGCAGATTCAGGCGGCTCGCCGATGGCACAGCCAGGTCACGCCGTGGTTCACGACATCCAAGCCGTATTGCACGCCGAGGGAAACGGGATGCGCAGGCCGAACTGCGGCCAGTTCCCGCCGCCGCTGGGCGACCCGGCTCATCAGGCGGAATGCGTCCAGTTTACCTTGCAAGAACGGCCGAAGTTGGCCGGACCAGGCTTTGCGAAGCGTGCGCAGCATCTGAAAAGCCAGGTGCGGGACCAGCCCTGCGATCAGCCACGGCGTCGGCAGATTGCTCCAGAAGACGAGTTCTTCATTGCGGCTGATGAGGCGGACGAGACGGTGCGGCATCGTCCCATAGGTGGCTGAACCGCTATGGAACACCCGTGACTTCGGCTCATAGATGCAGCGATACCCGGCGCGACGCAGGCGGAAGGCGAGATCGGTATCCTCGAAGTACGCTCCGTACTCCGGCCACAAACCGCCGAGCTGAAGCAAGACTTCGCGCCGGTAAAAGCCGCTGCATCCGGAAGGTCCGAAGACTTCGCAGCATTGCAGGTACTCTGGACCGAGTCGGCAGCCGTAGCCGACGTTGCGCGCCCAGCCGATGAGGTGATACGCCTGCCCGGCACTGTCCACGACGGTCGGCTCGTCCATGCGCAAAGTCAGCGGAGCGACGCTGCCGACGGTCGGGTCGGCGAAATGGGCTAGTGCCGCTTCGGCCCAGCCCTCGGTTACGGCCGTGTCATTGTTCAGCAGTTCGACCACGTCGCCGACGGCGTGCCGCAGGCCGAGGTTGACCGCTCCGCAGAAGCCGAGGTTGCTCGGCGTCCGCAGCCGTTCGACCCAGGGATGCTCGCGTCTGAGCCAATCCAGCGTGCCATCCGAGGAGCCGTCATCCACGACGATCACCTGGGTTGCCGGCGGAGCATGTCGGCGAACGCTGGGCAGACAAGTTTTCAGATGCCTACGCCCATTGAACGTCGGGATCACAATTGACAGACTGGAAAGAGGCATCGTTGAAGTCCCTTTCGTCGAACCGGGGGATGGAAGTATGGCCGAGCCTCGATGCTCGGACAAGAGCAGACCGGGCAGATCGGCAACAAACCCCGCCGGGATCGACGGAAACGAGGGACAGGGGGTGGCGGAAAAATGTTGCGCGAAATTCCGCTCTCCAACATCGGAAGGGATGAGTATTTATGGGAGGGAAAGCACCATGTCAGGACGTAGCAAGTTGTTTGGCGGTAACGTGTTGCGATCATTGCTGGAAATCTTCTGGCTTCCCGTAGCCCTGGCTTGGATGTCGTTTGGGATTTGTTGCGCAGCGGACTGGCCGCAGTGGCTCGGTCCCAACCGGGACGGCTCCACCGAGGAGCGGGTGGAGAAGTGGACGGAGCCGCCCAAGGTGCTGTGGCGGATACCCGTCGGCGAGGGCCACGGCGGACCCATCGTGTTCAGCGATCGGGTCTATCTGCATTACAAGACCGACGGGGAAGAGAAGGAGGAGGTCCTTTGCGTCAATGCCAATGACGGCAAGGAGATATGGCGAAGCAGCTATGAACGTCCGGCCTTTAGCAACATCTATGGCAATGGCCCCCGTTCGACGCCGATCGCCGATCTGGAGCATGTTTACACGATCAGTCCGACGGGCATCCTGATTTGCTGGGATGCCCGTCGAGGCACGGAGAAATGGCGGGTCAGTGTGCTGGAGCAATTCCAGGCCAAGAACCTGTTTTTCGGCGTTTCCACGTCGCCTTTGCTGGACGGTCAGCGGCTGATCGTCATGGTGGGCGGACCCGAGGCGAGTATTGTGGCGTTCGACAAGGACACCGGCGGGGTGCTGTGGAAAAGCGGCACCGAACCGGCCAGTTACTCCTCGCCGATCGTGACCCGTGTTGCCGGTCGCCGTGTCGGTTTCTGCCTGACGCAGCAGGGATTGGTGGCTTTCGATCCGGAAAGCGGCCAGCGGCACTGGAAGTACCATTTTGTGGATCGGCTCAACGAAAGCTCGACCACGCCGGTGCGGATCGGCAACGCCGTCTTCGTTTCTTCCGTGACCGCCGGCAGTCTCGCCTTGCGGCTGCGGGACGACGGCGACAAGATCGGCCAGGAGCAGTTGTGGAAGAACGGACTGACCAGCTACTTCGCCACGCCGGTTTCCGTTGGAAATTACCTGTACGGCGTCTTTGTGTCAGGCATCGTCAATCCGTCGGCTTCCCTTCATTGTCTGGAAGGCGTGACCGGCAAGAGTTTGTGGTCGCGGCCCAACGTTGGCACTTATCATGCCTCGCTCATTCGGGCGGGGAATCGGCTGCTGCTTCTGGAAGAAGGAGGAATCCTCGTTTTAATCGAACCGGATCCGCAGAAGTACCAGGAACTGTGCCGGGCCAAGATCTGCGGTCAGACCTGGGCACATCCGGCTTTGAGCGAGGGCAAGCTCTATGTGCGGGATCGCAAGGAACTGCTGTGCGTGTCCTTGCGGCCGTGACCGGAGCTTGATGCCGGTCAGGCCAGGACGCGGCCGAGCGGCTCGGCGATGCGTCGCAGCGTCTCCAGCAGCTTGTCGAACTGGCCGAAGTCGAGCGACTGGGCGCCATCGGACAAGGCCCGATCGGGTTGTGGATGGACTTCGATGAGCAGGCCATCGGCCCCAGCGGCCAGGGCGGCCAGGGCCATCGGCGGAACGAAGTCTTGCTTGCCGGTTCCGTGGCTGGGATCGACCAGGATCGGAAGATGCGACAATTGTTTGGCCGGCGGTATGACGGACAGATCGAGGGTATTGCGGCTGTGGTCGGAGAAGGTGCGGACGCCGCGCTCGCACAGGATGACCTGCCAGTTGCCGCCGGACATGACGTACTCGGCTGCCAGCAGCCATTCTTCCAGTGTCGCCGCCATGCCGCGTTTGAGAAGCACCGGCTTCTTCGAGCGGCTGACCCGTCGCAGCAAGGCGAAGTTCTGCATGTTGCGGGTGCCGATCTGGATGATGTCGGCGGCTTCCTCGACTGCATCAGCATTTTCGGTGTCCAGAAGCTCGGTGACGATTCCGATGCCCGTCTTTTCTCTGGCTCGTTTCAGGATGGCCAACCCTTCCAGCCCGAGACCCTGGAACGTGTACGGACTGGTCCTCGGCTTGAAGGCCCCGGCACGCAGGAGCTTCACGCCGCGACTGACCAGATACTCCGCAGTCTTCAGAATCATCGCCTCGTTTTCCACCGAGCATGGCCCGGCGATGAGAGTGAACGTGCCGGGACCGATGCGCGTCTGCGGCGTGCAGACCACCGAATCTTCCGGATGCATTTCCCGGCCGGTGAGTTTGAACGGCTTGGTGACGCGGATGCACTCCAAAACGCCGGGCAGCACTTCGAGCCGACGCGGATCCACCGCCCCGGTGTTGCCTGTGATGCCGATGGCCGTCCGCGTCGAACCGGGCAGCGGGTGCGGGGTCAGTCCCATTTCCCGAATCGTCTCCACGACGGCCTGAATCTGTTCCGGCGTGGCGTTGACCTGCATGACGACGAGCATGGAAAGAGTTCTCTCCTTGCTTTCCGACTGGCCAATGCTCATGATACGACAATCCTCCGGCCAGCAGGAGAGCCGGGGCGTCTGAGGCTTGAAAAAATAGGGGGGCAGCCCTGTTGCAGGCCGTTCCCACTCCACTGCCAGGCGGAACTATGATCTGGAGAATGGGTCCAAGTTGCTTTGTCACGATGCTGACATGCGCTGGGATTTCCGCAGCGCCGTTTTACGCCGACAAGACCCGGCTGCTGGTTTACATCGATGGGCAACGTCAAGAAAAGCCGATCAGCACGCCCCAGGAATGGGCCATCCGACGAGGCCACATTCTTCACAACGCCCAGGAGGTCATGGGTCCGCTGCCCGACGCGTCCCGCAAGGTGCCGCTCGATCCCCAGGTCCTCGAAGAGGTCCGCGAACCCGCGTACTTGCGCATCAAGCTCACGTTGGCCGTCGAGAAGGACGACCGGCTTCCCGTCTGGCTCTTGATCCCACACCAGGCCCGCAAGCGCGAAGACGGAACGCAGCCGAAGGTTCCTGCCGTGCTGGTGCCCCATCAGACGACACGGGTCGGCAAGGATGAGCCGGCCGGCGTCGGCGGTCGGCCCGACCTGCACATCGCCAAGCATCTTGCCGAGCGCGGCTACGTCGCCTTGGCGCCGGATTATCCCAATTTTGGAGAGTACGCGATCGACGTCTATCAGCGCGGGTATGTCAGTGGAACGATGAAAGGTATCTGGAACCACATGCGCTGCGTGGACTTTCTGCAAACCTTGCCGGAAGTGGACCCGCAGCGAATCGGGGCCATCGGCCACTCTCTCGGCGGGCACAACAGCATCTTCGCGGCCGTTTTCGACGAACGCATCCGCTGCATCGTGTCCAATTGCGGCTTCAACAGCTTTCCACGTTACATGGGCGGAAACCTGGCCGGTTGGAGCCACAAGGGCTACATGCCGCGTATCCGCGAACGTTACGAACTGAAGCCGGAGAAGATGCCGTTCGACTTTACGGAGCTGGTCGCCGCTCTGGCCCCTCGGCCATTTCTGGCCTGTGCTCCGCTACGGGACGACAATTTCGACGTGCAAGGCGTCCGGGAGTGCATCGCCGCCGCCACGCCGGTTTACATTCTGCTTCAAGCTCCGCAGAACCTGGCGGCCCACTATCCCGACTGCGCTCACGAGTTCCCGCCGGAGGTCCGCCAGGTCGCCTACGATTGGCTGGACCGCCATCTGAAACGGAAATAGCTTTGCCGATAACCGCAGACCGACGGATGCTCAGCTACCTTTGCGGCGCTCCTGACGATGCGGAGTCGGCTGCGGCGTCCGCGCGGGAGCGTCGAGACGAATTGTCCCGCTGTCTGTCGCCTCGATCCGCGGCAAGGGCTTGGTATTGGTCGGCAACCGGACGATGATCGGTTCCTGACCGTGTCTCATCCTTTCGCGCTGCTGACGGTAGCGGGCCTCATGCCAGCGGATTTCATCCCACAGCCGACGCAGCCGGGTGTCGTCCGGATTGCGGAACAGGGCGTGCAGAGCAACGCGGCGAGCCTTTTCAAAGTCCCGCAAAGCGACCCAGCCGAGAGCCAGTTGCTGAGCGTACTGGGCGTCTTCAGGGGCCAGTGCGACGGCCTTCTCCAGCTTGCGAATGCCGAGTCGAATCTTGCCTTGCGTGATGAGGAAGGCACCCCAGGCAGCGAAGTACTCGGCATTGGCCGGATCGAGCCGGGCAGCCTGGCGAAAGTAGTGGAGAGCACGGCGGGGATCGGCTTCAGGATCGTCTTCCAACGCCACGGCCATCATGAAATGGTACTGGGCGTTGTCGGGGCGGTAGGCGAGGGCGACGTGCAGGTGCCGGCGAGCTTGGGAATACTCCCGCCGGCGGAGATGGATCTCGGCGAGAAGAACCTGAGCTTGCTCGGCGACGACGAGGTCGTCCCCCCCCATTCGCACCAGTTTCGTCAGAATCTCCAGAGCTTCCAGATCGCGACCGTGACGCAGATAGCCTTGGGCGATTTCCAAAGCACGCTGGGCAAGCGGAACGATGTGCCGTTTCATGGGCCAGCCTCCTTGCTCGGCAGCCGCGAACCGTCCCTGGCCGCGGTGGTGGGGGCATTCTAGCCCCTGCCGACCGCGTCGCAAGAGCAATCACCGCAGCATTTCCTTGGTCTGGGACATTTTTCTGGGCGTCCGCACAAACCTTGCCGGCTACAGCGGAGCCGGCAAATCGCGGCGAGTGAATCGCCAGATAGCCAGCAGATAGCCGACTGCTCCCACCAGCGTCAGCGTGACGACGACGTGGGCCATGAACCAGGCGGATTCGCTGAATCCGCGGCTGATCGGCACCATCCATTGGCCCGGCAGCCGGAGGATGATCGGCTGGGGGCGATAGTAGTAGAACACGGTGAACGGTCGCAGGGCCTGAAGCGGCGACCAGACTTCGCCGAGAATGTTGATTAGGAATTGCACCAGGGTCACCCCCAAAGCCACTCCCAGAACCCGCCATCGGTAGCGTCCGATGGCCGAGAGAAAAATCGTGTATCCGCTGACGGCGAACATCAACGCTGCCGAATTGATCGCAGCCCGGGCGAAGTCCTCCAGCCGAATCACCACCGGACGATTCGGACCGACCACGGGGGCCGCTGCTCCGTACACGTCGAACAGATGAATCCCGGCCGCCGTCCCAAGCACCATGCAAGCGACCAGGACCGGAATCGTCACGATGTCCACGGCCAGATGCGTCGTTATCACCTTCCAGCGCGCGATCGGCTGAGCCAGCAGAAGCTCCATCGTGCCGCGGTCGATTTCTCCGGCAATGGCTCCCGAGGAACGACCGATGGCCCAGATGCAGTAAACCGTGATGATGAACGGATGCACGTAACCGACTGAGAGCAGACTTTGCGGGTCGTTGATCTGCACCATCTCGCCGCCGAGCATGGACCGGATCAACTCGCCCGGGCCTCGCAGCACCTCGTTCTCGAACGCCTTCATGGCCCCGAACGAGCCGAACAGGGACAGCAGCTTCGGCGTGATTTCCAAAAGCCGCGAAGTGATCTTCGCCCACAAAAGCTCGTAAGCGAAGATCAGCAGGCAGACGAAAAACATCGGCCAGCGAATGTCGCGGAGCAGTTTAACAAAGAGCGTCCAGCTCATGAGACGGTTCCGTGATAGCGTTGATATACCGTGCTCAGGCCGATCGGTTCGATGCGAAGATCGACAACGCGATGCTCGGCCAGCCAGCCCAACAGCGGATCGAGGTTGCCCTCGCACACGAAGGTCATCGCTCCGTCCTGTTGCTCTTTCAACTGAATGCCGTCGAGCCGAGGCGGAGTCGTCGGTTTGCTTCCCGGGGCGAAGCGAACCCGTGCCGCGCGGATTTGTCGCAGTTCGCTCATCGGTTGCAGATGCACGAGCCGACCGCGGGCCAGGATGCTGATGCGGTCGCAGACCCGCTCGACCTCCGGAAGGACGTGGGAGGAAAAAAGCACCGTCTTGCCTTCGGCTTTGGCATGAAGCAACTGGTCGAGCAATTCGTCCCGCATGACGGGATCGAGCGTGTTGGTCGGCTCGTCGAGGATGACCAGGGGGACGCGAGGCAGCAGCACCTGAATCAGGGCCAGTTTCCGTTTCATGCCCGACGACAGGCTGGAAATCGGCTTGGACAAGTCGATCTCGAATCGTTTGGCCAGCCGATCTGCTTCCCCGTCCAGGGGCTGATCGTGCAGCCGGGACAGGAAGCGGAGCAATTGCCGACCCGTCATGTTCTCGTACAGTCGCAGTTCGCCGGGCAGATAGGCCACCTGCCGCCGCACCTCCACGCTTTGCGACCAGCAGTCGAATCCTGCGATGCGAGCGGAACCCGAAGTCGGCCTCAAGAAGCCAAGCAACAGGCGGATCGTCGTTGATTTGCCGGAGCCGTTCGGTCCCAACAGGCCGAAAATCTCCCCCCGACCGATGCTGAGCGTCAGGCTGTCCAAAGCCCGGAATCGGCCGTAGTCCTTGGTCAGTCGGTCGGTTTCGAGCAGCATCGGTGCCTGTGCCCAGTTCCGGTTGACGTTCGCAATTGTGCCTTCGTCGAGGTCCGTCTTATAATCTTACGATAGTCAGGTTGCCCTTCTTCGCCAGCCGCGGCAGGAGACTGTCCCATGGCTGAAAGCTGGATCCTGTCCGCCGTTCGCACACCCATCGGCAAGTTTCTCGGAGCCTTGGCCGACCTGACCGCCCCGGAGTTGGGTGCCCTCGTCGTCCGGGAGGCGTTGCGCCGCAGCGGTGCCGATCCATCCGAAGTGGACGAAGTGATCCTCGGCTGCGTGGTCCAGGCGGGATTAGGTCAGAATCCCGCACGGCAGGCGGCCCTCAAGGCGGGCTTGCCGGACACTATCGCCGCCGTGACCGTTAACAAGGTCTGCGGTTCGGGGTTGAAGGCGGTCATGCTCGCCGATCAGGCCATTCGTAGCGGCGACGCCCAGCTCATCGTCGCCGGCGGCATGGAGAGCATGAGCCGTGCTCCGTTTCTTCTGGTCGGAGCGCGGAACGGCTGGAAATACGGCGATCAAAAGGCAGTCGATGCTCTGATCCACGACGGCTTGTGGTGTGCCTTCGAGCATTGCCACATGGGCGAATCGGCGGAGTACATCGCCGAGCGCTGCGAGGTGTCCCGAGACGACATGGACCGCTTCGCCGCGCAGAGCCACCACCGCGCCGCTACGGCGTGGGACAGAGGGCTGTTCGACGCCGAGGTACTGCCGGTCACCGTCGGCAGCGGCACCAAGGCCCGGACGGTGAACCGGGACGAAGGTATCCGACCGGAAACGTCTGTGGAAGTTCTCGCCAAGCTGAAACCGGCGTTTCGATCTGACGGGCGGGTGACAGCGGGAAACGCTTCCATGATGAGCGACGGAGCCTCGGCCGTGGTCGTCGCGGATGCGGCGACAGTCAGACGCCTGAAAGTGCCGCCCCTTGCCCGCATCGTCGCCTCGGCGGCGGCCGGGGTCGCTCCCCGGGACATCTTCCTGGCCCCGGTGCTGGCCATCCGCAAGGTCCTGGACAAGGCTGGGCTGAAACTCGATGACATCGACCTGTTCGAGATCAACGAGGCATTCGCCGCCCAGATGCGGGCGTGTCTGAAAGAGCTGAACCTGGACGAGGAACGGGTCAATGTGCAGGGCGGAGCGCTTGCTTTGGGACATCCGATCGGAGCCTCCGGAGCACGGACGCTGACCACGTTGCTGTATGCCATGCAGACTCGCAAAGTCCGCCGTGGTCTGGTTTCGTTGTGCCTGGGTGGCGGCAATGCCGTGGCCATGATCGTGGAACGCGGCTGATTCGACGGGTGTAATCAGATCTGAATCCAACTGCTTTACGATCGTGAGAGTGAACATGTCCACTGCGACGGAACGATCTGCCAAAGAACGCTGGGAACAGGAAGTGGCACAGGCCATGTCAAGGCCGCAGCCGCCCACTACCGTCAGCGGCGTGCCCATCGAGCCGCTTTACACGCCCGAATCGCTGCCGGGGTTCGACTACGATGCGGAACTCGGCTACCCTGGTCAGTATCCGTTCACCCGCGGCGTCCACGCGACCATGTACCGAGGACGCCTGTGGACCATGCGGCAGTTCGCCGGGTTCGGCACGCCCCGGCAGACCAATCAACGCTTCAAGTTCCTTCTGGAAAAAGGCCAGACCGGACTCAGCACCGCCTTCGACCTGCCGACGCTAATGGGGCTTGACAGCGACGACCCGCGGGCCGTTGGCGAGGTCGGTCGTCTTGGCGTTGCCGTTTCGACCCTGGACGACATCCGCCAATTGTACGATGGCATCGACCTGGAGCAGGTCTCGGTGTCAATGACGATCAATGCTCCTGCCATCGTCATCATGGCCTTCTATCTGGCCAATGCTCAGGACCGGGGCTGGGACTGGAAAAAACTTCGGGGCACAATCCAGAACGACATCCTCAAGGAGTTCCACGCCCAGAACGAGTTCGTCTTCCCGCCGGAGCCTCACGTCCGCCTGGTCATCGACGTGATCGAGTTCTGCACCCGGCATGTGCCGCAATGGAACCCGGTTTCGATCAGCGGGTATCACATCCGCGAGGCCGGCTCGACGGCGGTGCAAGAGTTGGCTTTCACCCTGGCGGACGGTTTCCATTACGTCGAGCAGACGATGGCCCGTGGTCTGGCCGTGGACGACTTCGCCGGCCGCCTCAGCTTCTTCTTCAACGCCCACAATGACATCTTCGAGGAGGTGGCCAAGTACCGGGCGGCTCGGCAATTGTGGGCCGAGACCATGCGGCATACCTACGGTGCCCGCAAGGAGGCCTCGTGGAAGCTGCGGTTCCACTGCCAGACGGCCGGGTGTTCGCTCCAGGACAAGCAGCCGGAAGTCAACCTCATCCGCGTCGCCTACCAGGCCCTTGCGGGCGTGCTGGGGGGCTGCCAGTCTTTGCACACCAACAGCATGGACGAAACCCTGGCCTTGCCGACCGAACATGCCGTTACGCTGGCCTTGCGAACGCAGCAGGTTCTGGCCTACGAGACCGGGGTCACGAACACCGTGGATCCGTTGGGCGGCAGCTACTTCGTCGAAGCGTTGACTCGGCAGATGGCCGACGAAGCCCGACGTTACTTCGACCGCCTCCAGCAGCAGGGCGGCGTCATTGCCGGCATCGAAAACGGCTTTTTCCGCCGGGAGATCGCGGAGGCGGCTTACGCCTACCAACGGGATGTGGATGCCGGTCGGAAGATCATCGTCGGCGTCAACGCCTTCACCGAAGCCGAGGAGAAGCCGATCGACATCTTGGTCATTGACGACACTGTGGAGAAGGATCGGATCGCGGCCTTACGCGCCATCAAGGCTGCCCGGAGCAATGAGGAGGTGCGGCGGCATCTGGATGCCATTCGTCGCACCGCCGAAGCGGGTGAGAATCTCATGCCGGTGCTGATCGAAGCGGCACGGGCGAGGGTGACGGTGGGCGAGGCCATCAACGCGATGGCTGATGTATTTGGTCGCTACGACGGTGCCGCCAAGTGGTGAATCCGAGATCATGGACAAACCTCCCGTTCGCATCGTGCTGGCAAAGATCGGTTTGGACGGCCATGACCGGGGCATCAAGGTCGTGGCTCGTGGCTTGCGGGATGCCGGTTTTCACGTAATCTACGCCGGGCTGTGGCAGACCCCCGAATCCGTCGTGCGGACCGTAGCTGACGAGGACGCTGACTGGCTCGGCCTCAGCATCTTGAGCGGCGCCCACATGACTTTGGTGCCACGTGTCCTGCACTTGCTGCGTCAGGCCGGTCTGGAACACGTCGGCGTGATCGTGGGCGGCATCATTCCGGAAAGCGACGTACCTAAACTTCTGGAACTGGGCGTGGCTCGCGTCTTCGGTCCCGGAACGCCGATCCCGGAGATCGTCGAGTTTCTCCGGGGAAGAACGCCTGCGCCCTCAGCTTCGTGAGCTTATGCGAGTGACTCTTCATGGGGAATCGGCAAGAGATCCGCGAGTTGTGTCAGCGCTTCGCCGCCCATGACCGTCAGGCTCTGTCTCGATTGCTGACCTTGGCTTCCCGGGGAGAGCAGCTGGAAGAGATTCGGCATCTGGTGGGGGCGGCCCGGGCAGCGCCTTTGGACGGCCAACGGGGAAGCCCGAGCCGACGGGTTGTCGCCATCACCGGCAGTCCGGGAGTCGGCAAAAGCACCCTGGTCGGCCGATTGATCGAGGTTTTGCGACATCAGGGCAGCAGCGTGGCCGTGCTGGCTTGCGATCCGCAGAGTCCGCTTACCGGCGGGGCCTTGCTGGGCGACCGTTTCCGTATGCCGTCCCGCCCCGAGGATCCGCAGGTCTTTATCCGCAGCCTGGCGACGCCAGGAGGCCGGGGAGCAATCCCCGAACACATTGATCTGATGGTCGCCCTGCTGCAAGCCTTCGGCTTCGCCTGGGTCATTCTGGAAACCGTCGGTGCCGGTCAGGGGGAAACCGCGGTCAGGCATGTAGCCGATGTCGTCGTGCTTCTGGTCCAACCGGAGGCGGGGGACGACATCCAATGGGAAAAAGCCGGGCTGTTCGAGGTCGCCGATCTGATCGTCGTCCACAAGGCCGATCTGCCCGGAGCGGACAAGGTCGAAGCCCAGATTCGCACCCTGGTCAACCTTCCCGGCTGCCGGGAAGTGCCCGTGCTGCGGGTCAGTTCGCACCAAAAGGAAGGGCTTGAGGAACTGGTGAAGCAGATCGAGATCCTCGCCAGCCAGTCGCGGACCTCGGCAAGTTCGGCGAAGGCCCGGCTGCGTGATCTGTTGCGGGAGCGGTTTGTTCAGGCATTCGAGCAACTGGGAGGCCAGGCAGAGGAGTTGGTGCGCGGCTGGGAAGAGGGCAGGTTGAGCGACGAGGAAGTATTCGCCGAGGTCATCGAGCGGATGGCCTCGTCATCCCCGTCGGCAAATTGAGCACGGACGGCAAAGAAAGCCGCGTCGGCGATCTTTCGCGGCTATTGTTCGGTCGAGCAGGACTGTTACACTCAGAAAAGAGGCCTCCCGGCGGGCTTCGGTACGGTGGTCGTGGTCGTCATGGGGTCCGTCATGCGTATCGCTGTCTGTGGTCTTGTTGCTCTGTTGGGAGGGAGCTTGGTTTCCTTGGGACAGTTGCCGGTTTTGAGCCGGCCCCAGCTTCCTGATTCCGCTCTGCTTCAGAAAATGGGACTGCGGCAGCGATGGGCGACTGTCGTGCCCGTGGACGGCACCCGCGACCGGGTGGACTATGCCCAAGTCTTCGGGACCCAAGTCCTGATTCAGAACACCAGCGGCTTGGTGACGGCCCTGGATGGGGAAACTGGCAAGCGGCAGTGGACGATCACTCTAGGTCAACCTTATCGCAGCCAACACCTGCCCGCCGCAGGCAATAAGCACACATTCTGCATCCTGTCCGGACTGACCGTGTATGGCGTCGACCGTCAGACCGGTCTGGTTGCATGGTCGATGCGGTCGCCGGGGGTTCCGTCGGCCCCGATCGGCATGGATGAATCGCGCTTTTACCTGGCCACGACGGATGGCGAGGTGTACGCCTACGTCCTTCCACTGTCGGCCCGAGCCTTCGCCGAGCAGTTCGGCGGTCAGGAAAAAGGAACAGGCGACTATCAAAGCATTGATCCTGTCACCAATCCGACCTCGATTCGGACGCCGCTTAAGCTCTGGGACTTTCAGACCAATTACCAGGTGGTTCAGGCTCCGGTTCCGCTCTCGACCCACGTCGTTTTTGCCAACCGGGCCGGGGTGCTTTACAGTTTTCAACGGGACGTCAATCAACTGGCGGATCGGTTCTACAGCCGGGCGGCGATCACTGCTCCGATCAGTCATGTGGGTGACGACATCTACGTCGCTTCCCAGGATTACACCGTGTACAACTTCGAGGTCGTAGGCGGCCAGCTCAGCGAGCGCTGGGAGACCACCATCCACAGCCGCATTCTGGAAAAGCCGATCGTCATCGGCCCCGAGGTGTATGTAGTCGGACTGGACCAGGGCATGTTCTGTCTGGACCGCGGCGACGGCTCGATCCGCTGGCGGCAGAATGAAGCGGCGCAGTTTCTGGCCGCCAGCAAGCGTCTGGTATTCGCTGCCGACCGCTACGGCAATACGCTCTGCCTTGACCGCGTCAAAGGCCGCGTGCTGGACAGCTGGAACTCGCGGGGCTGGGGTCATCGCGTCGTGAACGAAGACACGGACCGGCTTTACCTGGTCAACCATGATGGCCTGGTGATCTGCCTGCATGATCTGGATCGGGAGTACGCTCAGCCGTACTTCCATAACGCTCGTCCGGCTCCTCAAGGCAAACCCGCTAAGCAAGGCGACCGTGCGGGGGCCGACGACACTAAGCCGGGCGACCAGTGATCGCTCCCCACATCGCGCCCTTGAGCGGGCGGGGCATCTGAGACTCTCTTTGCATGAAATACTGGCGATGGACGGCCGGTTTCGTCCTGTTTCTTCTGGCCGGTCTGCCCCTCCTGATGCCCCTGGATGCACTGCGGCGGTTTCCCGAGAGTTGGAGGGTTTGGGCCGAGGCCGATCGGATCACGGGCCTTGCGACCACCAGTGCCGCCTTGTGCCTCGGCTCAGCCCTGCTGTCAGTGTCAGGGGGGTTGATCCTCGGAACGCTTCTGTTCAAGACCGATCTGCCAGGTCGGCGTCTGGCTCAAGGCGTGCTTATTCTGACCGCCTTTGTGCCACTGCCGCTGGTGACGACGGCCTGTCAGATGGGCTTCCGCACCCTGTTGCCCATTGCCGTGGGTTCGGTCTGGCCTTCCGGACTCGGACCCGCCATCCTGATCCACGGCTTGCTCGGCCTGCCCTGGTGTGCGGTCACCATCGGTTTGGGCCTGCGGTGGGTGGAGCCGGAACTGGAAGAAGACGGTCTGCTTTGCCTGTCGCCGACACAGGTCTTTTTGCGGGTCACGCTCCGGCGCGCTATGCCCTTCACGATGCTGGCCGGCCTGGTGACGGCGTTGACGGCCTGGAATGAGATGGCTGTCACCGACTTCGCTCGCGTCCGCACCTTCGCCGAGGAAGTGTATTTGCAATTTCAGGGCGGAGGTCTGGACGAACGGGCCAGGGCGGCGGCCGCAACCCTGCCGTTTGTGGTGGCAGTCGCCGTCGTAACGGTGGTTCTCGTCTCCTGGTGGCGTACTGCCTTGCCGGAAGCGAGGATGTTCGCAAGGCCGCCTCGGTTGTTCCGCCTGGGGCCTTGGCGTTGGCCGACGGCGGTCGCCACCTATGGCCTGGGGCTGGCGGTCCTGACCCCGTTGCTGTCCGGACTACTCTTGCGTGCCGGCCTTCGCTACGCGACCGCAGACCACCCGGGCGACCCGATCTGGGACGGGTGGTTGTTGTTGGGCCGCTACTGCCAAGAGTGGGTGCGGCAACGGGACTTGCTTTTTGCCAGCGGCATGATGGCTGCCGGGACCGGACTGGCGACGGCCTTCATCGCCCTCTTCTTCGCCTGGCTCAGCCGGGGCAGCGTGATTTTCGACCGCTTTGTCTGGTTGGCCGCGGCCGCGCTGTGGGCCATTCCCGGACCACTTCTGGGCATCGGTTGGCTCGATCTGGTCCAGCGGCTTTTGGAACTGCCGGGCGGGGGCCTGGTGCGATTGTTGCTTTACGAGCGGCCGTCTCCCTTGCCGAACATCTGGGTCTGCACCATCCGGTTTATGCCGATTGCCCTGGCAGTCTTATGGCCTTTGGTGCGTCTGATTCCCCGGGAACTCGAGGATGCCGCGGCGGTGGATGGTCTGGGGCCGCTGGGCCGGTTCCGTCGCGTCATCGTGCCCTTAACCGTCTGGCCCGTGGTCTGGACCGCTCTGATCGTCGCAGCCTTGACGTTGGGAGAGATCAGCGCCTCGAAGCTGACCGCCACGCCGGGCTTCACACCGCTGGCCCATCACATCTTTCAGCAGATGCACGCCAGTGCCGACGCTGAGCTGGCCGCCTTGACCCTGGTTATGCTGACGCTCGTCGCCGCGGGGGGCGGTGCCGTTGTTCTGCTCCTGCCCCGTCTGCGTCGGGACGCCGCTCGATGGGCCGAATAGGAAAGTCTGAAACGCTCTCCAACAACCACGGCCTCCGCATCTCGGGGAGACTGCCATGTACAGGGCGTCGCCGGGCGGTTCGCAGACCTTGATCGTGAAGGGCATGCACTGCGCTTCCTGTGTGGCTCGCGTGGAGCAGGCCCTCAAGTCGGTGCCGGGAGTGGCCGACGCCTCGGTGAATCTGGCCCTGGGTCGGGCCGAGGTCCGCTTCGCTGACAAGCCGCCTCCGCTTGAACAGCTGACCGCTGCCGTCGCTCGGGCGGGATACGCCGCCACCCCGGCTGCCCAGCCCAGTCAAGAACCGTCTCCACCAGCCGATCGGTTACTCGCTTCGCTGCAACGACGTTTCGTCGTTTCCTTGATCCTGACGCTCCCCGTCTTCGTGATTTCCATGCTCCATATGCTGCCCGGAATGCCGGAGATCACTTTTCCCTCCCGCGATCTGGTGTTTCTGGTTTTAGCGACGCCTGTGCAGTTCTGGGCCGGCTGGCCGTTTCTGAGCGGCGCATTTCGTGTCCTCCTTCGCGGTTCCGCGGATATGAACACCCTCATCGCCCTGGGAACCCTATCCGCCTACGGTTACAGTGCGGTTGTCACGCTGGCCCATCCCGACACGTCTCACGGCGAACACGTCTGGTTTGAGGCCCAAATGGTGATCATTACCTTGGTGTTGGCCGGGAGGCTCCTGGAGGAACGGGCCAAGGCGCGTGCGTCCCAAGCCATCCGGGGTCTGATGGCCATGCAGCCCCCCACGGCCCGCATCGTTCGTAACGGAAGTGAAGTGGAAATCCCCGTGGAGAGTGTCGTGGTCGGCGACATCGTCAGCATCCGCCCCGGAGAACGCATCCCGACGGATGGCATCGTCCTGGAGGGACAAAGCGCCGTCGATGAATCGTTGCTGACCGGAGAACCGATGCCCGTGACCAAACGTCCGGGAGACGCCGTCTTTGGCGGAACCCTGAACACGACCGGAGCGTTTCGCTTTCGAGCGGAAAGAGTCGGTCGGGAAACGCTGCTGGTCCAGATCATCACCCTGGTGCATCAGGCCCAGACGACCAAGGCACCGGTCGAACGTCTGGCGGATCGAGTCAGCGCGGTCTTCGTGCCGGTCGTCGTGGTCATCGCCACGGCAGCGGGCTTGGCGTGGTTCGCTTACGGCCAATGGCAAAACTCCTCCGCCTTGGAACCGGCCCTGCGCGCGTTCGTGACCACGCTCATCATCGCCTGTCCGTGCGCTCTCGGCCTGGCCACGCCGACCGCGATCCTGGTGGGTACTGGACGGGGAGCGCAACTTGGGATTCTGATTCGGGGAGGGGAGGCCCTGGAGGCCGCGGGACGGATTGACCTCGTCCTGTTGGACAAGACAGGCACCCTGACTGTCGGGAGGCCGACGGTAGTCGCCGTCGTGCCGCTCGGTGGCCTGTCCGGGTCGGAATTGCTTCGCCTGGCCGCTTCCATCGAACAGCGTTCAGAGCATCCCTTGGCCAGCGCGCTTGGGGAACGGGCCAGATCGGAGCAGTTGGTCCTGGACTCCCCGGAAGAATTCGAGGCACTGCCCGGTCTTGGCGTCGTGGGCAGCGTCCATGGCCGTCGATACGCGATCGGGAACATCGGGCTGATGGATCAGCGGGGAGCCAATCTAGAACCTTCAGTGCGGCAACTGCTCGAACAGTTCGCCGCCGACGGCCGAACGCCCATTCTGGTGGCTGAGGAAGCAGGCACGCCGGGTTCCCGGATCACGATTCTCGGCGTCCTCGCCGTGGCTGACCCGATTCGGGAAGGCAGCCGCGAAGCCGTCGCCGCCTTGCAGGCTATGGGGCTGGAGGTCTGGATGGTGACTGGCGATCACATTCAGACGGCCCAGGCCGTTGCCGAACGACTCGGTATCGCCAAGGTCATCGCCGAAGTGCTTCCGACTCGCAAGGCCGAGGTGGTCCGCCAGATCCAGGACACAGGGAAAAAAGTGGCGATGGTGGGAGATGGCCTCAACGACGCCCCGGCGCTGGCTCAGGCTGACCTGGGCATCGCCATCGGGGCTGGAGCGGATGTGGCCCTGGAGGCTTCGGATATTACCTTGGTTCGGAGCGATCCCCGGGACATCGTCACGGCGATACGCCTGGCTCGCCATACGCTGAGAACCATTCGCCAAAACCTGTTTTTCGCTTTCGTGTACAACTGTCTCGCCATCCCGCTTGCCGCGGCCAACCTGGTCAACCCGATGATCGGCTCCGCAGCGATGGCTCTCAGTTCCGTTTCCGTAGTCTCCAACAGCCTCAGACTGCGGCATTTCGGCGAGACGCGATGAGTTTTGCCGTCCTTCCGCGTTGCAAGTTCGTCCCAAGGAATGTAAAAAAGAACACTGAACATACGGATACACCATGGGCCGGTGTCGATTTTCCTCGAACTTTTCCAGAGTAATCCTACGAATGCAACTGATTCACCTATTGAGACTTGAGATGAAAACAAGAGCCGATTGAAAGGGAAAAACCCCGATGTCGAGAGCGATTTGGTCCACGACTTGCGAGAACTTTTCCCCGAGGAACGAGACAATTATCCGTGCTCGGAGGAGAGCCAGAAGACCAATGCGAACGCCTGATCCAAAACCTTTCCCGACATGGAACTTTCTTCAAAAAGAATGTGACCAAAAACGCTGGGAGGCTGAATCCGAGAGGGAGGAACTTCCGTCTAATTGATAGCAATTCTCAATTCTATCGGCAGGTTGGGACGAAAACTTGAGCGTTTTGTGCAATTTTCGGTTCCCAAGTGCGTATTAGAGTTAGGGAAGTGCGGGTTGTCGGAGCCGTAGGCAGTCGGTTCTAAGCGCTAGAGGCATTTGAGAGATTTAGTAACCGGGACGAGAAGTCGGGCGACGGACGGTAAAGGACATGCCGTCCGGAACAGGGCAACCAGCGGTTCACGACGAGCGCTGCGTGGCCCACAAAGGAGTAGGCTGGCGATGCGTACATACAAGAATCCGGCGATGAAACAGTTGAAAGATCAGCAGGTCCGCTTCGCTCCGGCGGAGAAGCGGCTGGAGCAGTTGGAGCGCGCTGAGCGCCTGCTGAGCGAGATCGATCCGGGCAAGAAGTATCCCTATCAGTACGTCTGTTACCGGATCACGGAGTTCCGCTCGGATTCGTACCCGCATCTGCTCATCGACGGGGCCGACCTCGAACACGATTTGACCCTTTTCATCCAGGACCTGGCCCAGACGGTGCCGGCGGTTCCCCCGGAGACGATCCCGGAGCCGGTCCTGACGTTGCAGGAGGTCAGCCGCAATCTCAAGGTCTCCACGAAGACTTTGAGCCGTTGGCGGGATCGCGGACTCGTGAGCCGACGGATCATCTGCGGCGGCCGCCAGAAGGTCGGCATTCGTCAGTCCTTGTTGCAGCGGTTTCTGCGCAATCACCAGGAGCACGTTGAGAAGAGCAGCCGATTTACCCAGTTGACCGAGAACGAGAAGATGGAGATTCTGCGACGGGCGCGGCGCATGGCTCGCGTCGCTCCCGACCGATTCACGGAAATCTGCCGACGCATCGCCCGCAAACTGGGGCGTTCGCCGGAGACTGTCCGTTACACGATCAAGGCTCACGACCAGGCCAATCCCCAGGAGGCCATTTTCCCCCAGGTGACCGGGACTCTCGACGAACAGACCAAGCAGGCGATCTACGCTTCGTATCGCCGCGGGGTGTCGATCAACGCCCTGGCAGAACGCTTCGACCGCACGCGGACCTCGGTTTACCGCATCATCAACGAGGTGCGAGCCAAGCAGCTGATCCAGGAGCCAATCGCCTACATCCCGCATGAATCGTTCGACGATCCGAGCAAAGCCGAGGAAATCCTCGCTCCCATGCCGGATGAGGAGAAGTACGAGGCGGCTCGAGCCAAGGCGCGTGCTTCGGTGCCCAAGGGACTGCCGCCCGAGCTGGCCAGCCTCTACGAGGTGCCGCTCCTGAACCGCGAGCAGGAAGCCCATCTGTTCCGCAAGATGAACTTCCTGAAGCATCAGGCCGAGAAGCTGCGTCAGAGCATCGATCCGGCCCGCGCCCGCAGTTCCGACCTGGACCGGCTGGAAGAGCTGAACCGGGAGATCCTCCAGATCAAGGAATTGCTGGTGTCGGCCAACATGCGGCTGGTGGCTTCGATCGTCAAGCAGCACGTCGGGCCTAACGACAACTTCTTCGAACTGCTCAGCGACGGCAACCTGTCCTTGCTGCGGGCGGTGGAGAAATTCGACTTCAGCCGCGGCAACAAGTTCAGCACCTATGCCACCTGGGCGATCCGCAAGAATCTGGCCCGCAGTCTGCCGACGGAGAAGACCTATCGCGACCGGTTCATGACCGGCTTCGAGGAGGTGCTGGAGACCAAGTCCGATACCCGCGGCAGCGAGTACGAGGACGAGGCCAGCGCTCAGCGGGCCGTCCAGCAGGTCAACCGCTTGAAGGAGTTCCTGGATGAGCGGGAGCGCAAGATCCTGGAACTGCGGTACGGTCTGAACAACGGACCGCGGCTGACGCTGGAACAGGTCGGCGAACTGATGGACATCACCAAGGAGCGGGTCCGGCAAATCGAAGTGCGGATCAAGAAAAAGCTGCGGGAGTTGGGCAACAAGCTGCACATCGAGGCTTGATCTCCCTGCTTCCAAGCCTGGAAACTGATCCGAGACGAGCCAAACCTGGTCAGGCAACGGGGCGGTCCGGGCAAACACCGGATCGCCCTTGCCTGCTTTGCGGAAGACTAGGACTCTAGGCCCGAGGCAAGTCGGCTTGCAAGGGCTTGCCAGTCTTCCTATACTTTTTCATCTACGGCTCTTGGTGCTAGCGTAGCTCAATGGCAGAGCAGCGGTTTTGTAAACCGCAGGTTGCGAGTTCGACTCTCGCCGCTAGCTTCCAGTTCCGGCCAGGAGGGTCCAGGGATCCGAAGCGAGGTCCTGGCGGAAGGTCGAGTCGGCCTGGAATCTGAGACGGAACGGACCGGGGGCCTCGGGAAAGCAACACGGGCAGGTGCCCGAGTGGCTAAAGGGGCCAGACTGTAAATCTGGTGGCGCATGCCTACGGGGGTTCGAATCCCTCCCTGCCCAGTGGTGAGCTTTCAGCGGACGGATGGGTAACAACCAAACCTTCCGTGCCTTGCGGGCGGGGGCCGTCGGCGGGTTTTCCGCATACAACATTCCGCATATAACGGATTTGTAGCGAACACGCAGGCGGGCGTAGCTCAATTGGCAGAGCGCCAGCCTTCCAAGCTGGCTGTTGTGGGTTCGAGTCCCATCGCCCGCTTCCGCTGCTGTAGCTCAGCGGTAGAGCGCGTCCTTGGTAAGGACGAGGTCCTGGGTTCAACCCCCAGCAGCAGCTTCTTTCTCGGAAGTGTCTTGAAGTGTTGGGAAGTCAGGGTTGCTGGGTGTTCCAAGGCGGAATATCGGGCGGCCTTGCCAGGCAAAAACGGGAGTAACGATGGCGAAGGAAGTTTTTCAGCGAACCAAACCCCACGTGAATGTCGGCACCATCGGCCACATCGACCACGGCAAGACGACGCTCACGGCTGCGATCGTTCTGCGGCAGCAGTACAAGATGATGCGGGAAAAGGAAGGGGCTGCCGCGGCCAAGGACATCGATCCCAAGGCGATGTACGCCAAGATCGCCAAGGGCGGTACGGTTCGCGACGATCTCAAGACGGTGACAATCGCGGTGGCCCACGTCGAGTACGAGTCGCCCAAGCGGCATTACGCCCACATCGATTGCCCGGGCCACGCCGACTACATCAAGAACATGATCACCGGAGCGGCCCAGATGGACGGCGCGATCCTCGTCGTCGCCGCCAATGACGGCCCGATGCCGCAGACCCGTGAGCACCTGCTGTTGGCCCGCCAGGTGAACGTTCCGTACGTCGTCGTTTTCATGAACAAGATCGACACCGTGGACGATCCGGAACTGCTGGACCTGGTCGAATTGGAACTGCGGGAACTGCTCAACAAGTACGACTTCCCGGGCGAGAAGACGCCGATCATTCGGGGCAGCGCGTTGCCGGTCATGCTCTCGGCGGGCAAGGATGACCAGGCTGCTAAGTGCATCGACGAATTGATCGAGGCCCTGGACTCTTACATTCCTGACCCGATCCGCGAGGAAGACAAGCCCTTCCTGATGAGCATCGAGGACGTCTTCTCGATCAAGGGCCGCGGCACGGTCGCCACGGGCCGGATCGAACGCGGCACCTGCAAGGTCGGCGACGAAGTGGAGCTTGTCGGCTTGACCAAGGAGACGCGCAAGACGGTCATTACCGGCGTCGAGATGTTCCAGAAGACCCTGGAGCGGGGGATTGCCGGGGACAACGTCGGCGTGCTGTTGCGTGGTCTGGAGCGCAAGGACGTGGAGCGGGGTCAGGTGCTCGCCAAGCCTGGTTCCATCACGCCGCACACCAAGTTCATGTGCGACGTGTACGTGCTGACCAAGGAGGAAGGCGGACGGCACACGCCGTTCTTCACCGGCTATCGCCCGCAGTTCTACTTCCGGACCACCGACGTGACCGGCCAGGTGACGTTGCCGGAAGGCACGGAAATGTGCATGCCGGGCGATAACGTCAACGGGATGATCGTGGAGCTGGAGGAGCGGACGCCGATCGCTATGGACGAGGGTCTGCGGTTCGCCATTCGGGAGGGCGGCCGCACGGTCGGCTCTGGCGTGGTGACCAAGATCTTGAAGTAAGCCAAAACGCCAGCGGCGAGGGACGCGGGACTGATGCGAAGGTCCCCGTCCCTCGCCTTGCGTCGCTTTTGCGGATAAAGTCGAGGAAGCCATGCGCGAATACGTCTGGCTGGAATGCACCTCCTGTGGCCGACGCAATTACCGCACGCAGAAGGAAACGCGAGCCACGGAAAAGCTCGAATTGAAGAAATACTGTCCTGCGGAGCGCAAGCACGTCGTCCACAAGGAATCGCGCAAGAAGTAAGGCGAGAGGACGACCGGAGCGCGTCTGTTGCCGAATTAGAGGACAGGACGGTTCCGCAACACAGGGGTATAGCTCAATTTGGTAGAGCACCGGTCTCCAAAACCGGCGGTTGGGGGTTCGAGTCCCTCTGCCCCTGCTTGACATTGTCGGTTTCCCCACAAAGGACTGTTCCCATGGCCGTTGCGCTCAAGAACGAAGCCGAAGTCGGCAAAGGAATGCCGCGTCTGGGATTGCCTGCGGCCAGCTTGATTTCCACTGCGTATGTCGTGCTGGGAATCCTGGTCGTGTATCACGGGATCCCGATCTTGTTTGATGCCCTCGCCGCGTGGTGGGTGGCCCACGTGACCGAGGCGATCCGACTGGGGGGCTTCACCTACGAAAGCCTGAAGCTGGTCGTGACGGTGCTGGGCGCGATCGGCCTGATCTGGCTGTGGCCTCGACTGCTACGGGAGCAGCCGGGTCTGCGTGCCGGGGCGGCCGTCGGCACGGCCCTGGCGATCGTCGGTCTGGCGGTCGTGTACTGGGTGACGGCCCTGGTGTGCAAATATGCACTGGCTTCGGCGGAAGCGAACACGTTGTACTGGGGCGGGGTGGGCACCGCGGTGGCCAGCGGACTGGCCTGGACCGCGCTGATGGCCGCCCTGTACGCCAAGCCCAAGTTTCAAGAATGGCTGGTTTCGCTGGAGGAGCAAGGGTGGTTCACGCTCAAACCCTACAAGAAGGGTCAGGGCCTGCGGGTCCGGCGCGGCACCATGATCGGCGCGCTGGCCATCGTCGCTGCCGGCTTGTGGGAGTATGTCTGGAGCCGGACCATCACGGTGACGTCGCAGTGGCGCTTGGACGTACCCTTCGACCCGGAGCGATACATCATCGTCATGTACGCACCGGCGTTGACGCTGTCCATCGTCGTCGCCCTGCTGGCCGTGTGGTTCAGCTACCGACTCGTCAACTACCCGCGTTTCGCCGATTTCCTCATAGCCACCGACGCGGAACTGAACAAAGTGTCCTGGTCCACGCCGAAGAAGCTGTTTCAGGACACGATTGTGGTGCTGGTCACCGTGCTTTTGATGGCCGTGTTCCTGTGGATCATGGATCTGCTCTGGACCTTTCTCTTGTTCCAGATCGGCGTGCTTCGCTGATTCTCTGAGGTTACCAATGATTCCTGAGACTTCCCAAGCTGCCCGTGAGGATCAGCCGCAGGCTGACGTTCCCGAGACGCCGACCCCCGCTGCGGAATCCCCCGCCGCAGTGGCCACCGCTGAACCGGCCGCCGCCCCGACGGTCCCGGAGAAGAAGTGGTACGTCGTCAAGGTTACGTCCGGACGGGAAAACACCATCAAAGAGGCCATTGAAAAGCGTGTCAAGATCGAAGGATTGGAGGATTACTTCGGTCAGATCGTCGTTCCGGTCGAGCGGGAAACCACGGTCGTCAAAGGCAAGCGCGTGACCCGCACCAAGAAACTCTACCCCGGTTACTTGATGGTCGAAGTGGCCTTCAACGATAAGATCCTCTACCTGTTCCGTGAAACCCCGGGGGTCGGGGACTTTGTGGGGGCCGGCCCTCGATCCGCTCCGACTCCCATGAAGGAGCACGAAGTCCAGCGGATGCTGGGGCAACGTCCGGAGGCGGTTCGAGAAAAGCCGGCGGCAACCAAGATCCGCTTCAGTCGCGGCGACCGGGTCAAGATCCGCGAGGGGATGTTCGCCAACATGGAAGGCGAGGTCAGCGAGATCCTCGAAGCCAAGGGCTTGGTCCGCGTCATGCTCAAGATCTTCGGAAGGGAAGTACCCGTCGAATTGGAGGATTGGCAGATCGACCCCGCTTCCTAAGATAGCGGTTTACCGTCCAGCACAGGGGATTGACACAACCGCTGGATCGGCAGCGGGGATCCGCGGCGTTTTTCGAGGCAGTCATGGCGAAGCAGGTCGTAGCTCAGATCAAGCTCCAGTGTCCGGGGGGTCAGGCGACACCAGCCCCGCCGGTCGGTCCGGCTCTGGGTTCGCATGGCGTGAACATCGGTCAGTTCGTGCAACGGTTCAACGAAGCGACCAAGGACCAGCGTGGCGTGATGGTTCCCGTCGTCATCACCGTTTACAATGACCGATCCTTTGACTTCGTCATCAAAAGCCCTCCGGCGGCAGTCCTCCTCAAGATGGCTGCCAAGATTCCGGTGGAGAAAAAGAAAGGCGGCGAGGTCATTCCCCCGGAGGAGAAGCAAAAGCGGACAGGCAAGTATCGGACCTTCACCGTCACCGCCCAACAGGTGCGGGAGATTGCGGCGAGGAAATTCAACGACCTCAATGCCCGGGACCTTGACCACGCCGTGAGAATCATCGAGGGCACGGCCCGGAGTATGGGGATCAAGATCGTCTGATGCGGCAAGGGAAAGGGCTTTGCCCTTGTGATCCAGGCTGGTCCTGCGGTTCGTCGTACCAACAGAAACTGAGACACAGACATGGCCAAGAAACAACCAGACAAGGCGGAAGCCGCCAAACCCGAAAAGGAAAAAGCCGCTGCCGCTCCGGCGGGGGCGACAGGTGCCAAGGCGGAAGCCAAGGACAAACGCAAGCCGACCAGGGCCAAGGCAGACACCGCACCGGCCCAGCCTGCACCGCAAAAGACCGCTCCTACTCCGCCGCCGGTGGAAGCTCCGTCCGTACCTCCCGAGCCGACCCGCAAAAAGGGCAAGGCCCCGGGTTCCGCCCCGCCACGAGGCAAAAAGCTCAAGGCCCAACTCGCTGCCCTGAAGCAGAAGATCCGCAAGATGGGTCCGGTTTCCGTTCGTCAGGCGGTCCAGTTCCTCAAGGAAAACAAACGAGCCAAGTTCGACGAAACCGTAGAAATCCATATGTGCCTGGGCATTGACCCCAAGCAGAGCGACCAGATGGTTCGGGGTGCAGTGGCCTTGCCGCACGGTATCGGCAAGTCCGTTCGGCTTCTGGTCTTCGCTCAGGGTGAAAATGCCGTCAAAGCCAAAGAGGCCGGAGCGGACTTCGTCGGCGGGGAAGAACTCGCCAAGAAGATCCAGAGCGAAAACTGGACCGATTTCGACGTGGCGTTGGCGACGCCGGACATGATGGGCGTGGTCGGCCGCCTGGGTAAAATCCTCGGTCCCCGCGGTCTGATGCCGACGCCCAAGGCGGGGACGGTCATCACCGGGGACGTGGCCGCCGCCGTGCGGGAGTTCAAGGCGGGCAAGGTCGAGTACCGGGCCGATGCCGGGGCCAATGTACATGCTCCCGTCGGCAAGCTGAGCTTCGACGCGGACAAGCTGGTCGGCAACATCAACGCCTTCATCGAGCAGATCAAGGCCGTCAAGCCGGCCGCCGCCAAGGGCAACTACATCAAGTCGATCACCGTGTCCGCCAGCATGAGCCCGGGAATTCCGGTGTCAGCGTAGAAGGGTTGGCAAGAACCGTTGGACGGCTTTAAGACTCGGATGCAGCCATGAGCAAGCTCGTCAAAAAAATGCAGATGGACGCCTTGAAGGCAACCTTCGGGCAGACCCGCGACCTGGTTCTGATCTCCATGACCGGGGTCAAGGCTCGTGACGAGAACCAGATCCGTCTGCAATTGCGGAAAAAAAACATCCGCCTGCACACGGTCAAAAACCGCCTCGCTGCCCGCGTCTTCAAGGACCTTGGCATCAATGGGCTGGAAGATCATCTTCGCGGCCCGACGACGATCGCCTGGGGCGCGTCGAGCATCGCCGACCTGAGCAAGGCCATCGACGAATGGATTCAACGGGAGAAAAAGATTCAGCCGAAGGTCGCCGTCGCGGACGGAGCAGTGGTGCCGTTCGAGGCGGCCAAGAAGTTTCCGACCCGCGCTCAGGCCATCGGCGAAGTTCTGGCCCTGGTGTTAGGTCCAGCCCGCAAGGTGCTGGGCCAGGTCACGGGAGCGGGCGGCCGCCTGGCTGGCGTCGTGCAGGCCATCGCCGACCGCAAGGAAGGTCAAGGGCAAGCGTAAAAAACTTTTTGCGAGACACGCTTTCCACTTGACTTGGCTGCTCCTATAAAAGGCTGATACGCACGGTAGCTGCTTCTAACAGGTTCACGACTACTTGCCGCGTGTTGGAAAGGACGAGAATCCATGTCGGAAGGTGCGACGGCTCTGGCCCCGGAACTGAGAGAGCTGGGCGACAAGCTGGCTAACCTGAAAGTCTCCGAGGCCGTGCTGCTGAGCAAATATCTGAAAGAAGCGTATGGCCTGGAACCTGCTGGCGGCGGCGTGATGGTCGCGGCTGCGCCTGCGGTTGCGGCCGGAGGAGCCGAAGCGGCCGCCAAGCCGGCTGAGAAGACCGAGTTCACGGTCGAACTGACCGAAGCCGGTGCGCAGAAGATTCAGGTCATCAAGGTGGTCCGCGAGATCACCGGCTTGGGTCTGAAAGAAGCCAAGGACCTCGTTGAGGGCGCTCCCAAACCAGTCAAGGAGAACTTGCCCAAGGACGAGGCCGAGAAGATCAAGAAGAAGCTGGAGGAAGTCGGCGCCAAGGTCACGCTGAAGTGATTGGGTGCCGAACGGCCGCCGAACCCGTACCCGAATGCGTGTCGGGCGAGGGGCACCTTTGAAGCTGAGTGTCACGCACTACCATCCCCCCTTTGACGGGGCCTCGGTACCCCGGGCGGACATTGTGCGCCGTCCGGGTTTTCTGCGTTGCTGCCCAATAAGATTCGTCGTCCCTAAGCCGATCCTTGCCGTCCCCGCGGTCATCGGCGGGCGACTTTCCGCGTCTCTCTGAGGGAGCCGTCTCGATGCCTGTATCCAGTGAGCGTATCTTCAAGCCGACCCATGTGCGAAACTTCGGCCGACGTGGAGACGCCGTCGAGGTACCCAACCTCACCGAAGTCCAAGTCAAGTCCTATGAGCGGTTTTTGCAGTTGGATGTGCCGCCCGAGAAGCGCGAACCGGTCGGTCTGGAAGGCGTGCTCCGCGAGATCTTCCCCATCGAAAGCTACGATAAGAAGATCAGTCTGGAGTACATCCGGTACGAACTGGGCAAGCCGCGCTACGATCCGGATGAGTGTCGGAAACTCCGCCTGACCTACGGCCGTCCGTTCAAGGTCCTGCTTCGGCTCAACAAGTCCGAACCGGTCGAGGAAGAAGTTTTCCTCGGGGACATGCCCATCATGATCGGCGGCGGAGCCTTCATCATCAACGGAGCCGAGCGCGTCGTCGTCAGTCAATTGCACCGCAGCCCCGGCGTCGATTTCACCATGGAGATGGAGGGCGAACGCCGCCTGCACTCCTGCCGCATCATTCCTGAACGCGGCAGCTGGATCGAGATCAACGTCACCAAACGCGACGTGCTGGCGGTGCGGATCGACCAGAGCGGCAAGTTCCCGGCCATGACGTTGCTGCGGGCCTTGGACCCCGCCTATTCCAGCGATGCCGACATCATGCGGGCCTTCCTGTCCACCGAAAAGGTCAAGGTGCGCAAGGAGAACTACCAAAAGCTGGTAGATGCCATCGCTGTCGGCGACATCATCGAGCCGCAGACGGGAGAAGTCCTGTGCGACAGCGGACAGAAGCTCACGGCTCGCCAGGTCGATCAGATCTTCGCCTCCAACCTCACGGAAGTCGAGATCCTTGGGGAGGTCAAGGATCCGCTTATTCTCAACTCCTTGCAGGAAGATCCGACGCGGACCCACGAAGAGGCGCTGCTGAGGATCTACCAGCGGCTTCGGCCGGGCAATCCGCCGCAACTGGACAAGGCCCGGGAGTTGTTCCGGGAGAAGTTCCAGGATCCCAACCGCTATCGGCTCGGCAAGGTCGGCCGCTTCCGCATCAATCGCAAGTTCGGCCAGAACGTGCCGGAAACCGAGATGACGCTCCAGTCGATCGACCTGGTCAACGCGATCCGCTACATCCTGCGGCTGCGGGACGGTGAAAGCGGCGTCCACGTGGACGACATCGACCACTTGGGCAACCGGCGTCTGCGTACCATCGACGAACTGGCGGCCGACGAGATCCGCAAAGGTTTCCTCAAGCTCCGCCGCACCGTGCAGGAGCGGATGTCGATCAAGGACGAGAAGGAGATGACGCCGCGGACGCTAATCAACCCCAAGAGTGTCTCGACGGCCATCGAGTACTTCTTCGGACGCGGCGAACTGAGCCAGGTCGTGGACCAGACCAATCCGCTGTCGCAATTGACTCACGAACGCCGCCTCAGTGCTCTGGGACCGGGCGGCCTGAACCGCAAGCGAGCCGGATACGAAGCCCGCGACGTGCATATTTCGCACTACGGCCGCATCTGCCCCATCGAGACGCCGGAAGGCACCAACATCGGTCTGATCCTCAGCCTTGGCATCTACGCTCGCGTGGACGAGTACGGATTCCTCATCACTCCGTACCGCAAAATCCACAAGCGGAAACTGACCGATGAGATCGTCTGGCTGCGAGCCGACGAGGAGACTCAGGCCTACCTCGCACCAGCCGATGCTCCGGTGGAGAACGGCAAACTGGCCGCGGACAAAGTCATCGC
The DNA here is from genome assembly GCA_937944855.1 of uncultured Planctomycetota bacterium. Taxonomy (GTDB): domain Bacteria; phylum Planctomycetota; class Planctomycetia; order Gemmatales; family HRBIN36; genus JANWWR01. Next base: position 66,080 of record CALFAY010000004.1, read on the forward strand.
CCGGCACGGCGGCGACTTCGGCTACGTGGACAGCGACAAGGTCCAGTACATCGACGTATCGCCCAAGCAGATCGTCGGCGTCTCGGCCGGGTTGATTCCGTTCCTGGAGCACGACGACGCCAACCGGGCGTTGATGGGTTCCAACATGCAGCGACAGGCAGTTCCGCTGCTTGTCACGGAGCCGCCGCTGGTGGCGACCGGCTTGGAAACGGAAGTCCCCAAGAACAGCGGCATGGTGCTGCGGGCCGACCGCGATGGCACCGTCACCTACGTCGATGCCGCCCGCATCCGCATCGACGACCACGAGTACATCCTCCGCAAGTTTGTCGGCCTCAACGAGCGCACCTGCTTGAACCAGAAGCCGATCGTCCGGGTCGGGCAGAAAGTCAAGAAGGGCCAGATCATCGCTGACAGCGCTGCCACATACAATGGCGAACTGGCGCTGGGCCGCAATGTGCTCGTCGCGTTCATGTCATGGGACGGTTACAACTTCGAGGACGCCATCATCATCAGCGAGCGGCTGGTTCGCGACGACGTGTTCACCTCCATCCATATCGAGGAATACGAAGCGGAGATTCGGGAAACCAAGCTCGGCAAGGAGGAGTTCACCCGCGACATTCCGAACGTGTCGCAGCGGGCTTTAGCCAACCTGGACGAACATGGCGTCGTGCGGATCGGAACCTACGTCAAGCCGGGCGATATCCTCGTGGGCAAGGTGTCGCCCAAGTCGAAGAGCGAACTGACGCCGGAAGAGAAACTGCTGCACGCCATCTTCGGCCGGGCCGGCGAGGACGTGAAGAACGACAGCCTGGAAGTGCCCTCCGGCGTGGAAGGCATCGTCATTCACACGGAGCGCTTCAGCCGCCGCAACAGCCTGACCGAGTATGAACGCAAGGAACTGGAGAAGCAAGAGCGGGAGATCAACAAACGCTACGACGGACTGATGGCTGTGCAGTTCCGCAATCTCATCGCCGATCTTCAGGAGATCCTGGACAAAAAGGAGATCAAGGACGCCACCGGCAAGGTCCTGGGCAGCCCCAAAGACGACGACAAGACCGTGGCCGAGCAGGCCGCCAGGATGCTCAACCGCGCTCCCGACGGCTTTCGTCTGGACCACCTCGACATCCGTTCCCCGGAACGCCGCAAGGCCTGCGAAGAACGCTTCAGGTACCACTTCGACCGACTGCAAGCGCTGTACGACGACCGGGAACGCAAGCTCAACAGCCTCAAGCGGGGCGACGAGCTGCCCAGCGGCGTGCAGCAGATGGTCAAGGTGTACGTGGCCACCAAACGGCAGCTTTCGGTGGGCGACAAGATGGCCGGGCGGCACGGCAACAAGGGCGTCATCGCCAAGATTCTCCCCGAGGAAGACATGCCGTTCCTCGCCGACGGCACCCCCGTGGACATCCTGCTCAACCCTCTGGGCGTGCCCAGCCGCATGAACGTCGGTCAGATCCTCGAAACGCACCTGGGCTGGGCGGCTGCTAAGCTGGGCTTCAAGGCGGTCACGCCGGCCTTCGACGGCGCGACCGAGGAAGAGATCCGCGAATGCCTCAAGGAAGCGGGGCTGCCGGTCACCGGCAAGACGCGCCTGTACGATGGCCGTACCGGCGAACCGTTCGAGCAGGAAGTCACCGTCGGCTACATTTACATGCTCAAACTGCACCACTTGGTGGACGACAAGGTCCATGCCCGGGCGACCGGGCCATACTCGCTCATCACACAACAGCCCTTGGGCGGCAAGGCTCGGTTCGGCGGGCAACGCTTCGGAGAAATGGAAGTGTGGGCCTTGGAGGCATACGGCGCCGCTTACATTCTGCAAGAGCTGCTGACGGTGAAGTCGGACGACGTCGAAGGTCGGACCAAGATTTACGAGTCGATGGTGAAGGGAGAGAACACGCTGGAGGCAGGTACGCCGGCCAGCTTCGACGTGTTGTGTAACGAGATCAAGGGCTTGGGTCTCAACATCCAGTTGATCAAGAAACGGATTTGAAGGCCGACTCGCGCCCGGGCCGGGGCCGACCCGAACGGATCGGTTGCGGGGGGCAGCCCTTGATTCCTGGCAGGGGTCGGTATCTAATGGAAAATCCGGAATCTCACCCTTGCTTTGGACCTCATGCCTGAACACATGGCGAATCCACGAGGCAGCCAGCGGCGTCGGGGCCAGTGCGTTCCGTGCCCGGCTGCGTTTTCGGCTTCGACCTGGCAAGGCTCGGGATCGCGGGGTTTGCAGGGTCAAGCCGTCCGGACTTTGGGTCACTTGAGTCTTCAGGAGTGCCAACCGTGAGCACCGCCGCTGGCGAAACCTCTTACGAACGGATCAATGACTACGGGGCCGTCCGCATCAGTCTCGCCAGTCCCAGCGAGATCCGCGGCTGGTCGTTCGGCGAGGTGAAAAAGCCGGAGACGATCAATTACCGCACCTACAGACCGGAGAGGGACGGCCTGTTCTGTGAACGCATTTTCGGTCCGGAGAAGGACTGGGAGTGCTCCTGCGGCAAATACCGCGGCATGAAGTATAAGGGCATGATCTGCGACCGCTGCGGCGTCAAGGTCGCCCACAGCCGCGTCCGTCGCAAGCGCATGGGCCACATCGAACTGGCCGCCCCCGTGGTCCATATCTGGTTCTTCAAGGCGACCCCCAGCCGCCTGGGCGCGTTGCTCAACATGAAAACCACGGACCTGGAGAAGGTCATCTACTTCCAGGACTATGTGGTCATCGACCCCGGCGATACTCCGCTGAAGGAGCGGCAGCTGCTCACGGAAGACGAGTTCCGCCGCGCCCGCGAGGAGTACGGCGACGCCTTCGAAGCCGACATGGGCGCGGAAGCCATCAAGAAATTGCTGGAACGCCTGGATCTGGTCGAGGAGTCGCGTTACCTGCGGGAGGAACTGGAGCGCCTGCATTCCGACGACAAGAAGCGCGACAGCCAGAAACAGAAGGACCTCATCAGGCGGCTGAAGGTCGTGGAGGCGTTGCGCGACAGCGAAAACAAGCCGGAGTGGATGGTCCTGGAGTGCATTCCGGTCATTCCGCCAGACCTGCGCCCGCTGGTGCTGCTGGACAGTGGCAATTTCGCCACCAGCGATCTCAACGATCTGTACCGCCGCATCATCAACCGCAACAACCGCCTGAAGAAGCTGGTTGATCTGAATGCCCCAGAGGTCATCATCCGCAATGAAAAGCGGATGTTGCAGCAGGCCGTGGATGCGTTGTTCGACAACGGCCGCTGCAAGCGCCCGGTGCTCGGTTCTTCCAACCGTCCGCTCAAGTCGCTGACCGACATGATCAAGGGCAAGCAGGGCCGCTTCCGGGAAAACCTGCTGGGCAAGCGAGTGGACTATTCGGCCCGCTCGGTCATCGTGGTCGGTCCGGAATTGAAGCTGCATCAGTGCGGTTTGCCCAAGAAGATCGCCCTGGAACTGTTCCAGCCGTTCATCATCCGCCGGCTCAAGGAACTCGGCCATGCCGACACGATCAAGTCGGCCAAGAAGATGCTGGAGCGCAAGGCGGACGAGGTGTGGGACATCCTGGAGGAGGTAATCAAGAACCATGCCGTGCTGCTCAACCGCGCTCCCACCCTGCACCGCATGGGCATCCAGGCGTTCGAGCCAGTCCTGATCGAAGGCAATGCCATCCGCATCCATCCGCTGGTGTGCAAGGGCTTCAACGCCGACTTCGACGGCGATCAGATGGCCGTCCACCTGCCGCTCTCCATCGAGGCCCAGGTCGAAGCCACGGTGCTGATGCTGTCCACCAACAACGTCTTCAGCCCGGCCAACGGTCAGCCGATCATCACGCCCTCGCAGGACATCGTCATGGGCTGCTACTACCTCACCGCCTACCGTGAAGGCGAGAAGGGTGAGGACATGGTCTTCAGCAGCCCCGAAGAGGTGCATCTGGCCTACGCGCAAAAGCGAGTGGGCACACACGCCCGCATCAAGGTCCGACTGCCGATGGCCAAGAAGGTCATGTCGGAAGTCAACGACCGTCTCGTGGAGATTCCGCGCAACCCCAACGGCCTGGTTCAGACGACCGTGGGCCGGGTGCTCTTCAACGACATCCTGCGGCCGGAGATGGCCTTTTACGACGTCGCCCTGGGCAGCAAGTATCTCTCCCGCATCATCGCAGACTGCTATCAGCTTCTGGGGCGGCGCGAAACCATCGACTTGCTCGACCGCATGAAGGACATCGGGTTCCGGGAATCGACCCGCAGCGGCCTGAGCTTCTCGACCGACGACCTCCGCACGCCAGCCAAGAAAGACGAGATCATCCGCAACACGGAAAAGGAAGTCGAGCACATCCAGCGCCTGTATGCTCGGGGTCAGCTCACGGAAGGCGAGCGCTACAACCAGATCATCGACAAATGGACGCACGCCCGTGAGCAGATCACGCAGTTGATGATGAACGATCTCCGCAACGACCGCCGCGACGGCCAGCAGTACCTCAATCCGATCTACCTGATGGCCCACTCGGGCGCGCGGGGCGGCGTCGAGCAGATCCGCCAGCTGGCCGGGATGCGCGGCTTGATGGCGAAACCCTCCGGGCAGATCATCGAGACGCCCATCAAGGCCAACTTCCGCGAGGGCCTGAGCGTGCTGGAGTATTTCAGCTCCACCCACGGCGCTCGCAAGGGATTGGCAGACACCGCTTTGAAGACGGCGGATTCCGGCTACCTCACCCGCAAATTGGCCGACGTGGCCCAGAACGTGGTCGTGACCATGCACGACTGCGGCACGACCAAGGGCATCACCAAGGGCGTCGTGTACAAAGGCGAACAGATCGAGCGGAGCCTGAGCGAGTCGATCCGCGGCCGCGTCTCCCGCAACAACATCGCCAACCCGATCACCGATGAGGTGCTGGTGCGGGAGAATGAGATGATCACCGTCGAGATCGCCCGCAAGATCGAGGAACTGGGCATCGACAAGATCCAGGTCCGCAGCCCGATGACCTGCGAAGCGCCGCTGGGCGTGTGTCAGTTGTGCTACGGCATGGACCTGTCCACCAATCAGTTGGTCGAAGAGGGGCTGGCCGTCGGAATCATCGCGGCCCAGTCGATCGGCGAGCCGGGCACGCAATTGACGATGCGGACCTTCCACATCGGTGGCGTGGCCAAGGTCGCCCTGGAAGAAAGCGAGGTCAAGGCCAAGAAGGCCGGCACCATCCGGCTCGATCGCATTCAGGCCGTGGTCAATGACAAGGGCGAACGAGTGGCGCTGACCCGCAACGGCGAAATCGTCATCGTGGATGCCCGCGGCCGGGAACTCGACAAGTACGCCATCCCCAACGGCGCTCAGCTCTTCGTCGAAGCCGGCCAGAACGTCAACGTCGGCACCCTGCTGTGCAAGTGGAATCCGCACGCCGTGCCGGTGCTGGCGGAGGTTAGCGGTATCGTGGCCTTCGACGACATCATCATGGGCGAAACGCTCCGCAAGGAACGCGAAGCGGGCGGCGCGGAGCACTGGGTGATCATGGAACACAAAGGCGTCCGCCATCCGCAAATCATCATCAAGGACGAAAGCGGCAAGAACCTGGGCGTGTACTACATCCCCGAGAAGGCCTACCTGGAAGTGCGGGAAGGCCAGCGGGTTTCAGCCGGCACGGTGCTGGCGAAGACCTCCCGCGAATTCGGCGGCACGCAGGACATCGTCGGCGGTTTGCCGCGGGTCACGGAAATCTTTGAGGCGCGCAAACCCAAGGAACCTGCCGTCATGGCTGAGGTCTCGGGGCGTGTCGAAATCGTCAGCGAACGCACCCGGGGCAAACGCAAGATCCTCATCCACCCCTTGGATGACCAGGGCCGGGCCATCGGCAACCCGCTGGAGCACCTCATCCCGCACGGCAAGCACTTGCGCGTTCACGGCGGGGATTATGTCCGCAAGGGCGATCCGCTGGTGGATGGTCCGCTGGTTCCCCACGACATCCTCCGCATCAGCGGCATCGAAGCGGTCCAGCAATACCTCTTGCAGGAGATCCAGAACGTCTATCGCAGCCAACGCGTGGACATCGACGACAAACACATCGAGATCATCATCGCCCAGATGCTCCGCAAGGTGAAGGTGGATAAAGTCGGCGACACCAAGCTGCTGCCCGGCGTGGTCATTGACAAGTTCGTGTTCAACGAAGTCAACCGCCGTTTGAAGCGGTGCGTCAAGGTCCGCTCCCCGGGCGACTCCCAGGACCTCAAGGAAGGCCAGATCGTCGAACGCGACTTCTTCGAGCAGGAGAAAGCCAAACTGGAAGCCGCCGGCAAGAAGCCGCCCACCTGCACCAAACCGGAACTGGCCCATGCTTCGCCCCAGCTGTTGGGCATCACCAAGGCGGCGGTGCAATCGGACAGCTTCATCTCGGCAGCCAGCTTCCAGGAGACGACCAAGGTGCTGACCGAGGCAGCCTTGGCCGGAAAGATGGACCGTCTGATCGGTCTGAAGGAGAACGTCATCCTCGGGCACCTGATCCCGGCGGGGACCGGGTTCCGGCTGCATCAGGAAGCGGAGGTGAAGATCAACCCGGCCGTGCTGGAGGCCAAGGGCTTGACGCTGGCGCAGGCGCTGCCCCAGAAGACCAGGATGCCGGCTCTGGAGGCCCCGGCCGCCACGGAATAGCGATGGGAACGCCCGCGCTCCAAGTTCCTGCTTGACAAGCGTGGGAGGAACCCTAGGATCACATTTTAACTTCGAGCCTCGATTGCCACGTTGTCCGCGGGTTGCCGGCAGGCCCTGTATCGGACCAAGGCGGCGAGCGATCCCGGAAAGTTGAAACCATGCCGACGATCAATCAGTTGATTCGCAAACCGCGACGAGTGCAGCGGCGCAGACCGAAGCATCCCGCGGTGCAGGGCTGCCCTCAGAAGAAGGGCGTATGCCTGCAAGTCAAGACCATGACGCCCAAAAAGCCGAACTCGGCTTTGCGGAAGGTGGCGCGGGTCCGGCTGTCCAACGGCATCGAAGTCACCGCCTACATTCCGGGGGAAGGGCACAACCTTCAGGAGCACTCGGTGGTCCTGGTGCGTGGCGGGCGTGTTCGTGACTTGCCCGGTGTCCGGTATCACATTATCCGCGGCGTGCTCGACGCCCAAGGCGTCGCCGACCGCAAACAAGCGAGGTCGAAGTACGGAGCCAAGAAGGGAGGCAAGTGACCGCTGTCTCGGACGGCGGCCTCAGGGGTGGATTTCGAAGGCCCGACGCGAGCCGAGGCGATGACCCAACTTCTTGTTTGCTTGCGGTTCCATTGCCACAAGTGTGAGGAAGGGATTCATCTCAAGGTCGAATGCAGCGGGGAGGGATTGAAAGCCGGACCCCGCGTCGTGGCCGCTGTGCAGGTCACCTGTCCCGCCTGCCTGACAGTCAACGAGGTCTGTTTCCGGCCCACGGGAGAGGTCGTCCTGGTATCGCCTCCCGAGAGCCGAAGCCGATTTCCCATTCCTTCGCTAAATTAAATGGCGTGCGAACGCGAGACGCGCCTGGTGTCATGGTTCTGTTGACACCACCGACTCGTTCCTGCGACGGGCTCTCCGTGAGGATGTTATGGCACAGAAGAAACAAACTGCGACAGTATTGCTTGCTCCTGATCCGGTTTACGGGTCCAAGCTGGTGAGCAAATTCATCAACTGCATGATGTGGCGAGGCAAGAAGGCCACTGCCCAGCGTATTTTCTACGCCGCCATGAACCAGATGAAGAAACGTCTGGGCGAACAGGCCGACGTCTTGCAGGTCTTCGAAACCGCCGTGGAGAATGTCAAACCCACGGTGGAAGTGCGGTCCAAGCGCGTCGGCGGCGCCACCTATCAGGTGCCGATGCCGGTCAACAAGGTCCGTCAGCAGAGCCTGGCGATCCGCTGGATCATCCAGGCGGCCCGGGGCAAGAAAGGCAAGCCCATGCACCTGAAGCTGGCCGACGAATTGCTTGCCGCCTACCGCCGCGAAGGCGAAGCCATGACCAAGCGGGAGAACACGATCAAGATGGCCGAGGCCAACAAGGCTTTCGCTCACTTCGCCTGGTAATCCCTTGTCCTTTGTGATTTGTCCTTTGTCCCTTGTCATTGGTCCCGTGACCGGCCTCGGGCGTCCCCATTCGCTTCTCAGGACCGATGACCAAGGACGAAGGACCGAGGACGAATGACGAAGGACCGACGTCATGCCCGCCAAGACTCCCAAGACCGACCTCGACCGGCTACGCAATATCGGCATCATTGCCCACATCGACGCCGGCAAGACGACCACGACCGAACACATCCTCTACTACTCGGGGGCCATCCATCGTCTGGGCGGCGTGGACGAAGGCACCACTACGACCGATTACGTTCCGGAAGAGCAGGAACGAGGCATCACCATTTACTCCGCCTGCGTGCCGTTCCATTGGCAGGACTGCCGGGTCAACCTGATCGATACGCCCGGCCACGTCGATTTCACCGCCGAGGTCGAACGCTCCCTCCGCGTTCTCGACGGGGCGGTTATTGTGCTCGACGCCCAGAAGGGGGTCGAAGCCCAGTCGGAGACGGTCTGGCGCCAGGCTAACAAGTACAACGTGCCCCGTCTGGTCTTTGTCAACAAAATGGACATTGTCGGGGCCGACTTCGCCAACTGCGTCCGAGAAGTGGAGGAGCGGCTCCAAGGGAAGCCGGTCGCCGTCAGCATCCCCATCGGCAGCGGCTCGCCCAAGGACAGCGACAATCCCTTTACCGGCATTATCGACCTGATTTCCTGGGAAGCCTGCTGGTTCGACAACTCCGCTCCGGACCGCCAGGACGGCAAACTCGTGCGTCGAGAGGCGATCCCTGAAGAGTATCTGCCCGAGGCTGAAAAGTGGCGGGAAAAGCTCTTCGACGTTTTGACCGAGGCCGACGAGCAGGATTTGCTGACGACGGCCTACCTGGAAGGCAAAGCTGTTGCGCCGGAGACGATCCGCAAGGTGCTCCGCCAGCGGACGGTGAAAAACGAAGTGCAGCCGGTGCTGTGCGGCTCGGGCCGGACGCACATGGGCGTCCAGTTGCTCATGGACGCGATCTGCTGGTACTTGCCCAGTCCGCTCGACCGTCCGCCAGTAGCCGGCATCAATCCGAAAACGGGCAAGCAGGAAGCCCGTTCGCCGGATCCGTCGGGTCCCCTGGCCGCTCTCGTCTTCAAGATTCAGGCGGACCAGCACAATGAGTATTACTACATCCGGGTGTACTCCGGCACGGCCAAGGCGGGAAGTCGGCCTTACAACCCAGGAAAGCAGATCAAGGAATTCCTGACCAAGCTTTACCGCGTCCATGCCGACCCGACCCGGGACAAAGAGCCGCTCGACGAAGTGACCGCTGGCGACATCGCCGCGGCCATCGGCCCGAAGGAGTCGATCACTGGCGACACGCTCTGCGATCCGCAACATCCGATCCTTCTGGAATCGATCCAGTTCGCCGAGACCGTGGTCAGTATGTCGGTCGAGCCGGAAAGTTCGGCCGACAAGGCGAAGCTGGAACAGACCTTGAACATCCTGGCCCGGGAAGATCCGACATTCCGCTGGCATACCGATCCAGACACCGGCCAACTGCTCATCAGCGGCATGGGGGTTTTGCATCTGGAGATCAAGGCCCATCGGCTGCGGGACGATTTCCGCCTCAAAGTGCGAGTCGGCAAGCCGCGTGTGAGTTACCGCGAAACTCTGCGGAGGCCGATTCGCGTCTGGGGCGAGTGCATCCGGCAGACCGGGGCCGCGCCGCTGTTCGCCCGGGTCGAGATCGAGTTCCAGCACCATCGCGGCCAGCAGCCGGTCACGTTCGTCAACGCTCTCGAGCCGGGCAAATTGCCTCCGGTTTTCGTTCAGGCTGTGGAACAGGGAGTCCGATCCGCCTTGCAATCGGGAGAGGTCGGTTATCCGGTCATCGACGTGCTGGCCCGGCTGATCAATGCCGAAATGCACCCGACCGACTCCAACGAAGTGGCTTTCCAGATGGCGGCTTCACATGCCGTGGATCAGGCCCTCAGGGACAATATCGTGCTTCTGGAGCCGGTCATGAGGCTGGAAGTGACCGTGCCAGAGGAGTACCTCGGTCCGGTGACAGCAGACTTGAACGCTCGACGAGCGGAGATCAAGGACATCCAGTTCCGCGGCAACCTGCGGATCATCGAAGCCATAGTGCCTCTGGCCCGGACCTTCGACTACGCCGACACAGTCCGCAGCCTGAGCCAAGGACGAGCCAGCTACACGTTGGAGCCGTACCGCTACGAGCCAGCCCCGGATGAGGTGCTGCGTCGGCTCCTCGGCGAAGAGGCTTAAGAACCAGCCTGAAACCCGGTCGCGGCAGGGCGGAATCATGTCGCTGCTGACGCTGTTGCTTCGCAACCTGACTTTTCATGTCCTGACCCATGCGGCGATTTGTCTGGGCGTGGCGATCGGGACCGCCGTGTTGACTGGGGCCTTGCTGGTCGGCGATTCGCTCCGGGGCAGTCTTCGTGCCTTGGCTTTGGAACGCCTCGGCGGCATCGAGGTCGCCGTGCTGTCCGACCGGCCCTTCCGCAGTGAACTGGCCGAGGCACTACGCCAAGGGCCGGAATCGGGTGTGGTCGTTCCCGCTTTGATTCTCCGTGGGTCCGCCCTGGTTCGCCGACCGGACGGTTCGACGACGGCGCGGGCGGGGGGCGTGCAAGTCGTCGGAGTTTCCTCCGACTTCTGGCCCCTGTTCGGATTGCACAAGTCGGACCTGGAAGACTCGGTCCTCGTCAATCAACCCCTGGCCGATGCCTTGGGCATAAAAGCGGGAGATCGCCTGGAAATCCGGCTCGGCAAAGTGGAGTTGATTCCGACCGATTCGCTTCTGGGCCGACGCAGCGACGACCCCGGGCTGACCCTCGAGGCCAGCCCGGTAGCTGAGATTCTTCCCGCTCGCGGCGTCGGTCGCTTCACGCTCGGCACCCAGCAACAGATTCCGCGGATTGCCTACGTGCAGATCGACCGCGTGCAGAGACGGCTGCGGGAAGGCGTCGGTCTGACGCATCCAGCTAATGCTCTGCTTGTCGCCTGGGAAGGAGAAAACCGCCCCACCGGCGATACGGGGCCAGGAAACCACCGCTTGGACGCACTTCAGGCCAGGCTTGATGATGTCGCCGAACTGGCCGACCTCGGCTTGGAACTGAAGACCGACGTAACCGGCAAGCGGTATTTTTCGCTGGAAACCCGCAGGCTGATACTCGAACCGTCCATCGTGGAGCGTGTCGTCCAGGCAGGTCGGGAAGCGGGGTGGGATGTCGTGCCGACGCTCAGCTACCTGGCCAATGTGATCCTCGACGAAGGCGACTTGTCGGCTTCGGTGGCTTCGTCCGTGGCATCTGTGGCGGCGTTGCCGACTCCGTTCGATATGGCCCGCCTAGCTCGTTCCGCGACTCGCTATGTGCCGTATTCCGTGGTCACAGCTTTGCAGCCCGACGCCTCCCCGCCCTGGGGACCGCTGTCATTGGTGGATGGGGTGCCAGCTCCGCGCCTGGAACCGGACGAGATTCTACTTTCGGAATGGGCCGCGGAAGACCTCTGGCCCGACCGTGGTTGGTCGAATCGGGTAGGTCGATCCCTGGTGACGCTGCACTATTTCCTCGAAGGCGACGGCCATCTGCTGGCCGAAGGGCGTCACACTTTCCGGCTCGCCGGCGTCGTCCGCATGGACGAATACAGCGTGGATCGCTCGTTGACGCCGGAGTTTCCCGGCCTGCGGGGTATCCGGATTCGTGACTGGAAGCCGCCGTTTCCCGCCGAGCAATGGCACCCGGAATGGGTTCGGGAACGCGATGAGGACTACTGGCGACGGTATCGGGCCGCTCCTAAGGCGTTTGTTCATCCCGAAACCGCCCGGCGTTTGTGGAGCAGTCGGTACGGGGATTATACTTCGCTGCGGTTTGCGATTCCTTCTGCCGCCGCCGATGATCCAGAACTGATCGAACAAAAGCGTCGGGAACTGACGGCCCTGGTCCGGACCACGCTGCCCGCTCGCGACATGGGTCTGCGATTTCTCCCGGTCAAGGCTCAGGCCTTCCAGGCTGCTTCCAGCAGCACGGCCCAGATCTTCGGCTGGCTTTTCGTGGGATTCAGCTTTTTCCTGATTATCTCGGCGATGCTGCTGGTCGTGCTGCTTTTCCGTCTCGGCGTGGACCAACGCGGTCGGGAGATCGGGCTGCTTCACGCTGTGGGTTTTCAGTCGCGCACGGTCCGACGCCTGCTGTTAAGCGAAGGTTTGCTGCTCGCCGTGCTGGGGGCTGCTCTGGGCGTGACAGCGGCATGGAGTTACGCTTGGCTGGTCGTGCAGTTTCTCAATCATAGCTGGCAGAAATCCTTGCAAACTTCGTTTCTGCAATTCCATGTTGCGGCGAGCGATCCGCTTTTCGGTCCGTGGCCTTATCCGAGTCTGAGCCTGGGCTGGCTGCTCAGTGTGGTCCTCGGCATAGTTTCGATTCTGTGGGCCGGGCGAGGACTGCGGCGGATCGAACCGCGGGAATTGCTATCCGGGGGATTCAGCTTGGACAGCCAGTTGCAGCGAAGGGGCTGGGGGGCAGCCGCCGTAGCCGTGGCCGGATTCTGCCTGGCCCTGGTCCTGGCGGCTTGCAGTTTTGCCGTGGCTCAAAGCTCTGCTCCGCCGCTGTTCTTCGGCAGCGGCACCGCTTTGCTCATTGGCGGTCTGGGTCTCGTGACGTGGTACCTGCGTCGTCCCGAAGCCGAGGCGGTCCGCGGGCACGGTTGGCTGGCCGTGGTGCGTCTGGGAGCCGCCAACAGCCGTCGCCGCGTCGGACGTTCCATGCTGACCGCTGGACTGCTCGCTTGTGCTACCTTCCTCATTCTCGCCGTGGAATCCTTCCGCAAGGACGCTTCGCAAGCGGAGCGGGAGGACCTCCATTCAGGGACCGGCGGGTTCGCTCTTGTCGCCGAAAGCGACGTGCCCATGCCCTTCGAGCCGACCTCCACCGATTCCCGCCGGGCCTTGCTGCCTGATTTGCCGACCGACCAGTTCGACAAGCTGGAAAAACGACTCGGCGCTTGCAGCATCATTGCCTTACGGCTTCGTCCCGGCGACGACGTCAGTTGCCTGAACCTGTACACGCCTTTGCACCCGCGAATCGTCGGCATTTCGTCCAGGCTCGCCGAGCGCGGCGGCTTCGGCTGCGGTGCCTGGGACAAACTGGCCGCGCGGTTCGGAACCGGATCGCAAGAGAGCGGCCCGGTGCCGATCCTGGCCGACGACCACACGGCCCAATGGGTTCTGCACAAGACCGTCGGCGACGTATGGACGCTTGTTGACGAACGCGGTCGAGACGTGCCGGTGCAACTGGTCGGATTATTGCACGGCAGTTTGTTTCAAAGCGAACTGCTCATGGCCGAGACGGACTTCCGGCGACTCTTTCCCAGTCAGAGTGGCTACCGGTTTTTTCTTGTAGAAACGCCGAAAAGCACTGTGGCAACGGCGGCCCAGGCCCTGGAGCAACTCTTCGGCGAGAGCTACGGCCTGGTTGTTACGCCGAGCCGGGAACGCCTTGCCGGCTTCCACGCCGTGGAAAACACCTACCTGTCCACCTTCCAGCTTCTCGGGGCCTTCGGACTGTTGCTCGGTACGGCTGGGCTTGGGGTGGTCCTGTTTCGCAACGTGCTGGAACGGCGCGGAGAGTTGGCACTGCTGCGAGCCTTGGGGTGGAGCATGGCCGACCTGCGCCGGTTGGTGATGGCCGAAACCAGCTTCCTCATCCTGGTCGGTCTGGTTCTCGGTTCAGCCGCAGCGCTGGTGGCCGTGCTCCCCCACATACTCGACCGCTTACCGTCCGTTCCCTGGGCCGGCCTGGTCGGATTGCTTGCCCTGGTCGCGGTCGTGGGCCTGCTCAGCAGCCGTCTGGCCGTGGCCTTTGCCCTCCGGACCCCGTTGCTGCCCGCTCTGCGGCGTGAGTGACCGGTCCGCTCGCAACCCAGGATCCTTGGCCCATGACGATCCATCCAGATCGTAGATCACCACCGCCTGAGCCGCCCGATCTGCCCAGGGATGAGCCATGCGGAAGATCCGCACCGCATCGTCCCGAGCGCTGTTGTCGATCTGGTAGATCTTGTAGCGGGCCAGGTGATGATCCGCCTTGGCGTCGTCGCCCAACAGCCGATAGCACTTGTCAAGCATGAAATGTGCCAGACGGTCTTCGGGGTCGATCTTCAGGATGGTTTCGAACTCGTGGATCGCTTCCCGGAGCATTTCGGCCTGTTCGGGGCTGCCGTCGGGCGCGCGCTGGGCTTTAAGGTAGTAGGCATCGGCGAGCTGACGACGGACCTCCCGATCCTTGCTGAAGTCGAACTTGCGTTCCGGGATGCGGGTTTCCAAGACGGTGCGGAAGTCCGCGATGGCTTCATCGAGTCGGCCGTTTTGCCGGTTCAACTCGCCTCGCAGCCAAGCCGTCTTGAAGTAGCCTGGCTTGACCTCGCGAGCCTGTTCCAACACCTGGGCCATCTCCTGGAGCCGTCCTTCCTTCAGGTACAAACGCGCGAGATTGAGATAGGCATCGGCCAGATACTCGCTGGGCTGAAGTCGGACAACTTCCAGGAAAGCGGCCTCGGCCTGACGCAGCAGTCCCTTGTCCGCGCCTTCATCGCCTTGAAGCAGCAAGCCGACGCCGTAATCGTTCCAGCGCATCCACAGCGGCGTCTTATGCCGTTCCACCTTCTCGGCTTCTTTGCCGCCCCGGACTTTGAGCGCGACCCGATCCGAGGCGATGGTGGCGACCGGCAGGTCCGGACCTCGCGGCCCCTGAGCGCCCAACCATCCGAGCGTGCCCAGCAGTGGATTGGCGAAGGAGTCGGCGGCTAAAGCGGCGGCCAAGGGCGGCTGACGCCGATTGAGGAAGAAGTCCTGGTAGATGCGGTCGAACTTGCGGTAGAGCAGTTTGACCTCCAGGATCACAGGTTCGACGCTGTCCCCCGGAACTGTGAGCCGATAGTGAACCACATGCGAAGAACTCGGCGGCACCTGATGGACGTAGAGCGGCACGAAGATGTCCTTGGCGTTGCGGCGGTCGATCCGTCGCCCATGCCGGTCGAGCACCAGATTGTTTACGTAATACGCCCACGGATCGCCGTAGCCATGCTCGTCGATGGCCCCGCTCTGGCCGATCAGCCTGCCGCCCTGCACAGCCCGCAGATGGAGCCAGACCTCGTTGGAGTCCACCGTCCCTTGCGTGAACTCGTGGCCGACGCCGAGGTTTCGAACGATCGTTTCGATCAGGTAGCTCTTCCCCGGTTCAAGCTCGGGAAGAGGATCGGCCAGGACCTGCAACTGGCCGTCCACCTCGCCGCCTTCTCGCACGGCAAAGAGGTCCACCCGCATCTTGTTATCGGCCAGGAATTGCTGATGCAGGCGGATGACGTCGTCTTCGTCGCCGATCGGCGGCAGATAGGTCTTCTTTCCAAAGTGCTTTCGCAAGGCGGGAAGAGCCGTGTTGGCCCCGAGGAACAGATGGTTCCGCAGTTTGCCATTGCGGGTGCCAAAGTCCTTCGAGTCGATGTCAGGCATATGGCACTCGGCACAGTTCTTGGCGACCGCCGGATGGTGGAAACTGCGGGCGCCAAATCCGGACGCTCCGCTGTTGTGCCAGCTGTCGTAGTGGTTCTGCCCTCGCGTCCACTTGTACGAATTGACTGGCTCGGGCAGATGGACCTTGTGACAGACCTGACAGAACTCTGCCGTGCGATGGAACGGCTTGAGCATCGAACGCTTGTGCAGGTCCGGCTTGGCTTTGACGAGATATTCGTTCACCTTCTGGAGCAACCAGTTGTCGCTGTACTGGAACGGGTAGGCAGGCGGTTCCTGGATCGTGTAGTCGGCATTGCCGGTCACGCTGTTGACGTGCGTGATGGCATGGCAACTGGTGCAGGTCAGGCCGGCATGAGCGGTCGGCTGGGTTTCGATGGACTTGTCCACCCACAGCGAGCCGTCCGGCGGCACATGCACTTCCAGGTCCTCGAAGAAGCGATCGTCGTCGAACGCTCCGCTGAAGAACGGCACCGGGTCATGGCACCCGGCGCACCACCGCGTCGCCTGGACCTTCCTGGCCCGTAACTGCTTGAACTCCTCGGAATCAAGCGAGATCCCGCGTTCCTGGGCCATCTGCCGGGCTTCCAGGTCCAACGCCTTCCGCATGTCCAGGATGCTTTGCCGATAAGCGATGTTGTTGAACGACGAAAAGTGATGCGCGGAATGGAACCAGCCCGCGTAGGCGTCCGCATGGCATTTCAAGCAGTACTGGTCGTTCATCAGGACGTGAGCCGGGATGAACTGCGTTTCGTTGTTCGGCCCGATGGTCCGGGCCTGGGACGGGAAGAAATACTCTTCTCCAGCTCCCTTGACGCCCCACTGGCGCGGATCCTCGAAGTGCATGTAGCCGAAGCCGGCAATGATGAGTGCTGCGGCCGCGCCCCAGATCTTGGCCCACTTCCACTGAATCCTCGGCCCGGCGTAGCGGTGCAGGATATAGAAGACGATTACCGCCACCGGGGCCAAAACGTGCAGCCAGTAAATCACTTGCCCGGTCAGCGACGTTGTGCTGAACAACTGCCGCTGGAAGACCATCAAGATGCCGGTGCCGAGCAGCACCACGCTGGCAATGAGCAGCCCGAACCCGAGCCGCACCGCCCGCCGGTTCGCTCTCCCCAACGCTACCCGCAGATGCAGGGCGATGAAGACCACGAACGGCACCATCAGAACCAGGCCCACCACCAGATGGAGCAGGAACATGTACAGATAAAACCAGTTGCCGTGCTCCTGGCCGGTGAACCAGTTCAGGGCTTTCAGGCTTACCAGGTAAACGCTGTTGGCGCCTAACAGGGCGAAGAGGAAGAAAATCGTGAACAGGACGATTCGGAGCTTGGGGCCGACCGTCGGTTGATAGACCCGTCCGCGGCGGTCGTACATCACCGCTCGGGTCGGAGAGGTTTCAGTCGCCATATGAATTTCCCGCGTCTGTTCATTTCCCTGCCGCGCAAGCGGAACGGGAAAGCCGCCTGTGACTTCCGTACCCAACGTCCGAAAGGGAGTCCAAGAGGTGTGTCGTCTGCCGCGACTCAGAAGCCGGGCCAGGGGCGGGGAGGCGGTACGGGAACGTCCTGCTTGTAGGAACAGTAGTGGGCAATCGCTTCCTCGAAGCGGCTCATGCAGCGCGTGTCGAATGCGTCGCAATCCCAGGAGGACATCAGATCGTCGTTCGAGTCCAACCGTGGCGGCACAGGGTTCGGCGCGGAAACCGGAGTGTGGGTGCAACGCAGGCAGGGAACTTCGGGAGCACGGGAGGGATCAGCCGGGACAGACTCCGCAGCCTCGGACAGGACCACCGCCTGCCGAAGCGCATCCAGCGGCGAGAGATTGCTGCGGCCTCCGGGGATTCCTGCCGAACTGCCCGCAGCAACGGGAGCATGATGGCACTCTGCCTGAGCCTGCCCGTTCAGCAGGCCGAGGGCGAAGCAGACGGCCATCAGTCCGAATCCCAACTGAAGCGGTTTCATGTGGACACTGCCGCCGTGGATAACGACCTCATTATCTCTTCATCATTCTCGCAGTCAAGGGAAAATCCCGTGCGGGGTTATGTCGAGACTGCGGGTCGGAAATGGATTGCACATTGGATTTCGCTCGTTGCGGGACACAACCGGGAACGTCGGCTCGCTTCCGCGGGCCTCCGTTAGCGTATTCGTCTTTGTCCCCCAGCGTACCTCCCTGGTCCTTGGCTTGATTGCTCGCTGCGGCGAGTGGCGGTATCATTACGGGACGCGTCGAAGAACTTCCGCAGACCGGCTGCTGCTTCCGAGGGAGGACCGCTGATGCGCCGCAGGACCCGCGCTCGGATTCTCGTATTGACGGTCCTGATTCTCCTGCCGCCGCTGTTGATCTTTCTCTGGCTTGCTGTGGACCTGCCCCGTCGCTCGATTCCCCTCAGCCGGGAGACCACCTACTTCACCGGCCCTCTCGACGCTGAAGGCTACGTTGATTATGAAGCAGCCCTCAACGATGCGCTAAGTGAGGGAATCACTCCGAAAACCAACGCAAAGGTCCTGATCTGGCAAGCAATCGGCCCCCGGCCCGAGGGTACCAAAGCGCTGCCAGAATACTTCCGACGTCTGGGCATCGAGGAGCCGCCGGAACAGGGGGACTACTTCATCGCTTTCAACAAGTTTCTGCTGGAGCATCGTCAAATTGATCCAAATGAGTTGCCGACCTTGCAGGAGCAGAGGGAGAAAGCCAACTCGCGGCCCTGGAAAGCCGAACAATATCCTCACCTCGCCGCCTGGCTGAAAGCCAACGAACGGCCGCTGGCCTTGGTGGTCGAAGCGAGTAAACGACCGCACTATTACAACCCGCTCCTTTCCGGGTCGAAGCCAACTTGCCTATTGGGTGCCTTGTCGCCGAGCGTGCAAAAATGCCGGGAATTGGCCTATGCCCTGACTGCCCGCGCCCTGCTAAGGGTTTCCGAAGGCGACGTCGAAGCAGCCTGGCAGGATTTGCTTGCCTGCCACCGCCTGGCCCGCCTCATTGGTCGAGGAGGAACGCTTATCGAAAACCTGGTCGGCATGGCCATTGAGCACATGACGTGCAATGCGGACTTGGCTCTCCTGAGCGAGGGCAAACTGAGCAAAGAGCAGATTATCCAGTGCTTGAGGGACTTGCAAGCGCTGCCTCCCCTTCCTTCCCTCGCCGACAAGGTACGCGTGGGTGAGCGATCGGTGTGGCTGAACTCGTTGCAACTCATGCAACGAGGATACCTTTGTTACTTGGAAAGGCTTCCTTCCGGAGGGGCTCCTAGCAACCCAGGTTGGTTTGAACGCAGGCTATCAGCCAAGATCGACTGGGAGCCAGCGTTGCGGAGAGGCAACGAGTGGTACGACCGACTAGCCGCAGCTTTAAGTATCGAAGATCGAGCAAATCGCAACAAGGAGCTGGAAGCCATCGACAGCGAACTTAAGAAACGTCTGGAGGAAATTCGGGGTCAGGTCGGGCTAGTAGGTATTATGGATTTGATTCTAAGCGGACCAGGCAAGACAGCGGGCCTTATGATTAACGACATCCTCATTGGCCTCCTCGTGCCCGCCGTTTTGAAAGCGCAGATAGCCCACGACAAATCGGAGCAGATGCGACGCAACGTGCAGATTGCTTTTGCACTGGCCGCTTACCGAAGCCAGCACGGCCGCTATCCCGAGAAGCTCGACCCGTTGGTCCCCGAATGCCTGACAACCCTTCCCAGCGACTTGTTCTCGGGCAAGCCGGTGATCTACCGCCTCGCGGGGGACGGCTACCTTCTCTACAGCGTTGGTCCCAACGGCGAGGACGAAGCGGGGCGTGGACCGGAAGACGACCCGCGCGGCGACGATCTGAGCGTCCGGATGCCTTTGCCGAGGCCGAATTTGCAGGAGTAGGGCTCAGCCACGCTTCCTTCCGCTGATCCTCTCAGAAGTTTTTCACCAACCCGCTTGACAGCAGCGCCGCGGATTACCACAATGCCGGTGCTTTTGCTGGCCTGCGCTCGGCCAGCCGATCGTTGCCCGTCCTGCATCGACTAGAAATCATGCGACTCGTCTCACACGGTCGGTTCGGTGATTTTCTTTCATCGTTCCCGGCCCGAGCAGCTTTGGTTGGAACTCGCGAAGGGGGCGGGGGTCTCCCGTCGGACTTGCCGCCGGCGTTATTTCATCTGTCCTCCCCAAGAAGGAGTACCCACGTATGACTCGCAGCCTTACCGCACGCCGTGGCCGGGATTCCCGGAGGGGAAACCATCCTAAAACCCGTTTGCGTCTGGAAACGCTCGAAGACCGGGTGATGCTCAATTCCGGCAGCATCCTACCGAGCTTTCCCTTGCCGCAGAATCCCAACGAGTATCTGACCGACCGCATCCTGGTCCGCTTCCGGGAGAACGTCAATCCGCAACTGAGTGTGCAGGCCCTGCCCGGAGCAAGCCTGGGAACACGGGAGTTGCTCACGGGCTACAACCTCTGGACGGTGATGCTTCCGCCCGGCGTCAGCGTCGCCACGGCCATCGCCGCCTATTCCGCCAATCCTAACGTGCTGTACGCCGAGCCAGATTACGTCCTGTACGCCTCCCGCACGCCCAATGACCCCCGCTACACCGACGGCAGCTTGTGGGGGCTGCACAACTACGGCCAGAGCGGCGGCACCGTTGATGCGGACATCGACGCTCCCGAAGCCTGGGACATCACCGTGGGCAGCAGTTCTGTGGTCATTGCCGTCATCGATACCGGCGTGGACTACAACCATCCGGACTTGGCCGCCAATATGTGGCGTAATCCCGGCGAGATTCCGGGCAACGGCATCGACGACGACCGCAACGGCTACGTCGATGACGTGTTCGGCTACGACTTCTTCGCCAACGACGGCAACCCGATGGATGAGAACAACCACGGCACGCACTGTGCCGGGACCATCGGCGGCGTGGGCAACAACGGCGTCGGAGTCGTCGGCGTCAACTGGAACGTCCGAATTATGGCCCTACGGTTCCTCGGGGCCAATGGCAGCGGCTCGACCTCTGGAGCCATCGCCTCGCTCAACTACGCCCTCGACATGGGCGTGAAGATTTCGAGTAACAGCTACGGCGGAGGCGGTTTCAGCCAGTCGTTCTCGAATGCCCTCGACCGTGCCCGCACCCTCAACCACGTCTTCGTCGCCGCCGCCGGCAACAGCGGCACCAATGGGGCCTCCTACCCCGCCGCCTATCCACACGACAACATCATTGCCGTCGCCGCTTCGGACCGAAACGACAACCTGGCCAGCTTCTCGCAATACGGCAACAACGTGGACTTGGCCGCTCCCGGCGTCGCCATCTGGAGTACCATCCGCAACAACGGCTACGCCTCTTACAACGGCACCTCGATGGCCACGCCTCACGTCGCCGGCGTGGTCGGTCTGCTGCGAGCGGTCAATCCGAACCTGACACACCAGGAGGTCGTCTCGGCCATCCTCAACAACGTGGATGTCAAGCCGCAACTGATCGGCAGGGTGGTCACCGGCGGACGCCTGAACGCCTATCGGGCGGTCAACAGCATCATTCCGCCCTCCGATACCAGCGGTCCCTTTGTCACCAGCCATTCACCCACGGGAACGGTTCCCGGTCCAGTCAGCGAAGTGGTGGTCACGTTCAACGAAGCGATCAATGCCACGACGTTCACCACGACAGACATCGTGTCGTTCACCGGCCCGGGCGGCGTGGACCTGAGAAGCCAGATCACTGGCATCACCCCCAGCAGCGGTACGGCCACGAGTTTCCGCATCCTGTTCAACAGCCAGAGCGCTCTTGGCAACTACACGCTGATCTTTGGTCCGGACATCCGCGACGTGGCCGGAAACCCGATGGACCAGAACCGCAACAACACCAACGGCGAAGTGCCCGGGGATCGCTACACGGCCACCTTCAGCCTCAACGAAACCCAGGGGCCGCGCGTGACCGAACATTCCCCCAGCGGCGGGGTGGTCGGTCCGATCAACAGCCTCACCGTCACCTTCGACGAACCGATCGACGCGACCACGTTCACTACGGCGGACATCGCGTCCTTCACCGGCCCGGGCGGCGTGGACCTGAGAAGCCAGATCACCGGCATTTCGCCCAGCAGCGGCACAGCCACGAGCTTCACGATCACGTTCAATGACCAGACTGCTCGCGGCACCTACCGCATGGTCCTCGGACCGGACATCCGCGACGTGGCCGGAAACCCGATGGACCAGAACCGCAACGGCGTCAACGGCGAAGCGACTGAGGACCAGTACACGGCTGAGTTCGACATCGCCTTCAGCCGGCAGGTCTATCATTCGACCAACGTCCCGCAGCCGATCCTGGACCGCCGCACCACCCGCTCCGTTTTGACGATTCCCGACAACATCACCATCAGCGATTTGAACGTGCGATTCTACATCACGCACACCTGGGTCGGCGACCTGCGCATTCAGCTTCAGGCCCCCAACGGGACGACAGTAACTCTGGTCAACTATCGCGGCGGATCGGGTGACGACTTCGGCACGCCGACGCAGCACACGGAACTCGATGACGAGGCGGCCATTCCGATCAGTTCAGGAACGGCACCCTTCGCAGGATCGTACCGGCCAGAGTCCACCGGCCCGCTGTCCCGCTTCGACGGCATGAACGCTCGCGGAACCTGGACACTGATCGTGTACGACCGGGCCAATGGGGACCAGGGCACCTTGAGGGCCTGGTCGCTCGTGGTGACGACCGACTCCTCCGGCGGAAGCGGCTTCCGCTCGGCCTTCGCCTCTTCGGCTGCGAATTCCTCAGCAGCGGCCTCGCAAGATCCGACGCCGGCCATGTTCCTGCTCGGTGGGTCGAAGAAAGCCGAGTTGGCCAAGTCCTCCGCCTCTCGCAAAGCCGAGGTCAATTCGCCGCGTGTCCCACGATCGGCGATTCAAGCGACGGATCGCCTCTTCGCTGCGTCGTCCCCCGGGGCCAAGGTGTCCAGTCCGACGGCCGCCAAGTTGTCCAAGCGCATCGATGATCTCGCGGCTGCTTTGGTCACAGGCTGAAAGCTGCGAGAACGCCTGAAATCTCGTTGATCGCAACAAGCCGAGGTCCGGGCCGATGCGGTTCGGGCCTCGGCTCATTTTTGGCGACCGTTGACTTCCGTTGCCGCGCGAGCTACTGTTTGCTCAGGCGAGAGACGTTCCCCTCCAACGTGACCTCGCCGGGCCGTTCGGCGTCTTACCAGCACCGACGGTCCGATATGCCGACCGTCGCTTCTGCCTGATGGGTCAACCCCGGTGGGGCCATCGAAGCGGCGTCCTTCCCGTCCGCGGCTGACAACACAGGAACTTGCATCAGGGAATGGGTACGCCATGCCGCAGTATCCTCACGCGGGCCACGGTTATCGACCGCGCCTGGAAGTTCTGGAAGAACGCTGCCTGCCGGACGTCTCCGGTCTGACTTCGCTGCCCGGATTATCTCAACTGGCATCCGAGCGCGACTTCCGCGACGACCGCATCCTGGTCCGCTTCCGCGAGGAACCCTTCGCTTTGCCGGGCAGCAGTCTCGGCGAGCGCATCGGCAGTGTGTACGAAGTCCGTCTCAATGCTTCAGTGCCGTGGTTCCGCATCCTGGCGATGTATCAGACGCATCCGGGCGTCGAGTTCGCTCAGCCTGATTACCGCATCGCCGTTTCAAGCAGGCCCAACGATCCTTCCTTCGGAGCGCAATGGGCCTTGCAGAACACCGGGCAGGGCGGAGGTCGAGCCGGGACCGACATCAACGCCCTGGCCGCGTGGAACGTCACGACCGGCACGGGAAGGGTCATCGTCGCCGTCATCGACAGCGGCGTGGATTACACCCATCGCGACCTGGCCGCGAACATGTGGCGCAATCCTGGAGAGATTCCGGGCAATGGGATCGACGACGACGGCAACGGCTTTGTGGACGACGTGTACGGCTACGACTTCGCCAATGACGATGCCGACCCGATGGACGACAACGGGCACGGCACCCACGTCGCCGGTATTCTGGGAGCCGTGGGCAACAACGGACGCGGTGTCGCCGGCGTGATCTGGAATGTCCAGATCCTGGCCCTCAAGTTCCTTCGAGCCGACGGCACCGGCTACACCAGCGACGCTCTTCGTGCCCTCAACTACGCCGTCGCCCATGGGGCCGTGATTTCGAACAACAGTTGGAGCGGCGGCACCTTCGACTTGGCCCTGTTGAACGCCATTCGGGACGCCCGGGATGCCGGGCACATCTTCGTCACGGCAGCGGGCAATCGCGGTCGAAACCTGGACTTCGACCCCAGTTATCCGGCCAGTTATGACGTGGACAACATCGTCACCGTGGCCGCTTTGGACCGCAACAACCGCTTGGCGTCGTTTTCCAACTTTGGCCGTTACACCGTGGACCTGGCCGCTCCCGGCGTCAACATCCTGAGCACCACTCCCCGCAACACCTACAGCGATTACAGCGGCACTTCGATGGCCGTGCCGCACGTCGCCGGGGCGATGGCTCTCGTCTGGGACCTGCACCCCGACTGGACCTATCGTCAGGTCATCGCTCAGGTGCTCAACACGGTGACGCCGGTAAACAACTTGCTTAACCGCACCGTGACGGGAGGGAGTCTCAACCTGGGAGCAGCCGTCACGTCTGCGGCCCGCTTCAGCGACCTGCCGCGCATCATCGAGGCCGAGCCGGTCGTCAACAGCGACGGCAGCGTGTCCGCGCTCCGTCTGGCCTTCAGTAAGCCCATCGTTACTGGCAGCTTCGGCCCCGAGGACGTGACCCTGACCGGTCCCGCAGGAACGGTCCCCGTCCGCGAAGTGGTTGCACTTGAAGGCTCGGACCAGTCCCGCTTCGAGGTGCGTTTCGCCACACTGGACATCGCCGGGACCTACCGCGTCGCTGTCGGGCCGGACATCCGGGACTATGACGGCAATCAGCTCGATCAAAACGGCGACGGCGTGGGCGGCGATGGAAGTTCGGATACTTTCGTCGGCACGTTCAGCGTCCGACCGCTCTACCAATACGTCTCTGCCGATGCGGGCAAACCGATTGCCGACTTCACGACCACAGTTTCGATTCTCGACGTGGATCGTGACGTAATCATCCGCGACCTCGACGTTCGCATCCACATTTCCCATAGCTACGTCGGCGATCTGCGGATTCGCCTCGTGGCCCCGGACGGCCGCAGGATCCCGCTGGTGAAGCGTCGCGGCGGCTCCGGAGACGATTTCCTTGAGACTGTCTTCGACGATCAGGCGGCGGCTTCCATCGCTGGGGCGTCGGCACCGTTTGCCGGCGCCTTCCGACCGGAAAGGCCCTTGGCGACATTCAATGGACTCAACGCCCGGGGCCGCTGGCAACTGGTGATCGACGACCTGGCTCACGGCGATTCGGGCTGGCTGCATTCGTGGTCGCTGATCGTCTCCCCCGTCGGTCCTGCCGGTCGCAATCGCCGACAACAGGCTGCACCGCAGGGATTCAAAGTTTCTGCCTCACTGACAGAAGCGGCGGCGTTGCTATTTCTTGAGGCAGCGAAGTGGAACTTGGCCCGCCACCTGCTGGACAGCCCGCGATGACTCTTAAGCGACGGCAGCGACAGGAAAGGCGGCCACGACCTTGGCGAAGATCTCCAAGGCGATGTCCACCTGTTCGGCAGTGATGCACAGCGGCGGACTGAAGCGGACGGCACTTTCACCGCAGCCCAGCAGCAGCAGTCCGTGATGAAACCCCGTATCGACCAGGCGATCGCGGAGCTTGGGCGCGTGTTGACCCTCGGCCAGCACATCGACAGCCACCATCAGTCCCAGCCCCCGCACCTCACCGAGTAAATCACTGTGGCTCTTCTGGATCGTCTCCAGTCCGCGTTTGAGTTGCTCTCCACGTTGCGCGGCGTTCTCGATCATCCCGGCTTCGAGCAGTTCCAACGTGGCCAGAGCGGCCCGACAACTCACTGGATTCCCGCCGAAGGTTGAAGCATGGCTGCCGCTGGGCCAGGTCATTACTTCGCTTTTGGCGATCATGGCCCCTAGGGGCATGCCGCTGGCGATGCCCTTGGCGAGGCAAACGATGTCCGGTTCGACGTTCCAATGCTGGACGGCAAACATGCGTCCGGTGCGGCCCATGCCGGTCTGCACTTCGTCGGCCACGAGCAGCATGCCGTGCTTGTCGCAGAGGTGTCGCAAGGCCGGCAGGAAGCCCGCAGGCGGGACGTAGTAACCGCCCTCGCCCTGGATCGGCTCGACGAAGATGGCGGCGACTTCATCCGGCGGCGCGATCCGCTTCAGCACCGTGTCTTCGATCTGCCGAACGCAGACGCATTCCGCAGCGATTCGACATTGGCTACAGCCGCGAGGGAAAGGAACGTGGTGGATGTCCGGCACCAGCGGGGAAAAGCCGCGGCGATGCACGATCTTGGATCCGCTCAGCGACATCGCTCCGTAAGTCCGACCATGGAAAGCGCCGAGGAAAGCGATGACGTGGCTGCGTCCCGTGTGCCAGCGGGCCAGCTTCAAGGCGGCTTCCAGGGATTCTGCGCCGCTGTTGGTGAAGAAGACCTTCTTGGGCGAAGGTCCGGGGGCGATGGCCGCAAGCCGCTCGGCCAGGGCGATTTCCGGCTCGTAATAGAAGTCCGTGCCGGACATGTGCAGGAGCTTGTCGGCCTGGTCCTTGATCGCTGCCGTGACATGGGGATGACAATGTCCCGTGGCCGTCACCGCGATGCCTGCGGTGAAATCGAGGAAGAGATTGCCGTCCACATCCTCGATGACTGCGCCGCTGCCCCGGGCCACCACCAGGGGATAGCCGCGGGTGTACGACGGCGACATGACCCGCTGATCCCGCTCCAGCAGCGCGCGCGCATTCGGCCCGGGCAATTCGGTTCTCAGGTGGGGCACAGTCCGGTCATCGAACAGCCACATAGACTCGGCCCTCCCTCGGCCGATGGATGGTCCGGTTCAGCGTTCCTGGGTGGTCACGTCCGCCTTGAGGCCCTGGGCCATCTTCACCTCTTCGGCGTGATTGACGGTCCAGGCAGTCTTGTGCGTCACCGTTTCGATCAACCCGGCGGCGCTGGGATGGCCGTTGCCGCTCTTCTTGACGCCGCCAAAGGGCAGATGCACTTCCGCCCCGATGCACGGCAGGTTGACGTAGCCCATGCCATACTCGCACTCTTCCCGGAACAGCCGCATGGTGCGGTAATTCTCCGTGATGACCGCCAGCGACAACCCATATTCCGTGTCGTTGTAAATCCGCACCGCCTCTTCGTTGCTGCGGAAAGGAATGAGGGCGACGTGCGGCCCGAACACTTCCTCGCGGATGCAGCGGATTCCCGATCGAGCTTCGATGCGGTAGATCATCGGCGACATGTAGCAGCCGCGGGCGTATTCGCCGTGCATCATGCGGCCGCCTTCGAGGAGGAGTTCGCCGCCTTCCTTGACGGCCAGATCGTTGTAGGAAGTAATCTTCTCGACGGCGGCGAGGTTGATGACCGGCCCGGCGAAACTGTTGGGATCGAGCGGGTTGCCGAAATGCAGCCGCTTGGCCACGGAGACGAACTGCTCGGCGTAGCGGTCGAAGAGCTTCTCGTGCACCAGAATGCGACCGGCGGAGACGCAGCGTTGGCCGGTGGTCTTGAACGCGCTGAGGATGCCGCAGGTGACGGCCAGATCGAAGCGGGCATCCTCACAGACGATGACGGCGCTTTTGGAACCCATCTCGCAGGCCGTGATGCGGTCGGGAATGGCGGCGGAAATCTGCTGGATCCGCGACCCGACGGCATAACTGCCGGTGAACAGGACGATATTGACACCAGGGTGTCGCACCAGGGCTTCGCCCGTGTCGCCGTCGCCGTGGACCAGATTGACGACCCCGGGGGGAAAGCCGGCTTCCAGGAACAGTTCGACGAGGTGTTGCCCGATGGCCGGGGTGTCCTCGGACGGCTTGAAAACTACCGTGTTGCCTTCGAGCAGGCTCGGTCCCAGCATCCACAGCGGCACGGCGAAGGGGAAGTTCCAGGGCGTGATGACCGCGGCCACGCCCCAGGGCTTCCGCCGCATGAAGGCGTCCTTCTCGGCGATTTCGGAGGCGAGCACGTCGCCCATCGGCATCCGGGCCGTGCCGAAGACGTATTGCACCATGTGCAGACCTTCAACGACCTCGGCCCGGCACTCGTTGAGAATCTTGCCGCACTCACGGGCCATCAGATGGGCCAGAGCGTCGGTGTCGCGCTTGATGAGTTGGGCCAAATTGTCGAATAGTTCGGCCCGGCGGATGCGGCTGGTGCGTCGCCAGCTTGGATAGGCTCGACGGGCCGCCTCGACCGCTGCCTGGGTTTCTTCGGATTCAGCCGTCGGGAAGACGCCGACGATTTCGCTCATGTTCGCGGGGCTGCGGCTTTCAAACAGATGCCCCTGCGGATCGAGCCAACGACCGTCGATGAAGTGGCGACCCTGGATCGGCATCGGTGTCGTCATGGGATGCTCCTTGCGCTGAGCAGGTCGGTGGAGCGTTCGAGGTGCGGCTTCGGACGTTGCAATTATAAGTCGGTTCGAAGAACCGAGCAACGCGGACCAGCCTGGATCCGGCGGGCCTACCAGCGCTGTCCCAAGGCGGCGAAATAGCGGGCCACGCCTTCGGCACTCGCACCGCAGGAGCCGCAACCGCCCTTGCCGCAGCCACCGTTCCCGCAGCCGGTCGAGGAACCGCACACCTCGGCTTCGGGGTCCGGGGCCAGGTCGCCGGGCAAGGCATTCAAATCGAGCATTTCGACGTGACAACCGAACTTCGTGGACAGGCCGTGAACCAAGTCGCGGTAATCGCAGCGTCCGCCGATGTAATGCACGACGAGCAACGGCGGCTCCTGCAACGCTTCGACATCCAGTACCTGAAGCGGCAGGGCGTGTGCGCTAAGGAGTTCCTGGGCGGATCGGAAAGCTTGGTCCGCCCTGGCCTCCAGCGCTCGTTGACGGTCCTCGTCCTCGGCCGTGGCGGCTCGAAGAAGCGGACGCACCGGCTGAGCGGCCAGGACGCGGAGATGGCCCTCCGTGACCGCACAAAGCACGGTACCCATCTCGACGCCGCGCCGGCTGCGGATGATCACTTTGTCGCCCGGTCGGCACTCAAGCGGCTCAGCCGGAGCGAAACGGCCGAACTCCCCGCACAAGCCGTAGCCGACCAGGTATTCGCCCTGCGTCTTGGCGTGCATCATTCGAGGCCGAGATACTCTTTCATGTAATTGTCGTACACCTGTTGAGCGCGTTCATCGCTCAGATCCAGACGCATCTCGTTGATGACTTTGATGCCGACGGCCAGCCACTCCCGCCAGCAGTCCGCACAGATTTTCTCGTAGATTTGCCGTCCGAGTTCGTCGTTCATCGGCGGAGCGGGCAGTTGCACCGCCCGGGAACCGCTGTAGCAACCGGGCCGCTGACAGCGAAAGCCTCCCGTTCCAGTCGCCGATTCCGGCTCCGCCCGTTCCAGCGTCGGCGGTTCCTCGCCGAGTTCCCGCAGCAGTTTCGCCATCTCCTCCCGGGGCATGGTGTCGCCCCGCTCATAGGCGACCTTGTAGCCGCGCTTCAACGTCTGGATGGCCAGGTCCCGCTGTCCGGTCTTGATGTAGCACGTCCCCAGAAGTTGAAAGGCTTTGGAGAACTGCGGATTGAGCACGATGGTCCGCTCGAAGGAGCCGATGGCTTCGGCATATTCGCCGGCGTCCATCAGCGCCTTGCCGAGGCTGAAATGCCCCAGCTCGTTTTCCGGGTCGTCGTTCGCCATCTTGCGGAACTGGGCGATCCGCTCCCACTGTGCGCTGTCCGCCATGATCGCTCCTCGGAAGAGAGGCCCTGGGAATCGGCAGTCTCGGGTCCATTATAGCCGAACCAGGAGCAACCAGACGGCCAAGGCGGAAGCCAGACCGGCGCACAGGCTCGTGGCGAGGAGCAGAATTAGCAAGGTTCCCAGACGAAGCGTCACGGTACGGGGCGGTGGTTCTCGACGCTCAGGCGCGGCTTGGGCCGGCTTCGCCGTCCCGCCATGTTCCGGAGTAACCTCTTGAGCGGCGGGCGAAGGCCCTGCCACGGGTCGAGAAACCGGATGCACGTCGGTTTCGGAGGTCGAGCGCGGTTCGGTGTGGGTTTCGCCGCTGGGGTCTGCCCGAACCGGCGATTGCGGGTCGGCCAGCGCACCTGAAGAATCGCTTTTGCTTGGCGAAGAGGGCGAGCTTGTCGAAGACGGGAGCCGAGTCTTGGAAAGTCGGCGAATGCCCGAACTGGCCAGGCGAGGGATACTGACTTCCTCCTCGGCAGCCAAGTGCAGGGCGACGGCAGCGGAGCGGCGGGGCATCTCCTGATCCGGCGGAGGAGCGATCGGTTGCTGCGTCCAGGGTTTCAGGGCGTCCACGACTTCGACCGGGGTCTGGAAGCGCTCTTCCGGGTTCTTCCGCATCATGCGGGCAATCAGGTTTGAAACCTCGCCCGGCACTTCGGGCCGCACCTCGGCAATCGGGGTGGGGATTTGGGTTTGATGTTGGATCAGCTTCTGGGTAATGGTCTTGCCGTCGAACGGGGGCCGGCCGGCGAGCAGATAGTAGAAGCTGGCTCCGAGGCTGTAGATGTCGGCGCGGATGTCGGCACTGTGGAGGTCCATCGCCTGTTCCGGGGCGACGTAGTCCGCGGTGCCCATCAAGGACTGGTTGTCGAAGCGGGTGGTCAGACTGTCTCCCGCCGCGTTGGCGAAGAACCGGGCCAGACCGAGATCGAGAATCTTGATGGTTCCCTGGCGATCCAGCAGCAGATTCCCGGGTTTGATGTCACGGTGAATCAGGCGGTTTTCGTGGATGTGCTGAAGTCCGCAGGCCGCCTGCCGGATGTAGTGACAGGCCCGTGTCACATCCATCGGTCCATGCTGCCGCACGATGTCGTACAGGCTGGCTCCGTCCACGAATTCCATGACGATGTAATGCAGGTCGCCTTCCTGATCGACGTCGAAGGCGCGGACGATGTTGGGGTGGTTCAGGGCGGCGGCGGCCCGGGCTTCCCGATAGAAGCGGGCTAAAGTCGTCTCGTTCTGGGCGCGAATGGCCGGAAGGATCTTGATGGCGACGTGGCGGCGAAGCAGCGTGTGTTCGCAGAGAAAAACGCTGCTGGTGCCTCCGCTGCCCAGCTGCTCCAGGACTTTATATTTGCCGAAGATGAACCCGCGCCATCTGCCCATCAACAACTGCCGGACCTGGAACTCCGTCAGCATTCCGTCCTTGAGCATCTGGCCGGCGAGGTCCTTGGGCCGGTTGCACAATCCCTCGGCCCGCAAACGGAGAACGTAGGGTTCGATCTGGGCCGCTTCGATCAGCCGGCTTTTTTCCAGCAGTTCGACAAACGCCTCGACAGTGGTCGGAGGAGGCATGGCTCTAACCTGACGGGAGAGACTAAAGCCCAGTCTGCATAGTACCGGAGACAAACCCGGTCCCCGGCGACACTCTGATTCGTCCCAAATATAGGTCATGTTCGCCAACCAGGACGGCACAAGGAGGAAAATTTGAGAAAGTTTGATGAGCCTTGAGGCCAGGAAATACCGCCTGAACGCAGGTCGGCAATTATTGGCGCGGCGTGATGCGATCTTTGCCGAGCCAAGGCCGCAGCACGTCGGGCACTTCGACGCAACCATCAGCCTGTTGGTAATTCTCCAGAATAGCAAGAATTGCGCGGGTGCAAGCGATGGCCGTGCCGTTGAGCGTGTGGACGAAGCGGGTGCCCTTGTGCTGGGTGCCCTTGTAGCGGATGTTGAGCCGACGGGCCTGATAGTCGGTGCAGTTGGACGTGCTGGTAACTTCGCCGTATTCGCCGTGCTCGCCTCGTCCCGGCATCCAGGCTTCGAGGTCGAATTTGCGATAGGCCGGGCCGCCCAGGTCACCGGTGCAGGTGTCGATGACCTGGTAGGGCAGATTCAGTCCCTGGAAGATGGCTTCCTCGATGCGGAGCAGTTCCTCGTGCATCCGGTCGCTCTGCTCCGGTACGCAGTACACGAACATTTCCACCTTGGTGAACTGGTGGACACGGTATAGTCCTCGCGTCTCGCGGCCCGGAGCGCCGGCCTCGGTGCGGAAGCAGTGCGACAGGCCGACATATTTGAGCGGCAATTGCTTTTCGTCGAGGATTTCGTCCTTGTGCATGCCGCCCAGCGTGATCTCGGCGGTGGCGATGAGACACAGATCGCTGTTCTCGACGGCGTAGATCTGGGTTTCCGGTCCGCGAGGAATGAAGCCGATGCCTTCGAGGACCTCCTGACGGGCCAGGTCCGGCGTGATGATCGGCGTGAAGCCCTCGGCGATGAGCTTCTGCATCGCGTATTGCACCAGGGCCAGTTCCAGCAAAGCCCCCTCGTTTTTGAGGAAGTAGAACTTTTGCCCGGCGACCTTGGCTCCCGCCTCGAAGTCCACCAGGTCAAGGGCCTCGGCCAGGGCGATGTGGTCCTTGGGCTTGAAGGCGAAATGCCGCGGTGCGCCGAAGGTGCGGAGCACCTTGTTAGCCGTCGAGTCTTTGCCAATCGGAGCGTCCGGATGGGTCAGGTTTGGGATGGTGTACAGGACCGAACGCAGCTCGGTTTCAACTTCGCGGAGCCGGGCTTCCGTCTGGGCCGCCTTTTCCCGAAGCCGTCGGCCTTCCTCGATCAACGCCTTCTTTTGTCCCGGGTCCTTTTCCTTCCCGACCGCTTTTTGATGCTGATTTTGCTTCTCCTGGAGAGCTTGAAGCTCACGGACTAGGTGCTTGCGTTCGGTGTGCAGAACCACGGCCCGGTCCACGTCGGCGTTGACGTTGCGGTGGATGCAGTTCTGCTTGACCAGCTCCACGTTGTCCGCGATGAACTGGGGATCGAGCATGGAGAATCAGGTTCGCTTTTCTATGGGAACGTAAGGCACGTCGCGTTGACCGACGTAAATCTGCTCAGGGCGATAAATGCGGTTGTTCTTCAGTTGTTCCAGCCAGTGGGCGAGCCAGCCAGCGACGCGGGAGATGGCGAAAATCGGAGTAAACAGGTCCTTCGGAATCCCCAGGGCGTGGTACACGATGCCGGAGTAGAAGTCCACGTTGGGATAAATGCCCTTGGGTCCGAGCACGTCGGCGGCGGCCCGTTCGAGTTCGACGGCAATGCGATAGGTGACCGGGGTTCCGGTTTCCGAGAACACGTATTCCGCCAGTTTCTGAAGGACCGTGGCCCGGGGATCCTTGACCTTGTACACGCGGTGGCCGAAGCCCATGATCTTCCGCTTGCTGGCCACGGCTTTTTCCAGCCACGGCCGGACATTTTCGACGGAGCCGATCTCGGCCAGCATGTCGAGCACTTCCTCATTGGCTCCGCCGTGCAGCGGCCCCATGAGCGTGCCGATGGCCGAACTGACGACGGCGTAAGGCTCGGCCAGGGTGCTTCCGGTGACGCGGCTGGAAAAGGTGGAGGCATTCATGGTGTGCTCGGCGTGGAGGATCAGGCAGGCGTCGATGACCTTCCGCACCGAGGAAGACGGCTCCCGCTCGAACAACATGTAGTAGAAGTTGGCGGCGTGGTCGAGGTCGTCGCGGGGCGGGATGGCTTCGTCGCCGTGGCGAAGACGATGGAAGGCGGCGACGATGGTCGGCATCTTGGAAATCAGTCGGATCGCGGATTCCCACTGCGTTTTCGGATTGGTCACGTCCCGGGCCGGATAGAACATGCCCAGGGCCGCCACCGCCGCCTGCAAGGCCCCCATCGGGTGGCCGGTCTCGGGCAGGCATTTGATCAGGTCCACCAGCTTGTATTTGAGTCGGCGATGATGGCGGAGTTCGTCATCGAAGTCGGCCAGTTGTTTTTGCGTGGGCAAGTTTCCCTTCAAGAGCAGCCAGGCGGTTTCCTCGAAGCAGCTTTCTTCGGCCAGGGTTTCAACCGCGATGCCCCGATACTCCAGCCGTGCCCGTTTGCCGTCGATGAAGCTGATGGCCGATTCAGCCACCGGCACGCCTTCCAATCCCGGCTTGATCGCGCAAGTACTCTCGGAATCCATGCTGCCCCTCGGAACTCAGTGCACAGAATGGTGTGCAGTTCTCCGAATAATCGGTCACCGCGCTTCGGAGGGGTCCATTCCCAGGAAGCGGTACACGTCGTGCCACAGGACCCGGCCGTTGCCTCGCTGCCCGGCCACGAGATGGCGAAAGACAACGCTGACTCGGCCGATGTTCTCCAGTCCCCGGTTCTGTGCCAGTCCCAGGGCCACGATGGCGGTGGTGATGTCCCGCGCTCCCATCCAGTCCGGGTTCTCGATGGGAAACCCTTCGCACAGCGTTCCGCTGGCATCCCGCAGCCCGGCCGGGCAGACGACCACCCCCTCGTCGAACAGCGTCAGAAACACATGCTGGTTGTAATCCCGGGCATAGCGGGCGGCGAGGAGTTTGGGGTCGGCCTGTTCCCCGGCCTGTGCCAACTTCCGCATCTCCACCGCATTGATGACGATGGCATCGACCGGCTGACCTCGCAGTATGCTGGTTCGGGGAATAGCGACGAGCTTGGCTCCCCGCTGCTTGGCCAGACCGATGACGGCCAGGGTTTCCGGACCGATGCAGCCCAGGCCGTGGTCCGCCAGAACCACCACTTCGACGCCTTCGGGACAGCGTGCCCGGAATTCGCCGACCATCTCTTCGCGGGCCTTCCCGGGGAGTGGGCGGTCGTAGTCGATCCGCTGGATCATCTCGACGCGGCCTTCCTGGCGACGATAGATCCAGTCCTTGCGGGGCGTCGGCCAGCCCCGCTCGGTCACAAGGTGGCTGGTGAACGGCTGACGGTCGAGAAGGTTTTCGAGTTGTCGGCCGGGGAGGTCCGAGCCGACGACGCCGAACAACGTCACCTCGCAGCCCAGCCGCTGCAAGGCCGTGGCGATATTGGCCGCCCCGCCGACGCTCTCCTGACTGGTGGCATCGCCCAGGACCGGGACCCGGGTTTCGGGA
Source organism: uncultured Planctomycetota bacterium (assembly GCA_937944855.1). Lineage (GTDB taxonomy): Bacteria > Planctomycetota > Planctomycetia > Gemmatales > HRBIN36 > JANWWR01. The sequence goes on from CALFAY010000004.1 coordinate 100,510, forward strand.
TGGAAGCCGTGCGGCACGCCTTCGATGCTGTTATCCAGGATCATGTCGCCCAGGACGGCAATCCGGGCGGGGTGCTCACGCAATTGCCGCACCATGTCGCGGATCACCGCGTGCCGGTGCGGGTCGATCCGTTGGCTCATTTCCCTCGTTCTCCCTCGGCCGGAAGGCTTGCTGACAAAGCGTCATTATCGCAACTGCTCCGCGGCGGGGCAAATGGTGCTCCCCGGCACCATGCCGTTGTCATCGGCGGTGTGAATGCAGAGTGCTGACCGCTTGCGGCAGCTCCACGGATCCTGCTACTATGTCGCCACGTTATCAGAACGTCTGGATTGTGGAGATTGCCCATGCCGTCGCCTGACCCGTCGCTGGATCCGAACCGCACCGTGGATCACGTTGCCGCGTCGCCGCCACCGGAGACCGTCGCTGTCTCGCAGCCCGACCACGCAACCGGCCCCACGGGACCGTATGTGCCCACACCGCCAGTCGATGCCCCGACCATTCCCGGCTACCGCATCACCGCCGAGATCGCCAAGGGCGGCATGGGGCGCGTCTATGCCGGCTACGATCTGACGCTCGAACGTGAAGTCGCCATCCATTAACAGACGACGTTGCTGCCCGGGGCCAACGAGATTCTTCTGGCGGTCTTTTGCGACCTGGACATCCGGGACGGGAAACAGGGGACGGAGCCGTTGGAGGCGGTGCTGGCCGGGTTGCTCGCGCAGGTGTCACTGGAGTTGCCCAACTGCGAGCAGTTTTCCGCAGCCGAGGAGATGCTTCGCGAGTGCCTGGCCACTCGGGAGAAGGCGCCGGGGGCTGACGCCCCCGGCTCGCGTTGGGCGACTTTTAACACGATGTCGCTGCTCGGCGGGGCGCTGTTGGGCCGAGCCGGAAGCGTGGGCGACGAGTCAGAGAAGGCAAAGCTCCTGGCGGAGGCTGAATCGCTGTTGGTCAAGGGCTACGAGGGGATGAAGGCCCGCGAGAAGACGATCCCGCCACAAGGCGCGACCCGCCTCGCGGAAGCCCTCGACCGGCTCATCGAGTTGTACACGGTCCTCAATAAGCCGGACGAAGCGAAGAAGTACCGCGACCTGCGGGGGAAG
>CALFAY010000005.1 GCA_937944855.1 uncultured Planctomycetota bacterium
GAGGCGCAGGTGAACCTGGCGTTCATATATCAGACGCAGGGGAAGCGGGAGGAGGCGAAGGCGGCCTACCGCAAGGCGTTGGCGTTGCAGCCGGAACTCGACCTCGCCCGCCGCGCCCTGGCCAAACTGGAGGCCCCACCCTCGGCAGAAAGCAGCGTGAACCTAGCTGAATTCGGAGGCGGATCTTCCATTCAGCCACCGCGGCCGCCAATGCCTGCGGCAAACCAGCCGCGCTCCGAAACAGCTGCTACTCCGAACTTGATGCTGCCGGGGGAACCGGCTCCGCTTCGGCTGGACGAGAGTTCCGCCAAACCATTGTCAAATTCGCCGGGGATCCATCTGGGCCGACCTGTCGTCCGGCCGATGCTTCCCGCTCAGCCTTCAGGGACGTCAGAACGAACATCGGGAAGTGCTCCTGTCGCCATCACTTTCGATTAGGGGCACCCCAGATATGACCAGGCGTACCGACGCCTTCTCGGTCATCAGCAAATCCCGGACGTCTAAAGAAGCGACCGCGCGCAGTTCGATGAAACTTCATGGTCGGCCGGGCCGTCGGCGGTCGGCAGGGGGGATCATACGGGCAATTGAGAACGATCCATTTTTATGGTTCAGAGCGGCGCGACCGCTCGGGGAAGGTCCATGTATCTGCAACATTTCGGGTTGAACGACCGTCCCTTTCGCCCAACAGCCGACACGCCGTTCTACTACCCCGCCACCGGTCACGAAATCGCTTTGGCTCGCCTGAGGCAGTCGCTGGCTTTGGAGGAGAGCTTCGCAGTGCTGACCGGCGAAACCGGGCTAGGCAAAACGCTCATTCTGCACCGACTGATCGCCCAAGCGGAGGAGGACCATCAGATCCTGTTCGTGACCAATACGCACTTCGGCACTGCTGCCGGATTGTATCAGACGTTGCTTTTCGATCTCGGTCTGCCTTTTGAAGGCCGCAGCGAGCATGAATTGCGGCTGTTGACCACGCAGTCCATTCTCAAGACTTTCCAAGAGGGTCGGAGGGTGCTTCTGGTCATTGACGAAGGCCAACACCTGATGCCCTACCTGCTGGAAGAACTGCGGCTGCTGAGCAATCTGGAAACCGCCGAGGGGAAGGTTGTGCAGATCGTTCTTGCCGGTTTGCCGATGCTCGCCGAGATGCTTCGCCGGCCAGGACTTGCCGCCCTGCATCAGCGGATCCGCACCCGAATCGAACTCAGCGCGTTGGACCGACATGAATCGGCAGATTATGTGGCTCACCAGATCCGGGCCGTCGGCGGGCGACCGGACCAGGTCTTTACGGAGGAAGCCCTGGAGATGCTCTCCCGGGCCTGTCGCGGCGTACCGAGGTTCTTGAATCAAGCCGCAGAACTGGCGATGCAACTGGCGGCGTCGGGTGAAGTTGTCGTGGTGGATGCCGAGGCTGTCGCCGAGGCATTGCACGACCTCGCTTTGCCAGTGGCGGACATCGAGGAAGACTCACGCACCGAAGAAGCAGAAGCTTGTTCCCGTTCTGCATCGGCTTTCAGGCGATCCGCTTGATTGTTTCCCTGGGGGCATGGCAGCCATGAGTCGAATCCTGGACGCTCTGAAACGGCGAGTCGCCGAAAAGCCGCTCGATGAGGGGGGCGAGGTGCAAGCGTCCTCTCCCGCGGCTGCTGTTGCGGCGGAGGACGACTGGTGGGCGGGAGAGAAGGACGTGCCGTTCATCGAAGTGCCTTCTCAGGAAGTTCAGAACGCCTCCGCGCCGAGGGGGACGGACAACCCGGTAGGCTCAGGCTCTGTCCCCGACGAATGCGGTAAGCCGTCCATTCCACCAGCATGTCGTTTTGAAGCGGCGGGACGACCGCAGGCCGAAATTCCTCCTGTGATCGACTCTTGGATCGGCATTTGCCGGGAGGCGGCCTCGACTCTGGCACGCCAGCTTCAAGATGCCCGCTTCCGCTCCGTTGTGCTTTTGCCCCTGCGGTTTCCGCCGGAGGAGGCGACCATCGCCGCCCTGGGCCGCCTCCTGCAAGAATCCGGTTTCGCCCGGTTGCTTCTGATGGATGCGCGGATAAGTCACGAGGCCTTGGCGGAATTGTTGGGTGCGGTCAGTCGTCCCGGGGTGAGCGACGTTGTGGCCGGATTGCCTCTGGCCTCAGCGATCCAGGAAACCGTGTGGTCTGCGGTACACTTCCTGGGTCCGGGGCATCGTCTGGCCTTGGCGGCCGAGACGACCCTGCAACGCCTTCCTGCTATGCTGCACGATCTGCGGCAGAGCTATGATCTGGTCGTCGTGGTTGCCGAAACCTGGTTTCCGCCGCACTTGCCCACACCGCTGGTCCATGAGACGGAAGCAATCGTACTCTTGGTCGATGCTGCGAGCGACGCCTCCGGGGTCGGGACCGAGGCGGTCCGCACCCTGCAAGCGCATCGCTTGCCCGTGCTGGGTTCTTTGATTCTGCCCACGAATCAGGCGGCGGCCCGTTGCCGGGCTGATTCCTGAGCGAACCCAGCCACGGCATCGAGATAGGAGAACAGTTCCGCCTCGTAGCGTTGACGGGAGAAGCGCAAGGCTTGTCGGCGGCACGCGGTCGGAGAGAAATCGGAATTCCGTTGCTCAAACGCCACGATTGCATTAGCCAAGACGTCAGGATTTTGTTGCTCAAAAAACAGGCCAGTCGGTTCGCCGACCGACCCCGGCGGGATCACGGTTTCGGTCGCTCCTCCTGCACCATAGGCAATCACCGGGGTGCCGCACGCTAGCGCTTCCACTGGCACGATGCCGAAGTCCTCCTCTCCGGGAAACAGTAGAGCACGACATTTACGGAAGTGATCGCGCACGACCTCATCCGACTGCCAGCCGGCGAAATGTACGGTCGGTCCAGCCAAGGCCCGCAGCCGTGAGCTTTCCGGACCCTGACCTATCACAAGCAGATGCTTCCTGAGCCGGTTGCAGGTTTGGATGGCCAGGTCGATTCGCTTGTAGGGTACCAAGGCTGAGACGACCAGATAGTAGTCGTCGCGTTTAACCCGGGCGGGACAGTAGAAGTCAGTATCCACCGGGGGGTAGATGACGACGCTTTCCCGCCCGTAGCATTTGGCGATGCGGTTCCGCACCGTTTGGCTGATGGCGACAAAGTGCGTAACGTTGCGTGCGGTTTCGCAGTCCCACCAGCGGAGCCAGGCCAGCAACGGCTCCGCCGGGATCCGCTTCCACATCGGTTGGGATTGGAAATATGCTTCTTTCATCTGCCAAACGTAGCGCATCGGCGTGAAACAGTAGCACACATGCGGGATGCCGGAAGGTGTCTGCACGGCCTTGGCGACGCAGTGGCTCAAGCTGACCACAAGGTCAACCCGTGGCAGCCGCAGGCTGCGGACGGCCAGGGGCATCAGTGGCAAGAGGTAGCGGTAGTATCGGGAGATGCCTGGCCAGTTGTTGAGGAAGCTGGCGGTGATTGGGCGTCGTTCGATGATCGCCGAGACGCTGCCGGGGACGTGGAAGAGCGTGAACAAGGCGGCATCAGGCCAGCGGCGGCACAGCGGCTCCAAGCACTTTTCCCCGCCGCGCATTCCCGTCAGCCAGTCGTGGACCAGGACAACCCTTTGGCTGCCGAGCATCGACACCCCTTGCTGCGTCATGCTGTCGCCCTATGAAGGCCGACGTGATTCCTTACGCTTTCCCATCCCATGAGGTCGCCACTGTATCTCAGCTGCTCTGGGGCGGGAAGAGCAGTCAGCTCGCAGCCCTGCATCATGGCGCGCTGGCGCATTCTTGACCTCTTCCCGGATTAGTCATGAAAGGCCGCTGCCTTACCCGACCCGACCCGGCCCCGGGTCGTCTAAAGGCCAATTTGGACAAAGACTTCTGACAGCGATTCAGAGCTGTTTAAGTTTGGGTGAATCCTCGTTGAGGCATGTTCCCGCCTCCCGGTGGCAAGCCTAGCGTGAACCAAGGATAGGCTGACGGTACGCCCTTGGTAGTGAGCTTCAACCCCACTTCGGTTTTCCTGTGGAGGAGGGCACCATGCGTAGGAAGGAAATCCAGCGACTCGCGTTTACCCTGATCGAATTGCTTGTGGTCATCGCCATCATCGCAATTTTGATGGCCCTGTTGCTGCCGGCTGTGCAAAAGGTGCGGTCCGCGGCTGACCGCATGTCGTGTGCGAACAACATGCGGCAACTGACCTTGGCAGCACACAATTACCACAACGACTACGGCTACTTTCCCGTGGGCTGGCAGGCTCCGACTCCGTCCGGCACCTGGTCCGACCCTAATCGCGTGCTGAGCCAATTGTCCTGCGCTCCCATCCTGCCCGGTGCACCCCGATTCACCAACTTGATGATCGAGCTGTTGCCCTACTACGAGCAGGACAATCTCCAGCGGCGTTGGGACTTCAACGACGTGCGAAACAATCTTGGGCCGGATGGTTCCGTGGCCTCGCAGGTCATCAAGATGCTCATCTGCCCGGCCAGCCCCGTAGCGGAGGTCAAGAAGGTGGTGGTGCTGGGCAACATGTACGGCCTGACCAGCTACGGCGGTATCGCGGGAATCTACTCGTTCCGGGCTTACCTGGGAAGTGCGTATGTCATTAGCAACGACGGCATCTTCTACATCAACAGCCGGATCCGCATTGCCGATCTCTATGACGGCACCAGCAACACATTCATCTTCGGCGAACGCAACCACTGGGACCGCAACTTCGACCGCATGTACAGAAATTTCCCGATCATCGGCTGGAGCGGCTGGGCCTGGTGCGACAATCCCAATTCGGTCGGCGATTATCTGGTCGGAGCAGCCATGCCGATCAACTGGATGATCCCGGACACGGCCACGGGTCCGAACAGCTCGGCCAACCCCTGGGTTCAGCTGCGGCTTTCGACGATGGGCAGCATGCACCCCAACGGGGCCAACTGTGCCTTGGCGGATGGCTCAGTGCGTTACGCCACCAACGCGACGCCGCTTGAAACCCTGCGAGCCTTCTGTACACGCCGGGGAGGCGAAGTGGCCACGCTGGATTAGGGGGCCGCGACTCCTCTCACCTAAGGAGATTGCAACTATGATACGCTGGAGTTTGCTTAGCATCCTTCTGATGGTTGTCGCCATCTGCACGAGCGGTTGTGGTAACTCCGGGCCGCTGGTGCCGGTGGAAGGCGTGGTTAAGATCAACGGCCAACCCGCTGGAAATCTCCAGATCATCTTCACCCAGGCCCAAGCGTTGCCCGGCAAACAACGCAAAGCCGGATCGGCCATCTCCGACGCCGGCGGCAGGTTCGTCATCAAGCCGAACGACGGCTCTCCCGGCTTGCCCCCGGGCAAGTACAAGATCGCTGTGCTGGATAATAATCTGGCCGTGGATGAGGAACCCGACCCCAATAAACCGCCTATTCCCAACCGCATTCCGCGGCTGTATGCCGACGTGCTCTCGACGCCGCTGGATGTCGAGGTCGTGGAAGGCAAAAGCGACTATGAAATCAATGTGCCTATCTTTTAAACCTGCCGGTATGAACGCAGTCCTTTAGCAAGCACGCCTCAGCGGCTTGACCGGTTCGACCACGGACGTACAATCCTACGTCCGTGGTTTTTGTTTTCAAGACCTTTCAAACTCCGGAGCGGCATTATGGCAGGGCAGAAAATGGCATGGAACAAAGTTAATGGTCGCAGCGTAATCGGATAGCATTGGGCAACCCTGAACCGGCTCATGTTTAATACTTCCCTGGTTTTAATAGCCGTGTTTCTCGTGGGCCGCGTGCTCCTCCAATCGCTCGGCTACCAGTGGCCGGAGTGGAGCACCCGCTGGTTCTGGCCGATTGCCTTGGCGGCAGTGGTCGGCTACATGACCAACTACATAGCCGTGCAAATGTTATTTTTGCCTTACCGTCGCGAAGATTCACACTGGCTTAAGCCGACAACGTTGTGGTTATGGCAGCAAGGGGTAGTTCCCGCCCGCAAACCTGAAATCGCCGGCGCCGCCGGGGAGCAATTAGCCAGCCAGGTTCTTACGCCTGAGCGCATCGGCAAGGAACTGGTCAAAGTCGCCGAGAAGGTCCTGGACGATCCGGACATCCGCCACCGCATCCGCATGTTGCTCGGGCCGATGATCCGCAGGCACTTGCCGAGCATGGTGGAAAAGCTCACTCCCGAAATCATGGACCTGCTTACCAAGGCGGTGAAATCCGGGGTCAAGAAGGAATATGTCGTTCAGTTCGTGGAGGAAGTGCTGGCTCCCTGGCTGGTCACGCGGGAGACTCGCGAATGCTTCGTGGACCTGATAATCAACGCCCTGCGCAACGAAGCGCCCCGGATCGTGCGGATGCTTCGTCAGGCTGTTGAACAGTACTCGGATACCTCGCTGCTACGAAGGCTCACCTGCCGCCTCAGCGAGTGGATCGGCCTGGTTGACTGGGAAGAAATGCGGCATTCGTTGAAACAGTTTCTGGCCAGTCCCCAGGCTCGCCAGCAGGTGTACGACATGCTCGGCGGGCTGATTGTCTCGGTCGTGGAGATGGTGCGAAGCAGCCCGAATTTGCAGGACTCGGTGGTCAGCCTGACGGAGCGGATGCGGGATGTCTTCGGCGAAAAGGTCGAGGAGTTTTTGCGCGCCTACCTGCCGGAGATGGGCAACCGCCTGGCAGATTCGCCTGCGTTCTGGAACTGGCTGGCTCACGAGGCCCTTCCCGAGGCCAAGCCATATGTGACCGTCTGGCTGGAGCGGGAAGGCGGCGGGCAGTATGTGGCGGAGAAGTTCGACATCTCCAGCAGGGTCCGCGACGCCATCAACGAATTGGAAATCGAAGACGTTCACCGCATGGTCAACAAAGTCAGCGGCAACGAACTGGGAGCGATCTAGGTACTCGGGTTCGTCTTGGGAGGAGTCGCTGGCACTCTGATGGCAACCGTCCTCTTCTTCAATGAGCCGAACAAGGAGGTTCGAGCCAACCGCTTGCTTGACCAGGCCCAAGAGCAAACTTATGATCGAAGTAAGCTCGGTGTCGTACCTTAAGCGGAGGTCGGATGATGCAGTCGGCCCTTTCTCGGTGCATTCGACATGTGCTGGCCTTGGGACTTGCCCTGATCTGGTTGTCCCTCGGGGCTGCGGGGGTCTCCGCCCAGGCGATCAAGGAACGGGTCGAGATTCCGACCGATGACAGCGTCATGCTGGTGGGAGACTGGTACCCTTCGGGCAAAGGCAAGAACGGACCTGTGGTCGTCCTCTGCCACGCCATCGGGCCAGGCAAGGAGGGAGCCAAACGTCAGGACTGGGAGAAGTTCCCGGAACTGCTGCAAAAGGAAGGGTATCACGTTCTGACCTTCGACTTCCGCGGTTACGGCGACAGCACGCGCCTGATCGAGAAGCAGCGTTACTGGGTGCAGACGCCGGGCCGCCTGACGCCGCCGGGGGTGCGGGCCAACAATCTTCCCGCCACGATCAGTTCCCGCGATTGGCGATCCGACGGCCATTTATTGTGGCTGGGCAACGATCTGATTGCCGTCAAGAAATGGCTCAACATCAAGAACAACGCTGAGGAGTGCAATTCCGCCAATATCTGCCTGATTTGTGCCGAGCAGACGGGGGTTCTGGCCGAGTTGTTCCTGTACAACGAGTACTGCGATCCGAATCGAGACAAGGCCAACGACTGGAGCCGACCGCTGCCTCCGGCCCAGCGCAACCCGTCCAGGTGGGAGGGTGAAGATTACACGCACCTGATCGTCCTTTCCATGCCGGACCGGCTGGGCACGCGAAGCTATCGCAATCTGCTGCGGGAGCGGATGATCAATCTGACGCGAAAACGAGCCTTTGACACCCTGACCATCTACGGCGCCGACGACACGCCGGTCAAGAATTTCTGGAACGACGCCATCAAGTGGATCAAGCCGGAAGCAGAACTGAAGGAACTGGAAAAGACCGGCCGCTACGAGGTGCCCAAGACCAAGCTGGCCGGAGTCAATCTCGTGACCAATGAGGCTCTCGGCGTGGATAAGGTCGTGGTCGATTACCTCAACAAATTCATGTCCAAGAGCAAGCCTTGGCGGCGGACGGCGGAAAAGGAAGGGGCCATCCTGTTCAACATTCAGTTGGCCGTGCAAAGTCCAACACCGCTGATCCAGTGAGCCAACTTACCAATAAATTCGTTCCTCCTTTCGGGTCCGCAGCGGTAAAAACCGATTGGATTCCTGCCACCCCGCTGCGGATCTTTTTTGCTACCGTTCAGCATCGCGGCCCAGGCTTCAGATTCAGCCGCGTGGATGGTACTTGCGATGGATGGCCCGCAGCCGTTTGCGGTCCACGTGGGTGTAATGCTGCGTGGTCCGGATGTTGGCGTGGCCCAGAAGTTCCTGCACGGTTCGCAGGTCTGCCCCGCCTTCCAGTAGATGCGTAGCGAAGCTGTGCCGCAGCGTGTGCGGACTGACCTTGCCGGTGATGCCGGCGCGCCGGACGTACTTCTTGACCAGTAGCCAGAGCGTGATCCGCGTCAACGGTCGGCCGCCGCGACTGAGGAACACCCATGGTGCCGACGGGTCGCGCACGCACAACTGCGGCCGCAGTTCGGATAGATACTCCCGCAATGCTTCCTGAGCCTTGCTGCCCAGCGGCACGACCCGCTGTTTGTTGCCCTTGCCGTGGCATTTGCAAAAGCCGTGCTCGAGATGCAGATCGGCCAGTTGCAGCGAAACGACCTCGCTGGCTCGTGTCCCCGTGGCGTAGAGAGTTTCCAGCAAGGCCCGGTCCCGGAGGTAGTAACGGTCCTCCGGCGTCGGAGCGGCAAGGAGGCGGTCCACCACTTCGGGACTGAGCACCTGCGGCACTCGTTCCCACAGCCGAGGTGAACTGAGGAGATCGACGGCACTTTGGCGAACCCGTCCTTCCAGCTTCAGAAAGCGGTAAAACATCTTGACCGCGACCAGGCAGCGGGCCACGCTCGGAGGAGCCAGTCCGACCTCCCGTACATGCGTAACAAAACCGCTCAGCTCGACGAGGCTGGGTTGCAGATAGTCCGGCAGGGCAGTGTCCTCGGCCCATCGGGCGAAATGCTCCAGGTCCCGTCCGTAGGCCAGGACCGTGTTGACCGACAAGCCCCTCTCGCTGCGGAGGTAGGTGCGAAAGGCAACGATGTCCTGGCGAAGCTCCCCGTTCTCCGTTGGTTGACTCATGGCCGCTTTCCTCCCGCATCGGTTCATCGGCGGAAAGGCGGCAAAAACTTCAGGGTTTCGTCAGCGGGGCAATTCGTAGGCCAGCAGGCGGGTTCGGTCCTTGGCGTACAACACTCCGGGGACGACTGCAAGATGTGCCCAGATGGGTTGATCGCTCAGGCGCAGTCGTGCCTTCTCCTGGTAGGAGCCTGGGTCCGCAGAAACGACCGCCAATTCTCCGCTCTCGTCGCAAACCAGAAGATCGTCCTGGACCCGGATGATCGAAGCATATTCGCCGAACCCGCCGCCGCTCCAGCGGACCTGACCGGTTTTCGTCTCCAGGCACACCAGCTTGCCCGTTTGATCCAGCCCGAAGAGGTGGTCACGGTGCAGCACTGGAGAGGACATGTACATTTTCAGCCGCTCGTTTCTCCACTCCTCCGTCACGTCGAAGCGCGAGCCTGAGCGGGTTATGCGGTAGGAAGCCGTGGGACGCATGTAGCCCGAAATGAAGATGCGATCTCCCAGCACGATCGGCGTCAGGCAGTTCTGCTCGTAAGCAGTGTGGTAGCGCGTCTGCCACAGCAGCCGTCCTCGCGTCGGTTCCAGACCGCTGAGTGTGTTGCGGGTCAGCGTGACGACCTGGCGAGTTCCCGCCAAATCCGCGACAACAGGCGAACCATAGGCCGGACCGTCGCAGGGCGTCCGCCAGCGGATCTGTCCAGTTTTGCGATCCAGGGCCAGGATCTGGCCCTGCTTGGCATCGCCGATCACAGTGATGACCAGATCGCCTTCGATCAGAGGAGAAGCAGCCGTGCCGTACTGAGGCCCGGTGGCCTGATACTGTTTGATGAAGTCGTGCCGCCACTGGACCTTGCCGGACTGGAGATCGTAACAGGTGAAAACGCAGGACATGCCATGAGTGTAAACCCGGCCGTCGTGAATCGTCGGCGTCGCCTTTGGTCCTTTGCCGTGGGCCGTCGCCGCCGGGTCCATCGTGTACGGCGCGTCGTAGGAATCCTTCCAGAGTTCCTCCCCCGTTCGGGCATGGATGGCCCGGACGATTTCCTGTTCGCCGACGCGGGTAAATACGACGACGCGATCCCCCACGACGACCGGAGCAGCATGGCCTTCGCCGACCTCGACGCTGAACAGCCGCCGTAATTGGGGCGGCCATTGCCGGGGCAGAGCGACGGCGGCTGATTCCCCGTCGCGCTTGGGTCCGCGCCACTGCGGCCAGTCTGCCAAAAGGGGTGCGCAGGTCAGCCCAACGACCATTGCCAAACCAATATGGAAACGGCTCAGGTGCATGGGGAAGCCTCCTGTGCGGACGAAAGCACCAACGGGGCCAAAGTGCCGTCAAGCATTTGCATCTGGCGCGGGAAGCTGCGGGCCAGTTCCAGGCTGTGCGTCACCGTGATGAGAATGGCGTTCTCTTGGGCCGCCAGTTCCAGAAGCAACGCTGCGACGGCCTGGGCGGATCGCCGATCCAGGTTGCCTGTCGGTTCATCGGCCAGAAGCAGCCCAGGTTGATTGATGAGGGCACGGGCGACGGCGACCCGTTGCCGTTCTCCACCGGACAGTTCCGACGGCCGATGGCGTAGCCGATGTGCCAGCCCGACCCGCTCTAGCAGATACCGTGCCCGCTTTTCCCGCTCCACTCGGGCCGGACCGACCAGGGTAGGAATCAGTACGTTTTCAAGCACGGAACACTGGGGCAGCAGATAATGATCTTGAAAAACAAAGCCGATCCTGCGATTGCGGAAAGCGGCCAACTCCGGTTCGGGCAATTGAAACGGGTCGATGTCCTCCAGACGGACCGTCCCGGAGGTCGGTCGGTCCAGGGTGCCAACGATGTGCAGGAGTGTGCTTTTCCCCGAGCCGGACGGCCCCATGACGGCCACGGCTTCACCCCGGGCCAGGTCGAAATCGATGCCGCGCAGGACCTCCAAGGGGCCGCTCCGGGTAGGGAACTCCTTACGCAAGCCTCGCACGGTTAGCATGACATCAGATCTCGAGGATTCCGACTCGATACGGCCGTCTTCAGCGCTGCCTTGTCCACTTATAGACTATGAGACGCACCACGGCTCAGGGACAGCTTCATGATCGACATCGAACTACCGGCGTGTTTTTATCTGGGCAAGGAGTACCGGCTTGAAGACCGGACTCTGGGCAAGCCGATTCTTTACGAGGCCCGGGATTTGACGACGCACGGAGTCGTCGTCGGTATGACCGGCTCGGGCAAGACGGGGCTGTGCCTGACTTTGCTCGAAGAGGCGGCGATTGATGGCTTCCCCTGCGTCATCATCGACCTCAAGGGCGATCTGTCGAACTTGTTGTTGCATTTCCCGGAACTTCGGCCCGAAGATTTTCTGCCCTGGATCGACCCGGCCGAGGCACGACGCAAGAAGCGGACGCCGGAAGACCATGCCCTACACATCGCCGAGACCTGGCGGAAAGGCCTGACCGAGTGGGGACAGACACCCGACCGCATCCGCCGTCTGCAAACCTCGTCCGAATGGCGCATCTACACGCCGGGCAGCGAGGCCGGGCTGCCGCTGTCCGTTCTGGCCAGTTTTGCGGCTCCCCCGCGGGACATCGGCCGCGAAGCCCTCACGGAACGGGTCGAGGCCACTGCCAGCGGCGTTCTCGGACTGACCGCCGCCGCCAGCGACCCCATCCATTCCCGGGAACACATCCTCATCGCCAATCTGTTGATGCACTCCTGGATGCAGGGCAAAGACCTGACCCTGGAGCGCATCATCCACCTGATTCAAAGTCCGCCCTTCAGTAAGATCGGCGCCCTCGACATCGAGACGTTCTATCCGGAAAAAGACCGGATGCGGCTGGCTGTCGCCCTCAACAACATCCTCGCCTCGCCGAGTTTCGCCTCCTGGATCAGCGGCGAACCGTTGGACTTGGCCCGGCTCCTGTACGCCCCCGACGGTCGGCCGCGCCAGTGCATCTTTTATCTGGCTCACCTCGACGATTCGCAGCGCATGTTTTTTCTGACCCTGCTGCTCGAAGAGATTCTCGCCTGGACCCGCGCTCAGCCGGGCACAACCAACCTGCGAGCGGTCGTCTATTTCGACGAGGTCTTCGGCTACCTTCCGCCCCATCCGCACAATCCGCCGACCAAGCAGCCGCTGATGACGTTGATGAAACAGGCGCGGGCGTTTGGGGTCGGAGTCCTTCTGGCGACGCAGAACCCCGTCGATCTCGATTACAAGGCGCTGACCAACGCCGGCACCTGGTTTGTCGGCAAACTCCAGACGGAGCGGGACAAGGCCCGGCTGCTCGACGGCTTGGAAAGCGTGTGTGCCGCCCAGGGCACCTTGGCGGACCGTAAACACATCGACCAAGTGATCTCGTCGCTGGACAGCCGGACGTTCCTCATGCACAACGTCCACCATGGTGTGCCCATCATCACGCAGACACGCTGGGCTTTGTCCTATCTGGCCGGGCCGTTGACGCGCGACCATGTCGCTCGCTTGATGGCACCCATAAAAAGCGGAAGCTGCGGAGCACTGACTGACCGGCCTGATGCCAGCCACAAAGGGGACAATAGCAAGAGCACGGCCTCGGCCTCGGCGGATCGCTTGTGTCCGGATTGCGGGGTCGAGGTGAAAGGATCGGCCAAATTCTGCCCCGAGTGTGGAACCCGTTTACCGCCCAAAACCGCACCAGAAGAGGAGCATTTCAAACGTGAAGTCGCCGCGGAGCCGACCCGCAAGCCGCTCGCCCAGAGCACGGCTCCGCCGGTCCTGTCGTCGGACATTCCGCAGTTTTTCGTGCCCGTGGTGCCGCTGGCCCGCTTGCAGAGCGGACAAACCGAAGCTCGGTTGCACTACGAGGCCCGCATCTATGGGTGTGCGGAAATCCATTATGCCGACGCAAGACGGGGCTTTTTCCATCAGCGGGTCTTGCGCGGACTGGCCATCCCGCCTGGCGGCTCTTCCGGCACGGGGTGGCATCAGTTCGAACCGTTGGCCGAAGACGCCTCGCCCGTGCCGTCCAGCCTCGAAGCCACCTACGGTCCCGTGCCAGCTTCGATGAACGACGCCCGCAAACTGCGGGCCTTGGAGCGGTCCTTCGTCGAGTTCCTGTATGCCAACGCGATCCAGGTGATCCATCACAACCGCCATTTCGGCCTGTGCAGCGAGGCGGAAGAGGACTTCGATGCGTTTTTCGACCGCTGCCGAGCCGCCGCTCAGACGGCGATGGAGGCCGAAGTCGGCGATCTGGAGCGAAAATTTCGCAAACGGCTCGAAGCCTTGGACGCCTCGCTGCGCGCTGCCAGAACGGAACTGGAACAGTCCCAGGCCATGCTCCAACGGCGGAAGAGCGAGGAGCTGTTACGCAGCGGCTCATCCATTCTGCGCACGCTTCTCGGATGGGGACGCAGCGCGCCCAAGTTGCCAAACACGGACTACGCGGGTGAACGCCGCGTGCAGCGAGCCACTTCCGAAGTCGAGAAGCGGCGTCAGGAGCGGGAACGCTTTGTCGCCGACTACCATCAGGGCATCGCCGCCATTCGGGACAAATGGCAGCAGAAAGCCGAGGACATCCGCGAGCTGCGACTTTCCCCTCGCAAAAGCGACATTCGCATCCTCGCATTCGGTCTGGCCTGGACGCCGCACTGGATCCTCGAAGCCGACGGAGCCGCCATCACACTGCTCGCCTATGCCGCTCGCGGGTCCCGGCCGAGAGGATCGAACCAGGGGTAGAAGCCAAGTCGGTCCGGGAAGGCTCACACCAGGCTTTCGAGCAGGTATTTGAGCTTGCGGACCTCCGTTTCCATATGGAAGGGCAGCTCGGGGATGTCCAGGAGGTGGACCGTCAAGAGCCGGTCGTAATCGTGGCGACTCAAGAGGGTGATGATGCGGCTGTATTCGATCTCGCCCTGGCCGATCTTGACCTGGAGCTTGTCGAGAGAGCGGCCGGTGTCACGCAGATGGACATGACGGACGAAGGGAAACACTTCGTCATAAGGCTTACCCTGGTGCGGTCCGCAGATGTAGTGGCTGGGGTCGAGGGTCAGGCCGAGGCCTTCCACCATCTCGCATAGGGCCACGGCTTGTTCTGGGATTTCGGTGATGGTGCCGATGCGCGTCGGCACGCACAGGACGACGCCGTAGATCGAAGCCAGGCGAACAAGATGCGTCAATCGTTCCGCTTCAGTTTCCAACGCAGTGCCTACGGGAGCCGCCGGAAGGGTCACGGTAGTGACCGCACTGTGCCGGGCCAGTTTGCATACCGCTTCGAACTGCCGCTCGAACAAGGCGGGGTCGGGGGTGTCGATGCGGAGGTCGAATGCCGCAGGGGTGAGGCCGGGACCGACCCGGATGCGTTGGGCTGCCAGTTCGATGTCCGCCGTCACTTCGGCCGGGGTCAGATGCGGACCGGACGTCTGAATGGCGATCTCGACTTTGCTGAACTCCAGATCGGAGATGATCCGCAATGCGCGCTCCAACGGATACCGGGCGAAACAAAGCGTCGAGCAGGCAACGAACATGGCTCCCCCTCCATGCGGCCGAATCGGGCCGACGATCCCTCTCGCAGGTCCGTGGCTATAGCGTCGAACGGCAACCGGACAAGAGCAAATCTGCGACCGGGCCGAGGGGAGGGGTTAGTCGTCGGGGTCGAGGTCGGGACTGATCTGGCCGGTGTCGGACAACCCATATTGCCCAAGTTTCTTGCGGACCGTAGCCCGATTCAGTCCCAGCCATCGGGCAGCCTCCCAGCGGTTCCCGTGGACACGCTGGAGCACGTCTTCCAGAAGGACTTTTTCCACGGCTGCGGTTAATTCGGCATGCAGATTGGCCGGCGATTTGCCTTCCAGAGAGCGGAGCCGTTCCGATAACCAACGCCGCACGGCGGGGGGGATCGGGTCGCTGAACGCGGAGGGGGCGGATCCCGAAGCAGTGGGAAAGTGCATGGGCAGCAACGGCGGACGCCGGGCCATGATCACGGCATATTCGAGCGCGTTGCGCAGTTCCCGCACATTGCCGAACCAGGGCAGAGACCGCAGAAAGGTCAGCGTCTCCGTTGGAAGCGGGAGAAACTGGGGGGCTGACCGACGCAAGAAGTGCTCGGCCAGAGGACCGACGTCTTCCGGACGTTCCCGCAAAGGCGGCAAGTGGATCTGGAAGACGCTGAGGCGATAAAGCAGATCCTCCCGGAAACGCCCCTCAGCGACGGCTCGTCGCAGGTCCTGGTGCGTGGCGGCGAGGATGCGGAGGTCGAAGTGCTGCGGCTGGCTGCTGCCCACCGGCAACGCTTCCCCGTGTTCCAGGACACGGAGCAGC
Source organism: uncultured Planctomycetota bacterium (assembly GCA_937944855.1). Taxonomy (GTDB): domain Bacteria; phylum Planctomycetota; class Planctomycetia; order Gemmatales; family HRBIN36; genus JANWWR01. The sequence goes on from CALFAY010000005.1 coordinate 15,415, forward strand.
TTGACTTGCACTTGCAGCGAGATGTCAGCTAGCTCGTCGAGAAAGACTGTGCCGCCGTCTGCCAGGGCGAACAGGCCCGGGCGAGCGACGGCCGCTCCCGTAAATGCTCCGCGAACGTGCCCGAACAGTTCGCTTTCCACGAGGTTCGGGTTCAAGGCCGCGATGTGGACGGGCAGAAACGGCCGATCCCGGCGTGTGCTGTAACGGTGAATCGCACGAGCTACGATTTCCTTGCCCGTCCCGCTCTCGCCCGTGATCAAGACACAGACGTTGCTTGGGGCCGCCAGGGCGATCCGCTTAAAAACTTCCTGCATCGCCGGACTGCGGCCGACCATGTCAGACTCCTCCGTCATGGCGGCGGGATCTTCCTTGGGCGAATGGCTGCGCTGCCGTCGTTCGCGGACCGCCCGGCTTACGGTTTCGATGGCCCGCTGAAGGTCGAAAGGCTTGGCCAGATAGTCGAACGCCCCTCCGCCCAGAGCCTGCACGACGACATCCAGGTTGCCGTGGGCAGTAGCCACGATGATCGGCGCGTCGTGGGTGGTCTCTCGGAGATGTGTCAGCGCTTCCAGGCCGCTCATGCCGGGGAGGCGGACGTCGAGGATGACGGCGTCCGGCTGCCGCGCCGCCGCCGCTTGCAGCCCCTCCTCCGCAGAGGCCGCGACGCTGACCGTCCAACCTTCGGCACGAAACGCCCGCTCCAAGGCCCAGCAGACCGCCTGTTCATCCTCGATAAGCAGAATATGACCATTCATGCTTGACCAGGCTTCCCACCCGTTCCGGTATCGGCATTCTTCACATTGTGCGAACTCACCGTCTCGAATCGGAGACTTCATCGGCTTGTGAACCGGCTGAGAGCTGCTGCGATGTCGCCTGCCAAGGCTGCGTTGGCTTCAATGAGTCGGCGATTGACTTCCTGGCTTCGGCCCTGAGTGTGATGAGCGATCCGTTGCAAGAGAAATGGGGTAACGTCCTTACCCCGGATGTTGTGGGCTTCCTGCTCAGCCACCGCCAGGGCCGCGTACCATTCCGCTGCGCTGAGGGCCGGTTCGGGAGGAGGTTGCACGACGAGAACACCCTTGCCCCCCAGGTCCCAGTGTACCCAAAGAAGCCGTGCTGTGTCTTGCACGGTATCAAGCTGGCATCCGACTGGAAACTCCGTGTCGCGAACCAGGAAGCCGGGAAGCCGATCGGTGCGGAAGCCGACGACCGGCACGCCGTAACTTTCCAGCTTTTCGAGTGTCAACCCGATGTCAAGGACGGCCTTGATCCCTGAACAGACGACGCAGATGGGAAAGCGAGCCAAAGTCAGCAGGTCGTTAGACACGTCGAAGCTGAGCGCTCCGCCGCGGTGAACCCCGCCGATTCCGCCCGTGGCCATGACTGCGATGCCGACCCGATCAGCGACGGTGAGCGTCGCGGCGACGGTGGTTCCGGCCCAGCCTCCTCGGATCACTGCCGAGGCGAGGTCCCGAGCATTCGCCTTCTCGACATCCTTGCGGGACGCCAAGGCGCGAAGCTGGTCCTCGCTGGTGCCGACGCGAATGCAACCGTCGGCGACCGAGACGGTCGCCGGGATGCTGCCTGAGTGTCGGACGGCCTGTTCGGCAGCCAGGGCAGTTTGGACGTTAACCGGCCAGGGCAGACCGTGAGTGACCAGAGCGGACTCCAGGGCCACGACCGGCCGAGAGTTGGCCAGGGCCTCGGCCACCTCGGATTGAAGCTGGAGATAAGCTTCCGCGGGCGGCATCGTGGTTCACAGGAACTTGGTGACGCCGGGGATGGCGACCGGCGGAATATCCATTTTGGCTTTGAGATCGTAGGTCGGCGGCGTCAGGTCCTCCTTGGAGTTCATCGCCATCTCCCAGGTGATGACTTGGCCGGTGTAGGTCGCCATCCGGCCCATGATCGCCATGAGCGTGCTCTTGCACATGTAGTCGCCGTTATTGATCGGATTGCCCGCCCGGATGCTGCCGAAGAGCGCGTCCTGTTCGTTCTGGTACATGTCCCCCCGCCGTCGGCGAGTGCGGGGAAACTCCCAGTTGTTCTTTCCCCGGATGCGGTATTCCATCGTGGTGCAGGTGCCCAGACTTCCGAAGATGTGGTCCGACACGTCGGGAGCGGTACCGGGCTGCTGGCGGCACATGCTGAAGCACCGGACCCCGTTGGCGTATTCGTAAACCACGGCATGATGGTCGTAGATGTGGCCGAAATCGGGAGCGGTCCGTGCCTGCCGGCCACCGACGCCGAAGCAGCGGACGGGGTATTCGTCCTTCATGGCCCAGGCCATCTTGTCCAGGCTGTGGATGTGCTGCTCGACGTTGTGATCGCCGGACAGCCAAGTAAAGTAGAGCCAGTTGCGAATCTGCCACTCCATGTCGCCCCAGCCCTTCTGCTCCTTCTCCCTCAGAGAGCGGTGCCACAAGCCGCCGACGTTGTAGGTGCACTGCAACGCGATGATGTCGCCGATCAGGCCCTCGTGGACACGGGCCATGGTTTCCTTCATGCCGTCGTCGTAGCGCCAGCACAGACCGGAGACGATGGACAGTTTCTTTTCCTTGGCTTTCTCGCAGGTCGCCAGAACGGAGCGGACGCCGGGAGCATCCACGGCCACGGGTTTTTCGACAAAGGCATGCTTGCCTTTTTCGACGGCATAGGCGAGTTGGGCCGGGCGGAAATGCGGCGGTGTCGCCAACAGTACGACATCGACACCGCTGTCGATCAGGTGCTTGTAGCCGTCGAAGCCCGTGAAGCAGTGCTCATCTTTGACCTGGAACTTCTCGCCGAGGGCGTCCTTGAGATAAACCTTTTTCTCCCGCAGGCGATCCGGGAAGAGATCGGCCAGGGCAGTCAGACGCACTTCCTCGCCGGCGTTGCAGGCTTGCTCGGCGGCTCCGGTGCCGCGACCGCCGCAACCGATCAGACCCACTTTGATCTCGCCGCTGCCTCCGGCATGGACGGCTGGAACGCTGCCCAACAGGGTTGCACCAGCGGTGGCCGCGGAAACCTTCAGGAACTGCCGTCGAGATGCTGTCTTCTTCGTGGACAAGGTTGGACCCTTTCGTGCAAGAGAACCGTCGGGCGGGAAACCGGGCAGGATGTCTTTGATGACATCTTACCTACGCGGGGCACCGATTACCAGAGTCCGGCGGAGAGGGGCTGACTGCCTTGTCAAGGCATCGGCTTCACCGGATCGGGCACGTCCCGATAGTGGGCGTGGCATCGCTTGCAGCCTTCCTGGAGTCGAACGAAAGCGGCCTCGACAGCCGGCGGATCGGTCGGCATCGCTTCCAGTAACTCCATCAATCGCCTGGCCTGTTGGACCTCTTCTTCGAGCCACTGCCGCAGTTGGGCGGGGTGGTCTTGCAGTTCCGGCAGGCGAAGGGTTTCCTGGTAAGTTTCCAGGAGTTGCAGGGCCTCATGACGGGGCACGACGTCGGGATGTTCCGGCGGCGTCTTCCAACCCGCTTTGCGGCAGGCTTGCAAATGATGCCAATGGGTGTCCACCTTGACCATCGCTTCCACGAAGGCCGGGACCGGCGTGATTTCGGGAAACTCCGGGACAGGACCGGACAAGACCTCGTCCGGCAGGGAGTCCGCGTTTCGCACAGCCTCGTACAAGCCGACGTAACGCGGGTCGGTACCGGCCTTCTTCAACAGGGCCAAGGCCTGTTCCGCCCGGCAAGAACGGTCCAGAGACCGCCAAGCGACCGCGGCTGCCGTCGGGCCTCGATGCCTGCCGTGATGACAATGCAAGTAAATCGGGCCGGGAAGGTGGTGCACGGCCAGAGCGATTCTTCTGCTCTGTTCGCCGGGTATGCCGTCGTAGCCGACCGGTAAGTGGACGTAACGCATTCCATATCTGCGGGCCAACTCAAGGTTCGGTCGGGCCCCGTCGACGCTGATGATGGTGCGGATGCCCAATTCCTTCAGACTCTGAAAGGCTTCCTCCGCCTCCGGACCGCTGCCGCTCCAGAGCTTCTCCGTGACCCGGATGACGTTGTGCAAGCCCGGCAATTCAAGCGGTTTCGAGGCATCCACAGACTGCGCTGGAGCATCTGCTTCAGGAGAGGCAGCGCTCTGCGAGGTCTTTTGCTGCTTTTGCGATGCAACCTGCCCACAACCGATAGTGGCAGCACACACGCAAAATATGCTTATCAGAGCGACCGAGGCATAGATGAGACGCGATCTCACCGTCGCTCTCCCCGTGGCCCTTCCCAGTCTCAGGCCCTTATCCTACGGAGATACCCGCAAGAATCGCGTGACCTGCAACAGGCGGCAAAGATCGAAGCAGATTTGGTGCGGTCGGTTTGCCTCGGAGCGGAGCATGATCTAGAGTTGAATCGCAACGATATTGCCAGTGTTGGTGGCATTATCGGGGGCAAGCCTCGACGTCTTGCCTGGGTCACAACGCCTTTCATCCTCGAAAGGGCAAACCCGTCGTGAGGCGGGGACGCAAAGCCATCGGGCCTTGGCGGCGGAGCAATATCGGCCTGCGTGGTCGGGCCACGTGCGGCGATTGCTTAACGGAGCTAAGGCGGCTGGGCTGCCGAAGGGGTGGACCGGCGAAGAGCCCGTCCGTCCCCGAGCGCCGATCCCTGTTCTTTCGTCCGGCGCTTGCTCGACCCAGGAGCCGATCCGACCGGCCACGTCAAGGCTTGCCCTGCATTTTTGACAAGGATGCTGTTCGGCAGCTGGTGGCATGTCCGACTTGACCAGCTTCACGGCTTGCCGTCGCCGCCCTTGCCCTCCGCTCCGCCGTCCACGATGCCGCCCTTTTCCCTCAGAATTTCCCGCAAACGGGCACGCTGGGCATCGGTCAGGACTTTCTCGATGGCTTGCCTCTCTTCGGCCTTGAGCTTTTTGATCTGGGCCTCCAAGGCGGCAATCTTGGCATCGTAATCGTTTTGAATACGGTAGATCTGCTGCTTTTGCTCCTCGGTCAACCCCAGGAGCCGAAAATTGGGCGGCAAGGTGCCACGCAGCTTAGCCTGCGGCTTCGGTTCGTCCTGCCCGCGGGACATGACGGGACCCAGGACGAAAATCAGCCAGCCTGCCAGAAGTAAGGAAAAGGCCCACACAACGGTTGAGGTCGGACGACGCATGGCAAGTGCCTCCGGTAAGTGCGGCAGTGGTGGTGACTGAACAAGGAGATTGATCTGAAACCGTTTCAGACCGAACTTGCTCTCCCTCAAGCCACCCATCAGGCTTGATAATCTGCTAACAATTGCCATCAGGCAACTAAAAAATCCTGGGCTTTGCAAAATTTGCATTATGACAAATACACCGCTGCTTTACTTTATCGTGGTGCTTCGCTAGTCTGCCTGGACAGACGCTTGGCATCACAGACAGCAGACTGTCCAGCGATGCCGAAGAAGCGAAGACGAATACCACGGACTACGCTCCCATGCGAACCTTGCAACGCATTCTGGACGGCGGCATCGTGGCCATCGTCCGTTCGGCCGACAGCAGCCGTCTGGTGGAAGCGGCTCAGGCGCTGGCAGCTGGTGGCGTGACCGCGTTGGAGATTACCTTGACGGTGCCAAACGCTCTGGAGGTGATCCGGGCCGTTCGCAAGACGCTTGACGAGACCGTGATCCTTGGAGCCGGTACGGTGCTCGATGCCGAGACCGCCCGCGGAGCCATCCTGGCTGGTGCGGAGTTCATCGTCTCGCCGGTCTTCAAGCCATCGGTCATCCGCCTGTGTCGCCGGTATGACAAGCCCGTGATGCCCGGAGCCTTCACCCCGACGGAGATCCTTACAGCCTGGGAAGCGGGAGCGGACGTGGTCAAGGTCTTTCCCGCCGACGTGGGCGGACCAGCTTATTTGAAGGCGATCCGTGCTCCGCTGCCTCAGGTGCGGCTGATGCCGACCGGCGGGGTCGATCTTGAAACCGCCGCGGATTTTCTGAAGGCTGGAGCCTGCTGCCTCGGCGTCGGCAGTCAGCTGGTCGAAGGCAAAGCGTTGGCTCAGGGCGATTTCGACCGCATCCGCGATCTGGCCCGCAGGTTCGTCGCGGTCGTCCGCCAGACCCGTGCCGAGTTGGAAAAAAGCGCATCGTAAACTCATTCGTCCTTGGGGCACCTTGAGCGACATATCCATGACCTGCACCGTCGTCACCTTTGGCGAAGCCATGATCCGTCTCAGTCCGCCGAACTTTGAGCGGATCGAGCAGGCCAGGTCATTGGACGTCCGCGTCGGCGGTGCGGAGCTGAACACCGCCGTGGCCCTGGCTCGGTTGGGTCGGTCGTCGGCTTGGGTGTCCCGTCTGCCGCACAACGCTTTGGGACGGCTGATCGTCAATCAAGCCCGACAGGCCGGCGTCCACGTGGAGCATGTGCTGTGGAGCGAAGGAGACCGTCTGGGCCTGTATTTCCTGGAATTCGGGGCAGCCCCGCGCGCCTCCGGGGTGCTGTACGATCGCAAAGGCTCGGCCATCGCCGGGATCCGGCCCGGCATGGTGGACTGGTCCCGGGTCTTCCACGGTGTCCGCTGGTTTCACGTCACGGGCATCACCCCGGCCCTCAGCTCCTCCGCCGCTGAAGCGACACGAGAGGCCGTCCAAACGGCTCGTCAAAAGGGGTTACGGATCAGCCTCGATCTCAACTACCGAGCCAGGCTCTGGAGTCCGGAGGAGGCCCATCGCTGCCTCCATGAGTTGACGACCCTGTGCGACGTGCTCATCACCACGGAGGAAGATGCGGAGAAAGTTCTCCGCATCTCAGGAGGGGATCACGAAGCGACGGCCCGGAAATTAGCCGAGGCGTATCCCAATCTGCACGTGGTCGCCGTCACCATCCGGGAAAATCCCCTGGTGTGGCGGAATTCGTGGACAGCTTTGGCCTGTTCCCGGGGCATGACGTACCGCACAAGGACCTACGAGGTCGAGATCGTGGACCGCCTCGGTGCCGGAGACTGCTTCGCCGCCGGGCTGATCCACGGCTTGCTTGACGACGACGTGCAGTCCGGCTTGGATTTCGGTGTGGCCGCATCGGCCCTCAAGCATTCCATCCCCGGCGACTTCGCCTGGATCACGCGGGAAGAGGTCGAGAACCTGCTCCGTGGCGGCGGCTTGCGGATCAGTCGGTGACACAGGGATGTCAATCTTTGACTTTCGATGCAATCATGCCGTCGGCTGAGTAGCGCGGAGAAAGTCGAAGTCGCAACCCTGATCGGCTTGAAGAACGTGCTTCTCGAAGAGCCAACCGTAACCGCGGCGATAATGCGGCGTGGGCGGCTGCCAGGCCGAGCGTCGGCGGGTCAGTTCCGCCTCGTCCACGAGCAGATCGAGTCGCCGGTTCGGCACGTCCAGTCTGATCCAGTCGCCGGTTCGGACCAGGGCCAACGGGCCTCCTGCCGCGGCCTCGGGACAGACGTGGACGATGACCGTGCCGAAGGCCGTCCCGCTCATCCGGGCGTCGCTAATGCGGACCATGTCCCGCACTCCCTGCCGGAGCAAGCGGGTTGGCAAGGGGAGGAATCCGGTTTCCGGCATCCCCGGAGCCCCCAGCGGCCCGCCGTTTTGCATGACCAGAATGTCGTTCGGCTCGATGTTCAAATCTGGATCGTCGATGCGTCGGTGGAGGTCGTCCGCACTGGAAAACACCACTGCCCTTCCACGGTGCTTGAGCAGATGCGGCGAAGCAGCGGCGGTCTTGAGGATCGCTCCTCGCGGGCACAGGCTGCCCCGCAGGACGGCTAATCCGCCTTCCGAGCACAGCGGCTCCTCGAGCGAACGAATGATCTCCGCGTCGTATCTGTCGGCCTTGGCGATGTTCTCTCCCAGGGTTCGGCCGGTCACGGTCAGCGTGTCGAGATGCAGCAGCGGAGCCAGTTCCCGCAACAGAGCGGAAAGGCCGCCAGCGTAGTAAAAATCCTCCATCAAGTGCCGACCGACGGGTTTGAGATCGAGCAAGACCGGCGTGGTTCGGGCCAGTTCGTCGAAGCGGTCGAGCGGCAGGTCGAGGCCGAGCCGGCCGGCCACCGCGATCAGATGAATGACCGCGTTGGTCGAACCGCCGAGGGCGTGCAGCACGCAGATGGCGTTGTCGAACGCGGGCCTGGTCAGGATGCGGGACGGGCGGATGTCCTGCACGGCCAACTCGACGATCTGGCGACCGGCCTCTTCGGCCAATTGCAGCCGCCGGGAATCGACGGCAGGAATGGCTGCGGAATGGGGCAAGGCCATGCCCAGCGCCTCGGTCAGACAGGCCATTGTCGAAGCGGTGCCCATGACCATGCAATGTCCCGGACTGCGGATGATGGCCCCTTGCAAGTCGTGCCAATCGTCGGCGGTGATTCGGCCGGCCAGAAGCTCCATCTGGTAACGGCGGCAGTCGGTGCAGGAGCCGAGCGTCTCGCCCCGCCAATGAGCACTCAGTTGCGGACCGCCGGTCAGGATGATTGCGGGCACGTCGGCACTGGCAGCCCCCATGAGCATCGCCGGGGTGGTCTTGTCGCAGCCGCACAATAGAACCACGCCGTCGAGGGGATTGGCCCGGATCGTTTCCTCCACGTCCATGCTCATCAGGTTGCGAAAAAGCATGGTCGTGGGCCTTATGTTGAACTCGCCCAGCGAGAGGACCGGAAACTCCAACGGGCAGCCGCCGGCCTGCCAGACGCCCCGCTTGACCGCATCGGCCAGTTGTCGCAGATGGGCGTTGCAGTGCGTCAGTTCGCTCCAGGAATTGCCGATGCCGATGATCGGTTTGCCTTCGTAAGCTGCCTCGGTCAGCCCCTCGGAGCGCAGAGCCGCTCGACGCAGCCAGCCGTACAGTTCTGGCGAATCGAACCATGCTCGGCTTCGCAAAGTGCGCCTCATGGCCTTCCACACATGCTCGGGAACTTCGTGGCCTCCGCGGTGCCAGAGATCTCCACCGTTAGCGTGACGGAGCCAGCGGCACTATGCCGTCCAGATATCGCCAGTTTTTCAGAAAGGCGATCAAATCGGCCATGTCTTGAAGCGAAATCGTCTTCTCCAGACCTTCGGGCATAAGCGACTGTCCGCTAGACCGCAGGGCCTCGATGTCGGCCCGCAGAACGGTATCGGTCTGGTTCTCGGCTCGTTTCAGGACCAGTGCCGCCGGCGTCTCTGCCGCGATCACGCCAGTGACGATGCGGCCGTCCTTGAGCAGAACCGTGTAATTGATGTAGTTGCCGTCGATGGCTTGATTCGGATTGAGAATGTCCACGAGAAGCCCTTCCGGCGTCTTGGTCCGGGTGTCGCTGATGTCCGGGCCGACGTTCACGCCGATGCCGCGGACCTGATGGCACCCGGCACAGTTGTTCCGAAATACTTCCTGTCCGCGATGAGGATCACCTTTCAATTGGAGGGCCGCCCGGTAGCGATCAAGCACCTCGCGGCGATCTGCGGGCAGCTGGCTTTGCAGGACAGAACGGGCCTTCCGCTGCACCGCATCGCGCCGGTCATTGAGCAATTGTTGAGCGCGACCCGGTTCCAATTCGGACGGTTGAACCTTTCCCTCGGCAATGGCGTCAAGCAGATGCAGCGTCGCCCCTTCGTCTCGCAGCAGGACGGCGACGACTTCGGCACGTAAAGTCGGCGTCAGCCTGGGCCATCTTGTGAGCAATTCCGAGGCAAGGTCAGGTGGGCGATGGGAAGCCAGGGCACGGACGGCGGCGCGGCGCGTTTGCACCTCGCCTTCGGCGTCGAGAACAGCCCGCAGAGGACGTTCGGCTTTCTGCCACGGCAAATAAGCCAGGAAGCGGACCGTGTCCGGCGTCCAGAACCCGTCACCAGCTTTTTCAGCCTCGATTAACACCGATTCGCCGAAACGCTGGAAATCCCGGCGGACCTGTTCCTGTTCGGCAGGCAAGTCGGCCAGGAATTGCGGCAGACTCTTGCCCCGGCGTTCCAGTCCCGTCGCCAGGGCGTGAACACCGAGCAGTTTCAAAGGCATTTCTGCATCCGGGAGCGCCAGGAAGGCTCGCAACGATTCGACAAACTCGGCCCGGTCCTGCCTGGAGCCGACCAGCGTGGCCAATTCTTCGATCAAGGCTGTGGCATGGGAACAGCGTGGCTGATTCGGCTGTAGCAGGGCCGAGAGCAGTTTTGAAGCATGGCCGGAAGCCGAAAAGGCGATGGCGAGTCGGGTCCACGGATCCTCGGCACTTGTGCGGCCGATCTTCGCCAAGGCATCGGCGACAAGCCCCTCATGGCCGCGAACGTCGCCCAAAGCCAGGGCGGCCTGGAAGCGCACGGCGGGGTCGGGATCGTCGGCCAGTTTCGTCAACCGGTCCAGCACCGCAGGCTGAGTCAAGTCCGTTTCGCCAAGCATGCGCACTCCGATCTGCCGCAAGCGCAGATGGTCTGCGTTCAACAGATGAGTCCAGGGCCGTGCGGGATGAGCGGGGGCCAATCGCTGCACCAGCGAAGCGGCCAATGCCTTCGCGGTCGGGGAAGGACTTTGCTCCAGCAGCCGCAGCAGTTGCGGAATCGCGTCGGGATCCTGTCGCTCCAAGATCAGGCGGAAGGCGGTTTCCCGATGCCAGGCGTTGGCATGTTCCAGGAAGCGGACCAGTTCCTGGGCGGTCATCCGATCCAGACGGACTGTGGGGCGGGGAACTTGACGGTCGGAGGGGACAATCCGCCAGATGCGGCCCTTGTCCTTGCCCCAGAGCAGATCGGGACGGTTCTTCAGTTCTTCGGGCATGAACTCGGGATGCTCGATAACCGCGCGGCACATGTCCACGATATACATGGCCCCGTCTGGTCCCGAGGTCAGAAACACTGGCCGAAACCAGTCCGAAGGATGCGCCAGGAACTCCACGCCGTCTTTTGCCGGCCTGGAGCGAAACGAAGCGCCGTGGGGCCGAAGAATCTCCTGATGGACCAGGTTGCCGGTAGGATCGCAGGTGAAAGCTGAGCCGTGATACTTGTCCCCGAGCAGATCGCCACGGTAGATGAAGACGCCGCAGGCTGCCGTGAACCGCCCGGCGTGGAGATTCGATGTCGTCCAGTTCTTGCTGACGGGGTAGAGCTTGACGCCGGACGACAGCGGTCCCGGTTCCAGTTCGCAGGTGTCCTGAACGACGCTCGGTGCAGCCAGGAACGGATTACGACGCAGATAGCGGGCTTCGAGAACGACGTGTCGCAGATGATGGTTGTTGTCGCAGACGAAGCGGTTGCCCCAGTCGTCGAAGGTCTGGCCGAACTGGCCCATTCCACTGATCGCCTCGTGCCGGTTTGGATCGAGCGGATCGAAACGGAAGTCCATGCCGTTGATGTTGACCGGCGTGGCGTTGTCCTTTCCCGCCCGCCGGACCTGTCCGCCTCGCAGACCATTCACCACGTAAACCCAGCCATCCGGCCCAAGCAGGGGAAAACTCACCCGCAATTGCGGATTTTGCGTGGCAAAGCCTTCGAACAGCACTTCCCGCAGATCGGCCTTGCCGTCGCCATCGGCGTCCTTGAGGTAGAGGACGTGTGGGGCCGCGGTCACGATGACGCCGCCCTTCCAGGGCATCAGGCCGTTGGCGAACAGCAGTCCCTGGGCGAAGGTCTCGGCATGTTCGTAGAACCCGTCGCCGTCCCGGTCGGTCAGGACGCGGATACGGCCTTCGGGCGGCTGACCGGGGGGAGGACCGTTGGGATAGTCCGGCATCTCGACGATCCACAACCGTCCCATCTCGTCGAACGCCATCGCCACGGGGCTTTGCACCTGGGGCTCACAGGCGGCCAGCTCGATCCGCAAGCCAGCGTCGATGCGAAATTCGGCCAGGATTTCGGCCGGTGTCGGAATGTTCGGTTGAAGTCCATCCCGCTGGGACAATGCCAGGAACAGCGCGAACACAGATAGAACAGCGTATCTCATAGTGGTGAGTATAGCAGAAGGCCGAGGTCATCGAGAATCGGTTTCCGGCGGAAGCAAAGCCCGAAGGCGGTCGAGGTGGTCAGCCTCCTCGGGGCGTTTGTCTCTCCTCCAGCGATTCATGCGCGGGAAGCGGAGAGCGATGCCGGATTTGTGCCGGGCCGAACGCTGAATGCCCTCGAAGGCCAACTCGAAGACCAGTTCCGGGCGCACCGCCCGCACCGGACCGAAGCGCTCGACCGTGTTCTCCTTGATAAAGGCGTCCACCTCGCGGATTTCGTCGTCGGTCAGACCGCTGTACGCCTTGGCAATGGGAATGAGGCGGCCTTCATGCCAGACGGCGAAGGTGTAGTCGGTGTACAGGCCCGCCCGTCGTCCATGCCCGGCCTGGGCGTTGATGAGGACGGCATCGACATAGTACGGATCGACTTTCCATTTCCACCACACGCCTTTGATGCGGCCTACGCCGTAAGGGCTGCCGCGATGCTTGAGCATCAGCCCCTCCGCGCCGCACTCCCGGGCCAGTGTGTGATGCACGGCCACGTCGGACCACTGGTGCAGCTCCAGTATCGGAGATAGGCGAAGCACGCCGGAAACCTGCCAGCCACTCAGGAGTTGTTCAAGCAGTTGACGCCGTCGTTTCAGCGGCTCCTCGCGGCGATCCTGGCTGTCGAGTTCCAGAAGGTCGTAGGCGACGAAGACGGCCGGGTAGTCTCTGACGTCGCGGGCGGTCACGCGCTTGCGATTGAGGCGTTTTTGCAGGTCGGAAAACGGGCGGGGACCATGCTGCCCCCAGATCAGGATTTCGCCGTCCAGCACGACGCTGTTGGACAAAGCGAGTGCTGCCTGACCTACTTCCGGAAACTGATCGCTGATGAGCTCCTCGCCGCGCGACCAGATCAAGACCTTGCTGCCGCGATTCACGATCTGGGCCCGGATGCCGTCCCACTTCCACTCGATCTGCCAGTCCTGAATTTCGCCCAGGGTTTCCAGGGGGCCTTCCACGGGATAAGCAAGCAGAAAGGGATAGGGTTTGCCGACGTCGCCTTCGACCGCATCACCGCGAAGCAAGCGTTGATAGTCGGTCGGTGTCGGCTGCCAAGGCCCCATGAGGCGATCGGACATGACCGCGGGATCAACGCCGGCCACGGCAGCCAAGGCCCGGGCCGTCAGCGTTCGTCCTGCTCCGACGCGGAATCCCCCCGTGAGCAACTTGTGCCACAGAAACCGCTCCGGTCCCGACAACTGTCGCCAGGTCGTTTCAAGAATCTTCCTGCGTTCTTCGTCGCCTAGCCGCGGCAGAGGCAGCAAGCGTTCTTCGATCAGGACGTGCAGCGGGATCGATTCGCTCTCAGAGGGTTCCGGCAGCAAGAGGGCCAGGGTCTCCGCCAGATCGCCGACGGCTTCGTAGCATTCTTCCACTATCCAAGTCGGCAAGTTCGCAAATTCAGCAGCGTATTGCCGTAACTGCGTGGTGGTGACACCCCGAGGTAAGCGTCGGCCGATGAGGAAACTTATGGCCCAGGCAGCATCGGCGGGCGGAGCCGCGCGAAAGTAGCGTTCCAAGGCGCGCACCTTGTCCGTGGTCCGAGTCGTGGAGTCTAATTCGTGATACAGCCGGCAGAACAGCTTCATCCGACGTCTTCGCTCCATCGCCGAACGAGGGATGCTTGCCAACAGTCCGTTCCTTGCTCCCGGAGCCAGCGACAAAGCACTTCCGTGTGGCCGTGCGTCACACCGATGCGCTCCGCTCCAGTGGCCCGTATGGCGGACAGAAGGCCCTCCCAGTCGGCATGGTCCGACAGGACGAATCCGCGATCGACGCCTTGCCGCCGACGATGGCCGCGAATCTGCATCCAGCCCGACGCCGACGCCGTGGAGGTCGGCCCCAGGGCGTGAAACCACGGAGTGCGAAAACTGCTGTAAGGAGCCAGAACCAAGGCCCGACCCGCGAATCGCCGCACTTCAGCCGCTTCAGCCGAATGAATAGGCGGAAAGCGGACCCCGGCGGCTTCGTAGGCGGGCAGAAAAACCCGGGCCGCTCCGTGGACACAGATCGGTCCGGCCTCTGGGTCGAGAGCGGCCAGGAGACGCTGGGTTTTACCTAAAGCGTAGGCGAACAGGACGCTGGTTCGGCCTTGGTCCTGGTTGGCCCGCCACCAAGCATGGATTTCCGCCATGATCTCACTTTGCGGCTGCCAGCGGTACACCGGCAAGGCGAAGGTAGATTCGGTCACGAAAACATGGCAACGGACCGGCTCGAATGGTTCGCAGGACGGCTCGGCCACGGTCTTGTAATCGCCGCTGACGACCCAGACCTCGCCGCGATATTCGATCCGCACCTGGGCTGACCCGAGCACATGGCCAGCGGGATGCAGCGAGACGTTCACACCGTTCATGGTCATGGACTGGCCGAAGGGCAACGCTTCGATGTCCGCATCGGGCCCTAGTCGCTCCTTGAGAACCAGAACCGACGAAGCCGCGGCCAGATAGTGTCGGGAACCGGGGCAGGCATGGTCCGTATGGCCATGCGTGACCACGGCCCGTTCCACCGGGGCATGGGGGTCTATGAAGAAATCCCCGATCGGGCAGTACCATCCGGAAGGTGTGTATTCGAGGAGATTCGGCATGAAGTCTTGCTAGGGGAACTTGTTGCAATCGGCAAAGTTTGTTTCAATGAAGAGGCGGATTCGAATTACCCGCATAGACGAGGCAACGGCGTGCGAATCACCATAACTTGTCCCCATTGTCACCAGCAGTCGCAGATCGAAACGCAACATCGGGGCCGTCGTTTGCGATGTCCCTATCCCGCGTGCAAGAAGCCGTTCGTGGTCGGAGAGGACGGCTTGGCTCGGATCGTTGAGGAAGTCAAGCAGACCGTCCCCCCGCCGGTCTCCGCGCCGCAATCCGCGCCTGAACCGACCGAAGTGGATTGGCATCAGGCTGCCGCAGCAGATCTGGGAGCGACGGCCGCTTGGGAGCCTCCGCCGGTTCGAAGGGAGAGCCCAGGCTCCCGGCCAGACTATGTTCCGGAAGTCTCGGCAGTCGAAGAGGAAGAGTCGGCTCCGCCCAGTTGGGAACCTCCGCCGGTGCGCCGGCCCGGTTTTGAAGAACCGGCTCCTCCGCCACAGGAAGAGTTAGTCGTGACCACGGCTGCGGAGGAATCCACCGCTACCGATTACACCCTTTACGCTCCGGCCCGGAAAAAGCGAACGGGCCTGGTGATCATCATCGGAGCGGCGATCCTGTTTGTGGTCAGTGCCGGGCTGGTGGTCTTCTTCCTGCGGCAAATGCAGGCGAGCGAGGGGCGGAACTTCGAGACGGCCATGAAGTTTTACAAGGACGGCCGCTATCGTCAGGCCGCGGACGCCTTCCGCCAGTTGGCGGAAACTTACGCCTCCAGTGACAAAAAGCCGGTGTACGTCTTCATGGAGGAGTTGAGCAGGCTTCGGGACGCGACGTCCGGCAGCATCGACAACGTGCCGCAAATCAATGCCTTGGCCGCTGCTTTTGTCAAAGACCAAAAGTCCCAATCAGCTTACAAGGAGCATCAGGAGGAAATCTGGGAGTCGCTGGCCAATTTGGCTGCGGCTGCCGCTGATCGTGCCAAAGCGGAATCGACTCCCGAGGCCCTGGAACTCGCCAAAGAGTGCGTGGAGCGGGCGAAGGCCGAAGGAGCGACCATCCGAGACGGGGCCAAGGTAGATCAGCGACACGGCGATCTCGACAACCGCCTGGCTCAGGCCTCCGCCGCGGTAGCGATGGCCCTGGCGCGGGGACGCTTGATAGAGACCCTTAATTCCGTCATGGCACAAAAAGTGCCAGGCAGTGCCGAGCAGGTCCTTCGGCTTTATGACGAGGAGGTGAAACTCCATCCGAAGCTGAAAGAGGACAACGCCCTGCAACAACGCCTGACAGCCCTGCAACGCGAAGAGCCGGAGTGGGTGCGGTACACCGCGGAGAACCCGCCTCGATTATTGCCGCGTGGTCCGGTTTCGGCAGGCAAAGGCAGCGTTTCGGTTCTTGTCGGGCCTAAGTTGCAGGGGGAAGGTGTTCCTTCTTCGGAAGGTCCGGTGGTGCTGGCCTTGGATCGGGGCGTGTTGTACGGTCTGTCCCAGGGCGATGGTCAGGTCCGATGGGCGATGCGGGTCGGTATTGACACGACGTTGCTGCCGGCGCGGCTGCGAGCGGGACCGGCCCAGCCTGAACTGGCCCTGGTGCTCTCGGCCGTGGACAACACCGTCTCGGCCGTCGAAACCGTCACCGGCCGAACGCAGTGGCACTACCGACTCGATGCACCGTGTTCTGCCGGACCGATCCTTGTCGGCCGACCGCCCATCGCCTACCTGCCCACCGAAAACGGCAAGGTTTACGCCATTGAGCCGCTCATGGGCCGACTGCTCGGCGTCTATGAAACTGGCCAGCCGTTGACCGTGCCCGGTTCCTACGATCCGATCACCCAACGGCTTTTTCTGCCCGCGTCGCATCGCCGCATCCTGGTGCTCGATTTACAGAACAAACGGTGCGCCGGTGTTATTTACACGGGCCACGCGGTCGGTGGCCTGCGCGGAGCGCCGGTGATCGCTCCGCCGAGTCCGGGGCAACCGTCGGTGGTTCTCATCGCCGAGGCGGACAGCCTGGGAAGCATGAAATTGCGGGCTTTCACGGTGCCAGAATCCGTTTCCGAAGCCCAACCGGCCCTGGGAGCCGACGGCAAACCTATCGAATTCATCGTCCCCGGCTGGTCCTGGTTCTCGCCCTATTTCGACGGGGACACCCTGGGCATCGCCACCGACCGGGGCTATCTCGCCCTCTTCGGCTTGAAGCGCAACACGAATGACCGGCCGGTTTATCGACTGGCCTTCCAACCGTTGCCGATCGGGGATCCGAACAGCCCCCTGTTCACCGGACAGCGCCCCGTCGGGCGGGCTCAGATAGCTCAAGTCACTCTCGGCAAGTGGTGGCTCCTGGTCGGTGGTCATTTGCAGCCTTACCGCTTCGACCTGTATCGGCAACAACTGGTCCGAGCCGGTTCCGAGTCGCTTCCGCTGGGCAGCCCGCTTCAGGAAGCCCAGGTGCTGCCCAGTTCGCAGCAGATGGTGTTGCTCACTCAGGCCCTCGATGGCTCGGAAGGCCTGGATCGCACCTTGGCCACCTGTCTGGCGACTCCTACGGGGAAAGTGGTGTGGCAGCGGCAATTGGGATTCATTTGCAATCAGGAACCTCTTGTCGTGGGCAATCGCCTCTTCGCCGTGGACAAGCTGGGCGGTTTCCTCAGCATCGACGTGGAACGGAGCAATCCGGAACCGGAGCAGGCCTGGCTGACCGACGCACAATGGCTGTCCAACGGGGTCGAGGAATCGGCCGTCGCTCGACTGCTGGTCTCCCAGGATGGCAAGTCGATTGTGACCATGACCTTCCTGGCGCGTTCGGAACGAGTCCGCATCCAGCGCTACGATGTCGAGAATGGGAAACTTACAGAGCACTTCTATCGGCTCGATTCGCCCCCCGTGGGCACGCCGGTCCTGACTGAAACCTCGGTCATGACCCCGTGCCGCGACGGCACACTGCGGGAGTTCCCTCTGGGAGGAGCACGGGAACTGCCCGTACCTCTGACCTGGCGGGATCCAAAAGCGGGCCTCGCCGTGGGTCATGCGGCCTTGGTCGCCCCGGATCATCTACTGATCGCCAACGGCTTGAACCGTCTCCAACAGTGGAAAAAGTCGGGGAACGTCTGGCAGAAGGGCGAGGACGTTCTCGAGTTGCCCACGGGCCGCATCATCACGCCACTGTTGATTGTTCCGCGGGAAAACGACAAGTACCTGTGCCTGGGAGACGACGCCAATCACTTGCATCTGTTCTCGGCATCCCGTCTGGTTCCCTTGCGGGTATGGGATGTCGGCGGACGGATCACCAAAGGACCGTTTGTCCGGGGGCGTTACGTCGGCTGCGTCGTGGATAACGAACGGCTGGTCTGGCTGGATCCGAAACAGGATACGCTGCTGTGGCAATACCCGGCTCCGGGCGAGGGGCCAGGCAAGGGTCTGATCGTCGGCGAACCTGCGTTGCACGGCGAACAGGTAATCGTGGCCCATCGCAACGGGGAGTACGTCTGGCTCGACGTGGCTACGGGCAAAGTGCAGACCACATCCTCGGTAGGCAGCCAGGCCATTCCTACAACAGGGGTTGTTCCATTCGGACTGGGACGGGTGCTGTCGCCGCTGAGCGATGGCACCATGATGATCGTCACACCGTCCGGCGGTTGAGTTGCCCAGGAAGCCGCGTCGTTTCAGCGGACGGCACGGCGGGCCACGGCCAGGACCGCGTTGGGGAACCGTGTTTTCGGCACGGTCAACTGCATCACGCCTGCCGAGAGCATGGCTGCTGGTTCACAGGCCTCCACGTCCGTGTTATCGGGGCCTCGCAGCAAAGCGAGTTTATCCGGGGCGTAAGGCAGCAGCGGGATTTCGCGCCGCTCGGCGAAAGCCACCAGGCCTGCCTCGTGGCGATGAAGGTCGGAAGTGCCGACCGCTGCCAGGCTGAGCAGGTTTAATTGGTGAGCCTCGAAGAGTTGTTGACAGTATTCCTCCAATTCGTCCACGGTAATACCACGGCACTGCGAGATACCGAGGGTCAGGGTTTGCGGTCGGAAGATCAGCGTCCGCTGTGCCAGCGCTGACAATTCCTGGCGCGGCTGGCGGTCGCTGATGACGATCACCCCGGCCCAGGGGCCATCCATCGGCCAGGCGTCCAGACGCTCAAAGTGGTGCGGCCAGTGGCCAAAGGCCTGCCACCAGTCCCGTTGGCCGGCGTCCTGAAAGACGGCGACGGGTTCGCCGCGGCGGACGGCGTGGGCGACGGTTTCGATAGCCGGTTCGTTCTCAATCCGCCAGCCCCAGCGGCGTCCGATGAGCCGAACATCCGGTCCTTCCAACTCCCGGACCGCGGACGACCCCAGGGCCGTGGCACCGATGGCCGCGGCGATGCGCCGCGCCCAGGGGCCTGCCTCGCCGGCTAAGGCAAGGGCATATCGGCCATCTTCGTCCAACCAGATTACCGGCGACACCGAGCCGTAAGCAGTCAGGAGGGCGGCGACGGCCCGAACGACCGTTTCGGCGGGCAAGATGCAGACCAGGGGACGTTCCTGCCGCAAGAGCCGCTGCACAGCCCGTTCCACGTCGCCTTCGACCAGCGAAACAGCCCCGGCACCGAGGGCCTGACGCAACCGGCGAGCGGTTTCCATAGCCCTCGGCAAAGACGCCGCGATGATCACTTCTGTCACCATTTCTGCCTCGCCGCTCGATTTGCCCCAGGTTTCGCGTACCTTGACTGCCCTCTTTCGGCACCATACCATCGCTCGATGGAAAGCACCAGGGGTGAACCTCTTCTGAAGGATTACGCATGAGACGGGAAATCGTCCTCGGCAGCACGGTTGCCTTCATCGCCAGTTTCTGCACCCTCGTCATCGAACTGGTCGCCGGCCGGATCCTGGCACCCTATGTCGGCGTGTCTCTGTACACCTGGACCAGCATCATCGGCGTGGTTTTGGCCGGCATCAGTCTCGGGGCCTACTTCGGTGGACTGCTCGCCGACCGCTACCCCCGCGGCGGCACGCTGGGCTGGTTGCTGTTTCTTTCCGGCCTGACAGCCCTGGCGGTGCCGATCCTGGCCGACTCCATCGGCGACGCTCCGATCCTCCGCGACCCCAACACCGAAACCCT
Organism: uncultured Planctomycetota bacterium; assembly: GCA_937944855.1. GTDB lineage: Bacteria > Planctomycetota > Planctomycetia > Gemmatales > HRBIN36 > JANWWR01. The sequence goes on from CALFAY010000005.1 coordinate 34,968, forward strand.
GGCCTGGCTTGTGGTCCAAAGCGGCATGTCGCTGTTGATGGCCCGCATCCTCGTGACCACGACCTTGGTGTTCTTCGTACCCGCTTTGCTGCTGGGCATGATTTCGCCGGTGGTAGTCAAGCTGGCCGTCAAGGACTTGGAGAAAACCGGCAACACCGTCGGTAAGATTTACGCCTTTTCCACGCTCGGTTCGATTCTCGGCACGTTCGCCACGGGCTTCTTTCTCATCGAAGCGATGGGCACGCGCACGTTGCTTTACAGTGTCGGTGCCTTGCTCATCCTGTGCGCACCGATCTTCGGCATCGCTTTATCGCCGCGCCGCAACGGCCGTCTCGGCCAGGCGGTCGTGGCCGGCAGCGTCCTCGGTCTCGTCTTCGCCTTGGGCCTGTTATGGAGCCATCGGGAGGCCGTGGCCCGGCCCCTGTGGCTGTACTTCGATTCCGACGGCTATCTGCCGAGCTTGGCTGGGGTTCGTCCGGGCACCTACTACAAGGAAAGCGATTATTACACGATTCGCGTAGTTGAAGAGAACTTTCACGGCGATCCCGGACGGACGCTCATCCTCGACCACCTCATCCACTCGTACACGAATCTCAACGATCCGTTCTACCTCAAGTACGACTACCTCAAGATTTACGAAGAATTAGTGTCCTGGCACCGCAGCCGACGCTCCGACGCGAACGACTTCCTGTTCATCGGCGGGGGAGGCTACACCTTGCCGCGCTACTTTGACCATGCCTACGAAGATGCCCGCATCGACGTGGTCGAGATCGACCCGATGGTTTCCAAGGTCGCTCATGAAATGCTCGGCATCAAAGATACCCGGATCCGCACCTTCAACATGGACGGGCGCTGGTTCGTCATGAACAAGGAAAGGATCACTCATTCCAGCGACCGCTACGATTACATCTTCGGCGACGCCTTCAACGATCTGTCGATTCCCTATCACCTCACCACCAAGGAGTTCGACATCCTGCTCAAGAATTGCCTCAAGCCGGACGGCTTGCTCATGTGTCTGGTGATCGACAACGTCTCACGGGGGCATTTCATTCCGACCTACATCCGCACACTTCAAGAGGCCTTCGACCCGGACAACGTGTACCTGATCGTGTTCAGCGATAGCCCGCTGGACGAGATTCCGTGCCATACCTGCATCGTGGTCGCCAGCCCAAGCCGACTCGACATGGAGGACTTCGACCGCTACATGAACCGGCGTCTGGCTCGCCAGAAGGGCGTCACTTCCGCGCTAGGGACCGTTGCCGGAGCCTGGCAGGGCTGGCCTGTGCTGACTCTCCAGGGCATGATCCGTATAAACCCCTCCCAGCGGACCTCCCGCGTCATCTCGCAAAAGGACCTCCGGCAGTGGTTGCAGACCCGCAAAGAGAAGACGGGACGGGAACCGATGGTCCTGACCGACGACTACTGCCCCGTGGACAACCTGACCGCGCCGATGTTCGAGGAGCGGTTCGGTTTCCGCAAACAGTGACATAGCCCCGACATGATCCGCTACGACGCCATTATCATCGGGGCGGGGCACAACGGCCTCGTGACCGCCGCCTACCTGGCCAAGGCGGGATGGCGTGTGCTGGTGCTGGAGCGTCGCCACGTCGTCGGCGGTGCCTGCGTCACGGAGGAACTGTGGCCCGGTTACAAGGTTTCGACGGCGGCCTACGTCAACAGCCTGTTTCGTCCCGAGATCATCCACGACCTGAACCTCAAGCGGTACGGGCTGGAGATGCTGCCGCGCCACCCCTCGTCGTTCACTCCCCTGCCGGATGGCCGCTATCTGCTCCTGGGTCCCGACGCATCGCTCAATCATCGGGAGATCTCCAAGTTCTCGCCTCGGGATGCCGACGCCTTTCCGCGCTACGAAGCGATGCTGGAACGGGCTGCCGCTTTCCTCGAACCGCTACTGCTGCGGACGCCGCCTAACCCGTGGTCGAAGCGGTTTGGCGATCTCTGGAACCTGGCCCAAGTGGGCCTCCGATTCCGAGCCTTGGGCAAAGACGGCCGGGAGATCGTGGACATCCTGACGAACTCCGCCCGGGCCATCCTCGACCGTTGGTTCGAGTCCGAGGTTTTGAAAGCGACCCTGGCCACGGATGCGATCATCGGGGCGATGGCCTCCCCCTCCACGCCGGGCACGGGTTACGTCCTGTTCCATCATGTCATGGGTGAGTGCAACGGAGCGCGGGGGGTGTGGTGCTATGTCCGCGGCGGCATGGGCGGCATCACCAAAGCCCTCGAAGCCGCCGCCAGGAAGCACAAAGCGGAGGTCCGTTGCGAGGCGGAGGTGAGACAAATCCTGGTGCGTGGGGGCCGAGCCGAAGGCGTCGTGCTTGCCGACGGGACCGAACTTGCGTCTCGCGTGGTAATCTCCAACGTCGACGCCGCCACGACCTTCTTGAAACTGCTGAATCCGAAACACCTGCCCGAGGACTTCGTCGCCGAGGTCCGCCGGATCGACTACAGTTCGGCCTCGCTCAAGATCAACGTGGCCCTGGGCGAATTGCCGGACTTCCGATGCCTTCCTGGTTCCGCTCCCGGCCCGCAGCACCGTGGGACGATCCACATCTGTCCCTCGCTGGAGTACATGGAACGGGCCTTCGATGACGCCAAATATGGGCAGCCTTCGCAGAATCCCATCTTGGAATGCACCATCTCTTCCGTTGTCGATTCGACCGTTGCCCCGGAAGGCAAGCACGTTATGTCGATCTTCGTGCAATACGCTCCTTACGCACTTCGTCAAGGCGACTGGGACAAGCGGAAGGAATCGTTCGCCGATCGCTGCTTCAGTGTTCTGGACGAATACGCTCCGAACTTCAGCCGGTCAGTACTGCACCGGCAGATACTGACGCCGCTGGATCTTGAGAGGACCTTCGGTCTGACCGGCGGAAACATCTTCCAGGGGGCCATGACGCTGAATCAGCTCTTCTTCCTCCGTCCCGTGGCCGGATGGGCCGACTACCGGACGCCGATCCGCGGTTTGTACCTATGCGGGTCGGCCACGCATCCAGGTGGTGGCGTCATGGGAGCCTGCGGTTACAATGCAGCACGGGAGATTCTCCGCGACGGCAAAGGCTGAGGGACGATCCCTGTCCCAAAGGGGAGTGCGTGATGGTCCCCCTGCTCGCACTTGGGGTGCTGGTGATCGTTCTCGTGCAGTGCGTCCGCGCTCTGGGTTGGCGCAACGGGACGCTCACGGGAGGGATCTTGGCTTCGCTGACGGCTTCGGCAAGCGTCTGGCTGCTGTTGCCGCGGGAAATCGGAGAACCGGGCTCCTTGGCTCGCGTCCCCTACGTCACTTCGGAAACTTGCTTCAAGTGCCATCCGCACCACTACGAAACATGGCATCGTAGTTTCCATCGCACCATGACACAGGAGGCGACTCCGGAAACGGTACGCGGGGACTTCAACAACCAGGTGCTGGTGGTCCGCGGAATCCCAACCACACTGACCCGAGAGGGGAACCGTTTTTACATGGAAACGGCTGACCCGACGTGGGCGCGTCGCATGGCCGACACGGGAAAACCGCCAGAAGAGTGGGGACCGGCCGAGCTTCGCCGCTTCGAGGTGGTGCGGCTGGTGGGTTCGCATTGGTTTCAGGAGTGCATGTATCGAGACGAGGCGGGCAGATATTGGCGGCTTCCCGTTTCGTACCACATCGCCAGCCAACGCTGGGTCCACACCAACGGGGCGTTTCTCGCTCCCGATACCAATGACTTCTGGGAGAAGAGCACCATCTGGAACGAGTCCTGTGTTTACTGTCACAACACCAAGCCGAGCAAACGACCTACCGGCTGGACGATGCTCAAGGGCCAGCGAACGCCGAGCGGATACGACACCCAAGTCGCGGAATTGGGGATCGCCTGCGAAGCCTGCCACGGGCCAGGAGAGTTGCATGTGCGCGTCAATAGCGAACCCGGACGCCGCTTCATGCTCCAACGCACGGGTCGGCCCGATCCGACCGTCATCAACCCCTCCCGGCTGTCGCCTCAACGAGCGTCGGAGGTTTGCGGTCACTGCCACGCCTCGACCGTGCCGCGGGCTTCGGCCTGGGACGAGCAACATACCGACCCGTACACTCCGGGCGATGACCTGGAGCGGTTCCTCTTCGTTTTCTGGTCCGAAGCCGAACAGCGTCAACTCTATGCTGAGCAGTTCCGTCGCTCTCCGCCACCACCGCCGGAACCGCTCGACGGTCGATTCTGGCCGGACGGCACGCCGCTGACCACCGCCGTCGAGTTTCAAGGAATGGCCATGTCCGCGTGCTATCAGAACGGCCAAGGACAGATGAGTTGCCTGACCTGCCACTTGTTGCACGCAGAGGACCCGAACTTCCAGCTGGGGAAGCAGAAGGCTGGAAACGAGGCGTGTTTGCAGTGCCATGCCGAGTATCGGGAGCACATCGAGGCCCATACGCATCATCGGGCCGATTCACCCGGAAGCCTGTGCTATAACTGCCACATGCCGTATCAGGCTTACTCGCTGCTGGCCGTCCATCGCACGCATCGCATCCACTCACCGCTTGTCCGAGACAGTCTCGTCTCGGGCAAGCCGCATGCCTGCAATCTCTGTCACCTGGATAAGACTTTGGCTTGGACCCAACAGCACCTTGTCCGCTGGTACGGCCATCAGCCCCTGGAGTTGAACGAAGAGCAGGCGACGGTCGCCGCCTCTGTCTTGCATCTGCTTCAAGCCGACGCCCGGAGCCGAGCAGTTTATGTCGGAGCCTATGCCTGGGAACCCGCCCGCCAGGCTTCCGGCACCGCGTGGATGCCGCCTGTGCTACTGGACGTGATGGCTCGAGATCGCTTTCCGGCCGTTCGCTATCTGGCCGAGAAAGCCCTGGCTACCTTGGACAAGGGCCTGGTGCGTGATTACGACTACATGGCTGGTCCGGAACAACGGGCCGCCCAGGTCGAAGCCATGAGACTCCGCCTGGCTGCCGCTCCCGGTCTTGACCCGCAAAATCATCCGACGATTCCCCTGGCGTCAGCGTGCCGTCTGGATCCAGTCCGCATCACCGAGTTACTCCGTCGGCGAACCGATCCCGATGTCAGCATCCACGAATGACCTTGCTCATTCCCTTCATCAGACCGTGGCCCGACGGCATTACGTCATGGGCTGGCTGCTGCTTCTGTTGTTTCTGAGTCTGGGGGCCGTGTTGGAAACTCTGCACGGATTCAAGGTCGGGTTCTATCTCGATCCGGCTCATCGGGTGCGGCGGGAGATGTGGACGCTGGCCCATGCTCACGGGACGCTGCTCGCGCTAGTTCAGATCGCGTTCGCCTGTGGGGTTCAGAGATTTGCCTGGCGTTCGCCAGGCCGACTGCGCCTGGCGTCGTTTCTGCTCCTCGATGCGGCCGTACTGCTGCCGGGCGGGTTTTTCCTGGGAGGCATCGGTCATGCGGAAGGAGATCCGTCTTACGGCGTGCTGCTGGTGCCGGTGGGAGCTACCCTGCTTCTTGTGGCCGTGGCTTTGATCGTCTTGGAAGCGTGGCGGTCATCAAGACCCACCCCCGAAGCCGGCCACCCGTCCGCTTCCAAGGAAAGCAAACGGTAGCACCGTTCTTGGCCGTGACTTATCATTCACTGAGCATAACGTCCGAAGTTGCAGACTTTGTAGGCATCATGGGGGGCGATACGATGGAGAGTAGCCACCGCTCGGGCATGTGCCGACGTGCGTTTCTCGCCAGCGGCCTTGCCGCGGGCATGACAGCTCTGGGAACAGGCAGCTTCTTGATCAGCCGTCGCCTGCGTCCGACGCATCGCCCCAGCTTGCAACGGGGTCTCGAACCGGTCCAGTACACGCCCAAGCAATTCACGGGAAAAACAACCGAAGTTCCTAACCCGCCCTTCGCCCTGCCTGGTCCGTTCCCCGGTCGAGTGGTGGAAGTCCACGATCCCGCTTCGGTCGTCCGCGGTGAGGTTCAGGCCGAGCCGGTCAAGCGGATGCTGCACCGGGCGATGTGCGAACTGACCGGGGCGCCCGACCCGACACAGGCCTGGCAACGATTCTTCAACAAGGGCGAGCGGGTCGGTATCAAGGTCAATCCCGTGGGTCTGGCCCGGAAGCCCGGCGTTGTGGCCGTCATCTCCAACTTCGCGGTCATCGCCGCAGTCATCGATGGCTTGCGCATGGCCGGTATCCGGGACAAGGACATCTTCCTGTTCGAACGCTACGCCGAAGAGTTTCGCGCCGCTGGCTACGACCGCTTCCTGGAGCGGGAGTTTCCGGATATCGGCTGGTTCGCTGCTGCGGTCAGCGGAGGCAACATCCAGATCGACCTCGATGGACGCGATCCCCGAGAGGGACGCCGGCCACCCGCCGATCCGCACGTCGTCGGCTACGACCGGGACATCTTCAAGCAGTTCGATTACAAGGTACCGGAACTTCCAGCCACCGAGCCGCTGGCCTACCAGTCCCACGTCACACGCATTCTCACCGACGAAACAACCGTGGATGCTCAGAAGATCATCACGATTCCGCTGCTGAAGGACCACCGCTCGGCTGGCATCACGATTGCCCTGAAGAACATGTCGCACGGTCTGGTCAGCAACGTGGCCCGGACGCACATCGGACCCGGGAAAAACGACAACCATTGCGGCACGTTCACTCCGGAAATCGTCGCGCTGGAACCGATCCGCAAAAAATGCGTGTTGCACATCCTCGACGGTCTCATCGGTGCGTATGAGGGTGGACCCGGCAGTTGGAATCCGTCGTGGAGTACCTGGGAACACAAGTCGCTGTTCGTGGCCACCGACCCCGTGGCGATGGATCATGTCGGTTGGGACATCATTGACGGCGTGCGAGCCCGGCATGGCTGGGCCCCAGTAGCCCGCATGGGCGTAGCTGGCAATAATCGCTCAGGAAACGAGGCGTTTTACCTGCGGCAGCCGGAACACGTTCCGCTCGCAGAGAAACTCGGCCTGGGCGAGTTCGACCCGGGACGGATCGAGCATCGCAAAACCATGTTGACCGCCTGAGTAGGACGATGTTTCTCGAAATGCACGGTTACAGCAGCCCTTCGAGGACGCGGCCCTCGGTCGCTAAATTGAGCGCTTGTGCCATTTCGCTGGAAATGCCGACCAAGTGCTGCACCGTGGCAATGAGGTCAGCCGGCGTGCAGGGATGCGTCCGCGGGTGCTCGCCACGCTTGTCACTTTCGCCGTACACGATGCCGCCGCGGACCCCCCCTCCTGCTGCCAGGGCGCTGTAGCAATGCTCCCAGTGCTCCCGCCCGGCCTTGTCGTTGATCTTGGGACTGCGGCCAAACTCGCCAAAAGCCAGCACGAGGGTGCTGTCCAACAGCCCGCGTTGCCGCAGGTCTTCAAGCAAAGCGCTGAGCGACTGGTCCAACCACGGGGCGTGCCGATCTTGCATGATCTGGAAATTGCGATAGTGATGGTCCCAACCACCGTCGCCGGAATCTTCCTCAGCCTCGACGTGGCTGCTCCAATTGACCTGCACGAACGGCACACCGATCTCGACCAAGCGGCGGGCCAACAAGCACGATTGACCGAAACGGGTTCTTCCGTAGCGGTCCCGGATCTGCGGCCGTTCGCTGGACAGATCAAATATCCGGCGCGCTTCAGGAGAGGTCAGCAGGTCGAAAGCCTGAGAGCGGTACTGATCCAGGGCCTTGACGCGGCGCACCTGCTCAAAGCCGCGTTCCAATTGGTCGAAGGCTTTCAGGAGAGTTCGCCGATCTTCGAGACGGTCGGGAGCCAGTTCGGCTTGCAGATTCAGGGCGGGAATCCTGGTTCCGCTTTCCAGTTCGTATTCGACGCGGAACGGATCGTGGCGCGGTCCCAGATGCCCACCGCCTTCGCCGACGATCATTTTCTTGCCCTGGTGCAGCTTGCCGCCGATGACCGTGAAAGGCGGCAATCCGCCGTCGAAGCCGCGAGCCTTGGCGACGATGGCCCCCAGGGCCGGACGGGCCGTGCCGCTGCGGGCATTGCCGCCCAGATCGACCGCTCCGGACCCGCTACCGGTCAGACCGATGGTACCGGCCACGCCGTGATCGTTCGATTGCGTGTGCAGAGAGCGGATCAGGGCATACTCGTGAGCCAGGGCGGCGGTCTTGGGGAACAATTCGCAAATGCGGATGTCGGGCACGCTGGTCGGGATCGGACTGAATGGACCGCGAAACTCGATGGGCGCATCCGGCTTCACGTCCCAGGTATCCAGATGGCTCGGCCCACCCCATAGCCACAACAGGATGACGGATCTGGCTCGGACAGGAACCGCCAGGTCGCTGGCGTGAGCCCGCGCCCTGAGTAGATCGGGAAGCGTCAAACCCAATACCGACGACGCTCCGACCTGAAGAAACTTCCTCCGCGCGATGCCGCCGCAGGTTCGCTGCCGCTGGGTTCCGATGGCGAGCACAGTCCAGCCCCTTATGGATCTTGCGACCGAAATCAGAGTCCAGCCGTCCGCCGTTGCCTCGCTCCACTCACTGGGCGCGTGCCAGCATCAAGTTTACCATCAGGGACCAGGGCGAGTAAACCCGGCACTTAGGCAAATATTTCAGAGCGAAATTCTCTGTGACCTTGCAGGTATAGCAATGGCTAATAAAATCAGTTAGGTATGGCTACATCATGTCGTGTCAGGATGTTGGCTTGGATTAGCTGGCTTTCTTTGGTCCTGGTCTTTGTGTCCTGGACAGGCTGCGGCTCGTACACACCGAGCCGGCCATCCGCGCTCAACGGAGCGCCGGTCGTCGCCACGACCGGGCTGGTGGCTGATCTGGCCAAGCGGATCAGCGGCGGTGTCGTCGAGGTCGAGGCCATCATGGGCCCGGGCGTCGATCCGCACCTCTATCAGGCCAAAGCCGCCGACCGCCGCAAGCTCGAAGAGGCAAGGCTGGTGCTCTACAACGGCCTGCACCTGGAAGGCACCATGTCCGAACTACTGCAAAATCTGCCGCAGGCTCGGGCGGTGGCGGACGGTATCGCCAAGGATCAATTGCTTTACGCCAAGGGACAGCCTGATCCGCATGTGTGGTTCGATGTGCGGTTGTGGATTCAGGCCCTGGGTGCGGTCGAGAAAGCGATGGCTGAAGCGTTTCCCCAGCACGCGGAAGCATTTCGCAAAAACGCCGCCGAGTACCGGACGGAACTGCAAGCCCTTGACGAAGAAATTCGTCGGGACATCGCTGCCATTCCGCCACGGAGGCGGGTTCTTGTCACTGCTCACGATGCTTTTGGTTACTTTGGACGAGCCTACAGCATCGAAGTCATCGGCTTGCAGGGGATCAGTACGGCAGACGAAACGGGCTTGAAGGAGATGCAGCAAATTGTCGAACGGGTCATCCGTGACCGCATCCCGGCGATCTTCGCGGAAACCAGCGTTCCGATGGATGGGGTTCAAGCCGTGGTCGAACGCTGCCGTGCCCGCGGCCATGCGGTGCGCATCGCCCATGCCAAGCTGTATTCCGACGCTCTGGACCGCCCGGACAAAGTTGAAGGAACGTATCCTGGCATGATGCGGCACAACGTCCGCGTCATCGTTGAGGCCCTGGGCAGCGACGCAACGTCGTCTCGACGCCCTTGAACAGTTCGTAGCTTATCCGCAGTTAAACCAGCGCGAGGACACCGGACATCTTCTTTACCATGAGCCAGACGCCGGACGCCGCAGCCAGGGTGGTTGACTTAACCCTAGCGCAATCGTCTGCTTCTTCAGACTCGTCTGCCCCTCCCATCGAAGTCCATGATTTGACCGTGGCCTATCAGACGCGACCCGTGCTGTGGGACGTGGATTTGACTCTGCCCGAGGGGAAACTCATCGCCATAGTGGGTCCCAACGGCGCAGGCAAGACGACGCTCTTGAAAGCCGTTGTGGACTTGATTTCGCCGGCGGCAGGCTGGGTCCGCATCTATGGCAAGCCTTATCGGCAACAGCGACACTTGGTCGCGTACATGCCCCAGAGAACCAGCGTCGATTGGGATTTTCCCACCAGCGTCCTGGACGTGGTCTTGATGGGAACCTACGGTCGGCTGGGCTGGTTTCGCCGTCCCGGCCGAGCGGAGCGGAGCCTGGCGCGTCGCTGCCTGGAACGGGTTGGCATCGCGAACTTGGCTCGACGACAGATCAGCGAACTGTCGGGGGGACAACAGCAGCGCGTGTTCCTGGCCCGCGCCCTGGCTCAGGAGGCTCGCATCTACCTCATGGATGAACCGTTCGCCGGGGTCGATGCCACCACAGAGCGGGCCATCATTCAGCTGCTGCGACAGTTGCGGGATTCAGGTCGGACCGTGGTCGCCGTGCATCACGACCTTCAGTCCATTCCGGAGTACTTCGATTGGGTCGTGTTGCTCAATCTTCGCCTCATCGCAGCGGGTCCCGTGGCCGACGTGTTCACGCCGGCCAACTTGCAGCGGACATACGGAGGTCAATTGAAGATCCTCACCCAAGCTGCGGAAGCGCTGCTGCGTCGTGAGGAGGGCAGGCCGTGAGCTGGCTTCCCGAAGGGATTGTCTTGCAAGGCCTGGCGATTCTGGGAACGACCTGCGGCACGGTCGGCTGCTTCGCCCTGCTTCGGCGGCAGAATCTGCTGGCCGACACGTTGGCCCACGCTGCCCTGCCTGGCATCTGCGCTGCTTATCTGCTCACTGGGGACAAAGATCTTCCCGTTCTTCTCCTCGGAGCGGCAGTCAGTGGAACCCTGGGCGTGTGGCTGGTCCTTGCGATAGTCCAGACCAGCCGGCTCAAACAGGATGCCGCCCTAGGAATCGTCCTTTCCACGTTCTTCGCCGGCGGGCTGCTGCTGCTGACCTACCTGCAAAACTTCCCGGACGGCAACCAAGCGGGGCTGAACACCTTCATCTACGGTCAGACGGCGTATCTTCGTGAAGAACACGTCCGCTGGATGCTCGGCATCAGCGTCGTACTCCTGTCAGTCGTGGCCGTGTTTTACAAAGAATTCAAACTGGTCTGCTTCGACCCAGATTATGCCCAGACGCTGGGCTTGCGCCGCCGAGTCCTGGAATTCCTTCTGGCCATGCTCCTTGTCTTGACCGTGCTCATCAGCCTGCGCTCGGTCGGCGTGGTGTTGACGGTGGGATTGCTGACAGCACCGGCCGCCACGGCCCGCCAGTGGACGAATCGGCTCGGCTCCATGATCGTGCTCGCTGCCGTCATCGGGGTGGCCTGTTCGTGGCTCGGAGCGGTCTGGAGCCAGAACGTGCCGCTGACGCCGGCGGGTCCAGCCATCGTCTTGACGGCTTCGGTCGTCATGCTCGGTTCGCTGCTGCTAGCTCCCCAGCGGGGTGTGCTGGCTGCCTGGCTGCGACAACTGGCCCATCGCCGTCGTGTCCGTCTGGAAAATCTGCTGACGGATTTCTACCGGCTCAACGAGGTCCGTCATGATTGGGAACAGCCCCGGAACCTCGTTGAACTGGCTGAAGTACGCGGGCAACCGGAGGAAGTCGTCCGGCGGACCTTGCATGACCTCGAAGATGCGGGACTGGTCGTGGAAACGGACGACGGGTGGCGGCTGACCCAACAGGGTTTGCAGGAAGCCGCTCGGATCGTCCGCACGCACCGGCTCTGGGAACTATACCTGTCTCGACGGCTCGATCTGGCAGCGGATCACACCCACCGGGACGCGGAAGCTATGGAACACGCTTTGACCCCGGAATTAGTCGCGGAACTGGAATCGGCTCTGGAGAATCCGGAAACCGACCCCCAGGGCAAGCCGATTCCCAGGGGAAAGCCGCTTTCGGAAAACCAGGAGGGAAGCTAAATCTTCGTCAGACGTTCATGGACCCGGAACTGTATCGCACCTGCATCGTCCTCTTGACGGGAAGCCTGACGGCGGCAACCACGGCGCTGGTGGGCAGCTTTCTGGTGCTTCGCCGCATGGCCCTGATCGGCGACGCCATCAGCCATGCGATTTTGCCCGGCATCGTCATCGGCTTCCTGCTGAGCACGCAGCGTCACCCTCTGATACTGCTACCCGCTGCCGCTGCCGCCGGGCTTCTCACGGTTTGGCTTATCGAGCTTATCTATCGCAGCCGACGCCTCAGTGAAGATGCCTCGACGGCCGTCGTCTTCCCGGCTCTTTTCGCTTTGGGAGTTCTGATGATCGCCCGCATCCGCTATGTGGACCTCGACCTCGACTGCGTCATCTTCGGCCGCATCGAAGACGTGGATCGGCGTCCGCTCGTGCTTTTCGGCACCGACCTGGGACCGCGGGCTGTCTGGCTCCTGGGTATCATGCTCCTGCTTGATCTGCTGCTGGTCGTGGGCTTGTGGAAGGAATTGAAGATCAGCACCTTTGATCCGGCATACGCTGAATCCCTGGGATTCAAGCCACTGCGGATTCACTATTTGCTGATGACGGCAGTATCGCTGACGGCCATCGCGGCGTTCGAGGCGGTCGGGGCGATCCTCGTGGTGGCCTTCCTCGTGGTCCCGGCGGCGACGGCGTTTCTGCTCACGAATCGGCTCTGGCTCATGGTCGCGCTGGCAGTACTGTTCGGACTGGCATCCGTCGTTCTTGGATACGTTCTGGCCAGCGAAGCAGTCCTCAACTCGCAAGGAGCAGCGGCGATGGCCGTCGCGGCGGGACTGTTGTTCCTGCTTGTCTGGCTGCTCGCGCCGCACCACGGCCTGTTGGCTGCCATTCTCCGCCGCCGTCGGCTTCGGCTTCGCTTCGCGGAGGACCTAGTGCTTCTGCACCTGGAGCAAGCCCAAACGCGACAGGAAATCTGCCAAACCTTGCAAGAGCGCTTGCGCTGGTCGGATCGTGAAACCGAGCGGATTCTCGCAGCGTTGTCGCGGCGCGGATGGCTTAGTTGCGACGATTACTCTGTTCGCCTGACCCCTGAGGGCGTCCAAGCAGTAGCGGAACTCAGGAGCAGGTATCCAGCCTGACTGCCTGGAGTGAGTTTCTGATCACGTTACGGACACGGGTTCCAGTTTGCGATTCCAGCGGCGGGCCTCCCGATCCTTCCATGCCCCTTTGTGATAGACGTAGCCCAGCAGCAGCGGCACCGCCAAAGTCGCCTCGGAATAGACCATCTGTTCGTAGGCGAGATCCACCTTGCCCCAGCTGGACGCCTCCTTGAGCGTGCTGCTGGACAAGGCCCCGTCGCGGACGTCGGCCACGGTGACTTGGACAGCGTATTTGTGCATCGGTACCTCGTGCCCGAGGATGTCCGCCGCCACGACGATGTCCTGTGCGAAGTTCTTCGGCACGCCGCCGCCGACCATGAACAGGCCCGTCACCGGATTCTGAATCTTGAGCTGCGTCAGTTCGTAGAAGTCCTTGGCGCTGTCGATTGTGACCTTGGGAGCATCACCGCGAGAATGCTGGTGGGCGACTAGACCGAAACCAGCCGAGCAATCGCTGAAGGCCGGAACGAAAATCGGTACGTCGTTCTTGTAGGCTTCGTACACGATGCTGCACTCGCTCTTGACCCCGTGATCGCGCAGATACTCGCCCATCGCTCGGATGAACTCGCGGGAGGAATAAGGACGCGGTTCCAGCGCATCGGCAATCTGCCGCACCGTGTCGTCACAGATGCGGAGCTGGTCCTCATCGATGAGCGTGTCATAGATGCGGTCGATGTGCAGCTCCCACAGTTCGGCATCGAACATACCCGACCGCAGTTTCTCCTCGCCGACGTAGTGTTTGAAACCCAGCGCCTCGAAGAAGTCCTGGTCAACGATGTTCGCTCCGGTACTGACGATGGCATCCACCATGTTGAAGCGGACGGCATCGGCGAAGACCTTCTTCAGCCCGGCGCTGATGAGCGAACCGGCCAGGCACAGGATGATGCCGCACTCCGGATCGCGAGTCATGCGTTCGGCGATGTCTGCCGCTCGGGCCAGATCCCTAGCCGAGAAGGCCATGTCCCGCATCGCTTCCACCAACGGCACGACGTTGTGCTGCGTGAAGTCGATATGGCGGATCGGAGTTTTCAGCAGGCCTTCACGTGTCAGCATGTCGTTTCCCCCTGTGCCCGCGGGAAAGCCTCCCGCTTTTGATGGGTCTCCTGGCAGAACAGTCCGTCGAGTGTTTATATGCAGAGAAGACGCACGGTATCAAGGCTTTCGTGGAGGAATCAACTCCAGACAAACGAGCCGATCTTTGCCGCGGACATACAGCAGGCCATGAGACAGGATCGGAGCGGCCCAGGCGGGATACTCGATCAACGGTTCTCCGTCGGCGTCACGGATCTCCAGTCGGGAAATCTCTTCGTACCGCTCGGGATTTGGTTTCAGCAACAGCAGTTCCCCGAATTCGGTCAAGCAGATGAAGTGGCCGTCAACATACAACAGCGACACATGCCCCAGGCCGCGTCGCCGCCAGCGAACAATGCCCGTGGCTGCTTCGACGCAGCGCAGCTCTGCCGTCGAAGTATGCCGTCCGCTGTCGCCGTAGATGAACCCGTCGTGGTGGATCGGTGTCGTCCAGTGGGCTTGCAAGGCCTTGTCCCGACCCCGCTCGGCATCGTTCCAGACCACCTCGCACTTGCCCGGCCGGACTTGCAGCATGGCCGAACCGGGGCCGTAGGCCTCGGAAATCAAGACCCGATCTCCGATCACCACCGGATTGGCCGCGTTGACGCTTTCCAAAAGCCGCGAACGCCAGGGGAAGTGAAAATCCACCTTACCCCTAACCGGCTCGAAGCCGACCAAGCCTCCCCGCGCGAAGACGAAACACCAGCGCCTGCCGTCGAGGGTTGCCAGCACGGGACTGGCATAGCTGGCGAGCTCGTCGGTGATCCGATAGCGAACTTGGCCGGTGAACTTGTCAAAAGCAACGATGCCGCTGCCGTTGCCCTCTTGATCCAGGGAAGGGAAGTTGCCCGAGCCTGGCGGACTGCCGCCGATCTGAACGAGAAGCAAATCCCCTTCGACGACCGGCGTGCTGCCGACGCCAAAGAAGTTCTGCACCACGCCGAACTCCCTGGCCGTGTCCACCTTCCAGAGCGGCTGGCCGTCTTGGACCCGGACGCAGTGGAGCATCCCTTCAGGACCGAACACATAGACACGGTCGTCATCCACCACCGGACAACATCGCGGACCATTGCTATAGCCGTAGTGGTCGTCGTAGTCGGTGGGATACTCGAACTTCCATAGGAAGCGGCCGGTCTCGCTGTGGACGCAGGTCAACGTGGCCAGATCGCTTTGCCGGTCGAAGAGGAACAATCGGCCCCGGCTTACGCTGGGCATGCAGTAGCCTTCGCCGAGTTTTCTGTGCCAGGCGACCCGCAGCCCCTCCGTCGGCCAAGGGGCGAGGATGCCTTTTTCAGGAGACTTGCTGTCGCCGGTCGGACCGAGAAAGCCCGGCCAATCGCTGCCGTCGGCGCGGGTCCGCAGGTCGGCCGGAAGGGTCGTCGAACGGTCGTTGGCCGGTTTGGTCGGGGGCGTCTTCGCACCGATGGAAGACGCCGTTGATGCTCCCCGGAGCGACGCTGGAATTGACCGGGCATCATTCTTGCCCAACCCGGCTTCCTTGCCGCAGCCGAGGACGACCAGCATCAGCCCGCCAAGCAGGATCGCTGCACTCCGTGGTCGTGTCATGTCGGCGATTTTAACGCTGTTGGCCTTTCCTCGCCAAGGCGGACTGATACTGAACAAATTTTTCGTATTTGCCCTTGACGGATCGTACCCTGCAAGTTTATCGTGATCGCGTTGCCATCCGTTCAACGACTTGCTTCAGATGAACAGCTGCTGGGCGAATTCCTTTTCCCCTGCGTTGTGGGAGATCGACCATGATCCTGCGCATTCTCCTGGCCGGAATTCTGGGCGGAGCCGTGATTTTCTTGTGGGGAGCGGCCGCACACATGGTTCTGCAATTTGACTCGAGCATTAGAAGCATTCCGAACGAGGACGAACTGACCTCGTTTCTCCGCCAGAACCTTGCGGAGCGTGGCATTTACGCCTTTCCCTACCATGATCCGAACGAACCGATGGCCGGGGAGAAGTGGGACGCTTACGTGACCAAGTTCCGCAAGGGGCCGACGGGACTGCTAATCTTCGTGCCCGCCCATGAAAACGACCCGATGGCTCCGGAGTATCTGATCGCCGAGGGCATCGTGTGCTTCGCGTTGGCCACGCTGACGGCGATGCTCCTGGCTCAAGCTGCTCCTGCTTTGCAAAGCTACGTGATGCGATTGTACTTCGTGTTCCTGATCGGATTGATCGCCGCCATTTCCGTTCCGTTCCGCAATTGGATCTGGTGGGAATATCCGTCGGACTATGTGATGCTTCAAGCCGCCGCACAAGCCGTTGGCTTCGTTCTGGCGGGACTGGTCATCGCAGCCATTGTCCGACGGCCTGCTCCGGCGTCATCGCAAACTGCTCCGCCTCCTCCTGCGAGTGCTTGAGGACCAAGACCCGATGCGGGGCAAGGTTTCAGTCCACGGTCGCGGTGCCGAAACGAATCCGCCCAACCGTTTCGAGCCATTCCGTTACGAGCGGGACGACGAGACCCTGCCGGACGATGAGGCCCCCTCGCCGCGCACCGAGTTCTTGATCGACTCCTCCCGAAGCGTCATCAGCTACAACGACAGCCCAGACGTCGGATTCTCAGCGGGAGTCAACCCCTATCGCGGCTGTGAGCACGGCTGCGCGTACTGCTACGCCCGGCCCTATCACGAGTATCTCGGATTCTCCGCTGGGCTGGACTTCGAGACGAAAATCCTCCTCAAACTGGACGCCCCCGAGTTGCTTCGCAAGGAGTTGCTTTCGCCAAAGTGGCAGCCGCAGGTCATCGGCATGAGCGGCGTCACCGACTGCTATCAGCCCATCGAACGGCGTCTGCAACTGACCCGTCGGTGCCTCGGAGTCCTGGCCGAGTTCCGCAATCCGGTGGCCATCGTGACCAAGAACCGCCTCGTGACCCGCGATACGGATCTGCTTGCGCAACTGGCCGGGGATCAAGCGGCGGCGGTGTTCATTTCACTGACCACCCTGGATGAAGAACTTCGCCGCGTGCTGGAGCCACGCACGTCTTCGGTTCAAGCACGCCTGGAAGCGATACGGACCTTGAGGGAGGTCAAGATCCCGGTCGGCGTCATGATCGCTCCGGTGATTCCGGCCCTCAACGACCATGAGATTCCAAAACTTCTGGAAGCCGCCGTCGCAGCCGGAGCCCAGTTCTGCGGCTGGACCATGCTGCGGCTGCCGTATGGCGTCGGCGATCTGTTCTCCGCCTGGCTGGAGAGACACTTCCCGGAGCGGAAGGACAAGGTCCTGTCACGTATCCGCGAAATCCGCGGAGGCAGGTTGAACGACAGCCGGTTCGGCAGCCGAATGCGCGGTCAGGGCGTGATCGCCGAGACGATTCGTCGCATGTTCCAGTTACATCGGGACCGGCTCGGTCTGCCCTCCGGGATGCCGAATCTGTCGACGGCAGCCTTCCGCCGCCCCTTGCCGACGCAGCAGATGCTCTTTCCGCTAGCCTGAAACCTACAGCGACCGCAGATAGGCGATCAGATCGTTGAGTTCCTGAGGAGCCAGTTCCTGGCCATTGAGTGATTCCGGCGTGTGATGCTTCTTGAGGACTTCTTCCAGCGAAGCCGCCCGGCCATCGTGCAAATAGTGAACGCGGTCATACACGCCGAGCAGAGACGGCGGATTGAAGCCCCTGTAGGCGTCACCGGGCACTCCGAGGCCGACGTCATGCACTTTGTCGTCGGTAAACAGCGGCGGCTTGTGGCAGCGGACGCAATTGGCTTTTTCGCCGTGGAACAGGGCCTCGCCTCGCTTGGCTGCTTCGGTCAGCGAGCCATCGGGCAGCCGATACGGATTAGGCGGCGGGGTCAGTGTCTCCAGGAACGCGATGATGGCATCGATGTCCCGTTCGGTCGGTTGCGGGCCGAGCATGGTTTCGGTCAGCGATTTCCGCATGGCCGCCCGCAGGTCCTTTTGCCAGCCGTGCCACGTCCAAGGGCCGGTGCGGGTCACGTTTCGCAGGCTGAGAACCACTTTGTAATTGCCGAAGCGGCCGTCATTGCGCGTGTCCATCGTCACGGAGTTCGTGTGCCCTTCGTAGTGACAGCTGTGGCAACTGTACCACTGGTCTAGGGAGCGTCGGCCGTCGTAAAAGATCATCTCACCCTGGCGAGCCAGGCTGATCTCAGAGGCGCTGCCGAGCGGTATGCTGCGGGCGACCTTCCGCTCATGCAGGTCCACGATCTGAATGGCATTCTCGAAGTAGTTGGCGACGTACACATGGCGTCCGTCGCGGGAGAAGCGGACGAACACCGGACGGCCGCCCAACGGAATGCGGAAGAAGCGTTCCTGGTCTTGAAGGAGCAGAACGTCGATATGGTCGCCTGGGCCGCCGTAGTCCACGAACGGTAAGCCTTCGACCCGAAAGACCAGCAGTTCGTGGGTGCCGGAAGCGGCGCAGACGAGCCACTTCTCGTCAGGGCTGAGTGCGAGGCCGTGCGGATCGCTGACGGCTTGTCCCTGCGGATCGAGAGCGATGGCCTCCCGCCGGGCTTTCTCGTCCATGCGAACTCGGGCGATACGGCTGGCCAGCACCCAGCCGATCTGGATGTTCCTTGGCGTGATTGGATTCTGCCGATAGACCATCCACGGAAAATAGACGTATTGCCCGTCCCGGGAAATGTGCATCTGTCCCAGGTTCAGACCGAAGAAGTCCTCAAGGAACAGCTTTTTCCGCTGGAATACATCCAGCACGGCCACACCGCCATCGCCATTGCATCCGACGGCAAGCCGAGTCCCATCCGGTGACAACGCAAGATAGCGGGGCCAGCGTCCAGCTTCAATCCGGGCCTGCACGGTCAAGTCGGGCAGAGATAAAACCGCCACTGTGCCTTCGGTCGTCAGAGCGACATAGGCCTCTCGACCATTCGGGGAAATGGCAAGACCGCGCGGCTCGAAGCCGAGATGGACTTTACGATCCGGTTGGAGAGCGCCGTTGTCCGGGTCGAAGCGGAACGCTGCCACGTCGCCCGACCAAGTGTTGGAAACCAACAGAAGGCGGTTGTCGGCAGTTAACGCCAAGGCCTGAGGTTTCTCACCGCAAGGAACCTCCGCGACGACCTTCCCGGAAGCCGTTTCGACGACGGAAACCGTTCCTGTTCCCTGATTCGCTGTCAGCAGCCAGCGTTCATCAATGGTCAGGACCAGATCGACTGGGGAACGATCTTTTTTCTCGGGAATCGATGAAGACTCCGGCAGCCTGTCATCGGTCCGGGGCGACGGAGTGAGCTTGGATGTCATCCAGAAACCCGCGAGCATCAAAAGGAGCGTCGCAATCTGCCTCATAGTCGTCGTTCCCGAAGTTGGGCAAATCATGCCATGATAAACCCCGGCCGGACGGGACGGTCCCGTTTGGTCAGTATAGATGCTCGCAAGGCGAGGCGGCCAAGAGAGGCCGGCTCCCAGGCCGGGTTATGCCGCTTCCCGTTTGAAGGAGCCTTCCGCTTCCGACTCGGTGCGTTGCCACTCGAACTGCCGGGCCAGTCCCTCATCGAGGCTGATCTTCGGCTGCCAGCCGAGGTGGCGGTGCAGGTGGGACGTGTCGGCGAACGTGTAGCGCTGATCACCAGGCCGAGGCGGCTCCTGGCGGAGGATTGCCCGGCATCCGGAGATAGCTTCCAGCTTGCGAAGGATGTCCCAGATCGTGGCCGTCTCGACGCCGCCGACGTTGAACGTCTCGCCGGGAATCGCTTTCATGGCTGCCAGGGTCGCGTCCACGCAGTCGGCGACATAGGTGTTTCCCCGCACCTGGAAGCCGTCGCCGTACACGGTGATCGGCTCATTTCGCAACAGGGAACGGATGAAACGGTGATAGGCCATGTCGGGCCGCTGTCGAGGGCCGTACACCGAAAAGTAACGCAGCACTACCAGCGGCAGTCCGAAGGCCTCGGCATAACTGCGACACAGGTGCTCCGCCGCCAGCTTGGTCACGCCGTAGGGCGAAATCGGTTTGAGAGGCAGCGATTCATCTCCCGACGCATATTTGCCGTACACCGAAGAAGTGGATGCGTGAATGAAGCGTTGCAGGGTCGGGCATTTCCGACTGGCTTCCAAAAGCCGCTGCGTGGCCAGGACATTGCACGTCCAGTAGGCGTCGAAGTCTGTCCAGCTTTGGGCCAGGCCCGGCATGGCTGCCAGGTGGAAGACATAATCCACGCCTGCCAGCAGATCTTCCAGCGGGTCCTTTCGCAGGTCGCAGATGCGAAACATGAATGACCGCTGATTTCGCAACGCCTCCAGGTTCTGCTCCTTGATCGAACGTGGGTAATAGGGCACGTAGGCATCCACGCCGATGACTTCGTGTCCCTCGGCGATGAGCCGTTCGCACAGATGCGAGCCGATAAAACCCGCGGCTCCCGTGACCAGACACTTCATGACCAACTCCTGGCCAGCTGTTGCACTTGCTTTTCGAGGCGGGCTAGCCGCCGCCGCAACCGCTGCATTTCCGCGACAAGTTTTGTAGCCTTTTCGGCGGAGCCTGGATCAGGCTCGGCACGAGCGGTTCGCTTATCAATCAACTCGCTCAGGATTTCGACAAGTACCGTGTTGAACCGTGACTGTTGTTGGGCAAGGACATCCACATAGGCGGTGCGGAAGTTGTGAAGGAGCTTTTGCTTGATGCGTCTCTTCCACCAAGCCAGCGGCCCGTGCGTCACGTCCACGTAGTCATCGGGCAAGGTCCGCAGACGGTGCAACTCGACAAGTTGTTGGCACAGGTCGTTATCCGTCGCTGCGGTTTCCGGTTCTGCATCCGCTGGCGAATTCATGCTTTCCTCCACAACGGAAGCGAATCGCTCTTCCCAACGATCCAATGAAAACTGTGCCGCGCGGCGACGGCCGGCTTCGACCAGCACATCCCGAAACGGTCGATGTCGGTTTTCCAGGACTGCTTCGATGCGTTGAGCAAATGCTTCGCCGTTGCGGTAATTCCGCGCGACGAATTGTTGCCCAGCCGCGCCCCGAATTCGCCACTCATCCGGGCGTGCTCCCAGACTCAGCAGCGCTGAAGCGAATTGCTCGAAATTGGCGACTGCCACGCCCCCGTTGCTCCGGGTAATCTGGCCGACGAGGACTTCCGATTCCGCAGAGACGATGACTGGCGTGCCTTCGTTCCAGGCTTCCAGCACGGCCAATGACAGAGACTCGTTGGCCGACAACAGCACCAACGCCTCTGCCCCGGCCAACAGGTCACATTTCCTCGCTTCGTCAACGAAGCCAAGATCAATAAGCCAAGGTGCTTTCGGAAGGGCCTCTTGCGGGCAGCCGATCACCACCAGTCTCGGTGCCGCCCGATTCACCTCGCGCAAGCGGGCCATCCAGTCGAGCAATCGGCGGAAACCTTTCTCGGCGATGCAGCGGCCGCAGTAGAGGATGTATTGGCCGCCGATGTGCTCTCGGCCTCGACGGGCATCGCCCCGCGGCGGTTCAAGCCAAGTGCCGATCACGTCCGAGATCGGATGGTTGATGCCGAGCCTGCCTTCAGCGAACTGCTGCTCTTCCGGGGAATGGTAGAGCAGACCGGCGACGCCGCGGCACAGGTGAAGCAACACCGGATGCCGGGCCAACGCTTCATCATGGAAACACGGAACGAGGATGGTCTGATCCGGCATCCGAGCGGCGATCTGCCAGGTCAGCCCATGCGAGTAGGGACCGACGATTATGGCATCGAAATCCGTGCGACGCTGATCCAGGGCGTCCACCAGCCTGGCACTCCGAGGCAGCAGGCGTAGCAGAGCCGCGAGATCAGCCGACCTAGACTCCCTAGGGTGCAACAACCGCTGCAATTTCTCCGGGCTTCCTGCCTCGACCGGATAGCGATGGACCAGCAGCCCTGCTTCGTGACGTGTCCCTGTCCGACCTTTGGCACGCTGCCCCGCTTCGTCCTCGGCATCGGTAGCGAAGATTTCGATCTGGCATCCGCGGGTTGCCAGGACCTTGGCGATGCGAGTCAGGGACCGCTCTGCTCCTCCGGCGAAGTCCGGGCCGAAACGCGGCATGACCACGGCCAATCGGCGCGGGGCCACCCTTTTGGCAGCAGCATGGGCATTCAGGACACGTCGAAGCTGTCGAACCAGATCGGCGACGTCGTCCGGCTCGAAGGTCAACCCGGCGCTGCCGACAGTTTCCGGCAGTGCCGCCGCCCGGGCGACCACCACCGGCAGACCGCGAGCCATCGCTTCGATCACCGGCAGACAGAAGCCTTCATGGAGCGAGGGAACGACCAGGACATTCGCGGCTCGGTACCAGGCGTCCAACTCGTGCCGCGAAACCCAGCCCCGCATGTGTATCCGATTTACGACTCCCAACGATTCGGCAAGAACACGGCACTTGTCGGCTTCCTCGGCGTAGATGTCGTCCTTGGGACCGACGAAAACGGCGTGGATCTCCGGCTTGTGGTCCCGGAGGCGATGAACGGCTTCGACGAGAAGCGGCGGTCGCTTGTTGGGAGCGAGTCGGCCCACGAAAAGCAGAATGCTCACTCCTTCCAGACCGAATCGGCGACGCAAATCGGCCGGATTTACGGTGCAAAGTTCTGGTTCGACGAAACCTGGCACGACGCGCATCCGCGACCTTGGCAGGCCCGTGGTGTCGTTTAGTTCTTGAGTGGCGAAGCGGCTCAACACGGTAACCCGGTCAGCCCAACGGAGCAGGTCACAGTCCCGTAGCGAGTCATTCCAACGCCAGCGCAGATGATTCGGCCACAGATGCGGCGGCGTGACGCCGTGGTACTCAGCCAGGATCCGCGGACCCGGCCTGGGCAGCGACGGCAGGAGACGAAGAAGGTTGGAAGTGACGCCGAACTCGACGAGAATCAGATCGCATTCGCACAGCCAGCGATAATCTTCTTCGGATTTCCGAAGTGCGTCCGCTGTGGTTTCGGTGGTCCTTTCGGTGAGAGCAGGATGAAGACGGCTCGCGGATTCGACGAAAACGCGGACTTGCCAACCCTGACGGAGCAGGAGACGGACCTTGGCAGCCAGCCGATTACCAATGGCGTCGCCGTCACAGGCATTATGGGCCAGCACCGCCGCCCGCATGGGATGTCCCTTCCCCGCCAGTTCTTCCATGACGCCCCGAATAGTAACAGATTCCGGCAAGATGCGACAAGCTGACTCAAGAGAAGGCTGTCGATCGCAGCATAAGAGCGATCTGCCAACAGACCCAAAGCAGTGAGGGCGCGAAACAACAGGATGCTCTGCGGCTGATACTTTGGCACATACTGGGGGGGGTATCCAACCTCCAAGGCCCTGTTGAATCGCTCAATTGAGCGAAGTGGATGGACTTGCTCCGAGACTGACCCGCGGTCAGAATGACAAGACGTAGAGGTTTCCCCCGAAAGTCATTTTGGCAGTCATGCATGAAATCGGTCTGATGGAAACGGCGCTGCGCGCGGCGGAGGAAGCTGCCCTGGAGGCGGGGGCACGTCGCATCCAGCGTCTGCATCTCCGCGTCGGGCGACTGTCGGGCATCGAACCAGACGCCCTCCGTCTTGCTTTCGACGCCCTCCGGCCTGGCACCCTGGCTGAAAATGCCCAACTCGATCTTGAGCTTGTTCCAATTGTGTGTCGCTGTCAAAGCTGCAATCTGGGATTCTCTCCCGAGGACTTCACGTTCCTGTGCCCCCGCTGTGGTACCCCCTCGGCGGATACTCTCCAGGGCAGGGAACTGGAACTGGCAGCCGTGGAGGTGTCCGAAGCATGAAGCCTTCGTGCGAAACCTCCTCGGTGTCAAAAGTGCTTCACCTGGGAAAGGATTTGCTTGCCTCCAATCGTCAGCACGCTGCCGCCAACCGTGCCCGCTTCGACCAAGCCGGTGTTCTTGTGGTCAACCTCCTTTCCTCCCCGGGATCAGGCAAGACCGCTCTTTTAGAGCGGACCTTGGGCGACCTGTCGAGTCGCTGGCCGATGGCCGTCATTACCGGCGACCTTCAGACCGACAACGACGCCCGTCGGCTGGCGGGCCGGGGAGCGCCCGTCGTCTCCATCGCAACCGGAACCTTGTGCCATCTCGAGGCGAGCATGATCGCCCGCGCCTGCCAGGAATTGGACTTGTCTCGGCTCAGACTGCTTTTCATCGAAAACGTCGGCAATCTGGTTTGCCCGGCGGGCTACGATCTGGGGGAGACTTTGCGGGTCGTGCTCATGTCGGTGACAGAAGGGGAGGACAAACCACTGAAGTACCCGCTGGCGTTCAAATCCGCTGATGCCGTGGTGGTGAGCAAAACCGATCTTGCCCAAGCCGCCGGTTTTCGCCGCGAAGAAGCCTTGGCGAACCTCACTGTCATCGTTCCTCAAGCCCAGATCTTCGAGCTTTCCGTCCAGTCCGGACAGGGGATGGACGACTTCTATCGTTGGCTGGAGTCGGCTCTGGTCAGCAGATGCGGGGCAGCTGTTCGCCACTGAGCATGTCCAGGACCCGACGGGAGCCGAGAGCCGTCGTCGTCGTCACCGCCCCTGGAGGGTCCGCTAGAACTGTACCGATGCGAACCGCCTGGGCGGTGACTTCGTGTTGACGCAGGCGTGTCAATGCCCGCTCTGCTTCCGCTTCGGGAAGGATGACGACCATGCAGCCTTCGTTGGCGACGTAAAGCGGATCGAAACCGAGAAGTTCGCAAGCACCCCGGACAGCGTCTTGAACAGGGACGGACTCTTCGTGAATGTGCAGGTGCAGGGCGCTGGAGCGGGCGATCTCGACCAACGCCGTCGCCAGGCCGCCGCGAGTCAGATCGCGGAGACAATGGACTTCAACGCCGGCTTCCAGCAGGTCTAGGACAGGTTGAGACAGGGATGCGGAATCGCTTCGGACTGGAACTTCAAACTCCAGTTCATTGCGAGCTGCGAGGACGGCGATGCCATGTCGGCCGACGTCCCCGCTGAGCAGAATCGCATCACCTTCTCGAACCGCTTGGGGACCAAGAACACGATCGTGTCCCAGCACCCCAATGCCGGACGTGTTGACGTACAGACCGTCGCACCGGCCATGCTCGACCACTTTGGTATCGCCGACCACGACCTGCACATTGGCAGCTTGAGCGGCTTGCCGCATGGAAGCGACAATCCGCTTGAGCGTCTCCAGCGGCAGCCCCTCTTCCAGGATGAAGCCGACGCTGAGCCACAGCGGCCGGGCACCCATCATGGCCAGATCGTTGACCGTTCCGTGCACGGCTAATGAGCCGATGTCTCCACCGGGAAAGAAGAGCGGCTTGATCACGAATGAATCCGTGGTGAAAGCGAGCCGGCCGTTTGTCGGCGGGAGCACAGCGGCATCGAGATCGGTGGCGTTGCCCAGGGCGGGGCGGAAGACCGACTCGATAAGCCGGTGCATGAGCCGACCGCCGCCGCCGTGGGCCAGGAGGACGCGGCCGGATTCCTCAAACGGATTTGGGCAGACGAGCGATGTCATGGAGGTGTCACTGTCGCCAGGTACGATTCCCGATGTCGGTAGCGATAGTACGCGGCACACGCCCCCTCACTGGATACCATGGGCGCTCCCAGCGGCGTTTCCGGCGTGCAGCGGACGCCGAAGGCTGGGCACTCATTCGGTTTGCGAATGCCCTGCAAAACCAGGGCGGCGATGCAATCCTCCTGGTTTCTACCGGTGTCCGCGAGAGAGAAGGGCCCGCCGGTCGCCGCGGGTTCGCACGGTCCGAAACGGCTGACGGCATCAAACGATTCGTACTCTGGCGTAAATGCCAGTCCCCCGCCGGAGAGCGAACCGATGCCGCGCCAGGCCAGGTCCACGGGTCGGAAGACCTCTGCCATCAGCGCCTGGGCCTGGCGGTTACCGTTGGAGCGGACGACTCGGCTGTAAACGTTCTCGACTTCGTGCCGGCCCGCTTCCAGTTGTCGCACGCAATGCAGAATGCCTTCGAGAATGTCGCATGGTTCGAAGCCGGTGACGACGATCGGCACATGGAAACGTCGGGCCAGGTCTTCGTACTCAGCCGTGCCCATGATCGTGCAAACATGCCCGGCGGCCAGGAACCCCTGGACACGGTTGCTCGGCGAGGACAGGATCGCCTCCATGGCCGGCGGCACCCGGACATGGGCGAGCAGGACCGAGAAGTTGTCCAGACGGCGCAGGCGAGCCTGCTTGACAGCCAGGGCGGTCGCGGGAGCAGTGGTTTCAAATCCAACGGCGAACCAGACCACTTGACGATTCGGGTTCTGCTCCGCGATTCGCACCGCCTCGCTGGGCGATTGCACGATCCGGACGTCGCCGCCCTCGGCCCGCGCCTGGAACAAACCGCCCTGTGTTCCCGGCACCCGGAGCATGTCGCCGAACGTGCACAGGATGAGGCCGGGCATCCGGGCCAGTCGCCCAGCGGCGTCCAGCAGCGACACGGGGGTGACACAAACTGGGCAGCCAGGACCATGTACCAATGTGATCTGCGGAGGGAGCAGTTCGTCGAGGCCGAAGCGCAGAATCGCGTGGGTCTGGCCGCCGCAGATTTCCATGATCGTCCAGGGATGGGTCACGGCGGAGCGGATGGCTCGGACCAGATTCCCGACTAATTCCGCGGAGCGGTATTCGTCGAGGTATTTCATGACATTGCTCCTTCCGCCTCGGGACCCTCCCCCATTTGCCGCCAGTGTTCCAGAATCCGCTCGGCTTCGACCTCATCGACCCGGCTGATGGCCAAACCGACGTGGACAAGGACGTAGTCGCCGACCTCGGCTTCGGGCACGCAGGAGAGGTTGACGTCGCGAATCACGCCGCTGAAGTTGACCCGGCCGGTACGCTGGAGGTCGTGTCCGTGGATGCTCACGATTCGGCCCGGGATGGCCAGACACATGCTTGGTCCTCCGTGGAACGATGTCTGAGGATGACCGCCGCAAGCTGACCCAGTGACAACCCACCGTCATTCGTAGGAATGTATTGCGGCCAGAGGACTTTTCGCCCGTCGTTCCGCAGCCGAGCGGCGACAGCCTCGATGAGCAGCCGATTCTGAAAGCAGCCGCCGCCCAGGACCACCGTCGGCATCCTGGTCCGCTCCGCCATTGTGGCGATGATCTCGGCTAAGCTGGCATGGAAGCGGGCCGCCGCCAAATCAGGCTGGTCGCGATCAGCCAGCAATTCATGGATCATTGGCCGCCAATCAACTCCGCCTTCCTCGGAGATGACGAACGGATACGGTTCAGCGTTTCGCCACGTCTCCATTGAGCCAGCCGCAGCCTGCAATCGCATGGCCGCTTCGCCTTCGTAGCGGGAAACGTGGCAAAGATCAAGTAGCGAAGCCACAGCGTCGAACAACCGACCCATGCTGCTTGTCATCGTGACGCCGACTTGCTGCCGGAACAGTCTGTTCAGCGTGACTCGCTCCGGTTTAGCGAAGATCCGTACACTGGGCAGATCGCATCGCTCCAGGGCTTGTTCGCAGAACACCGTCCACAACACTCCCAGAGCGGAGCGGCGTGGCTGTCGCGCCGCGGCGTCGCCTCCCAGTAAGGGAAAAGGTAGCAGACTTGCGATATGACGGCATCCGCGTTTGTCCGCCAGGAAGAACTCGCCGCCCCAAATCGTGCCGTCGTTCCCGTAGCCGGTCCCGTCCCAGGCCACGCCGAGCACTGGTCCGTCCAGTCCATGTTCCGCCATGCACGCGAGAATGTGGGACTGATGGTGCTGCGCGCGACACAAGGTAATCCCACGAGCCACAGCCCATTCCTCGGCCCAGACCGTGGAGGCATAATCCGGGTGGGCATCGCAAATGATGGCGGCCGGTTGGACTTGGAACAGGGTCAGATAATCGCCGATGGCGTTGGTAAATCCATCGCGGGCGGCAGGCGAATCGAGATCGCCGAGATGTTGACTCATCATCACCTGACCCCCGACGGTCAGGGCGATGGTGTTTTTCAAATGTCCTCCGACGGCGAGCAGCGTCGGCGACGGATGTGGCAGATGGCACGGTACCGGTTCCGGCACATAGCCGCGTGCTCTGCGAAGCACCATCGGCTGACCTTCCACCACCTGAACCACCGAATCATCCAGTGGCCGAGCGATGGGCCGATCATGGGTCAAGAACACGTCGGCGATGTCGCGAAGCCGGGCAAAGGCTTCGGCATCGGCAATGCAAAGCGGCTCCTCGGAGCGGTTGCCGCTGGTGGCAACGAGCGGAATGCCGAGGTCATGGGCGATCAGGTAGTGCAAGGGTGAGGCCGGCAGCATCAACCCCAGCCAGGGCAGATCGGGAGCGACCGCCGGAGCAACCGGCGCATCGGATCGGCGAGGAAGAAGTACGATGGGGGCCTTGGGAGATCCCAGGATCTGCCATGCCGCGTCACCCCCATGACACAGTTGCCCAGCGTGGCGAAGATCGCGGACTAACAGAGCGAACGGTTTTGCTTCCCGGTGTTTGCGTCGGCGCAGGCGTTGAACAGCGTTTTGGTTACGGGCATCGACAAGCAGTTGGAAGCCGCCGACTCCCTTGAGAGCGACGATGCGTCCGTCCAAAAGGGCTGCTTCAGCCTTCCGCAGGGCGTCGTCATCACCGGCCAGGACAGTGCCGCGCGGATTGCATAGTTGCAAGCGGGGACCGCAGGCGGGACAAGCGATGGTCTGGGCATGGAAGCGACGATCCGTGGGATCGGCGTATTCCTCTGCACAGATAGAGCAAAGAGGGAATGCCGACATCGTGGTGTTTTCGCGGTCGAAGGGCAGTTTTTGCAGGATACTGAAGCGAGGTCCACATTGGGTGCAGGAGAGGAACGGATAGCGGAAGCGACGGTCCCGTGGATCGAGCAGTTCACGCAGACAGTCGAGACAGGGAGCCTGATCGGGAGGGAGACACGGTGAGGGACTCGAAGCGGTCAGGCTGGGGCGGATCACGAAACCGGATTCGTCGGGAATCGGAGTTGCCGGGGCGGATCTCGAACAGCCAGAGCTGCCAAGAGAGCGTAGTTTGGCCTGTACTGCCGCGGCGAAGCGGGCCAGATCGACGGATTCTCCCTGAACTTCAATGACCGCCCCGCGACTGGTGTTGGCTACCCATCCGGTCAGGCCAAGCCGAGTGGCCAGACGAACTACCGAAGGCCGAAAGCCGATTCCCTGCACAAGCCCTTCAATTTCCCAGCGATGGCGTTCGACCATCGGGCAGACAACCTCGAATGTCGGCAGCGGATGCGGGTAGCGATGGCATTACGGCAGATCGACCCAGGCGCGAAGTTTCTTTTCGACGATCCCGGCCGATCGATACCGGGCACTGGGCCGTTTGGCCATCAGCTTGGCGACAATGGCTGAGAAGTCCGCGGGCACGTCTTGCCGCAGTTTCATCAGCGGCACGGGGCGTTCCTTTTGGTGTTTGCGAATCTTTTCCAATTTGGTTCCGCTGGGAAAAGGCGGACTGCCTGTCAGGGCGAAGTACATCGTGCAGCCCAGGGAGTAGAGATCGGAGCGTTCGTCCACCTTGGCGGCGTTGACGGCCTGCTCTGGCGGCATGTAGTCGATGGTGCCGACAGCGTAACCCTCCCCGCCGATCAGTTCCGGTATCTCCTGTTCGCCTTTGACCAGAGCGAGTCCGAAATCCAGGACCTTGGCGTGGTCCTCGGAGGAAACCATGATGTTTGACGGCTTGATGTCGCGGTGAATCAGTCCGCGGGAGTGGGCGTGCTCCAAAGCGGAAGCGACCTCGACGAACAGCCGGGCGCAGCGACCCACGCTCAATGGACCTTCCTCCAGCACCAGCCGTGAGAGGCTGCGACCCTCGACATATTCCATTGCCAAGTAATGGATGCCATTGCTGCAACCGACCTCGTAGGTGTAGGCGATGTTCGTGTGATCGAGCTTGCGGCTGAGTTCCATCTCTCGCTGGAACCGAGCCAAGGCCCGATTGTCCGTGAGGCTGTTGGTCGGTCGGAAGGCCTTGACGGCGACCTTTTCTCCGGTGCGGCTGTCGCAAGCGAGATAGACGACGGCAATGCCGCCCTTACCGATCGGCTCCAGGATGTGGAAGGGGCCGAGCACCAAGCCCGTGTACTCGCCGCGGAGCAGCCGGTCGGCCTGAAAGCGGTTCAGTTCGCCGCGGTCGATGAGGTGCTGAGCAATGGTTTCCGGTTCACTCCACAACACCCGCGGCAAAGCGCGCATGCTCACCACGAGCTGATCGCGAGTCATCAGCCCGCTGCGGATGACGCGCTGCAAGAACAGCCGCGTCGGCTTGTACTCCTGACCGGGAAGCGGACCGTCGCTCATGATAGTGTATTTTACCCCGCTGGCGACGGACCTGGAATGGAACTTGACTGCGGAACCGGCGCGGTACTGGCACCGCTTCAAGAGGCGGCACCGGCCGGGTGTGGCGGCAGAGCCAAAGCTTCGGGCAACAAAGCCCGAAGCCGATCTGGACCCATCCGTGTACACCAGTCCCCAAATCCCTCGCCCGGGCGCCGTTGCTCCCGAAAGGCCTCCAGGAGCGGAACCAGCGTCGGAACGATGCGGGCACTGGGTACCAGATCGCACAGGACGAAATTGAGCCGATCTCCCAGAAGCCGGCCGCCGACGAACAGCGTGTACTTGTCGCCGCTGCGGCCGACGATGCCGATGTCGCTCTGGTAAGGCCGGGCGCAACCGTTGGGACAGCCGGTCATGCGGACGACAATCTGTTCGTTTTCCAGTCCCAGGCGGTGCAGTTCGGCTTCCAGCTGGTCGATAATCCCAGGCAAAGCCCGCTCAGATTCGGAGATTGCCAGTCCGCAGGTCGGAATGGCGGGACAGGCCATGCTCAACTGCTGTACCAGAGTCAGTTCGTTGGGCAGCCGGACGCCGTGGCTGCGGAGCGTGGTTTCGATCTCGTTGCGGGCCTCCGGCGGAAGGTCGCACAGGATCAAGTCCTGCGTCGGCGTGATCCGCAAGTTGGGACGGAATCGTTGCATGAGGGTTCGCAAGGCGGTTCGCAGACGAAACTCACCTTCGTCCTTGATGCGACCGTTCTCAACGCTGACCCAATAGAAGAACCGGCCGTCGCCTTGCGGATGCCAGCCGAACCGCAGACGCATGGGCTGAATCTCCACCGGACGCGGATCTTCGAGTTCGGATCCGAAGTACGTCTCCAGCACTTCCTTGAAGCGAGGTACCCCCCATTCGGCAATGACGTACTTGATCCGAGCCCGCTTGCGGTCGGCCCGGTTGCCGTGATCGCGGAAGAGCTTCACGACCGCCTCGGCCATGCGGACAATGTCCCCGGCGGGGATGTAGCAAATAGGCCGGGCCAGGAACGGGAATGTGTTCGGGTTCCCGTGGGTCATGCCCATCCCGCCGCCGACCAGGACGTTGTATCCAAGAATCTTGCCGGACTCGACGATGGCCACGAACCCGAGGTCCTGGGCGTAGATGTCCACGTCGTTGTCGTCGGGCAGGACGATGCCGGTCTTAAACTTGCGAGGCAGGTAGGTTTTGCCGTAAATCGGCTCCTCGTCGTCGGTTTTGTCGTCCTCTAAGCGCCACTGCTTGCCGTTGAGCCAGATCTCATGGTAGGCCCGAGTCCGTGGCGCAAGATGGGCAGCGATGGCATCGGCGGCAGCCTGAACCTGCTCCCGGAGGCCGTCGCGGATCGGGGCGGCGGTACACATGACATTCCGCTCCACGTCGCCGCAGGCTCCCAAGGTGGTGAGCATGGTTTCGTTGATCCCACGGATGGTGGCGTGCAGGTCCTTCTTGAGCACGCCATGAAACTGAATCCCTTGACGAGTCGTCAGGCGAAGGGTCTTGTTGGCATGGCGTTCGGCCAAATCGTCCAGGGCGAGGTATTGATCTGCGGTCAGTTTTCCGCCCGGAATCTTGCAGCGGACCATGAATATCGTGTGCTTGGCCAGACCGCTCTTGTCCCGGCGTTTGCGAGCATCCCGGTCTTCTTGTTGGTAGGTACCGTGGAACTTCAGAAGTTGGTAGCTGTCCTTGGAAACGTGATCGGTACCGTCGTTGAGTTCCGCAATGATGTTGCCGCGCAGGTATCGGCTGTTTTCTTTGACAATTTCGACACCGCTCCGGTTGGGCGTCGGGTTTTCACTCGCTTCAGCCATCCTTCCGTCCCCTGACCAGTGCTCTGACTCACAATCTGCCATAATCTTATCGGCTTTTGCACATTTCTCCTACCCCAACTTCTCCAAACGCTACTTTTGACCATCCCTCACTGGAGCGGAAAGCAGCGGACTCAAGAGCGGCCGGTTATCGCCCGAACTCAGAAGACAGATAAAGCTCCTGGTTCGTGTTCATCCCGGAGGGAGGTTTCGTGCAACCGTTACCGAACCTGGGCTTCATCACAGTGGTGCAGGAATCCGGTCCGCAAGGAGGCTTCGTGGGCGGCTACCTGGCAGCGAACGCCTGGGGGCGGCCGTTGGAGTTCCGTCTGACGACTGCCGTACAGCCGTCCAAGGTTCACCAGATTCTCTACGGCCCAACGCTGCGGCCCTATTTGTTCGCTGATTTGATCGGCAAAACGCTGATCGAGAAATCCTCGGTTTCAGTTCAGGTCGTCCTGTGCGACTGCGAGGAGTTGCTGGAGCTGCGTCGCCATGTCGGCGTGCCCGTGGCCTGGGTCACACTGCTGCCTGAAGAGTCGGTTCAGGGGGGCGGACACGAGGAACTGTCCCCCGGCCTTGTCGCGTCTGGGCTGCACGTCAAATACGCTCTGAAGTGCCATTCCCGTTTTAGACACGAGGAGCAAGCCGTACAGGAGCTTCTAAATCAGATCGAATTTGCTGGGGACCTGACGGAGCCTTTCAGCCGGATTCGAGAAGCCCTCGGCGAAGCTCGCCGGGCGGGAGCGACCAGCCGTGCTGCCTGAGGAGAGGCGTGTGGAACCATCGCTGCCACGGCAACCCGTTCGAGGACGCAATCTGCTTTTATCTGCGGAGTCCCGGAGCGTCGCGGATGCGGTAACGATTCCGGTCGAACTGGCAACGCCACAGACCAGCACGGTTTCTGCCGGGCTGGGCTTAATGGGAACACGTTCGATCCGCTTGCCCGACGAGACGCCGTGGGTGCGGACCCTGGGGAAACTCAGAGTGGAGATCCGCTGCGACGGCTGGCGTTTTCCCTCGCCTCCGGAAGTGCGTGCGACAAGCAGGCAGTCAAAAGAGGCCGAGCCAGCCGGGGCAATCCTGCACACATCCGAGCGACAGCTGGATGGTACCTCGGTCCAGCCGATCGACGGGCCGAAGCCGTCGAAGCGGTCCACGCGGCCGATGCCCCCGCCGGACGTGGCCACGCTTCGGGAACGCCTGCTTTACGTCTTGCAACCTCCGTTAGAGCACCTGCTCGGCGGCAAACAGTTGGAGTTGCCGTTCCAACCCTACCCCTATCAACTGGAAGGTATTGCGTTTCTCATGCCGCGGCACTCCGCCCTGCTGGCCGATGAAATGGGCCTGGGCAAAACCGTCCAGGCGATCCTGGCCATGCGGTTGCTCTTCCACGGCGGCTTGATTCGCAACGCCCTGATCGTCTGTCCCAAGCCTCTGGTCGCCAATTGGACGCGCGAGTTGCGGACCTGGGCCAGCGATTTGCCGCACGAGGTCATCGGTGGCGACTGGGAAGCCCGACGCATCGGTTGGTTGGTTTCCAATTGCCCGGTCAAATTGGTGAACTACGAGTTGCTTACCCGGGACGCAAGCTGGTTGTCCGACTCCGTCTCGGTGTCACACAATGCGGAGGACTCTGGGACAGCATCGGTCCATCGGCCCCTGGCAGGTCCGCTTCGTTTCGATCTGGTCATTCTCGATGAAGCCCAGCGGATCAAGAATCGCGACTCCCGGACGGCCCAGGTGGTCCGGAACATCCCCCGGGTGCGAAGCTGGGCCTTGACCGGGACGCCCATCGAGAACCGGCCCGACGACCTCATCAGCCTGTTCGCCTACCTCAAACCGGACTACATTCCCCCGGCGACGCCGATCAAGCGATTGCCAAGTTTGACTTGCGATTACATCCTGCGGCGCGTCAAAGAGGACGTGCTTGACGATCTTCCACCGAAGATTATCCGGGATACCTTCGTTGACCTGACCCCGTCCCAGCGGCAAAGCTACGAACTGGCAGAGTCTGAAGGCATCGTGCGGCTCAACGCTCTGGGTGAGACGATCACGGTGCAGCACGTCTTCGAACTGGTTTTACGGCTCAAGCAGATTTGCAATTTCGATCCCGTGACCGGGGAAAGCAGCAAGCTGGAAGCGCTTCTGGCCGACTTGGCCGAAGTCGCCGACAGCGGACGCAAGGCCATCGTCTTTTCGCAGTGGATCGAGCCGCTGGAAATGCTGGCCCGCCAGTTGAGTGATTTCGGCCCGCTGGTGTACCACGGACGGGTTCCCGCTCGGGAACGGGAATCCGTCTTGAAAACATTCCGCGAGGACGGCCGGAAGCATGTGTTGCTCATGAGCTACGGGACCGGCAGCGTCGGACTGAATCTCCAATTCGCCAACTACGTTTTTCTCTTCGACCGCTGGTGGAATCCGGCCGTGGAAGATCAGGCGATCAACCGGGCGCACCGCATTGGCCAGCGGGAGCCGGTCTTCGTGACCCGCTTCGTGGTGCAGAACACCATCGAAGGCCGTATTTGCGAAGTGCTTGAACGCAAAAGGCAGCTGTTCAGCAAACTAATCGAACACACGGAGGCACCGGCCTCGCTGGGCTTGTCTGAGGAAGAGGTCTTCGGGCTGTTCGGGTTGACACCGCAACGACAGCGAAAGGTGGCGTAAACTTTCACTGAACCCAACCGTTTCCCCCCGAAAAGGGACAAGCATCGACTTGCGATCAGCTATGGCGGCCACGCCGTCCTTTGGGAGCGTCTTCGTAGGCTTCCACGATCTGCTGCACCAGAGGATGCCGCACGATGTCCTTCTCGCTCAGATGGATGATGGCGACCCGGTCGATGTCCTTGAGCCGCTGGATGGCATCGGCCAGGCCGCTGCGGGTCTCCTTGGGCAAGTCCACCTGCGTGATGTCGCCGGTGACGATGATCTTGGACCCGATGCCCATGCGGGTCAGAAACATCCGCATCTGAGGGATCGTGGTGTTCTGTCCCTCGTCCAGGATGATCGCGGCGTGGTTGATGGTGCGTCCCCGCATGAAGGCCAGCGGCGAGATTTCGATCAGTTCCAGATCAAGGTAGCGGCGCACCTGCTCGATGGGCATCATGTCGTCCATCGCATCGAGCAGGGGTCGGATGTACGGATTAACCTTCGCGGCGATGTCGCCGGGCAGGTAGCCGAGCTTCTCGCCCGCTTCGACCAGGGGCCGGCACAGGACGATGCGACGGATGTCGCCTTGCCGCAAGGCATTGACGGCGAAGGCCACGGCCAGATAGGTTTTGCCGGTCCCGGCCGGTCCGACGCACAGGACCACGTCGTTGTCCTGCATGGCCTTGACGTAGCGAGCCTGACCGTCCGTCTTGGGGCGGATACCCTTGCCGATCCCCACGGCGACCGACGATCGCTCGGCCGCACTCAGGTCGCCGCGGCCTTTGACCAAGTCCACGACGTTTTGAAAATCGGCAGGTTTGATCGGGCCGTGGCGGGCCAGTTGTCGCAGCTGTTCAATGACCCGCTCGGCATAGCCGACCGCCGTTTCCGAGCCTTCCAAATGCACCGTGGTGTCCCGGGGCACCACCTTCAGCCCGAACTGCTCCCGCAGCAGTCGGGCGTACTGATCGCGGGCACCCAGCACCGCTAAGGCTTCATCACGGTCTTCAAATTCGATCACGGATACCATTGCCCTAATTATACCGTCGAACCGGCTTCCAGTGAGCTTCTCAGGCGTTCAAACGAGCTTACAATGGCCGGGGTTAGGGAAGAATCTCACGAGGGAAAGGCTCCATGCACCCACCGCCTCTGCTGACGGTCGAGCAGCACATCCTGGAACAGCAACGCCGCCATCATCCGCAGGCCAGCGGCGAGTTCTCCTGGTTGTTATCGGGCATTACTTTGGCTTGCAAGGTCGTCTCTGCCCAGGTCCGAAGAGCTGGGCTGCTCGACGTGCTCGGGACCGTGGGGCAGGTGAATGTGCAAGGCGAAGCGGTGCAGAAACTCGACGTGGCGGCCAATCGCGCCCTGCTACATTGCCTGGGCAGCCGCGGCAACGTGGCCATCATGGCTTCAGAGGAAAATGCCGAGCCGCTGGTCGTTGAGCGAGATCGGGCCTTAGGCCGCTATGTCGTGGTGTTCGATCCGCTCGACGGCTCCAGCAACGTCGACGTCAACGTCAGCGTCGGGACGATCTTTTCCATTCTGCGGCGGGAACCCGATCCGGAGTGCCGTCGCCCTCCGCTCGACGATGTCCTTCAGCCAGGGTATCGACAAGTCGCCGCGGGCTACGTCGTGTACGGCTCTTCGACCGTGCTGGCGTACACGACCGGCGACGGCGTGACTGGCTTCACGCTGGACCCATCCATCGGGGCCTTCATCATCAGCCATCCGAAGGTCCAAATGCCCCCATGCGGCTCGACCTACTCCGTCAACGAAGCCAATGCCGAGAGATTTCCCGAGGGTTATCAGCGGTACCTGGCCTATCTCCGGAGTGGCAAGACGGGGCGGACGTACTCCAGTCGCTACATCGGCTCGCTGGTGGCTGACTTTCATCGGACCCTGTTGAAGGGTGGGGTTTTCCTGTATCCGCCGACTCGGCAACATCCGTCGGGAAAACTGCGGTTGATGTACGAGGCCAATCCTATCGCATTCATCGCGGAACAGGCCGGCGGCCTGGCGACCGACGGCAAGCGGCGGATTCTCGAGGTGGAGCCGACGGCGCTG
Organism: uncultured Planctomycetota bacterium; assembly: GCA_937944855.1. Taxonomy (GTDB): domain Bacteria; phylum Planctomycetota; class Planctomycetia; order Gemmatales; family HRBIN36; genus JANWWR01. The sequence continues at coordinate 71,670 of CALFAY010000005.1, forward strand.
CACCAACGGACGCCCCTGGTCGTCGGCAGCCGGGAAGAAGTCGAACTGCTGAAATCATTCCTGTGAGCTGGTATCCGGTTCCCACCCTCCGCATCCTGTCTTGAGATGCTTGCCGGAGGCTGACAGGTTGTCCTCACACGGCGGCGGTTGCCTTGGACTCCAGGGGTTCACCCGGTCCTGCGGTCGGGATCTGCCGCCAGACATAGATCACGCAAGCGATCAGGACCCACAGGAAGTTGATGAGGCCAGCCCAGAAGACCCACCACGGGCCGCCGCCGCCGAAGCCGTAGCTGTGCAGCCCGGCCCCGAGTACGAAGTTGACGCCGTACCAGGCCATGACTATCGAGGCGTAGCAAAGCACCGCGGAGACGGCCAAGCCGAAGTCCTTGACCCAGCCAATGTATCGCATGTGCAGTGGGATGACGTAGGTGACCAAGGCGATCAAGGCCCAGGTTTCCTTCGGGTCCCAACCCCAGAATCGGCCCCACGAATAAGCCGCCCACCAGCCACCCAGGAACGTCCCCGCCGCAAGCAGCAGCACGGCAATCTGGATGGCCCGGTAGGTGTAATGCGACAGGGTCTTGAGCAGGTCCTGGCTCGGCTTGCCGAAGGTCAGCAGGATCAGCGTAATGTTGCCCAGGCCCCAGGCCAACGTGCCGCCGGCGTAACTCGACACGATGGTCAGCACATGGATGATGAGCCAGAAATTGCTTCGCAGCACCGGCGTCAGCGGACTGATCTTCGGATCAAGCACCATTGACATCTGGTCGGCGAGCACCAGCGCGAGCGTGACCACAAATGCCCCGGCCAAGCCGATCACCCGCCGCCGGTAGATCAGCTCTAACACCAGGGCGAAGATGGCCGACATGGAGCCGACGAAGATCACCGTCTCGTACATGTTCGTGACCGGGGCTCGCCCTGAAATGGCAATGCGGCAATAGTACCCGAACACCTGAAAGGCCAGCGAAGCGAAGTAAGCGGCGAACGCCAGGGTGTATGGGATCGGCGACCGCCACATCATGCTGACGGTGAAGAACGCCAACGCCGCCAGCATCAGAATCCAGGCGTACATGAACGGCTGAGTGCGGTTGAAGAGCAGTTCTAGCTCCAGGGTCTTACAGCTCGGGTACGGTTCCACCGGCCGACCAGCAGCCGCGGCAGCCGCGAAGAGCCGCTTGGAAGCGGCATCAAAATCGTCGTTGCGTCCGGACTGCGCGGCACTGAGCATCGCCTCATAGGCAGCTTTGACTTCGGCATTGTCGGGCAGATGAGCTACCAGGCCCTCCGCGGTCGTCAGGTCGCTGACTTGCCGCAGCGTTACGAAGAAATCTCCGCTTGCCGCGGCAAAGCGTTCGGCGTCGGCGGAGCGATAGGCCTCCACAACCCGACCGTAAGCGGCCAGGGTTTCTCGAGCCCGCTGTTCTGGGAACGGCTGCCATTGGAGCAGTTCACGGTACACGTCGGGGAAGCGGCTTTCGAGGTAATTGAGGTGCAGCATCCGCCATTTGGGATCTTCCGGATGATAACCGTCGGTGCGGGCATGGCGGACCTGATTAGCCAATTCCTTCAAAAGCCGTTGGTCGCGTTCGTCCAGAATCTCCCGCAGGATGTTGGCCATCACCGGCACATAGATGCGAATTTCACCATCGTTCGAGCCGGCGTCTTCATGGACGGCGGAAAGGCGTTCAACGAGCTTGGTCCGCTCGGCAGCAGTGATGCCGACGACGAGCTCGTCCTGACTGAGAATCCGCTGATCGACACGATCCGTACCGGCGTAGCGCCTGCGAAAAGCCTGTACGCGAGCTTCGCTGATCTGCGGCAGAAGCTCTTCCAACTCGGCCAGGGCCTGTTCAGCAGTGCCTTCCTGAATCTGCTTTTGGAAGCGGGCCAGGGCCTGCTGACGTTCCGGAGTGATGTAGCGCTGCGGAGTGCGAGCCAACCGGTCGCGGAGCAATTCGGCCCACACGCCAGGGTCGATCAGGCAAGCTTGGATTTCGCCAATGGACAGCCAAGCCGAGCGAGGCTCTTTATCCAGAGCCGCCAGGTGAAAGGGGTCCTCCTGAAGGATGGATGTCACCGGCGAGGAACCCCGGGAACGCCGCAGATCGCTGGCCCACAGGTGGTCTCGGACGGCGATGATCAGACCGAGCGGCGGGTCGAGGGCCAGCGACGTCGCCTCAACCCACTGCGGGGCGACGTGCTGGGCCAGGGGAATCATCAGCCTCGTCTGGCTGACCCTCTCGTAAGCCCGGAAGCGATTCCAGACCTCCTCGGCTTTTCGCTGAAGCGGCGTCAGGTGCTGGCTGTACTTCTCCCGCCATTTTTCGTGCAGTTCGCCGACTTCCATAAGGAGCTTTTGAAGCCCGGCGGAATTGCGGATGTCGTCGGGCGAAACGTATTTGCCGTGCAAGTGCTCATCGGTCAGCTTGGCGTCGGAACCCAGTTTATCAGTGAAAATGACTTTCCGCAGGTCGTGGTGATCGCACAGGATGAACGGATAGGTCTCCCAGTCGGTGAACTCGCCGCCGGCACCGCGGCCGTGGGTGAGCTTCCAGGCGAGGACGACGGCGACAGGATCAGCTCCCTCGAAGCGGGTGCGTCCGGTGATGTGGCGGACGATTTCACCGGCCGCGCTTTGGAACGGCTTTTCCCGGCCGTCGTGTTGCACCGCCAGACTGTGCCACAGTTTGTAATCGAAAGGCGGCAAGATGGCTTTGGCTTCGGAAGGAGCGACCCGGCTGGAAGCGACGACCGGAGACAGGACTTTCACCGTGAGGGCGATCAGAACGACAGCGGTCAAAGCAACTCCGGCCAAAAGCCAGCGCAGCACCGTTCGAGGCTGCTTCTTGCCGGAAGTCAACGCGGAACTGGCGATATACAGGCCGACCACAAGCCAAGCGGCGGTCAAACCACCGGCCGCGACGGCGAAGTAGAGTTCCAGCGGATCATAGGCTTGCGTGGACATCGGTCCGCTCCGTTCTCCTTCAGGCAGAGCCTGACGCCGACGCTTCGGGGGGCGAAGCCCCGGCGTCCGGATGCTTGATGCGTGGTTTGAAGAAGTAGGCTCGCATGTAGAACATGGTGGCGATGCCCAGGGCGAGCATGATCGAGCCGAGATATTTCAGCCACAGTCCCGGATCTCGGCCGACCGTGAAGCCGGAGTAGCTTACTGGCCGACCATTAGCCGGATCGGTGATTCCCAGCGATTGCGTGATCGATCCGTAAGTAGATTGATAGACCTTGAAGCCCCGGTACTCCAGCGGCTCGTTCATGGTAATCATAAAGTCTTTCTCAATGATGCCCTTTTCGGGGTCGGTCAATTGCACCCAACTGGTGTAACTGGCTGCCGACTGTGTGCCCTTATCCGTGGTCATCTCCGCCCGAAGCAGCTTGAGTTCGAAGGGCAACTTGTCGATCCGTTGGGCATACTCGATAGTGAAGACACGCTGGCCTACATGCTGCGTCGTCGTGCTGTTTTGCGGCAGCCAGAAGTCCACCTGTTCCTTGCTCAGACTGAGCCGACAGCGGGCCGCCGGTTTTAGCCCGTCGCGGGTCATGCCAATGGGTATTTCCAGGTCTGGTTCGTAATCGGTCCGGCGATTGACGCCGGCGTGAATGTCGTCCCGGGGGACGTTGCCCCGCTTCGGCTTGACGTTCGGATAGAAGGCGATGATGCGCAGCCGCGCTCCGTCGCCAAGGTCGGCTTCCCAATGACGGGGCAGGGGATGCGCCAGGGCACCAAAAAAGGCCACCAGGGGGTGCATGTTCGGGTAGCCGTAGTCGTCCGGCTCCGATTTCCAGACGAACGAACCGGGTGCGAAGCGGAACTTGGTCTCGGCCGCGACATACGGTTCAGCTCGGCCACCCTCGGTGGGCCGCTTCAGCTTGTACTCCTTGATAACGATGTCGGCGTCGTCGCGCAAGGCAATGGTGCTGCCGCTTTGCCGCAACAGACCGATGTTGTCCAGGACGCGGGGGTCCTCCGTGACTGCCGGGTTAGAAGTGTCGATTAGCACCAAGGTGGCGTCGGTGTGGGAGATACTGGTGACGATGCCGCCGGTGAGCATCACCAGCAGGCCCAGGTGCGTGATTAGGAAGCCCGTCTGATACTTCTTCCACGGCCACTTCTTGACCGCGGCAAAGAAGATGTTGACACCCAACAGGAACAACAGAAGGCTGAACCACCAAGCGTGATAGACCAGTTCCTGAGCCAATTCGGCACTGTACCACGATTCCAGCATCGTGCCGACGATCAGGACGAGGACGAAGACCGACAACAGGATGACGGCCAGTTGCAGGGAACCGAGGGCCTGCATGACCTGACGGCCGACGGTTTCCAGCCACGTTCTCGGAACCGCCTTGTCAACCGAGGAAGGCGTGGGCAGGGCGCGAGAGGAAGCGGGCGGAGAAGCGACAGCGGCTCCCGAGGGGGACTGGGATCGGGACTTTTGCTTTCGGGACATGCGTCGATCCTGACAACTTGGGCCGTCGGGGCAGCCGATCTACCGGGGTTCAGGGCGGGATCCAGGAAGTTCCATGCATCTTTACGACGCCGCTATCTTTATGGTTACGATGCCCCTCCCGCGAGTCAAGCAAACCGCTGAAGCGGTCGGGCTTGCAGCAGCATAGCGGAACGCTATCCTCCTTACCGCTCGGGAGCATGCTTGTGGGCATGGAAGGAGAGATTCATGCGCGTCCGCGAATGCTTCGCCATGCTGGTTCTCGCCCTCAGCGTGGTGCCGATCGCTTGGGCACAAACGGAACCTCCGCCTCCGGCTGCGACCGCAGCTCCACCGGCCCAACCGTTCAGTCCGCCGCCGCACTGGTTCGAACGGACTTCCGGGCCGGAACCGATCCAGATCGGACCCTGGCAGATTCAAGCCAGTCCGCTAGGCGAACTGTATCTGCGAGCCGATCTCGGCTTGCATCGGGAGATCGGCTTTCCCGAACGTGAAGGCATCGGCTTCGAGGGCATCGGCCGACTCTACGCTCCAGGCGCGCCGGGGCTGTCCCTGGTGGGCGAATTACGCGATGAGGTGTTGACGGAAGGCAATCGGCTCAGCTGGACCGTGGGCGGATTGATTGACAAGGACCTCTATAAGTTCGCCCTCGGCGTGGACGGCATCTACGACACCGTCTTCGACAGCCACGTGGGCAGCGGATTCATTTATGTAAGCCGGGACTTGATCGAGCTGAACAGCTACTTTGGTTTCTGGACCACCTTCGCCCTGTGGGACGATGTCACGGTCACGCGGATGCCAGTCGCTCCGTTTCTAGTCCGCGAATCCCGTCTGGGTGCCAAGCCGCTGGAACAGTTCATGTTCTTCTACGCGGCACGGCTGGGACTCGACGGCGAGTGGGGCGAACTCTACGTCGCTCCCGGCTTCGAGTTCGACGTGGGAGAGTTCCAGATCGCCGCGGGCTATCATGTGACTGTCATGCCCAACGTGGACGTATTCTTGCACTACTATCAGATGGCCGACGATGGCAACTGGTCGCTGTTCGGCGGCGTGCAACTGCACATCGGAACAGGGCCGAGCAGGCCGTTCGATTTCACCATGCCCAACCGGATCCGTGCCCGCCAGCGCTGGGGCTTGAACTCGTTCTTCTACTTTACGGACTGACCGTCCGTGGGGGTGCGCTTCCGAAGCGGTTTCGCCGTGCCGGTGGAAAACCCGGGTGAGGTTTCGGACAATAACGCTCGGACAGCGACAGGAGTATGGCCCGCATGCCAAGCCTGCTTCCGAAACATCATGCGACCGACGCGGAAGGAGTGTGACCCCTGGGTACAAACTTCAAACAACAGGTCGAAGAAGCCAAGAAAACGCTCGACTTGAAGAACAAGCGCTACGAAGCCGAGCTGGATACAAGCAAGGGCAAGATCCGGCTCCGCTTCTTTCCCGAGGTGGCCCCGGGGCATGTCGCCAACTTTCTGGCCCTGGCCCGGTGTGGGTTTTACGACGGGTTGACGTTCCACCGGGTCATCGGGGGATTCATGATCCAGGGCGGCTGTCCGCTCGGCACAGGCACGGGTGGCCCTGGCTACACGATTCCAGCGGAGTTTAATGCCACCCCCCACGAGGCGGGCGTCTTGTCGATGGCACGAACGAACGATCCGAATTCGGCAGGCTCGCAGTTTTTCATCTGTCTGGACCGTCACCCCCATCTGGACCGCAAGTACACGGCCTTCGGCAAGACCGCCGATGCGGACTCGTTCGCCGTCGTGCAAGCCATCGGTGCCGTCAAAACGGGACCGCAGGATCGGCCGGTCGAGCCGGTGAAGATTCACAAAGTCACCGTAAGGGAGGTGGTCGGCTGACAGGTCGCATCCGAGGTTTGACGACAGCTTGTGTAATCTCGCGGTTCGTTGACGTACAATAGGAAGCAGGTTGAGATCGATGTCCGCGGTAAGGAGCTGAGGAGGGGACCCACGCAAAGGGGAGTTGTGAACCTGGTCAGGCCGGAAGGAGCAGCCATAAGCAATGACCCCTTGTGCAGTGGATCAGCCTCTCTTTGGCCACCTGCCGCGGACTCCATTTTCGGGGCAGGGTGGCGTCGGGATGGTGTGTCGTCCAGAAGCCTGTCCCCCGGGGACTGTTTGACATCAGCATGGCCAAACAACGAACCGCAGCAGCGAATTACACGGTCTTGGCCCGTCGCTACCGTCCGCAGCAGTTCGCGGACTTGATCGGCCAGGAAGCCGTCGCTCAGGCCCTGGTCAACGCCCTGAAAAGCAATCGGGTCGCCCATGCCTACCTGTTCACCGGCACCCGCGGCGTTGGGAAGACCTCGGCGGCCCGCATCCTGGCCAAGGCCCTCAACTGTGCCAAGGGACCAACGCCCACTCCCTGCGATCAGTGCTCCTCCTGTCGGGCTATTGCCGTCGGCGAAGACGTGGACGTTTTGGAAATAGACGGGGCCAGCAATCGCAACTTGGACGATATCCGGGAACTGCGGCAGAATGTCCAGTACAAACCGATTCAGTCGCGCTTCAAAATCTACATCATCGACGAGGTTCACCAACTGACGCGCGACGCCTTCAACGCTCTGCTGAAGACGCTCGAAGAACCGCCGCCGCACGTCAAGTTCATCTTCGCCACGACCGACGTGCAGAAGGTACCCGCTACGATCCTGTCCCGCTGCCAGCGCTTCGACTTCGCCGGGATCGCCACGGGTCGGATCGTCGAGCGGCTTCGTCAGGTGGTCTCCGCAGAAGGGGCTGAAGCCGACGAAGAAGCGTTGGAACTCATCGCCCGACGAGCAGCCCACTCGATGCGGGACGCCCAGTCGTTGCTCGATCAGTGCCTCGCTTTCGGAGGTCCGAAGCTGACCGCCGAGCGGGTGCGTCAGCTTCTGGGCATCGCCGACGACGATCTGGTCGCCAAGCTGGCCGCCGCCGTCCTCGCCAAGGATGTCGCCCAAGCCCTGACGCTGCTCGATGCGGCTTGCGCGGAGGGCGTGCAATTCGGTGAGCTGACGGATCATCTGATGGCCTATTGGCGGGATCTTCTGCTGGTAAAAACGGCTGGTGCAGACTACCCGGGCTTGATGCTGTCCCGCCGCTGGCACGACACGCTTCGCCGTCAGGCTGAGCAGCTGGGAGTGGAGGACATCCTGACGGCCCTGGACCTCATCGCTGGAACCAGTGCCCGCTTGCGGAGTACAAGCCACGGGCGGATTCTGGTCGAAATCCTCTTGGTGAGGCTGGGCCGGTTAGAAAACCTGCTTTCCGTGGCTGAGCTGGCGACCGGGGTCGGCATGAACAAGCCCGCTGCCACGGGTGAGGCACGTCGGTCGGTGGGAACCGGCCCGGGGCCGGTCAGGTCCGTTGCACCCGAGTCGCCTCCGCGAGACAGCGGCTGGTCCGCTCCGGTTGCTGCGGTTGCTTCCCCCGGGGAAGTGGAGGCCGAGTCCCCCCAGCCTGCGTCGCTCCCGTGGAACGATGCGACTTTAAACCGCATCTGGGATCCGCTTATAAGCGGCGTCGGCATGCGGATCGCGGCTCTGGTGGAACATGCCGAGCGGCAAGCAGCTTCCGGGCCAGACTGTTTGTTGCTCCGGTTTCCCGTCCGATACAATAGGGACGCAGAGGAGCTTCGGGAACCGGAACGTCTCCAGCGCATCGAGGCGGTTCTCGCAGAATTGACAGGGAGGCCGATCTCAGTTCGGGTCACGGTCGCGGAGAGCGATACGGCGTCCGCGACGGAGCGACGCACCGCTCGAACGCTGAATCCCCGAGCCAAGGCCCTGGAGAATCCCCTGGTGCGCAGGGCGGTGGATTTGTTCGAGGCGCAGTTCTACAAGGCGGACGAAGGCTTCGGCAGTCTGCCGCACCCAAAACCGGCCGAGGCGGAGGAGTGACACGCAGTTATGTTGCGCGAGTTGGGGCAGATCGCCAGTTTGTTGCGACAGGCACCGCGAATCAAAGAGGAGATGGAGAAGCTCCAGCAGCGTCTCGGGCAAGTGACGACCGAAGGAGACGCCGGCGGAGGCATGGTCCGCGTCCGGGTTAATGGCCGCATGGAGGTGCAAAGTTGCCGCATCAGCGAAGAAGCACTGCGCCTGGCCGACCGTGAACTGCTCGAAGAGATGATTCGCAGCGCAGTCAATCAAGCCCTGGAGCGAGCACGGGCTTTGGTGGCGGAAGAGAGCAGCAAGATTGCGGCCGGGTTCGGTTTGCCTGGCATGCCGGACCTGGAACGCTTCCTCGGCGGCAAGCAGGACGGCAGCGGTTGAGGGTCAAGGGTAGGAGAAGAATCCCAAAGGAGGATGGAGGACTTGGGTCGGGAAGCGGTAGGAGCGGTCGCGCGACTGATGACGGCCCTGGGCAAGCTGCCGGGTATTGGTCCGAAGACCGCGGAACGATTGACGCACTACCTGATTGCGGCCAGACCTGAAGAAGTTCTTGAACTGGCCGAAGCCGTGCGGGCGATCAAAGTAGAAATCCATCCCTGCCGACAATGTTTCAACCCGACCGAGGGAGATTTGTGCCATATTTGTAGCGACCCCCGTCGGGATGCGACGGTGATCTGCGTGGTCGAACAGCCCAAGGATTTAATGGCCCTGGAGCGAGCAACCTCCTATCGCGGGTTGTATCATGTTCTCGGTGGCCGGTTGGCTCCGTTGGAAAGCCTCGGGCCGGAGCAATTGACCGTTGATCAACTCTTGCGGCGGGTTCAGGAAGGGGGGGTCAAGGAGGTGATCATGGCCACCAACCCGAATCTGGAAGGAGACGGAACGGCCTTGTATGTGTCGTCGCTGCTGGCTCCGTTGGGGGTGAAAGTCACCCGGCTGGCCCGCGGTCTGCCCTCTGGCTCTGTCCTGGAGTTCGCCAACAGCCAGATGCTCAGCGACGCCCTCGAAGGCCGGCAGACGTTCTAGAATTCGCATCGGGTTCGATTCGCTGGACTGAGGCTTTTGGGAGCACCACACCGCCATGCGACTCGATACTTCGCAACAGCTCCGGACCCACCAGACCCTGGTGCTGGCTCCGCGCATGATCCAGTCGATGGAGATTCTCCAGCTCCCGATCATGGAGCTTCAGGAACGGATCCAGCAGGAGCTTCAAGAGAACCCTGTCCTCGAACTCCGCGAAGTCCGCGAAGACGCCTCTGAAGACGACGAGGTCCCACCTGAGCCGATTCCCGATCCCGATGGACCTACCGACCTGGAACGGGAACTGGTGGTTAAAGAAGACGGCAATCACGAGGAGGATTTCGACCGTCTGGAAAGTCTGGCAAAAGACTACGAGGACATTTTTAACGAGGAGCATCGCCGTTCCCGCGGCGGCATGGACGAGGAAGCCGACCGCCGTCACGACGTGATGCAGAACATGCCGTCCCGGCCGCAGTCGTTGGACGACTACCTGTTCGAGCAGTTGGCGTTTCTGGACCTGACTCCAGAGCAAGCAGATTTTGCCCGGTACTTGATTTCCAATCTCGATGACCGGGGCTATCTGCGCACTTCGCTGGCCGAACTGGTCGCTGCCTACGAGCAGCCCATTACACTGGAAGAGGCGGAGCGCGTCCTGCGCGAGGTTCAGCGGCTCGATCCGCCAGGAATTGCCGCACGAGACCTCAAGGAGTGCCTGCTGCTTCAGATCACCCCAGAGACGCCCTACGCCGACGTGCTGCGGACCCTGATCCATCATCATCTCGAAGACCTGGAACACAACCGCCTCCCGGTGATTCAGAAGAAGACCGGCATCCCGCTGGAAACCATTCAGGCCGCTCGGGAGCAGCTCAAGCATTTCAATCCGCGTCCCGGTGCGGGATTCGCCTCCGACCCGATACCTTACGTCGTCCCCGATGTCATCGTCGAACGCAATGAAAACGGCGACTACGACGTGCGGCTTGTCGATGACTACATTCCTGACGTGTACATCAGCCGCCGGTACGTCGAGATGCTGAAGAACCGCAGCGCGGATCCGAAAACCCGCGAATACCTGCGCAAGAAGATGCAGTCGGCCCAATGGCTGCTGGAGAGCATCGAACAGCGGCGAACGACGCTCGAAAAGATCACCCGGGCGATTGTCAACCATCAGAAGGCGTTTCTCGATCACGGCCCGGAACACATCGCCCCGCTGAAGATGCAGCAAATCGCCGATCAGGTCGGCGTCCATGTCACCACCGTGAGCCGGGCCGTGGACGACAAATGGGTTCAGACCCCTCGCGGCATTTTCCCGTTGAAGCGGTTCTTCGGCGGCGGAACCCAGACCGTCGAGGGAGAAGACGTGGCCTGGGAACTCATCAAACAGAAGCTCCTGGAAATCATCGCCCAGGAGGACAAGGCCAATCCGCTCAGCGACGAGGACCTGGTCAAGAAACTGGCGGAAGCCGGGTACCCGGTTGCGCGGAGAACCGTGACCAAGTATCGCAAACAACTCAAAATTCCATCTTCGCGCCAGCGGAGGGATTGGACACTGGCGAAGGCGAATCGCACCCGGAACGGGGACGAGGTAGCCAGCACGTTTCCCATCCTGACAAGCGGCGACGCGACATCTGCACCCATCGCATCTACACCGGCCTCCGAGCCTGAGCCGATTCCTTCCACCGATGCTTCGTCTCCGCTCGCAGCGCAGGAGACTTCTCCATCCGTGCCCATGTCCCAACCAGACGACGGACACGTCAACGACGATCTTGGGTTTTAGCAACCGCCAAGGAAGCGGTTGAAGTGTGTGCTTAAAGCCTCGGTCGCGATTTGGGACCGCGCAAGAAAATGGCTGCCGGTCGACCCGACCGACAGCCGTGAACGGTTGGAAAAGCTTACTGCCTGAGAGTGAAAGGACCGATCAGCGGACGGCTCCCTCGACCTTGTTGGTCTTCGATTCTTCCTCTTCCAGCTTGGTCACCATCACTTCGGTGGTCAGCATCAGTCCAGCGATGCTGGCGGCATTCTGCAACGCGGAGCGGACAACTTTGGTCGGATCCACGATGCCGGCCTTGAACATGTCAACATACTCGCCGGTGTTGGCGTTGTAGCCGATGTTCAGGTTCTTCTGCTGCCGCACCTCATCAGCGATGACCGCGCCGTCCTTGCCGGAATTCTCGGCGATCGTGCGGATCGGAGCTTCCAGCGCTCGCAGGACGATCTCGGCCCCAAACTTCTCGTCTCCTTCGAGTTTCTTGGCCAGCTTCTCGACGGCCTCCTGGCAACGGAGCAGGGCTACGCCGCCGCCGGGCAGGATGCCCTCGGCCACAGCCGCGCGGGTGGCGTGCAGAGCATCTTCCACACGAGCCTTCTTCTCCTTCATCTCGGCCTCGGTGGCGGCCCCGACCTTGATGAGGGCCACGCCGCCGGTCAGCTTGGCCAGCCGCTCGCTGAACTTCTCCTTGTCGTACTCGCTCTCGGTCTGATTCATCTGTTCACGGATCTGCTCGATCCGCTTCTGGATGTCCGCCTTCTTGCCGGCACCGTCGATGATCGTGCAGCTTTCTTTCTCCACACGGACCCGCTTGGCCTGGCCCAGTTGATTGAGCTGCACATTCTCCAGCTTAATGCCGAGGTCTTCGCTGATGAGAGTGCCGCCGGTGAGCACGGCAATGTCACCGAGGATGGCCTTGCGGCGGTCGCCGAAGCCCGGAGCCTTGACGGCACAGACCTGAAGAACACCTCGGAGTTTGTTGACGACCAGCAAAGCCAAAGCCTCGCCGTCGATGTCCTCGGCGATGATGAGCAACGGCTTGCCCTTCTGAGCCACCCGCTCCAGAAGCGGAACCACATCGCGGACGCTGGAGATCTTTTTCTCGTGGATGAGGATGTACGGATCCTCCAGCTCGGCGGTCATAGTCGCCGGGTCGGTGACGAAATAGGGGCTGATGTAACCCTTGTCGAACTGCATGCCTTCGACGAATTCAACAGTCGTCTCGCTGCTCTTGCCTTCCTCGACCTGGATGACGCCGTCCTTGCCGACTCGCTCGACAGCGTCGGCCAGCATGTTGCCGATTTTGGGGTCGTTGTTGGCGCTGATGGCACCGACTTGGCCGATCTCCTCCTTCTTGCTGACCGCCTTAGACATGCTCTGGAGCTGTTCGACGGCAACTTCGACGGCTTTATCGATGCCACGCTTAAGCAGCATCGGATTGGCCCCGGCCGTGGTGTGCTTCAGGCCTTCCTTGTAGATGGCTGCGGCCAGGACCGTGGCCGTCGTGGTGCCGTCACCGGCCACGTCGCTGGTCTTCTGAGCGACGGCGTTGACCAGCTTGGCACCCATGTTCTCAAACGGATCGGGCAGGTCGATTTCCTTGCTGACGGTTACGCCATCCTTGGTGACGGTCGGCCCGCCGAACGATTTATCCAGAATTACGTTTCGCCCCGACGGGCCGAGCGTGATGCCGACCGCCTTGGCCAGCTTCTCGGCACCCGCCAGGAGCTTCTTGCGGGCCTCATCGGTAAACATCAACTGTTTGGCCATAGTGCTTGGGTCTCCCTCTGGGTTTGTTGGCTGCCTTGGTGGTCACTTGACGATCTTGGCCAGCACGTCGCTTTCGCGGAGGATCTTGTACTCCACGCCATCCACGGTCACGTCGCTGCCGGCGTACTTGCCGAAGATCACTTCATCGCCTTTTTCCAAGGCGATCTTGGCGAAGCTGCCGTCTTCCAGACGCTTGCCTGGTCCCACGGCAACGACCCGGCCCCGCTGCGGCCGTTCACGGGCCGTATCCGGCAGAACGATTCCGCCCGGCGTTTTCTCCTCAGCTTCCAGAGGCTCGACCACAACGCGATCATCCAACGGACGCAGTTTCATGTCTGACTCGCTCCTGTTCTCACTTCTGAGGCTTATTACCCAGTACCGAAAAGTCCCGGTTCGATCACATCATGCCGCCCATGTCGCCCATCCCGTGGCCATGGTGGTCGTGATGCCCACCCTGGGGCTTCTTCTTCTCGGGGATGTCGGCCACCAGGCTCTCGGTGGTCAAAAGCAGGCAGGCGACGCTGGCCCCGTTCTGCAAGGCACACCGCGTCACCTTGACCGGATCGACGATGCCCGCTTTGCGAAGGTCGCAGTATTTCTCCTCAGCGGCGTCGAAGCCGTAGTTCTTGTCCTTGGAACGCCGGATGTTGTTGACGACGACGGAACCATCGAGGCCGGCATTCTCGGCGATGGACCGGGCCGGCACCTCGAGTACCTTCTTCAGAACCTCGACCCCCAGTTGCTCATCGCCTTCCAATTCGAACTTGTCGAGGGCCTTGGCGGCATTGAGCAAAGCGACCCCGCCGCCGGGCACAATGCCCTCTTCGATGGCGGCCCGAGTGGCGTGGAGAGCGTCCTCGTAGAGGGCTTTGCGTTCCTTCATCTCCGTTTCGGTGGCGGCTCCGACCTTGATGAGGGCTACGCCCCCCGCCAGCTTCGCCAACCGCTCCTGGAGCTTCTCGCGGTCGTATTCGCTTTCGGTCTTTTCGATCTCGCGGCGAATCAGTTCGCAGCGGCCCTCGATGGCGGCTTTCTTGCCCGCGCCTTCGATGATCGTCGTATTCTCACTGTCCACGCGGATCTTCTTGGCCTGGCCCAGATCAGTCAATTTGACGTTCTCCAGCTGGATGCCCAGGTCCTTGAAAATGGCTTTGCCGCCGGTAAGCACGGCGATATCTTCGAGCATGGCCTTGCGACGGTCGCCGTAACCGGGGGCCTTGACGGCGCACACCTGGAGAATGCCGCGCAGCTTGTTGACGACCAGCGTCGCCAGGGCTTCCCCTTCGACGTCTTCCGCGATGATGAGCAGAGGGCGAGCGGCCTTCGAGATGGCCTCAAGCAGCGGAACCAAGTTCTTGGCGCTGGAAATCTTGTCCTCATAGATGAGGATGTAGGCTTTCTCGAATTCGCAGATAACCTTTTCAGGATTGGTGACGAAATGCGGGCTGAGGAAGCCGCGGTCGAACTGCATACCCTCGACGACCTCCACCTCCGTGGTGGCCGCCTTGCCTTCTTCGATCGTGATCACGCCGTCGGTACCGACCCGTTCCATGGCCTCGGCAATGCGTTCGCCGATCTCGACGTTGTTATTTGCCGCAATGATGGCGACTTCCTTGATTTCCTTTTTGTTCTTGGAGTCGATTTTTTCCGCGTTTTTTTGCAACTCTTCGACGACGCGGTTAACGGCCTTGTGAATACCGCGGCTGAGGGCCATCGGATCGGCCCCGGCGGTGATGTGCTTGAGTCCTTCCCGATAAATCGCTTCAGCCAGCACGGTAGCCGTGGTGGTGCCATCACCGGCCACGTCGCTGGTCTTGCTGGCAGCCTCCTTGACCAACTGGGCCCCCATGTTCTCGTAGGGATCGGCGAGTTCGATGTCCTCGGCGACCGTGACGCCATCCTTGGTGACATTGGGCACACCCCAGCCCTTGTCCAGCACGGCGTTACGTCCCCGGGGACCAAGAGTGCAGCGCACTGCCCGGGCCAGCTTGGTGACTCCCGCCAAGAGCTTCTGCCGGGCCTCGTCGGCATACGCCAGTTGCTTCGCTGCCATTCGGCTCAACCTCCTTCCGCTGTCTCAGTATGCGTGGATTCGTGCGAGTGCTGGCCGGAGATAGGGTGTCTCCGGTAAATTACGCGGGCCACAGTGATGCAAGCATCGTGCCCAGATCCAATGTAAGTTGTAAGGAATTATGGAACAGTCAGTTACGTCGATACTGGCAAGCCACTGAGCAGCTGCCGAGTGCCACATTGGCAGTACCGCAGGGGTGTGAGGGCGCTTTTGTCAGATTCCGGATTAAGACAGTGCCGGATTTTCCGGGTACTGGTAACGGATCTGGCCACTGACCAAAACCAGCACTGCTCGTCCCCGCACCTTCCACCCGGCGAAGGGGCAGTTGCGGCTTTTGGACTTAAACTGCGTGGGATCGATGACCCATTCCAGGTTGGGGTCGATCACGGTCACGTCGGCGTCGGCTCCGGGCTTGAGGGTGCCCCGGTCGATTCCCAGAATGCGGGCGGGATTGATGGTCAGTTTCTCGATCAGTTGCGGCCAGGTCAGGTGGCCAGGTTCGATCAGCGAGCGGATGCAGATCGGCAACAGCGTTTCCAGACCAATGACGCCGTTGGGGGCCTGATCCAGCTCGCGGGTCTTTTTCTCCGGCGCGTGGGGAGCGTGGTCGGTGGCGATGACCTCGATGGTGCCGTCCTTGAGGCCCTCGATGATCGCTTCGACGTCCCGCTGCGTTCGCAGTGGCGGCGACATCTTGAAATTGCTGTCGAAACTGCGGAGACACTCGTCGGTCAGCGTGAAGTGATGCGGACAGGCTTCCGTGGTCACACGCACGCCGCGTTTCCGGGCCCGCCGGATGAGGTCCACGCTGCCCGCCGTGGAGGTGTGCAGGATATGCAGTCGGCCTTCGGTCAGTTCGGCCAGGATGATGTCGCGATTGACCATGATCTCTTCGGCCGCGGCGGGCATGCCCGGCAATCCGAGCCGCATGCTCTCAAAGCCTTCGTTCATGACGCCGCCTCGGGCCAAGTCCAGGTCCTCGCAGTGGTCCATGACCACGCGGTCAAACATCTTGCAGTATT
Source organism: uncultured Planctomycetota bacterium (assembly GCA_937944855.1). GTDB lineage: Bacteria > Planctomycetota > Planctomycetia > Gemmatales > HRBIN36 > JANWWR01. The sequence continues at coordinate 87,676 of CALFAY010000005.1, forward strand.
CCAGGGCGCGACGCATGATCTCCGCGGAAACCACAGGGGAACCGTCATCGGTGAACGCCACCGCTCCCCCTTCGACTAGCCCGCCGATCTCTGCCAGTTCCTCGCCCCGGCGTCCCTTGGTGATGGCCCCGATGGGAAAGACGTTGGCATTGCCCGCGCGTTCGGCCTGGAGATAGACGAATTCGGCCTGGGCCTGGCTGTCGATGGCCGGTTCCGTGTTGGGCATGCAGGCCACGGACGTAACGCCCCCCGCCAACGCCGCTGCCGTTCCCGTGGCGATCGTTTCGTCTTCCTCGCGGCCCGGTTCCCGCAAGTGGACGTGCATGTCGATCAGGCCGGGGCAGACGATCAGGCCGCTGACGTTGATGACCCGATCGGGAATCAAATTCGGCTGGGGACCGATGCCCAGCACCGTATCTCCGCGAATCCACAGATCGGTAACGGCGTCGATGTTCTGGCTGGGGTCAATGACCCGGCCGTTGGTCAGCAGAAGCGTCTTCATGGCGTCTCAGCCGCCTCCCGAACGGGAGCATTCTCGGAAGCCTGCCGGTCGGCCGAGCGCTGTCCGCAGAGCAGATACAGGACGGCCATGCGGATCGCCAGACCGTTGGTGACCTGCTGGAGGATGGCGGAGTGCGGGCCGTCTGCTACCTCGGGAGTCACTTCGACGCCGCGGTTGATCGGGCCGGGTGCCAGGATCAACACATCGTCTTTGGCTCGCCGAAGCCGCTGGCTGTCCATCCCGAACAGAGCGGCGTACTCATGGATGCTCGGGAACAGGCCCTTGCGTTGGCGCTCGAACTGCACTCGCAGCAAATTGACCACGTCCAGTTGCGGCAAGATGTCGTCGAAGCGGTGAGCGATTTCGACACCGAGGCGGCGGATGGTCGGCGGAACGAGCGTAGGCGGACCACAGACGATGACGCGGGCGCCAAGTTTGGTCAAAGCGTGGATGTTGCTGCGAGCCACACGGCTGTGGGCAATGTCGCCGATCAGACCGACCGTCAGCCCGGCGACGCGGCCCTTGGCCCGCTGGATCGTGTAAACGTCGAGCAGCCCCTGCGTGGGATGCTCATGGGCACCGTCGCCAGCATTGATGACGGAGCAGCTCAGGTGTTGGGCCAGCAGGTGCGGCGCGCCCGGGCTGCTGTGCCGGACCACCATCACGTCCACCCCCATCGCTTCCAGATTGCGGGCTGTGTCGATGAACGTCTCCCCTTTGCTCGTACTTGATCCGGTGACGGTGAAATCGACCGTATCGGCACTGAGGCGTCGGGCGGCGAGGCTGAAGCTGGTTCGAGTGCGGGTGCTCGGCTCGAAGAACAGATTGAGAACAACGCGGCCAGTCAAGGCAGCCACTTTCTTTCGGCTGCGCTGACTGACCTCCAGAAAGTCGTCGGCTTTGCGAAGAATGGTTTCGATCTCAGCGGAACTGAGGTCTTCCAGGCCGAGCAGGTGCCGTCGTGTCCACGCTGGGGTGGCACGCGGCGGGGCATCCAGTTCGACAGTCACGGCAGGCTCACCTCGGCGATCACGAACCGATTCGCCTTAGATTATGCATCACGGACCGAGAAATCCAAGGACTTTTTAGCAGCCCTACGCGGACCGCTCCCGGGACGTATGACGGGTCATCTGATACAGAGGGTTCAACTGCCGTAGTTTCGTAACGGCTTCCGCAACGTACTCGACGGCCCAATCCACCTCTGCTTCCGTGTTGAATCGTCCCAGGCCAAACCGGACGCTGGCATGAGCCAAATCTTCGTCCATTCCCAAAGCCAAGAGCACATGACTGGGGCGTACTTCGGCGGACGTGCAGGCCGAACCGCTGCTGACTGCCAGGTTACGCAACGCTACCAGCAGCGCATCGGCCCGAATGTAGGGGAAGCTGACGTTCAAATTACCCGGCAGCCGTCGGGTCGGGTGGCCGTTCAGGATCACATCCTCCAAACGGCGGCTCAAGCCTAGCCAGAGCCGGTCCCGCAACTTTCCGACGCGGTCGGCTTCCTCCGGCATCTCTGACCGGGCGATGTCACACGCTTTACCGAGTCCGACGATTAGCGGCGTCGGCAGAGTCCCCGAGCGAAGGCCCTGCTCGTGGCCTCCGCCGTCGAGCAACGGCAGCAAGCGAACGTAGGGATTCCGCTTGCGGACGTAGAGCGCTCCGACGCCTTTGGGACCGTAAAACTTGTGGGCCGACAGGCTGAGTAGATCGACGCCCATTTCTTCCACATCAATCGGGATTTTGCCGACCGCTTGGGTCGCATCCGTGTGGAATAAAACGCCACGCTCCTTGCACAGCTTTCCGACGGCCTCCAGGGGCTGAAGCACGCCGATCTCGTTGTTGGCGGCCATGACGCTGACGAGGATCGTTTTTGGCGTGATCGCCTCAGCCACTTGGTCTGCCGTAATCAATCCATCCCGGTCCACGGTCAAGAAAGTGACTTGGTAACCTTCCTGTTCAAGGCGTTTGAGCGGGTCGAGAACGGAGGGATGTTCGGTGACGACGCTGACGATATGGTTGCCCTTGTCCCGATAGGCCCAAGCCGCGCCTTTGAGAGCGAGATTGTTGCTTTCCGTGGCTCCGCTGGTGAAGATGATTTCCCGCGGACCAGCCCCGATCAGGGTTGCCACCGATTCCCGTGCCTGCTTTACGGCTTCTTCGGCTTCCCAGCCAAAGACGTGGGTTCGGCTCGCGGGGTTGCCGTACTTTTGCGTAAAGAACGGCAGCATGGCTTCGATCACCCTTGGATCGGTTCGGGTCGTGGCATGGTTGTCCATGTACACGGGCAGGCAGATCATGGCTTAGACCCTCACCTGTTGTTGAGCCGAGGATGTCAGTCCCCCGGTCACTGGCCAGCTTACGCTGGCTGCTCGCCTTTGAGCAGGCGTCGCACTAATTGCGTCGCTTCAGCGTGGGTTTTCAGTTCTCCTTCCAATTGAGCCTCCCGGACCTTTTCGAGCAGAGCACGGAAGCGCGGGCCGGGCTTGAGACCCATGCGGATCAGGTCGTTGCCGGTGATCAGGGGCGGCGGGTTGAGTTCCGCCTCCGACCATTGCTCCAACATGCGTTCGCAAAAGGCGACGTGTTCCGTGCTGCGGCCAACAGCTTCGGCATCGGCGCGGTGCAATTCCAGCAGATCACGAATGCCGGAATGGGAGAGAATTGTTTTCAGCTTGCTGACACGCAGGCTGGCAGCGTCGCGCAGATACTCGTGATTCTGCACAAGCCACGTGATGCGGTGTCGTTCGTCGTTAGACAGGCGAAGCCGTCGGCAAATAGCGTCGGCCTCATTTGACTGAAGGTGATGCAGCAACGCTCCGAAAGCCAGGGGAAAGGAGGGATCGCGGAGAAGGTCCAAGACTCGCATCAGATGGTCCCACAAAGTGCCGCCGGCCGATGCGTCAGGCAAATCGTGCAGCGCCGCCAGTTCGGGCAGAATGTGGTGGGCCAACCCGGCATCCCACATCAGGGTCATGGCCCGGGCACGGTGCGCATCCGTCAACATGCGCCGAAGTTCTTCGGCGATCCGCTCGGCACTGACGACGGAAATCTGCGGGGCCATTTCCCGGATGGCCGCGAAGGTCTCCGCTTCGATGGTCAACTCGAATCGTGCGGCGAAGCGGATAGCCCGTAACATGCGGAGCTTGTCCTCGGTGAACCGTTCCTGGGGGTTGCCGATGGCCCGCAGCACTCGCTCTTCCAGATCCCTGCGACCGCCGACGTAGTCGATAACCTGCGCGGCGATGGGATCGTAGAACAGTCCGTTGATCGTGAAGTCGCGGCGAGAGGCGTCGCCTTCGGCAGTGGTGAAGACGACGGAATCGGGATGACGTCCATCGCTGTACGGGCCTTCGGCCCGGAAGGTCGAGACCTGGACGCGGATCGGCTTGCCATCGTCGCCGCGGGGACCGAGCACTTCGATGACGCCAAACGACGCCCCGACCGCCAAGGTCCGGCGGAAAAGGCGTTGGACCTCTTCCGGCCGGGCATCGGTGGCTACGTCGAAATCGTGCGGCTCCAAGCCCAGGAGCATGTCCCGAACGCAGCCACCGGCGAACAGAGCCTGATACCCGGCGTCACGAAGCCGATGCACTACTTCGTAGGCGAATTGGGCTTCTGTCATGCTTCACGTGGTCGCCTGCGGTTGCTTTTCCAATCCGAGAGAGGGCCTGCGCACCCAGACAGCTAATTGTGTCCGTCCATATTGTCGCACGTCCCATTGGTCGGGATCCGGCAGTTCTTCGGCAGGAAATCGCTCGTCAGACTGGATGACGAGCACCGAGCCAGGAGCCAGACGCTTTTGCAAGCTTCCCAGCAGGTGAAAGATCGCCGGGAAATTCTCTTCAAACTCCCTGTACGGGGGACCAACGAAGACGTTGACCGGCTCCGGCGGCGGAAGCCAGCGCTCGGCCCAGCGGTAGGCGTCCGCCCGAAGTACCGTCGCACGGTCGGTCAGGCCGAACCGTTGTAGATGCGACTGGATGGCTCGCACTGCTTGCGGATCGCGCTCGACAAATGTCGCCCGAGTCGCACCCCGGCTGAGGGCTTCCATGCCGACCGCCCCGCTGCCTGCAAACAGATCGTAGAACGGACGATCGGGCACGGCGTCGCCGAGAATGCTGAAGAGGGCCTCCCTGGCCCGGTCGGAAAGCGGACGGACATGAGGTTGATACACCAGGGTCAGTTTTCGACCTCGCAGCGTCCCGCCGATGATGCGGATCTGATAATGCATGAGTGTTCTTGGTCCAAGAGCCGAATTTCCGGCGGCTCACTCTCCCAAGCAACCGGGCCTTCGGGATCCCTTGTTGTCTAGTGTACTCGGAGCCTCAGACGACGCACCATCCGGCGACCGGCGCCAGAAATCAAGCAGTCCCGACATCGGCCTCGTCGAAGAGCGTCGGATGACCGTCATCGGTTCGGCGGCGACGACGGAAACTACGTTGCTTTTCCGCGCTGGCAGCATGCTGGTTTTCCAGCTGATTGAGCACTTGCCGTGCCCGGTCGAGAACGGCTCGCGGCACGCCGGCCAATTGGGCGACGTGGATCCCGTAGCTGCGATCAGCGGGACCGGGGCGGATCTGATGAAGGAATACCACCGTCTGCCCTTCCTCGACCACGGCCGCATTGTAGTTCCGCAGACGTGGCAACGATTCGGCCAACTGAGTGAGTTCGTGGTAGTGCGTGGCAAACAGGGTCCGGCAACCGATTTCGTCGTGAAGGTACTCCGCGACCGCCCAGGCCAGCGACACGCCGTCATAGGTGCTGGTCCCGCGACCGATCTCGTCGAGGATTACCAGGCTTCGCTGCGTGGCGTTGTTGAGGATGTTGGCCGTCTCTGTCATCTCCACCATGAACGTGCTTTGTCCTCGGGTCAGTTCGTCGCTGGCTCCGACGCGGGTGAAAATGCGGTCCACTAAACCGATGACAGCCCGTCGCGCCGGGACGAAGCTGCCGACGTGAGCCAGCAGAGCGATCAAAGCGGTCTGGCGGAGATAGGTGCTTTTGCCGGCCATGTTCGGCCCCGTGATGAGGAGTAACAAGCCCTCGTCGGGGCCGAGCCGGGCGTCGTTCGGCACGAACGAGCCGGCGGGCAGGCATTGCTCCAGCACGGGATGCCGACCCTGTTCGATATGCAGAATCGGCGTTTCGACCAGCTCCGGGCGTTGCCAACCAAAAGCGTCGGCAACTTCGGCCAAACCCGAAAGCACGTCCAGCTGGGCCAGAACCTCCGCTGTTTGCAGCAGCTGGCGTGCGTGATCCGCGCAGTGCTGTCGCAGTTGCACAAACAGTTCGTACTCCAGTTCGCGGGAGCGTTCTTCGGCCCGAAGCACTTCGTCCTCGTGGGCTTTCAATTCGGGGGTGATGTAGCGCTCGGCGTTCTTGAGCGTTTGCTTCCGCTGGTAATCGCCAGGAATCTTGTGCCCGTGGGCGTGGGTGACTTCGATGTAGTAGCCGAACACTTTGTTGAAGCCCACTTTAAGGCTGGGAATGCCAGTGCGTTCGATCTCCTGAGCCTGAAACCTGGCGATCCATTCCTTACCGCCCTGGTTGACATCGCGGAGCCGATCCAGTTCTTCGCTGTAGCCTTCCCGGATGACGCCGCCTTCGCGAGGACTCAATGGCGGATCATCGGCCAAGGCTCGGTCCAGCAGATGGTGAAGATCCGCGCACAGGTCCAGACGACTTTCCAGGTCGCGGAGCAAAACCGCATGTCGGGCTGTCAGCAGGGCCTTGATTCGCGGCAGTAAACGTAGTCCGGAGGCGATACCCGACAGGTCACGGGGATTGGCCCGTCCGGTTGAGGCTCGGGTCGCCAGTCGAGCCAGATCCGGCATTTGTCGGAGTTGTTCCCGCACTTGGTTCCGGAACGCATGTTTGAAAAGCAATTCCTCGACGGCATCCAGTCGGCCGGAGATGGTCGGAATTTCCGTCGGCGGAGCGAGCAGCCATTCTTGGAGGAGCCGTGCTCCCATCGCGGTTACAGTCCGATCCACAGCTGCCAAGAGCGACCCTTCACGCTTGCCCTCGCGGAGGGTGCGAGTCAGTTCGAGGCTGCGGCGCGTGACCGAATCGAGGAGGAGAACGCGGCCTGGATGAAAGGGCTTGAGCCGGCCTAGATGAGTCAGACTTGCTCGCAGCGTCTCACGGAGATAATCCAGGATCGCGGCGGCCGCGCGGAGGCAGAGATCATCGTCGCGGAACCCGAAGCCTTCCAGGGTTTGCACGTCGAAGTGGCGGGTCAACGTCTCTCGGGCGAATCCCGGCTCGAAGACCCAGTCGGGCCGAAATGTCCAGCTCAGTCGAGGCAAGGCAGCGCGGAGCGCTTCGGGAATGCCATCGGCTTCGCGCTCCGGCCAGAGGCACTCGGCGGGATCAAGCCGTTCGAGTTCCTCGGCAAGGCGAGCGATAGGAAGGTCCATCGCCTGAAACTGCCCCGTGGAAAGTTCGACCCAGGCCAGGCCCGCCTGTTGGCCCTGGACCACGACTGCGGCGAGGTGATTGCTGGACCGGGGATCGAGCAGGGCATCTTCGGTGACGGTGCCTGGGGTGACGACCCGCACCACTTCGCGCTTGACGATCCCGACCGCTGTGGCGGGGTCTTCGACTTGCTCACAGATGGCCACGCGTTCGCCCAGGTTGAGCAGCCTACGAAGGTATGTTTCCAGTTGGTGATGGGGAAACCCAGCCATCGGCACCTGCTTGTCCCGGCTGGTTAGAGTGATCTGGAGGAGACGTGCGGCTTTCTCGGCATCCTCGTAGAAGAGCTCGTAGAAGTCCCCCATGCGGAACAAGAGCAGCATGTCGGGATGGCGGGCCTTCGCCTCTTGATACTGCCGCATCATCGGGGTAGTCATGTCCGACTCGACACGCTGCCGGGACTCGAGATCGCGCAAGACTCCGTGTTCAACAATCTACCCACGGAGCGACTGGCGACAACCAACGTGGACGCCAAGTCAGAGGCGGGTTCAGGGATCATGGAATAGAGCGAGAGGAAACAGGCCTAGGAGGAGCCGCGTCGTTTGCACATCACCACGGTGGTTCCGCCGTCGAGGAAGTGAACTTCGGTCATGTAGTAACGCATGAGCAGCAAGCCGCGTCCGGAAGGCTTTTCGAGATTGGCTTCCTGGGTCGGATCGGGCACGGCGTCGGGATCGAAACCACATCCTTCATCGCAAATGCGGACCAGGAAAGCATCCTCCGTGAATTGGTAAGCGATACGAATTTTCTTCTGGGGATCCAACTGGTTGCCGTGGCGGATGGCATTGACGACCGCCTCTTCGACGGCCAGCTTGACGGCGAAGATGTCGCGGTCGGTAAAGGCGTTATCGCGGAGGAGTTGCAGGATTTCCTGCTGAACGCGGTGAGCTTCAGCGATTAGGCTGGGGATGACATGTTCCCCTGCCACGCCCCCGCTTAGCCGCCACATGCCGTCCCATGCCGGGGATGCACTCACGAGAACCAGGCTCCTTACCAGTTCAAGGATAGGCGGGGATCCCGCTCAGAACGATTGCAGGGCATCCTGCTCGGTTTTGTAGATGTTGAAGACCTTTTTCAAACCGGTGATTTCAAAAACTTCGAAGATTTGCGGGTCGATGTTGCACAGAGCGAGTCGGCCCTTGACGGCCTGAAGCTTCTTGTTGAGCGTGATGAGCTTGCCCAGAGCGGCGCTGGACAGGTACTCGACCTTGGCAAAGTTGAGCACCATCTTCCGCCGTCCTGCATCGTCCACGAGACTGTAGAGCTGCTCACCAATACTTTGGATGTTTTGCTCGTCCAGGATTTTTCGATCGGTGAACGCGACCACGGTCACGTCTCCGATTTCCTGGATTTCCAGTTGCCGACGACGCGGTTGAGACGACATGCACGAACTCCTTGGCCCCTCTAGCTCAGCGACCGCGCTGGAACGGGCTGTCAGGCTGGGAAGTCCCGAAGGTCTGTCAGGTCGCACTCAGAAACAAGTCTGCAGACCTAACGTCTCATCCTAGATTGCCTTGGGATGATGTCAAGCATTTTCTCCGCTAGAATCACCCTATGTCGTTTCGACTCTTCGTGTACTACTGTGGTCTGTGCGGAGCATGGGCAGCTTTCGCAGGTTGGATGCTGGCGAAGGGTTTTGCTCCCGAGTCGCCGCTGATCAGTGCGATGTTTCAGGCCATGATGCTCGGCAGCGTGCTGGCACTGGCTCTTAGCGTCGTGGACGGTCTGTGGAACGGTATGACCGCGGCGAGCATGATTCCGAAAGCCGGAGTTTCGATTGCAGTCGGCGGTGTCGGAGGATTGGTAGGAGGCTTTTTGGGACAGGCGTTGTATGGATTTTCATATGCGACTTTCTTCATTCTTTTCGGTTGGACCTTGACGGGACTGTTAATCGGCGTGGCCGTCGGGGCCTACGACCTTCTGCTGCGCACTCTTCGCCAGGAAAGTGCTCGCGGGGCTGTGAAGAAAGTGCTGCACGGGGCGTTGGGCGGGACGGTCGGAGGTCTGGTCGGAAGCCTCTGCTTTGTTGGAATTCGCTGGTTTCTCTCGGCTCTGACCAGACGACCTGCCGACGAGATGTTGTCGTCGAGCGCGGTCGGGTTCGTGGCTTTGGGCGCGTGCATCGGCTGGCTGATCGCCTTGGCCCAGGTGATCCTCAAAGAGGCATGGATTCGGGTGGAGAAAGGGTTTCGGCCAGGCAGGGAGTTGATTTTGACCAAGCCGGAGACGATTATTGGACGAAGCGAGGGATGCGACGTTGGTTTGTACGGAGCAGCAGGCGTCGAAAAGGTTCACGCCCGGATCGTTCAATCCGGTGCGGATTACCTACTGGTGGACGAACAAACTGCGGAAGGAACCTATTTAAACGGAAACCGCATCGACGGGCCGACTCTTCTTCGAGCGGGTGACAGGATTCGCGTTGGTGATTGCGAGTTACGTTTTGAAGAGCGTCGCAAAGCGGCACCCACTGACGATATATCAAACTGAGGCCAAAACATGCCCCTGGTGACCAAGTGCCCGCATTGCAACGAACCGTCCCAAGTTGCAGAGGAGCACGCCGGGAAACAGGTGCGTTGCCCCAAATGCAAAGCCGTATTCGTGGCCCCTTTGGCCCGTGCGCCGGTCGGTGTGCCCGCCTCGGGGTCTGCGGGTGGCGGTTCGACGATGCCTTCGCTGCCGACCCGTCCGCCCGTGACGCCTGCGCCTCCACCTAGTCGTCCCGTGGCAGTCCCCCCGGCTTCGGCAACACGGAGCGGCACGACGAGCACGGATAACCGAACCCCGACAGTCACGACCCCCCCGACCGCCAACGCCGCTCGTCCGCCAGTACCGTCCGTTCCGGCGGCACCCAAGGGGGCTGCTCCTCCGCGTAAACCAACTCCCGGCGCGACCGCCGATGGGGACTTCGCCGTCTGCCCCGCCTGCAAGTCAAAGATGCCCGTCGGAGCGACGCACTGCCTGGACTGCGGGTGGAGTCAGGTCCCGAGCGAAGGCGTGGGCGGAGCACAGCCAATTCTGTGCATCAATCCGGCCTGCGGTGTGGCCAATCCCCCTAACGAGCGCTACTGCCAACGTTGCAACAGTCTGCTGCCCACGGCGGCCGGAACCATGCTCCAGGGCCGCTATCAAATCGAGTTGCTGCTGGCGGAGGGAGGCTTCGGACGGGTGTACAAGGGCAAGGATGTGCAGACCCGCCAGCCGGTCGCCATCAAGGACATGATCTGTCTTGATCCAGATGAGTTCTCGATTCGTCTCAATTTCTTCCGAAGGGAAGCGGAGATCCTGCGGGAACTGGCCGGTCTGGAAATCGTCCCCAAAATCTTCGACTTCGTTCAGCAGGGGCAGAGCGCTCATCTCATCATGGAGTTCATCCCCGGGGACACGCTCCAGAAAATCTTGGAAAACAATAACAATCGGCCATTCCCGACGGATCTGGTGATCGAATGGGGCATCAAGATCTGCCGCGTTCTGGAGGTGATGCACTCGCGGACCCCGCCGATCATCCATCGGGACGTCAAACCAGACAACATTATGCTTTTACAAGACGGCCGGAACATCAAGTTGATCGACTTCGGCACGGCCCGTGACCTTACCCACAGCTTCAAAGGCCGCAATCCGCGGTTGACCCGGGTGTTCACAGAAGGCTACGCTCCGCCGGAACAGATCGTCGGAAAGCCGGAAGCCCGTTCCGACCTGTTCGCTCTGGCTGCCACCATGTATCACCTCGTCACGGGAGAGGCTCCCGAAGGCTTCTACACGGCTCGGCAGCTGGAAGCCCGACTCAAGGATGCCAACGGCAGGATCCCCGACGACCAACGCTGGCTGTTTGAATTGCTGCGGATCAACCTCGCCGAAAGCGTCAACGACCGCTACTACTCCGCGGCCGAAATTCGACGCGACTTGGAACAGCGTCGTTTGACCACGCAAGTCGTCTGCCCGAAATGTCAGCACGTCAACCGCGTTCGAGAACCCTATTGCGGAGGCTGTGCCGCGGTACTGACGCAACCTGGTTCCCCGTGTCAGCAATGCGGCAAAACCAATGCGCTTGGGAGCCGGTTCTGCATCCATTGCGCTCATCGTCTGGGATGAAGGTATCGCCATGCCCACCAATCCTTCAGAACCCGGCCGGAAACCGCAAGGACTTTGGGGCCGCCTGTTCGGTCTGCGTCGTCCGGCCGAGCCGCCCGAACCCGACGTCATGCCGACAATCGACATGGAGCCGTCCAGGCCTACGCCTGCGTCTCAGGAGCTGCCGAGGCTCAGCGAGGATCTCCAGCCAGAGGCCGAGTTGGTCAGGCCCGAAGAGGCAGTTCCAGAGGAGGTTTCGCCTCTGGAGGCCGCTGTTCTTGAGGTCGAGGGCATAGCCCCTGCCGAGCCGATCGCCGGGGCTTCTGCCACTTTCGCACCGGCACAGCCCTGCGCCGTCTGCGGTGCCATCCGCGTCGATCAGCTCAAATACTGCCTGGAATGCGGGTGGATGTTCTATGGGGATCAGCCCGAGAATCCCGTCCAACTCCCGACCGCTCAGACTGGAAACGGCACCGATCTCGCGGGCCGGTACATCCTTCGCGAAGTAATCAGCCGACGAGGACCGATCACGCGCTGGTCAGCGTCGGACGCTCGGGGTCAAGCGGTCGTCGTGGTGGAAGGTCCAACAGTTTCGAAGGCCGCCCCTCCGGAGGACGAAGATCACGTCATTTTGGGCGAACCAGTGCTGGACGACCCGGAGGCCACCGGCATTGACCTGGACGCTCCCGGTTCGCCGACCGGCTGGCCGTCCCCTGCCTGGGAGCAACGAATCCTTGAAAAGGCCGATCATCCCTCGCTTCCGCGCGTCGTGGAGCGTTTTGAGCACAACGGCAGGAATTACTTGGTGGAACAGGTTCCCCCGGGCCAGTCGCTGTGGGACGCCTGGGACGAACCGGCTCACGAGGCTTCCCAACGGTACGAATGGCTCGCCCAGATTGCCGGGGCCTTGACGGCTTTGCATGCGGCGGGGGCAATCATCGAAGGGCTTCGCCCCGACATCGTCCGAATCGGCGACGACGGTCAGGCCGTGCTTTTCGACCTCAGCGACATGCTCCCTCTTCCGGTCCCGCCGGGCGCTCCGATTCAAGCCACGCTCTACACCGCTCCCGAGCTGGTCTTTGATCCAGTGCATGCCGACGCCCGCAGCGACCTGTACGGCTTTGGAGCCATGCTCTACGCCTTGTGTCTGGGCAGAGAACTGACCGAGATGGATTTCGAGCGCCAGGGCGTGCCTAAGCCGTTTGTTCTGCTTTTTCCCGACGCCCACCCGGGTCTGGCTCGTATCATCATGAAGACCTGCACCCGCGAACCGCACCTCCGCTTCCCCACGGAGGAAGCAGCCCGTTCTGACCCGACCGGATTCCAGGAACTGATCCACAGCTTGCGGGCCTTGGGCCGCTGCGAGAATTACGGCCGACTCGACGTCGCCGCCTGGACAACCACCGGCATGGTCCGAACGAACAACGAGGACGCCTACGCCCTGCTCCATGCCTCAGGCTCACAGCAGGACGATATGGCGGATCGTCTGGTGGTCCTCCTGGCCGATGGCATGGGCGGATACGAAGCTGGCGAAGTCGCCAGCGCAATGACGCTCGAGATCGTCCGCCGCCATATCGTCCACGATTCGCAGTTCTCCGCGTTGACCGGCGACGCCGTGGTCCTTCGAGACGGTTTTGACGCGGCCGCCTGCCGTGAACTGTTCGTCCGAGCGCTACGCGATGCCAACCAGCAGATCTACACGCTGAGCCGCAAACCTGGCAGTGGCAAGCGGGGCATGGGTTGTACGGCCGAGGTGGTGTACCTTGACGGTCGCCGGGCGGTCGGCGCTCATGTCGGCGACAGCCGGGTTTACCACTACGGGCGGGGAAAACTGACCCAGCTGACGCGGGATCAGACGCTGGTCAATCGTCTCGTGGAATTGGGGCAACTGACTGCTGAGGAAGCGGAAAATCACCCTCGCAAGAATGAATTGCAACAGGCAGTCGGCGGACAGCCCGGTCTCGACCCACAGACCTATGTAGCCGATTTACGGCCCGGCGATTGGTTGGTGATTTGTTCCGACGGACTGACGAACCATGTGGACGGCGAAGTCTTGGCGGAGATGATTCAGCGAGCTGATTCCGCGGAAATGTGCTGCCGCCGCCTCGTCAATTTGGCGAACTTGCAAGGCGGGACGGACAACTGCACCGTCGTGGTCGTCCGCATTAGTTGAAGCAACAGCCTTCGCCCCTCTCGCGTCACGTCATTTGCCGATGCAGAACTGACTGAAGATGCGGTCCAGAAGCTCGTCCGTGCAGACTGCTCCGACGACCTCGCCGAGGGCGTCCAGGGCCGAACGCAATTCTGCTGCGGCCAATTCCGGCTGACGATGCTCGGCGAAGTGAGCTGCTTCTTCCAGATGATCTCGTGCTGTCTGAATCGGCTTGCGACATCGGGAAGCCGAAACGAAACCGCCGCGCCACCGGATCGCCTTACGCACCAGTTCCCGACGCAGGGCGTCGATTCCTTCCCCAGTGGCAGCGCTCGTTGCCAGCACGGCCTGATTTCGATGCTCTCCGGGAGGAATCAGGTCGCATTTGGTGATGACCGGGATGATCCGTGACGGGGCTGTGTCGTGCAATCTGGCCCTGGTGTGATCGGCTTGTAACACGTCTCCAGGTTGGCACAGGAGGATCAAGTCAACCGTCTGGCTTACTTTGTCTGATGCCTCCTGGGCCAGCCGGTCCAGAGCGTCCAAAGCCGCGGTGCCAGTTCCTGCGGAGTCGAGCAGGGCGATCTCGACTTCCTCCCACCTGACGACCTGCTCCAGCCAATCCCGGGTGGTGTCCGGTGCCGGGCTGACCAAGGCAGCCGATTGGCCGATCAGGGCATTGAACAGACTGCTTTTTCCCGCATTGGGTGGACCCGCAAGCAGAACCCGGAACGGTCCGGCTCCGACGTTGCGTTCCTGAAAGCGCTGTTCGATAAAGGTTAATTGCTCTTTCGCTTGCCGGAGCCGTTCAGCAATCGCTTCCGGCGGCAGAAATGTCAGGTCTTCTTCAGCAAAGTCGAGTTCGGCTTCGATCTCGGCCAGGAGATCGAGTAGCGTGGAGCGGACGTCTCGCAGCAGCTTTCCCACGCCTCCGGCGAACCAGGCCAGCACGGTCTGCATCTGCTCAGAATCTTCGGCATGAAGCAAGTCCAGCAGGGCTTCAGCCTGGGAGAGATCAAGTTTGCCAGCTAGGAATGCTCTCAAGGTGAACTCTCCAGGCCGGGCGGGTCGTGCTCCTGCGTCGATTAGTGCTGCCATCAACGCTTCGGCGAGAGGCGGAGAGCCGAAGGTATGAAACTCTACGAGGTCTTGCCCGGTGTATGTCCGGGGTGCAGGCCAAACGAGCAACTGCACGGGCAGAGGCGAAGGGACACGTGGCAAAACGACCTGGGAACAAATGCGCTTCACCCGTCGAAGCCGGTCTCCAGGACTGATCCTCCAACCTGGACAGACGGAGTCGAGCAGGGTAAAGGCATCAGGGCCGGTCACTCGCACTAGGGATCTTGCCGCTCGCCCAGGAGCACTGGAGACAGCAGCAATGGTGTCTTGTGGATCGGGAAGCGAAGTCATGGGGTGTTGGTTGGGCTTCCTTGCTGCCGGATTCGTCGGCCCAGCTCCGGAACGGCAAGCAAGAGCAGCAGAAGCGCTAGCAACCCAAGATACACCAAGGCATTTATGCTTGGCGTAATCAGGCCGTGAGTCGCGTAACCCGTTTGTACGGAGACAAGGTCGCCCAGGCGAATCTCAATGCCCCGGGAAGTCCCGTCCGGCCTGGCCCGACGGCTGCGAAAAGTCACGGAATGCACGCTGGCCACTTCGCCTGCCACCTGCTCGAAATTCAAGGCCAACTGATCCGCGTCTCGGACGTGGTAGTAGGCTCCTCCGGTTTCCTCGGCCAGACGGCGCAGCGAGGCTTCGTCGATGCCGTCGTCGTGCAGACGGATTGACAATTCCTCGAAGATCGGCGTCAGGTCGTCCGGCGAGTTGACGTGGAAGTACTCGCCGCCGGTTTGCTGAGCGATCCATTTCATGATCGGCTCGCTGATCTCATCGGGACTACCTAACCCCATCAAATACACGGGGATTTCCATTTGTCTTGCTCGGGCGACCACATCCGCTGGGTTGCGGCGGCTGCTGGTGTCTGCCCCGTCGGTGAAAACGATCAAGGCTCGGCGCGTCGGACCCTGCTCGGAGAAGCGGCCGGCGTTGAGCGCTTCCAATCCCTCGTAGATCGCATCGTACAGCGCCGTGTTGCCGTCGGCTTGCAGCGCATTGATTTGCCGGAAGAGCCTGTTGCGATCGTTCGTGAAAGGACCCGGCGTTTCTGGCCAGGAGTGAAAGGGAAGCACGGTCGTGTCGGCCCGATGGGCGGACATCAGGGCGACGAACCGACTGGCGGCCTGATGCAAGGCGGAGATCTTCGCTCCGGCCATGCTGCCACTGCGATCCAGCACCAGGACGGTGCGGACCCAGTCGTTACGACCCGGCTCTCCCAGTCCGATGGTGTAGATGGGCACCTCATGACGACGCGCCTCCGCAATTACCTCGTTCAAGCCCAGTTTGCTGTTGACGTCGCGGCCGTCGGTCATGAGTACGACAACGCGGCGATCCTGCCTTGCCTGTTCCACCAGCATACGCACAGCCAATGACGCGGCATCCAAGTAAGCGGTCCCCCCTCCCGCCTGGGCTTGTTGAATCAGCTTCTTGAGATGTTGGCGATCCGATGTCAGGTTCTCGCGGTGGTAGGGAGTATGATGAAAGAGAATCAAGCCAGCGCGGGCAGACGGTTCCAATCGGTCGAAGAACCGCTCGCCGGCTTGTCTGGCCGCTTGCATTTTGGTCAACCGGCCTGATGCAGCATCGCCGCCGCGCTCCATTGACCCGCTGGTATCCATCGTCAGCACCACGGCCAGAGGCCGGCCCGAAGTCCGTTGCGGCTCAAAGCGATGGACTTCGTGACCATCTTCGTAAATGACGAACTGACCTGGAGGCAACTGGCGGACGGGCTGACCCCGGCTGTCCACGACACGGAACCGCAGCGTGATCTCAGGAAACCGCGAGGCATCTACGCGGTCGAGCGGCTGGATGCGTAGCTGGTTCTCGGTTGCCCACGCCATGCTCCATGCGGTGGCAGCCAAACCCAACAGCAGCAAGCGGGGGATCTTTCCGAAGGAAGATAGCGGGCTCGTCATGGGCGATCCTTTCGGGCATCAGTTTTTCTTCTCGGCCTGCTTGAGCAACTCCTCAAACCAGCGCCGAACACTGCCGACGAAGCCGTCGGGAGAGCCATTGGCGCTCTTCGACTCCCTGACGCGCTTTGGCTTCTCGCTGGGGGCCGCCTTGGGTTCGACTTCTTCCGGCAGGGCCTTGGGAATCAACTTTCGCTCCAGCATACCCCAGGTGCTGCTGACAATGAAGTAGAGGCAAAGCCCAGCCGCAATCCAGTAGAAGGCATATCCCATCAGGATCATCATGAACTTCAGCATTTTCTGCTGCTGGGCCTGCACTTCGTCCGTGGGAGGCGGAGTAAGGAGTTTCTGTTGAACCAGCAACAGGACCGTCGAGATGATGGGCAACAGGTGGAAATAGGGGCCGAGGTTGATGACGATGTAGCCAAACGTCAGAAACCCGGTCACGTTCTTGACGATGATCGGCCAGGAACCCCAGTAGAAGAGCATGTCGGGAGCGGCCAGGTTTTCGATCCAGAGGAAGCCCGACTGCCGGAGTTCGACGCTTTCGTACAAAGCGTAGTACAAGCCCATCAACACCGGCATCTGCATAAGCACGATCAAGCAGCCGCTGAAGGGATTGACGCCGTACTTGCGGTACAACTCCATCTGGGCCTCGGCGAGTTTCTGCCGGTCGTCCTTGTACTTTTCCTGCAACTTCTTCATCTCGGGGGCCATCTTCTGCATACGCAGGCTGGAAATGGCCTGCTTGCGGCTGATGGGGAACAGCAACGCCCGCACCAGGACCGTCATCAAGATGATTGCTGCCCAGTAGTGCCCGCCGCACAACCAAGCCAAGTGGATGAGGAGCCAGTGCATCAGGTCGGTGCAGAACACGACCACCTGCGTCCACCCGTAGGCGAAGACAGACCACCACGGGTAGTCAGTCATGATGTTAAGATGCCGCTGAAAGTAGCTTGCCACGGCGTCGGACGAGACCCCGCGCTGATATTTCAGAAGCAGCACTTTGGTTGGGCCGGAGTACAGATGCCAGCGATGTTCGATTGGCGCCTCGGAGGTCGGTTTAAGGACGCGGGAGATCAGGCGAGGAGCGATCCGGCCCTGGAATTTCTCGTGGATGGGCCACGGCACGCCGTGGAGCATGGGGAAGGGGTCGTCGCCGAGGTACTCGGTTTCCACCTTCTCGATGTAAGCCGTCTGATTCGGATCGCCGTCCACAACCGCCAGCGAGGCGAAGAACTGAAGCATGATGCCGCAGAACTGAAGCCGTTCCGGCGGCGTGTCGCCTCCGATGGGTGGCGACTTAACGCGGCGATCTTTCTCCGCCCGCTTCAAGTCGTCCCGGATTTCCTGAGCAGTGACCAGGTGCCGCACGGCGCTGCCCCCGGGGCGGACTGTACCCGTGACAATCTGCCGAAACGGCATTGTTTTCCAGATCTCCCCCTCTACTGGCACGCCTCTAGCCCCGGTTAAGACATAACGCAACTCCGCCCCCGGAGCGAGAGCTTCGAACCGGAGTGTCATGCCCACGTGATAATCGCCCGGTGCTAGGCTGAGCGTCCGGATGATGCGGACGTTTTTATTGGACGGTTCCGCCCGAAACGTGACTTGCACAAGGTTGCCCTGGTCGTCGCGGCGGTCAAGCTCGGGCAAATGTTCCCAGGCCAGGGGATTATCATCGACGAGGACGCGGTACGACTGTGCTTCCAGTCGCCTGGCCAATGGGAGAGTGTCGAGATTGCCGTCGATGTCGTCATCAACCAGAAGGTAGGGGGCATCGGTCGGTCGGGACGTGGCCCGATCAGCGGCGCGATAATTGTTCAGTTGGATACGGCGGATTGCTGCCCCCAGGCGAGAAACCGTTACGAGGAGCTTGTAATCGGCGGAACCAAGGACCAGGGCATCGTTAGCCCAGTCCTGCTCCTGTTTGCGCCGAAGCTCAGCCAGACGCTCTTCCCGGCGTTTCGCCTCTTCCAGGATTTGTCGGCCGGCTGTCTCGACGCGCTGCGGTTCGCTGAACAGATACGCTTGAAGAACCAGGAGCGGATAGCACTGCGCGGGCAGCCTGGTAGCGGCAACGTCGTCGGGCACCTCGTAGGGCAGCAGGACCTGAGGCGGCTGCGGAGGCGGAGGTGGGGGGAAGAAGTAGAACTTGATGCCGAAGTAGGCGACCACCAGGAGCAGCCATACTCCCATAGCAAGCAGAAAACGCTTATTCATGGCACCTGCCAGGGATAGTTTTCGACGCCGTCACGGACTCAGCAGGGGCAACCTGCCATCGCCCACTTCTACCGCCGCTCAACGTCCGTCTCGGAGCCGATCCCCAAGAAAGTTCTCCAGATCCGGAATCTCGTAGATCTTCTTGACGGTCGTGTCGATATCGTATTCGACGCGGCGGTAGCGAACCTTCTTGCCGTCGAAGAGAACATAGCAAGCCCGCCAGTCGCCGTCCCTGGGTTGGCCGACGGAGCCGACGTTGATGAGCGTCTTACGGCCGTCGAGTTCGTATTCGTAGCCGATTTCTTCCGGACCATAGAACTGCAGCGATTCGGTGAAAATGCCAGGGACGTGGGTGTGGCCCTGAAAGCAATAGCGTTCCACATGGGCGAAGATCCGCTCCATTTTGCGTGGGTTGAAGATGTCTTCAGGAAAAACATACTCGTTGAGCGGATTTCGGGCCGAACCATGAACGTACAAACAAGGTCCTTCCCGATAAATCCGAGGCCGTTCGGCGAGGAACTCCCACCGTCGCTCCCGCTTGGCCGCACTTTCCGGCGAGTGTTCCAACTGCCGTCGCGTCCAGAAAATGGCTCGTTCCGCCCCCGGGTTGAAGCCTTCGGGATCGAACATCGCACCCTGATCGTGATTGCCCAAGAGCACCACGGGAAGATCAAGCACGAGATCGATGCATTCCCGCGGATTCGGTCCGTAGCCGATGATGTCCCCGAGGCAGTAGGTCTTTTCCGCCCCCTGAGCTTTGATGTCCTTCAGTACGGCCTCAAGTGCTTCGAGGTTGCTGTGGATGTCGCTGATGATGGCAATCACGCGGGAATTCTCCGACACCTCTCAACCCCGGAAAAGACGCTGTCAGGGGCCTTCGACCGGGGGGCGACCGCAGGCTGTCCGCTTCGCAAACCTGAACATTTCAGTCTAAGAGTGTTCGGGGCTCTCAGCAAGCCCGTTCAACGGCTGCGAGGAAGGGACGCAGCAGTTCGGCCGTTTCCGGGCAGTTTAATGCGCTTTTGCCGAAGCCGCGAACCGCTCCGAGGGCCACGGCCTGATCCTGAGCATCCGCGAAGTTGCTGATGAGCATCACTGGTACGGCCTGAAGGTCCGGTTCGCTTTTGATCCGGCGAATGACTTCATGGCCTGAACTGCCGTCGGCATCCAGAATCCGGTTGACCAGCACCAGGTCGAAAGAGGAAGACCGAAGCTGTTGCACGGCCTCGTCCAGCCCTGCCGCCGCCACGACTTCCGCCCCAAACTGTTCCTGCACAAACCGGGCGATGTTGCCGTTATCAAAGGCACAGTTGCCCACGCTCAGAACGCGCCGACCACTCATATCTACCGCCACTCTTCCCTTTTCCCGGGATCGAACGGGCTGTTGCTGTCCCTTTATTCACACTAGACGCGGGCAGCAACGGCGACAATGCCCCAGTCGCGAGCACCCTAAGCGAAGGCCGGCTCTGGCGCAAACCTGCCGCCCGGTTTCCGCAGGCTGCCCCTCAAGCCGCGGCTGCTAGTGCGGGAGGTTCCGATGAATCATCCAGAAGGTGCATCGTTAAATGTTCGAGGTGCTCTTCCTGTTGGCGGATACGCTTGAGGAGATGATCGCGTTCTTTCTTCAAGCGACTCAGCAATTCATGGAGGAGTTCGGCCTCTTGTTGATAACGCAGTTTTTGCGTCGTCGCCTCGGCTGCAGCGCCAAGGGCTTGTTGCCACATTTCTTCGAGGTCTTGGCGTTCCTTCATGAGCCGGGAGCGGAGCCGCTCCAAACGCTGCGCGGTACGGGCCAGTTCCGTCTCTCGCCGTCGGGCCAACGAGAGTTGTCGGGCAACGGTTTGTTCCCAGGCGGCCGCCAACTCTTTCAGTGCTTGTTGAGCCGATGCGTTCTCGCTAATTCCTTCGGCAAGGTTGTGCTCGATTTGGACGATCGCCAGTTCTCGCTGAAGAAGTTGTTGTTCCCTGGCCTCCAGTTCCCGCTCCTTCTGCCGAAGCATCTCCCGGGCGGTAAGGTATTCTAAGCGAGCCTGCTCGCAGCCGGTCCGCAAGCGGAGCAGACGTTGAGTTTCCGTGGCGATCAACTGCTGCCATTGCTCTCGGAGCCGATAAGCCAGGACGAATCGTTGCCTGAGCGAGAGCCGGCGCGATTGCAGCACATCCCGCCAGCGGGCTTGCCGGCGGGCCAACTTGGCCTGGTGGTAGGCGACGGCGATTTCGCGGGTCTGAAGTTCCCGTTCCCGACACCGGCACTCCGCGAGCCGACGGGCCGCGTCTTGTTCCCGCAAGGTCACGGCCTGTTCTCGATTTCGAAGCTGCTCCTCACGAAGGCTCAATTCAGCCTGTGCCTGTTGAACGCCGTCCACGGCTTGCTGCCAATCGGCTTCCCAGGCCGCCTTGACTTCGGCCATACGTTGCTGGGTTTCCAGCGAGCGCTGGCTCTCGTCAAGCAGGGCGGCCGCGATTTCTGCCAGTCCGTCCAATACGAGCTGCAAATCTGACGAAGCTGGCCTTGTAGCAGTCGCTTCAGATGCAACTGTTTGAGTAAGCGCGTGAGGAGAACACAATTCTGTCTGGACCAGGGCAGCCTCATCCCGTAGCGCTTCAAGTTTTGCCCGATAATTGCGGATCCGGTTTTCCAAATGGGTGATTTCTTGGCGGCAGGAGCGAATCAAGGATTCGTGCAAAGCCGCCCGTTCTCGGAGGGTTTCTTCCGTTTGTTTCCAGTGAGCCGACTGAGCCGCCAGACGATGACGCTCAGCCGCCAGTTCCGCTGCTTCGGCGGCCCGATGCGCCTGCCAGTGCTCCTGAGCCTGGCGTAATTGCTGCCAGGCAGATTCAAGATGCCGGCGCTGCAATTCGAGGTCGCCATTGATTCGGCGACTCTCTGCCAAGACCGCTTGCCTGTTCGCTTCGATCTCCTCCTCCCGCTTCTGGAGTCGTTTCCATTCTTCGTGCCATCGTTTCTCCCAGCGGTTACGAATCTCCTCCTGTTGGCGGTGGAATGTTTCGCGTTCCTTGGTCAGTGCTTCGTAATCGCGCCGGAGTTCCTGAATAGCTTGGTCGATCTCCCGGAGCTGCCGGGCAGCCAAGGCCCGCAGGCGTCTGCCTTCGCGGAACAGAATCTGGGGATCGAAGGAAACGGCCGAGGCGTTCGGCGGCTCTGGCGAGGTGTGGGGGGCCTCCATGCCGTGGTCTCCTGGTTGACCGGGCCATGCGTATCGACCTGACGGTTCGCATTCTCGCTATCGTTCCTTGGAAGTGCGACAATTCACGAAAACAGACGTCGGAATCGTCTTGCCGGGCTATTGCGGTCGGGATAGGTCAAGCGTAGCGATTCCGTCTGGGGTGACATAGCGTGGATGCCTTCGAGTATCTTGAGGGTCGGCTACCGGACAAGCCACTCCCGGTCTATGTCCTGGCGGGAGAGGAGCAATTCCTGAAGGCTGAGGTCCTCTTCCGGCTCAAGGAGCATGTCTTGGGCAAGACCGGGGCCGACTTGGCGTTCAGCGTTCGTGACGGGAGTGAAGCGACGTTCGCCGACATCCAAGACGAATTGGCCACCCTTCCTTTCCTGGCTCCGTGCCGAATTGTCGTCGTTCGGGACGCGGACAGCTTCGTGACCCGGTGCCGAGAAAGCCTCGAAAAGTACTGCCAAAGCCCCGCTCCTCACGGAGTCCTTGTCCTGGATGTCAAATCATGGAGGAGCAATACCCGGCTAGCCCGGTTGGTCCCGTCGCAAGGGGTGATTGAATGTAGCCTGCCGGAATACGAAGCTGGCAAGCGACGTGTGCGGGGTTGGCTGGTCCGTCGCTGTTCGCAAAAGCACGGCGAAAAACTGGCAGCCGAGGCGGTCGATTTTCTACTCGAATGTCACGGCACCGACCTCGGAGTTCTGGATCAAGAATTGGCCAAGCTGGCCGCGTATGTCGGGGACGCTGCGGCGATTACAGTGCAAGACGTTCAGCGTCTGACGAGCCGGACTCGCGAAGTGGATGTGTGGCCGATCTTCGACCTCCTGGCCCGAGGCGACCAAGTTGGCGCGCTGCGGTTGCTTGGCGAGCTGATTGAACAGGGCAATGAACCGATGCAGCTTCTGGGTGCTTTGAGTTGGCAACTGCGTCGGCTGGCCCAGGTTTATTACTTGCGACGGCGCGGCATAGCTCATTTTGCCGCGGTAAAGCAGGCCGGTCTTCTGCGTCCCGAACAAGCCGAACAACTCCTTCGGCGGCTTGGTCCGCGTGCGGAACAGTTGTACGATTGGCTTCTGGATGCGGACTTGCGTCTTAAAAGCAGCAGCGATCTGCCCCCGCGTGCCGTGTTGGAACGCCTTGTTGCTCGCCTGGCTTCGTGAAGGGGATTGCCATGCGGATCTTAGCGTTGCGGACTTTCTCGGTCAGCGTGTCACTCTGGCTCCTGGGCATCAGCCTCATCTCGGTTTTCGGCGCGGAGTTGCGGCCCGTGCCTTTCCGCGACGTTCGCATCCGGGACGAGTTCTGGTCGCCACGCTTGGAGATCAACCGCACGGTCACGGCACAAGCCAATATCAGGCAGTGCGAAATCACTGCTCGCATCCGCAATTTCGCAGTCGCTGCGGGGCGTGAACCGGGGCAGCACGAAGGGTTGCTGTTCAATGACTCGGACGTTTACAAGGCCCTCGAAGGCATTGCCTATGCACTGGCGGACAAACGTGATCCGGAACTGGAAAAGCAGGCCGACGCCATCATCGACCTGATCGCGGCCGCCCAACAGCCAGACGGGTACCTGAACACCTACTACACGCTGGTCAAGCCGCAGGAGCGATGGAAGAACACCGCCCACGGCCACGAGATGTACTGCGCCGGCCATTTGATCGAGGCTGGCATCGCTTACCACCAGGCGACCGGCAAGACGAAGCTGCTCGACGTCGCCCGCCGCTTTGCCGATCATATCTGCAACACCTTCGGACCAGGCAAGCGGATCGACGTCTGCGGCCATGAGGAAATCGAATTAGCCCTCGTCAAGCTGTACCGCCATACCGGCGAGAAGAAGTACCTCGACCAAGCTCAATTCTTCCTCGAAACACGTGGCCGCAGCGAGGGCCGGCAGCTTTTCGGCGAGTATGCTCAGGACCACAAGCCGATCCGTGAACAGGATGAAGTCGTCGGACACGCCGTCCGAGCCATGTACCTCTACTGCGCGATTGCTGATTACGCCGCCATCATTGGCGACAAGCAGTTGCTAGCCAATTTAGAGAAGATCTGGAACGACGTGACCCAGCGGAAAATGTACATCACCGGCGGCATCGGCTCCTCCGCCAGCAACGAGGGTTTTACCAAACCTTACGACTTGCCTAACGATTCTGCCTATGCGGAGACCTGCGCCGCCGTCGGGCTGGCCTTGTGGAGCCACCGCATGTTCCTGCTGACTCGGCAAGCCAAATATGCCGACCTTGTGGAACGTCTTGGCTACAACGGCCTGCTTAGCGGCGTATCGCTTTCTGGGGACCGATTTTTCTACACAAACCCCCTCGGGACCAAAAGCGGGACTCAACGAGTACCGTGGTTCGCCTGTGCCTGTTGCCCGCCGAACATCCTTCGCTGGATCGCCGGTATCGGCGACCGCGTTTATGCTCATGAAGATGACTCCATTTACACGGTGCTGTTCGTTTCTGGGGAAGCCGTGGTTCCGCTCGCCAGCGGCCCGATTCGCATTCGCCAGGAAGGAGAGTATCCCTGGCAGGGGCATATCCGCTTCACATTCCACATGGACCGACCGCAGACATTCGACTTCTACGTGCGCATCCCGGAGTGGGTCGGGTCGGATGACTGGCAGATTTCCGTGCCTCAGAGGCCGGATTCCATGATCGACCGCAACGAGCGAGGACGCAGCGGCTTCGTGAAACTTCGTGCCAATTGGAAGAACGGAGATGTCGTCGAGCTTTCGCTGCCGATGATAGTGCAGCGGCGCTACGCCCATCCCGATGTAGCGGCCAATGTGGGGCGCGTCGCCCTTACTCGAGGACCGCTCGTGTACTGCCTGGAAGGAGTGGATAACTCCGGCCAGGTAAGAAATCTGGTGCTTCCGCGTGACGCCGAGATCACAGCCAGGCGTGACCCTGAGCGTCTGGGCGGCGTCGTCGTCCTCACTGGCACTGCGGAAGCCGTCAGTCGGGGCGAAGACGGCAGCTTGATCTCCAAGCCCATCCCCTTCCTCGCCATTCCCTACTACGCCTGGGCCAACCGGGGCCCGACTCCGATGGTCGTCTGGATTCCGGAAAAGATGGAACTGGCCGAGTTGCCCGGAGGGGACGGCATCCAGTCTCGCGGCGTGGTCGTGCGGGCCTCGCACTGTTGGGTCAATGACACCGTGACGGCCCTCAACGACGGACAATTGCCCAGGTCGTCGGGCGATCATGACATTCCCCGGATGACCTGGTGGGACCGACGCGGCAGCGTCGAGTGGGTCGCCTACCGGTTTTCGTCGCCCAGAAAGATCCAAAAGAGCCGCGTCTATTGGTTCGATGATACCGGTCGCGGCTTTTGCCGGGTTCCTGCCTCGTGGCGGGTGCTTTACCAAGATGGCCGAGAATGGAAAGAAGCTAGACTGCTTCCAGGAGCTTCCTACGGCACAGCGCTGGACCGTTTCAACGACGTGGAGTTCGAGCCTGTCATGGCCCGGGAAATCCGTCTGGAAGTTCGACTCAAACCGGGCTTTTCGGGCGGCATTCTGGAATGGGTCGTGGAGTAGGTACAATACGCCTTGGCGGCACAATCGGAGCAACCGTCGCGTTCCAGACCCCTGATCCTCCGGGCGGGTCGATGTCGCCCTGGCCCCTTGCGTAATTCCCTTGCATTATAGCAACAAGCCCTTAGAATCAGATAAGAAACTGTGCAATCGGCAAGGTTTCCAGACTCTGCTCATTTCCTCGGCCGCTCGGAGTCAGTGCGCTGTCGTCCTGCTCCCCGAGTCGGACGACTAGCGGGAGCCGCAAGCACCTGGAGTAGCTCATGCCACAGGATTTCTACACCCTTGAAGAAGCCGCTAAGCGTTTGGGACTTCCCCGCGAGAAGCTGACCGAGATGGCTAACAAACGGGAGATCCGCGCCTTCATGGATCGCGGCACGCTGCGTTTTCGCCGGGCCGAAATCGAAGAACTGGCTCGGCGTCGCGGCTTGGCCAGCGATGTCGAACTGCCTCTCGGGGATTCAGGGGCAGGTCAGAGTGCCGGCAAAGCGGAGGACGTGTTCCCGTTCCAGTTGGAGGAGTCGGGGCCGGGAGACCAGACGGAGATGCTGGCGTTGTCGGACCTGCCGTCCAAGCCTGCTCCAGGCAGCGACAGCGACGTGCGACTGGTGCAACAGGGCAGCGACGTCGAACTGAGTATGGACAAACCGACTTCCAAGCCGCCCTCGTCGGGCAAGCTGGACAAAGCGAAATCCTCGGCAGACAGCGGGTCGCGCCTGGTGCCGGACAGCGACAGCGATGTCAAACTGGTTCCCGAGGAGGGGATTGACCTGGATCTAGGTCGGCAAATGCCTTCCGGCAGCGGCGACAGCGGTGTGCGTCTGGAGTCTGGAGGACGAAAGACGGGGCGGGATGTCGATCTGTCTTCGCCGACCGAGGAGATTGATCTGGAGGCCGAGCTCCGGAAAGCGGAGGAGTCTTCCAAGCCACCCTTCAAGCCCGCTCCGGCACCCTTCGAGTTGAGCAAGGAAGAACAGAAACCCGGCAGCAGCGAGTTCGATCTGGCACCGCAGCCAAAAGGCCCTTCGGATAGCATCTTCGATACCTCGTCGTCAGATGACCTCGTCCTCGACCTGGGAAGCCAGTCGGGCAAGCTCTCAGGCGCTTCGGGCATCAACCTCGACAAGCCTTCGGACCGCGGCGTGCCTTTAGAGGAAGGCTCCAGCGAGGAGGAGGCTCTGACCTTCGAGCTTTCCGACGTGGAGGGCGAACCAGCTGCCAGCAAGGAAGGCAGTGCCGATTCCAGCAGCGAGTTCGAACTGAGCCTCGACGAAGGCGCTTTGGCACCCCTGGACGAAGGCGAAGGGGACATCAAGGTGCGTACCGACATGATGCTGCCCAAAGACGAGGGCAGTTCGGAAGACCTGACGCTGGACACCGGTTCCAGCAGCGAGATCAATCTGGAAACCTCAGACTTCGAACTGCACTTGGATGAAGGCGAAGAAGAAACTGGCAGCGAGGTCGTGGTCCTGGACGAAGACGTGAGTTCTGAGGAAGCGACCGCTCTGGAGGCAGAGGAAGTCGCCGAGGCCGAGGAGGAGGCAGCGGTGGTCGCCGAGGCCGAGGAAGCTTCTGAGGAGTTGATGGTAGGGGAGGCGCCCGAGCAACCCGCGCCCCGGGGAGACGTGGTTCCGGTGGCTGTCGAAGCTCCGCCGGCGGAGTGGGGCTGGTGGTCGCTGATCCACCTGCCGACGACGTTGGTCCTTCTGTTCACCGGCTTCCTGCTTTACGAGATGCTGAGGAGCATCTGGGGCTACAATCAGCCTACCGCCGTGGGGAGCCGTCTGTTCGACCTGTTCAACAGTATCATGAAATAGGATTGCGTGAGGCCGAAGACGCCGTCAGCCCATGGGGAATTCCCCGTGGGCTGTCTTCCTTTTTTCAGCGATTGCTGCTGGACGGAAAAGACGTGTATGATGAGCACATCGGTTCCGAGTTTGGATCAGTTATTTGCGCCCGAACGGAAGGACTGAGGACGAGTCATGGCCGACGCCGTCGTTGATTTGCTAGGACCGGAGGACATGCCGGTCATCGTGGACCTTTACAACCAGATCTTCCGTCCCGCGCGCGATCTGGCATCTTTTGAGAGGCGGTTCCGAGGGCGGTACAACATTCTGAGGCTGGTGGCACGCCTGGGCAACGAGCCGGTCGGTTTTTTCATCGGCTTCGAACTGAAGCCGACGGTGTTCTTTTCATGGTTCTACGGGGTACTGCCCCCCTACCGCCGCATGGGGATCGCGTCGCAAATCATGGACGTCGTTCACGAGTGGGCGCGTCAGCAGGATTACGAATCGGTACGGTTGGAATGTCATAACGGCCACCGTCCGATGCTCCACTTGTGCATCGCCAAGGGCTATGACATCGTCGGCATCCGCTGGGATCCGGACCGTGGGGATAATCTGGTCATTTTCGAAAAGCTTCTCGGTTCGTGAGAGCACAACCCGCCTCTTCAGGGAGAAACACCGCTTGATTGACCCCGTCGAAGCGTAGCGGATACAATGCAGACTTATGTTGGCGGACTAGTTGAGCGTCCCATCCTCTCAGGGGAAAAGACGTTTGCAGTACCACGTGCTTCTGGAGCGGATCGCCAGCGGCATCGCTGAATGGGCGGTCATTGTCGCCCCGTTGGCTGTGTACTTCCTGTTCCTGGCCCAAGCAGTCTATCGGCAGGGCCGTCCCGTAGTCCTTTCCGGCCTGGCCAACATGGCCGCTCTGTGGTTCGCCGTTTCCGGCTTCCTTCTGTTCGGGCCAGCAAGTTGGATCGTGTATTCGTTCTCGCGGTACGGTCCCATCGTGTACGGGATCGCCTACGGCTTGTATGTCGTGTTTCTGATCCTAGCTGCCCTCGTGACCGTGGCCCGACAACGAAATTCCTTGGTAGTCTTCAATCTCGATCCCGACCGTTTCGGGATCGTGTTTCAGCGAATCCTTTCGGCCTTGGGAATTCCCTACGAATCGACGCCGGGACGGCTGGCTCTGGCCGACGGCAAACTTGTCCTGGACCTGGAAACGTCGCGGGTTTGGAACTATGTGGCCCTGACTTGGTATGGCTCTGAGGAACCGTTGCGCCGCAAGATCGAGGCTGAGCTACGGACCTGCCTGAGCCAGGAGCAGGCTCGTCCGGGCCATGCCCAGCGGCTGCTAATGGTCGTAGCTATGGCATTGGTGTCGTTCCTCTTCTTCGCTTTCCTCGTGCTCCGGCTGTTCCATCCTTCCCTGTAACCTTGTAAGGCACCGAACTTCGGTCCGGCTTTCGTGCCACTGCTAAATGATTCCCACCGACGAGGCAGGTCACTTCTGAAGAATCAGTTTGTTCCGGCGGGTGATGCGGAGGCGGTAGCGGACCCCGGCGTGTTCGATAAAGATCTCGCGACAGCCTCCAAAAAGCTCTTGAGAAGAAACTACCTGAGCGGGTTGTTGCGGCTTCTCAGGGCGTGGAGCCGGATGCGACGACGGCTCGGGTCGTGGATCGGTCATCAGCAGCCCTCCAGGTTCGGCTAAGAGCATATGAGATTGAGATTCAATGTCAATGGTTTGACCTTTCACCGCCCCCTGCTGGGAACCGCTTGCTTCACGCAGTAGCGGTTGAGATTGTGAAAAAAATCCTCCAACACCTTGCCGGACGTTGGAGATGGCTCTACCATCAGAGATAGTTGTTGAGACAACATCTCAACAATGCCTGCCGTTCCAACCCTTGAAGGTCATTGGTCGGTGGCTGGTTGAGATGGCACCGCTGCTCAGCTCCCGCCGTGGATCCGCATCCCTCGGATCCCCTCCGTTCGCGATGCAGCATTCCGCAACCCCAGTTTCAGGAGGATTTGCTGATGCGTGCGTCGTCGCGTTCCGCCTTCACGCTCATCGAACTGCTCGTGGTTGTGGCCATCCTCGCCATTCTGATGGCGTTGCTTCTGCCGGCCGTGCAAAAGGTCCGGGCGGCCGCCGACAAGATGGTCTGCGCAAACAACCTCAAGCAGATCGGCATCGCCCTGCACCATTACCACAACGACTTCGGCCGATTCCCCACAGCCAACTCGCCCTCCTTCAGCAGCGCGTTCGTGCACCTGCTTAATTACATCGAGCAGGACAACATTCGGAACCGGTACAACGTCCACGAACCCCCCACGTCACCCAACAATCAGTCGCTCGTTTATCTGCCGATCAAGGTGTACATCTGCCCGACGATGGAGAAGCCGCCTGCTCCTCGGGAAGCGTACACCTCCCATTACGCCAGCTACGCCGTGTGCATCGGCTCGGGGTACGCTTTCGGTCCACCGCCGGACAACGGGGCCTTCGTCCGCTATCAGTCTTCCCCGAACGGCACACGGTTGACGGACCTGATGGACGGTACTTCGTACACCTTTCTGGTTGGAGAGATGGGATTTCAGCTGCGGGACTACTTCTTCCGCTTTGGACCCTATGCCGGACATGTCCGGGGCGGCAACACTTCATGGGCTTGGGGCTATGCCAGCTACAGCTTCGGCAGCACGCTGGTCATGATGAACACCAAGACATTCGGACCAAGTCTTGAAACGGGCGGCCTGACCGCATTTCGTAGCGATCATCCGCTCGGTTGCAATTTCCTGTTCGGGGACGGCTCCCTTCGCTACATTCGTGATGGCATCGACCTGGCGACCTACCGGGCCTTGAGCACTCGTCGCGGGGGGGAAGTCATTGACCAAGGAGAATACTGATGAGGGTTGTAGTCTGCGGGGCGGTCCTGGGGCTGTGGATTCTGCTCGGGATCCTGACCGGATGCTCCCGGTCAACTCCTCCCGCGGCAAAAGTGACGCAGCCGACCGACAAGATGCCTCCCGAGGTCATCTACGATCCAGAGTCGGCCATGCAGAAATATGGACGGCAGGACGGGCCCAATTGAAGCCGCTTCTGGCCCGGTCCACGAGCTTTTGTGGTGTTTCGGCACACACTTAGTCTGCTGAACCCGGGAACAGCAGGCTGTGCAAGCGTATCCCAGTTCTTACGGAAAGGACGGTCCTTATGCTCAGACTCGCATCGGTCCTGGCCTGCCTGTTGGCCTTTACCACCGGCTTGCAGGCGCACTTCGTATTCATCGTTCCCCAGGGGAACAACCAGGTTCAAGTCGTCTTCAGCGACAGCCTGGAACCGGATGAGAACGTCCCCATCGACCGTATCAAAGATCTCAAACTCTATGCTCTGGATGTTGCGGGCAAGACGGTGGCGGTGGCGTGGAAGCAGGCCGAGCACAGCCTGCTGGCAACCGTTCCCAGCGATGTCCAAGCGCTGGGAGGCGTCTGCACCTACGGGGTGTTCCAGCGCGGTGAGGGCAAGCCATCACTGCTGATCTACTACCCTAAGATGATTGCTGGTCCCCTGACATCAACCAAGGCTTGGGATCAGTTGCCCCTGGAAATCGTGCCGCTGGGAAGCAATCGGTTCGTTTTCCTGCACAGCGGCAAGCCGGTTCCCGAGGCCGACGTGACGGTCATGCTCCCTGGAGATAAGCGGGAACGCCTGAAGACGGACGCCAATGGGCAGTTCCAGGTAAATATTTCCGCTCCCGGACTGTATGGGCTGTACGCCCGCCACGTAGCCGCGAAGGAAGGCGAGCATGGCGGCAAGCGGTATGAACAGGTCACCAGCTATGCGACCTTGGTCTTCCGCTCCGGAGCAACAGCCGGCAGCAAGTCCGTGGAGAAACACGAAGGGGAGGATCCCGGGGCTACAGCCCTGCTAGCTGATGCCCGTGCGGCCCGGGCCGTGTGGAACCGCTTCCCCGGTTTCACGGCTGACGCCAAGGTGAACTGGGACGGCAAGGAGGTGTCAGCAAAGATCAAAGTGGCTGCCGATGGAAAAGTTACCGTCGAAGGCATCGAGGATAAGACCCTCGAAAGCTGGACCCGGCGAGTGCTGGGAAGCGTTATCGCCCATCGTCTACCCTCTGGATCATTGCAGACGCCCTGTGCCTTTGCCGATGTCGAGGAGAACCATCCTCTCGGTCGGCTGATCAACGTGCTCAATGACGAGATGCACTCGAGCTATCGAATCCGGGATCGCCAGATCATGGTGGTCAATCGGGTTACCCCGGATGGCCGCTTCAGCATCATGATGCAGCACAACCAGACGACGCCGGAGGGCAAGTTCCTCCCCACAGCGTTCGTCGTCAACTACTTCGACAAGGAAGGCAACTTGATTCGCAGCGAGGCTAACTACCACTCATGGAAGCGGCTGGGAGAGTTTGACCTGCCGGTTTTGACCCGCGTGATCACCGCCGGCAAAGAGTCCACGGTACGGGAGATCGAGTTAAGCAACCACCGCTTGAACGCCGACCAGGCGGCCAAGTGACCGACGTTGGGCAAGAAAGGGCCTGACCCTCCCATCTTTGCAAGACCGCGAGGATTCCCAACTCCTCGCGGTCTTTGTCTGCGCCACCTCTTTTTCCCGGTTTGACTGGCCGGGAGGGTCACAGAATAATTGCTATGGACGGACCGCGCAAGATTGCGTTACATGGGCATTTTGGCATGAGGAGGTGCTTTTCTGCGGGCACAGAGGAGGGTAGCTTCATGGCCGTCCTGCATCCGACCCATCCGCTCCGCCGGCTCTTTGCGGGGTTAACGGAGCAGACCTTCATCACGGAGTTGGGGATCGGAGATCCGCCCTTGATTGATTACTTGGCCGAGATGCTGGCCCGCTTTCTCCATGTGGACCAGCTGTATCGGCTTCGTGATGCACGGGGGCGGCGCTTGGAGGAGGTCGGCGAAATGCTCCTGCATGCCCAAGGACTGCCCGCCGGGGGACGGACGACCCGGGAGGTGTACCGCCACATCGGCGATTACACGCTGTTCTGGACCGGGGTTTTCCCCGAACACCTCGAAAGCCAGCGCACCGGCTGGATCCGCGATTGTTTCGTTGATTACACGACTCAAGGCAAACGCTGCTACTACCTCGCCAGCACCTACAGCGACGAGCCCTACGAGGAGGAATCGGCGGTATTGCGCCGACTCAGCGACGACTTCGAATTGTGTGCCTTCGGTCTTCGGCGCGTACGCCATGAGTGGGAGCAGGCCCAAGACCCTCCCGCGCACTTGCGACGCCTGATCCACTGAGACGATCTTTCGGAACACGACTGCCAGGCATCGGGACGGCTCCTTTTGCCAATCCCTCCTGGGGCTATTCAGCGTCTGGAATATCCAGGATGCCGGAGCCGAACGGCTGAGACCGCGGGGGAGGTCGATCGTCTCGGCGAGGTAGAGGATCCGTCGCAGCAACCAGCGGCGTCGTAGGTTGCTCGGGTTCCTCCGGAGCAAGCTCAGCCTGCCTGGTGTCAGCGGATTCTACCTGAGTGACAGGAGGCGGAGGGGCCAGGTCGTCGATGTCCGCAGGGACTTGGGCCGGAGCAGGCTCTGCAACTTCGGCTGTCGACCGGCCTGCCCGACCACGTCTTCCTCTCCCGTTTCGCAATCGAGAGCGCGACCGTGCCCGCTCTGTCTCCCGGCGGGATTCGCCGCGAGGCGGGGAAGCCGGTTTTCGCAATTCTTCACCGAAGCGCGTCACGACGTAGGTGCCGCTCCGCTTATCGGTCTCCAGTTCGATCAAGCCGTGAGCCTGAGCATCTTCCAGCAGAGCACTGAACGTTCTGTAGCCGTGGTAGGACTCATTGAAGGAGGGCTTAAGCCGCTTCATGGTGTCCTTGACCATTGACGACCACAAGACTTCCTTGTTTTCGCGGCGGAGCGCCAGGAGAGCGTCGAGTAGCAGAGCGAAGGCTTTGCGTTTCGTCTCCGGCAAGCGGGGGTCGATGGCTGGAATTTCGGAAGTGGGCGGCTCCAGGTCTTCGTAATAGATGAACTCGTCGCAGTTGTCCCGAAGCAGGTCGGAGGTCGAGTTCTGCATCCCCAGACCGATCACGTGCTTGCCCAGCTCCTTGAGCTTGGAGACCAACGGCGAAAAGTCGCTGTCGCCGGAAACCACGACAAAGGTGTCGATATGTTCCTTAGAGTAGGCCAGGTCCATCGCGTCCACGCACAGGCGGATGTCCGCGGAGTTTTTACCCGTCTGTCCACGGCGGGGGATCTCGATCAATTCGATGGCCGCCTCGTGCAATGGCTCGGTGTAGCTGGCATAACGGCCCCAGTCGGCATAGGCCTTCTTGGCCACGATCTTGCCTTTCTCGACCATGCGACGGAGCACACGTTGGATGTCGAAGCGGTCGCGACGGCCTTGGAAGCCGAGGGCGAGGTTCTCGAAGTCGATGAAAATAGCCAAAGAGCGTTCCTGCTCGGGCATGCTGCGCCTCACGATGGGTCACGTTTTACCCTCTTATCATAGCGGAATTCAGACGCAGCAGAAGGGCCTTTTCGGCACCTGAAGCGATGGGAAGCGGACAAGTTTCTTATCCTTCGTGGATTACTGGCCGCGCGAAATCGAACCCCGCCGAGATCCTGCGATCGGAGCATCAAGACGCAGAGGACGCCCGGCCACAACGAATCCGCGCTCGTGGAGGTACTCCCGGAGTTGTCGAAATGTCGAGAAACTGTCCTCGTACACGAACATGGTCAAGGCTGCCAGATCGGGGTCGGTGTTGTCGATGACGGAGCGGAAGCGGGAGCCGTCCGCCAACGCTTCTTCCAAAGTCTCTCCGCGGACCGGCCAAACGGGAACGATCTCCCACTCGTCCACGGCGTAGCTGAACGCCCGATTGTTGGCTGGTGGCAGACCTGCAAAGGCCTGATCGACTGGCCCGAACCGCTCCCGGACGACTTTGAAACGCAGTTTGAAAGGTCCAATCGCTTCCGTCTCGCCGCTGGTTTCCCAGCGCTCGGTCAATTGCTTGGCGAGTTCGGAAAGTCGCTGTCGGACTTGATTCAGCAGGCTTTGCAGATCGATGAATGCAATGCGATTGGCTCGGCATTCGAAAAGTAATTCGCCTGCCCCCAGTGGCTTGCTGACCGGCAGGAAGTATCGCAATGGACGCCTCTCAGCAGGTGGTGGTTGGAGTTCTCGGATCTGATGATTCAGAGCGTCAAGGCGTTTTCGCAATCCTTGTTTATCCGACTCTGTGGAAGCTACCCGCTGCCGCAGCTTCTCTTGCCGCGATACCAGGGTTGCTGTTTCCTGCTGCAATCGTCGGCCTAATTCTTCTTGAAGTCGTAGTTCGCCGATCAGTTGCTTTTCCTCGTGCTTGGCTGCTTCCAGGGCTACTATGTGCCGTGACAGATTTTCGACAAGCCGTAGCAGTTCCGCGCGGAGTCCAATGAGTTCCTCTTCTTCCGCCGACAAGTCCGGCTGGATATCGGTCAGGTCGGCTCGCAGACGAGCGGCTGGCCGGTCCTCGGTCTTAGGTGCATCAAGGTTGGTTTCCTCCTCCGGCAAATGCCGAATGCGGGCACCAACCAGGACGATAATGATCAGAACGATGCCGACCAGATTGGCCAGAATGTCGAGAAACGAGTCAGAACCGAAGGGCATTTCCGAGGACCGTCTTCGACGCTTCATCGAGTGACTCCTTCACGGCAGCAGGGCTTCCATCTTGGTGTCGCTGCGAATGGTTTCGACCTCGGTCCTCACGGCCAGGGATTCCAGCAGGGTGGCAACGCGATAGTAGGTCCGCAGGCCGTCGGGCCGGACGTACACTCGCACCCGGGGAATGGACTCGAAACCTGCTCGTCTCCTGCGATCCAGAAACGTGGCGACTTTATCCACGAACGGATGAGTGTGGACCGGTTGAACAAGACGAAACAGGTCCGCCGCGGACACTGTTGTCTGCTCCGGCCAGAAGACGACGCCTTCGGCCCGGCATTCAAGGACGAGCGGCTTACCCTCTGCAACCGTTCCACCCACAGGCAACGGTCTGGAGGTCTTCGCCCCCGTGTTCTGTCCTGGCGATTGGTTGCCTTTGTTGGTAGGACCGTCCGTCACGGCCATGCCCTTGCTCAAAGGATAGTCCTTCCCTCCTGCTTCGCTTCCGCTTGGCCGTCCGTGGCCTGGTAGTCCGCTCGGGGTCTTTACTTGTCCCAAGGCAGGTTGGCCAACCCAGGGGCGCTGCTTGGCGGCCCGAGCTTCCTCCGCCAAAAGCTCCTCCGGCGACGGTTCCGAGAAATTCAGAATCCAGTCCTCTTCGATCAGCTCATAACCGAGGTCGAAATCGGTCTTGGACAACTCCCTAAGGGCGACGTAATAGGTCGGAATCCCGCTGGGACGCACCAGGAGAAGTACATAAGGCTTGTGCTCCGAGGAAAACTGGGCGGCACGCTTACGAATCTCCTGCTCCAGGCGCTGCGGTTCCAGAAGGTCCGTGAGGAAAAGAGACGGTCCGTCTGGCCGGAGATGGACCTGCTGCCCGACGCACTCCAGATAAATCGGACGACGCCTGGCCCCGAAACGACCGCGATAGGGAATAAGCGAATAAACCCGCTCAGGCGGCTGACCGGCTCCTTGAGTCAGGCGAGCAAGTACTTGCTCCAGGGCCGAGACCTGCTCTTCGAGCAAGGCCAGGTCCGCTCGCAGACTTTCCTCGCGTTTCTGGAGACTGACTTCTTCGACAAGCAATTGTTGAGTTTCCTTTTTAAGCCGGTCGTTGTCGCTCAAGACGTCCAACAGGCGTCGTCGGAGTGCGGCACGACGGCTTTCGAGACCTCGCACATTTGCCATCAGTTCCTGCACGAGTTGGCGGCTGGCCAGAAGCTCTTCCTCGATTCGCGCTCGTTCCCGGCGCAGGATTTCGGCCTGTTGCCAGGTCTGCTCTCTCATTTGCTCAAGACGCCTAGCGGCCTCAACCAGTTGCTCAGTTATTTGGCGATCCTTCTCAAGTCGTTCCGCTTGAATGGCTTGGTGGCGCTCGTGTATTTCGGCTTCCCGTTGGCGACGGGCCTGTTGATCGAGCACCAGCAGCAGGAAGATAAGCGATCCCAGCGTGCAGAGCAGCACGGAGAGGAAGGGGAACAGGGAAACGCTGAGCTGGGATCGCTGCCGCCTCATGCCGCGTTTCCTTGCCTGCCCCGGGTCAGAAGCGGAGTCTGGGCGCCCCGACCGGCGGCATTTTCAGCTCGGGCGGTCAACAGGTGGATGGCAGCCGTCAGGCTGTGAACCGCTTCGAGAAACGCACCGCTATAATTAAGGGCGCTCAAATTCTGGCTCAACGTCTCCTGCAAACGGAGGATCTGCTGCTCAGAATCCAGAAGCGGGCGAAGCAGAGCAGCTTGTTCGGCGAGGCGTTCGGTTTGTTCCTGCACCGCCTTTCGGGTTTGATCAACAGCGGAAGCCAGCTGCTCTACCGGAGCCAGGCCACTCGTCAAAGAGGTCAGCCAAGTCTGCTGGGCCGTCGTCAAACGCTCCTGGTGCGCAACGAGTGATTGGTCCAATGCTCGGGTCAGAGCCGCTGTCAGACGTTCCGTTTGCTGCCGTTCCGCGAGTTCGAGACGTGCCTGGAGAACCCGCAAGCTCTCGGCCCAGATTTCCGCCTGACGGCGAACCAGACTTTCCAAGCCGTGCAGGACTTCGCTCATGCCTTGGCGGACCACGCGGACGGCTTCGCCAGCAGCAGCGTCGCGATGCTCGAACCGATGGATCAGTTCCTTCTCCGCGTAGGCATCCACGGCATCAAGAAGGCTCTGTTCGGCGCGATCCACCAGAAAGGTGGTGAACATGACGGCCATCGACAGCACCAAAGCCAAAGCGGTCGTATCGAAGGCGACTGCCAACCCAGAAGTCACACCGCTGATCGAACCCGCCAGTTGCTCCGGGGTGACATTGCCGATAGCCTCGGTGATGCCGAGCACGGTTCCGAGGAACCCCAGGATGGGAATGGCCCAGGTGATGAATCGCACCAGTGCGTAGCCACCTTCGGCAGTTTCGGCGTCGTTGTCAGAGATGTGGCGAAGGTGTTCGTCAAGCCCCGCCGCGCTTTCGCGGATCAGGACGTATTCCAACGCTGCCCGGGTTCGCCGAGCCAGGAGGCTTTGCTGCACCCACCGGGGGGCGTTGTCCACTCTCTCCAACAACGGCCCCGCATGTTCTAAGGACAGAGGTTGGCCGTTCCAGGGCGGAAGGATGCCGCGTCGAAGAATCCACCGGTCCGTTACCACTTGGTATCCCTTCACGGTCAGAGCGGTCATAGCCCACAAGAACAGGGCTGTTTCCACATATTCGACCGGATGTCCCGCCAGATAGCGGAACAACAAGCTGTCCTGTTCCGCGTAGGTATGCAGTCCGACGTACAAGCCCGCAGTCAGACCTGATGCGACGGCGAACACGACAACATGCTGAGCGATTCGTGAAGCGGCGGTAGATCGCGGCAGTGCGGACGGCATGGCAGGGTCCTCGCAACATGTCCCTGGTTCATCATCGGTCAACGAAAGGGCGGGATTGTACTGGCTTTACCGTTTGGGAAAAGGCGTCTGCTTATCTCCGCGAACTGGACAAGCCGTAGGACTTGGTCAGGCTGGCTTAAAACCGGTCTGATTTGGGACCGGACCTCGGCCTGGAAGGTAGGGAATTGGCTTAAAATGGAAAGAGTGACTCAAAGAGGGAAGAGTA
Source organism: uncultured Planctomycetota bacterium (assembly GCA_937944855.1). Lineage (GTDB taxonomy): Bacteria > Planctomycetota > Planctomycetia > Gemmatales > HRBIN36 > JANWWR01. The sequence continues at coordinate 125,360 of CALFAY010000005.1, forward strand.
CTGCGAGCATGATCGTCGGCATCCTCTCCGACACTCATGATCGCTTGGACCGGACAGCACGAGCCGTCAACCTTCTCAAGGAGCTTGGAGCGGAAGTCCTGGTCCACTGTGGGGACATCACGACGCCGGACATTGTCTGGATTTGCAGTGAACTGCCGACGTACTACGTGTTTGGCAACAACGACTATGAAGAAGATCGGCTCCGGCTGGCCATCCGGGAATCAGCGGGCACTTGTCTTGGCTGGGGCGGAATGTTCATGCTGAACGGGAAGCGCGTCGGCGTGGTCCACGGCGACCGGCGAGATGAATGGATACGCTGCATCGGACAAGGGCCTGATTATTTGCTCTGCGGACACACGCATCGCTGCCGAGATGAGCGAGCGGACGGGACGCGGATCATCAACCCTGGGGCTTTGAGTCGCGCGCCACTTCACACCGTAGCGACCCTCGACCTCGTCGCGGATCGTCTGCAATTTCACCAAGTCTGATAGCAGGGCCAGGATGCAGCGGTTTTAAGGGGCAGTTCAGCCAGATTTTCCGCCCATCTTGAGGATCCGCTTCCAAAGGGAAGTCGGGACGGGCATCACGGACAGGCGGCTGATGCGTACCAATTCCCAATCCGCGAAGGCTGGGTCCGCCTTGATATCTTGAAGCGAAACCGGCTTTGGAAGCCGGCGCACGGGCACCACATCAACCACGACCAGTTTGGGATCGTCAGCCTGAGGGTCCGGATAGGGATCGGAGTCGGCCCGCAGGACAGCGACAATCGCCAACTCATTCCCGGTGTGATACAGAAGGATTTCGTCACCTTTGCGGACTTTACGCAGGTGCATCAGTGCGGTGTTGTTGGCGACGCCGTCCCAGACGGTACGGCCTTCCCGCTCCAGGTCGGCGTAGCTGTAGTGACTTGGTTCCTCTTTGAAAAGCCAGTAAGCCATGCGAAAGCCAGCGGATTCAAGTAATGATTGTGTACGGAGTCCACGCGGTTTACTGCGCTTCGGAATATTGGCAAATTCGGATAAGGCGGGCAAGAGCGAATGCAAAACCTTCTGTGGGATTTCCCGCGCAAGCCGAAATGGGAGTACCGTTCTCCTGGCGACTCGCAGGAGGACTGGCCATGTGTCGTTGGACCTGTCACCGCACTTTGGCAGAGGAAGCCGCTCGGGAACGTGAACGGGAATCCAAAGCGAAGTCCACGCGGCAAGGTGCCACCGCAGCGGAACCTTCCCGAGATTCGGGGCCTGAGCCGCGTCCCCATCCCTTGCCTCCCGACTTGCAGAAGTGGCTAGATCTAAACGCCTGAAGGGGCTTCATCCGCGAAGACGCTGCTTGTAATACTCACGAGCTTTCAAGAGAAACTCGAGGACCAACGGTTCCCGGTAATCGGCATAGGTCCACGGCCAGGGCTGAAACGCTCCACCCCGGAACCGGAGCGTCACTTCGGCGAAGATGCCATCGCGGAGGTAGATGCGATGCTGCTGGTCTTTGGTCGTCGCCAGCACGAATTTACCCAAGCTCAGCAATCCAGGATCGAGATTCAGGGGACGCCGTTCCGCGAACGTCTGATCTGCCTTGATTTCCTCCTCCAGAGCATTGGTAGCTCGCTTGATTTCCGGCAGCGCATCTGCGGCCACCAGATCGGCAAAGGCCCACAAGAGCTTGGTCAGACCCTGTCCCATTTCCCGGGAATAGTAAGCCGTGTGATCGAAGCAATAGGACGGACTAGTCAGGGCGATCGGTCCGAAGCGTTCGACCAGCCGAGCTTTGGCCCATTCCAGAGCCGAGGCGTGGCGGCTGAACGCGGCCACAACTAACAGACAGGGCTTCGGCTCGCGGATCTGACCCATGACCGGCTCTGGGGAAGCGTCTCCGACTCAGGGCCGTGAACGGACCTGATCATAGCTGTGCGGCGTTTCCCCGCCATTGTGTTCCGGTCAGACAATGCCGACAAGCGCTGCGGATGGAAGAGGTTGTCGAGCGGTCCTTCGTTCCTTCTGCTGCACCAGCTCCATGAATAGTTGCTGAGCCTGCAATGCCAAGTCGTCCGGAAGGATCCTCACGGGGACGGGGGCGAAGCGAACCTGCTCACAGAGGCGCAGAACCGACTCCGCCTTACGCACCAAGCTCGTCGCCATACCCGAAGCTGTTAGAGCCTCGACGGCTTCCTGTGCCGTGATCTCTCCCGGCGGCAGGTTGCAGAGACACCGAATGACATCGGTAAGGCACCGCCACACTTCATCCGGATCATCGTGGAGACGAGGGAAGTCAGGAACTGCAACCACAGGCCGTGGCATCGGCATTTTGCCTGCCACCTTTCGCTGTCTGGCGGTCCGATTCGGCCAGAGGAAAGCCAGCGCGATGCCGACGAGAATTGCCGCAGGAAACGCAATGCCGATGGCCGTCAGGAGCCAGCCGCTCGACGAGTTGTCAGTCTCGAAGGTGTGGTCGCTTGCCGAACCGGAAGCAAGATTCTCCCTCTGGTCGCTCCTTGCCTTTAGCCCATCCGAAGCCGATGTCGGGTTGGGTGATACGGAGGCGACAGGGGGTTCAACGGTGATCTCTACAGGTTTGGTCTGATAGGTTCGGCCGTCTGCCTGCACGACGAAGGGCGGCAGGGTGAGGACGCCGGCACGCTGCGGAGTGATCCTGAAAAGGAAGCGGTATTCCGTGGGATTGCCACGCGGCTGCTGGAGAGCCAGCATGGCTTGCTGGCGGGTCTGCCGCAGCACGTCAAAGGCTGACTGGTCGAAAAGCTGGAGGTCGCTCTGCGACATCTGTTCTGCCAACGTTCGCAGGGCATCGGCTTGGGCCTTTTCCACGGCTCCGATCAGAGAACTCAATCGCTCGGATCCAGGAGTCTTTCGCTCCCGGGAGTTATTACTGGAGGGAGCGGTGGTCGGGTTGGGAGGCGGATCGGGAAGCCGCTCCACACTGCAAGCGGGAACCTGCGGCATCATCACATGCGGCTTGGCGACTGTGCCGCGAACCGTGATCTGAACCTCGAGACTCTCACCCACTGCCAGGCGCGTCCGGTCGGTTTGCAGAGAAATGTTGACCGAAGCGACGGCGTCGGAGTGGGAGAGGGCGAGCACGGTCAGGACCACTGGGAGAATAACGAGGTGACGAACTGCTTGTCGCACTGTGAAGCCTCCCTGGTTACCAATCCTTGTAATCTCGGGACTGATCGGGATGGTCTCGCCAAACGTCGTTAAGTTTGAGCCGCTGTTTACGGCTCTGCTCGATACGCTGGATTGCCGAGCGGAGCGCCCTTTCGGCTTGGCTGGCAGCGGCAGAGTTCGGGTTCACCCGCCGACTCTCAAAAAAAGCCTGCCCTGATTCATTTCGGTAAGAGGGACGGTCCGGACTTGTCCGCGGGTCGGGCTGGAAGAAGGCCTCGACCAGTTCTCGCGTGGCAGGTTCGGCAGCGATGGTTCCAATGCCCGACGGACCTGAAGAGACAGTTGATCCTGCTATGCTGGTTTGCGATGTCCCCTGTGACTGGCCTGGAGTGTCAGTGTTGGCCAGATTTCCCGCACCGGACATCAGAGAGGACCTGTCAGACGATTCGCCTGTTTTCGCTCCAACATCGCTGGTTTGATTTCGTGTCGGTTGCGACCCCGGCCGTGGGCGGCCGTCGCTTGGACCGGGAACGCCTCCGGGTTGTTCGCTCGATTGCGGAGACGGCTTGTCCCCATCGGAGCCGCTGCTCCGACCGGTGCGTCCTTGATTGCCCGCAACCTGAGACGGCTGAGGCTGCTGGCCGCCTTCCCTGCCGACACCGCTCCCCTCCCCGGGACTTGGCTGCGTCCCAGAACCAGACGGGCTGGCACTGTTACCCTGCTTCCCCAAGCAACTCTTGCACGAAGAGCACTCCTTGTCGCACTTCTTGCATTCTGCTCCACATACCGGACAAGTCTGGGTTTCGTTGGTTACTCTGCGGGAATCCGATTGGGAAGGCTCCTGGTCGGCGGTGTTGTCCTGACCTTGCAAGCTCTGATTACCAGCGTCTTTCCGCTCAGCCGCGGCAAGTTGCCGCGATTCCCGATCGGGGTGGGGGGTATCTTCCGGTTTCGTTTGCTCTGCGAGGTGTTGCTGCAACAGTTGCCTCGCAAGGGCCAGATTGTGACGGGCATCGCTATCCAAGGAGGATGATTGACCGTCGGATTCCCGCAGACAAGCCTCATACTCCTGGATGGCCTCGTGGAGAAGCGCCTGCCTCTCTTCTGCGGAAGCGGTGCAGGCTCGGCGAAGGAGGCAGTTCCCGCGATTGTAACTGGCTCTTGCCGACCGAATCCCTGACTCATTCTGCCGGACTGCGGCGAAGTCCTCGGCCGCGTCGTCGTCTCTTTGCAATTCGTACAAGGCAGCCGCACGATTGAACATGGCATGGCCGACATCCTCACAGCTCTGAAGAGCCTGGGAATACAGTTGGGCGGCCCGCTCGAAGTTGCCGTCGTGGAAGGCGTCTTCAGCGGCACGGAGAATTCCGTCCCGCTTCGGACGCATGAGCAGTCCAACGACCGCCAAGAGAATCCCCAGCACAGCCACGACGAACAGACGCACTCGCACAGGTGAAATAGCACGTCGAAGCATGCTCATTTCCTCCCGACCTTCGTCCTCGGATCCCGCACTTCGACCGGCAACTTGGGCGGGCGGATGATTGCGACCAACCAGCGTGACCCCCCGATGGCGGCCTCGTCATTCGTGTCGGCATTCCGACGCGAGGTTCGGATCCAGCCCTCAGCGAGCAGCAACAATAACGCGGGAAACGCGAACCAGCGATAGCGGGCAATCGGTTCCGCAACCACGCCAGGAGACTCGAGCTGCCGACGAGGTGCTGTCTCCAGAAGCTCAACCGCAGGGAGAATCGGCAGCGGCGTCGTCTCAGCGGCCAGATAGGCTCCGGATGTCAGTCGGGCTATTTCCCGGAGCGGGTCAGGTTGCAGTCGGACAAGCACGGTTTCCCCTTGGTGAGTCAGCCAGTGTTTCCGACCGGCTTCGTCGCGCAGGGGAATTGGCGAGGCGCGGTGAGGATCCCCGACGCCGACAGCGAACACGCGAATCCCCGCTTGGGCGAATTCCTCTGCTGCTTTGCGGGCTGCCGGATCAAAATCGTCGCCGCCGTCGGAAACCAGGAGAACATCCGCAAATGGCCCCCCTTCGCCATCGGACTTTGGCAGGGCGGCATGGGTGCGTGCCAGGGCGGAGGCAAGATTCGTTCCACGGTCCGAGGCCATTGCGTCAGCACGCAGTCGCAGCGTCTCCAAGCTCGACTCCCGGAGGGCTTCCTGGAAATGATCAAAGTCCATCGTGAGGGGACAGAGTACGGCAGCCCGATCAGCGAAGGCGACTAAACCAATACGCCAACCGCCGCGCCGTTCGAGTTCCTTCGCCAGGGTGGCGAGATCGTTCTTGGCTCGATCCAGCCGGTTGGGCGGCACGTCTTCGCACAACATGCTCCGGCTGACATCCAGAACGACGAGCAGATCTCGGACTTGCGAGGACGCACGGGGAAGGGTCTTTTTTCCCCAGCACGGCCCGAGCACAGCGATTCCTACGAGCACAAGCGCGGTTCCAATCAGCGTCGCTTTAAGTACGAGGCGTTGCGAACTGATCGGGGGAACCCGCCCCGGTGAACTCCGCCAGAACAAGGAAAGTGCGTGCAACTGGCGAATAACCCCCACGACGCAGGCTGCGACCCCTCCCAGGACGACCAGCCACCAAATGATGTTTTGAGGAAATGCCAGGTGCATGGTCGCTTAAGTGATCGATCTCTATCCGGTCAACCGGTTCAGCCGCCAAGCAGGAGAAATCGCGTACCTCGTAAAGAGGCTTCCGCGGTGACCAGCAGCAGGGCTGCGATCAGGGGTACCGGATACCAGTCTTCCTTCGTGACATGGTCCTTGCGGTTGATGCGGCTCTTCTCCAGTTGGTCGATCTCCCGGTAAACCTGCAACAGCCCTGCCGTGTCGGTTGCACGAAAGTAGCGGCCTCCGGTCAGCGAAGCGACACGCTCCAGAGTCGGTTCGTCAACCGTGTCGCCGGTCTTGGAAACGCCCGTGTCCGAAGCCGACAGCGAGCTAAGCGATTGATTGCCAATGGTCCCGATGCAATAGATGCGGATGCCGAGATCGGAAGCTAGCCGGGCGGCGGTGACGGGACTCATCGCATTGGCGACGTTGTGCTTGCCGTCGCTGACTAGAATCAGCACTTTTTGCCGCACCGGAGCGCTGCGAAGTCGGTCCAGCCCCCATGCCAGACCATCGCCGATATTTGTGTAAGGCCCCAGCGTGACGTCGTCGAGGCTCCTCAGAAGCGCGTCATGATCTGTCGTCAGGGGGCACAGGACATCCGGATGCCGATTGAAAACCACCAGGCCGATGAGGTCGTCGGGGAGGCCGGGAAGGCCCAGGCGTGGGTTTCCCTCGACGAAACTTCGGATAGCGTGTTTGGCAGCATCCATGCGGCTGATAGTTTTGTCCCCGTCCAGGTAGTCTGAGAAGCCCATGCTCAAGCTGGTATCGAGAACGATCTGAATGGCAATGCCTTCGCGGCGGGTTTCCCGACCAGCGGATACCGTTTCGGGTCCGGCTAAGGCAATGACGATGCCGAGCAGTGCCGCCACTCGGAGTCCCTTGAGAATTCGAGGTGCCCAGCGGCTCCAGCCGGCTAAGCGTACCGCCATGTTGCGTGCCGCCGGAAGTGGCACCGCGCTACGCCCACGCCGGCAGCCGGACATCCACGCCAGCGGCAGCAGGGCCAGCAGAACGAAGGCCTCGGGAAAGGCCCAGGTCATACGCCTCCTCCACCGCGCACTTTCGGTCGCGACGTGGCTCCACGGAAGAAAACTGCCTTACCAACTATACGTCAGAATTTGTCGAAAAGTCGGGTCGTGCGGATAATTCCAGAAGGAACGGACACGTCCGCATGCCAAACCGCCAATCATCTCTCTTGGGGATGCGGCGGTCGCATCTTGCCATACCTGTATGCGGGCATTACCTTTAAGGCGATGGTTGAGCGAAGTGACAGATCCGAGCGGCCCATCCTGGAAGACTGCCAGGAGAAGATTCAGTACCGTTTCAAGGATGTCGAACTTCTCAGGGCGGCGCTCACGCATGCTTCCGGGGCCGATTCGCGTTTGACATCTAATGAGCGCTTGGAGTTCCTCGGCGATGCCGTCCTGGGGCTGGTGGTTTGCGAGCGCCTCTATGAAAAGTTTCCAGACTTTCTTGAAGGCGATCTGACCAAGATCAAGTCCGAGGTAGTCAGCAGACGGACCTGTGCCCAGATCAGCCGAAGGCTCGGTCTGGACGTGTATCTGGTGTTGGGGAAAGGGTTGAGCCAAGGCCCGTTGGTGCCAGCCAGCGTTTTGTCCGACGTGTTCGAGTCGCTCGTGGCAGCGATTTATCTGGATGGCGGGCTGCAAGCGGCGCGGGACTTCGTGCTACGGCACATGGGACCGGAAATTGATCGTGTCGTGGCAGGGGCAAGCGGCAGCAATTACAAGTCTCTGCTCCAACAGGTGGCCCAACGAGAATTCGGCTCCACTCCCACTTACCAGCTGCTCGACGAAAAAGGCCCCGATCACAGCAAGTGCTTTAAAGTGGCCGCAGTGATCGGGCGCACGACCTACTCTCCCGCGTGGGGACGGAACAAGAAGGAAGCCGAGCAAAAGGCGGCTCTCAATGCGTTGTGCCAGATCAACGGCGAACCCGTGCCCTATCCTGGAGACTAACGCGGTCTGAATCGAGCCTACGGCCTTCTTCCTGAACTCTCTCCGAGAATACGACGATGGCGCGCTTCGCGTATGTGGTTTATTGCACCAATCTCGGCTGCTCTCACCGCGCAGAGTACAAGATCGCTTCGCGGTGGAGCGACGGGGTCACTGCCGAACTGAAGACCTATGGCTTGGTCTGCGCGGAGTGTCTGCCCCAAGCCTTTCGCGAGAGCATCAGGAAGCAGGCGGAATGTCGCCGCGCTCCCAAGGAAATCCTCGAACCGCCCGGCATCTATCGCCTCGCCCCGGGCAAGGGAGATTTGGAGTTAGAACGGCTTTTTGACCTGGAAGACCAACTGCGAAGTAGCATGAACCTTGCACCGTCAGACTTGCCCACCGGTCAGGATCGGGAAGAAGCATGATCGAAGTCGAGACGAAGTTTCCCGTGGTCGAAATAGATGCGTTCATGAGCCGGTTTGCCGAGCTTCAACCGACTCTGGTTGAGGATCGCACTGAAATCGACGAGTATTTCCATGCACCGGACCGGGACTTCACCGCCACGGACGAGGCCCTCCGCGTCCGGCGAGTTGGAGAGACAGCTTACCTGACCTACAAAGGCCCCAAGCTCGACACTGCGACCAAAACCCGGAGAGAACTAGAAACGCGATTGGAAGACGGATTTCTTGCAGCTGAGCTGGCAGTTTCTCTTCTGCACGCTTCAGGTTACCTGACCGCGGCCAACGTGACCAAATCCCGCAAGGTCTTTTGCGTAGGCGCAGACCACCTGCAAGCCGAGGTTTGTCTGGACCGGGTCCACAATCTGGGCGATTTCGTGGAGATCGAAATTGCTGCCGACACTGGCACCGTTGAGACAGCCCGACAAGCGGTGGGGGAGTTGGCCGAGCGGCTGCAACTCGGTCCCGGCGAGAGGCGGTCGTACCTCGAACTGCTTATGGATAAGCAGAAGGGGGAGTAACCATGAAGCTGTTGCGAACCGTGGAGGAAGTCCGGCAATGGCGGGCCGAGATGCGAAGCATCGGTCGTCGCGTCGGCTTCGTGCCGACCATGGGGGCGCTTCACGCTGGGCATCGGTCGCTTATCGACGCGGCTCGTTCAGGCAACGACGCGGTGGCCGTATCCATCTTTGTCAATCCGACGCAATTTGGACCGCAGGAGGATTTCGACCGCTATCCCCGACCGCTGGAAGCCGATCTGGCCCTGTGCCGGGAAGCGGGGGTGGAGGCCGTTTTTCACCCCGATGTGTCGGTCGTGTATCCGCCCGGTTTCTGCACCTGGGTAGAAGTTCGAGGGCCGCTGTCGGAGTCATTCGAAGGGGCAATTCGCCCTGGACACTTTCGCGGCGTCGCTACCATAGTCCTGAAGCTCTTCGAGATCGTACAGCCCGACAGTGCATACTTCGGCCAGAAAGACGCCCAGCAAGCCTGCCTGATCCGCCGGATGATCGGCGACCTGAATCTTCCCGTCGAACTCTTCGTCTGTCCCACCGTGCGGGAACCGGATGGCCTGGCCCTGAGTTCCCGAAACGTCTATCTCAGCCCCGAACAGCGTCGCAAAGCTCCCGTGCTTTATCAGGCTCTGAAACGAGCTGAAGCTGCCGTCCTGCAAGGAGAAACCCGGGCAGAGGTCGTACATCGGCTCATGGTCGAAACTGTCGCGACCGTCAAGGAAGCACAGCTCGATTACGCGGCCGCTGTAGCTCCGAACACGTTTCTGCCCGTTGAAACCATAGAGGACGACGTGCTGCTCTTGATTGCTGCGCGCTTCGGAAACACGCGGCTGATCGACAATCTTCCCGTCGTCCGGCCTCGTAATGCTTGACGTTCGTTCGCCGCTCAGGCGATCCCGAATAGGCTCCGAGCGTTTGTCGTGGTGATTTCAGCCATACGTTCCACGTTGATCCCGTGCAATTGTGCCAGGCATGCTCCGGTCAGAGCGACGCGAGCCGGTTCATTGCGGCGCACCCGGCCCCTTAAAGGCACTGGAACGAGATAGGGCGAGTCGGTTTCCACGAGCAGACGTTCCAGGGGGACTTTGGCGGCCACTTGCCGCAACTCCTCGGCGTTCTTGTACGTCAGCATTCCCGCGAAGGAAATGTGAAGCCCCATGTGGAGGCAGGCCTCGGCAGCGTCCCAGTCGCCGGTGAACGAGTGCATCACACCTCGGATCGGTCCATGCCGGTCAAAGTGCTCTCGCAGCATCTGTACCGTTTCGGGGAAGGCTTCCCGACAGTGGATCACTACAGGAAGCTTCACGGATAGGGCCCATTCGAGATGTCTCTGAAAAAAGTCCTCCTGTTGCTCGAACGGGCTGAAGTCCCAGTGCCGATCCAGGCCGGTTTCCCCCAGGGCCACGACCTGCGGCCGACGCGACAAAACAAGGATGGAGTCCCAGTCACCACTCTGGACCTCGGCGACGTGATTAGGTTGGATCCCAACCACGGCAAACAGGGTGGGATACGCTTCAGCCAATTCGACCGCTCGTTCGCTGGATGCAGCAGTAGTCCCGACGGTCAGAATGTGTTGGACCCCCGCAGCCGTCGCACGTTGCAGGACCTCTGGCAAATCGCCCGCGAAGGCCCGGTCGTCGAGATGAGCATGAGTGTCGATCCAGACGATGGCCATGACCGGCCTTTCGCGTCAGGGGCAGTCGGGAGCAAAGGATCAACGAACCGTTGCGGCAGCCGGAGAACGCGAGGCTTCCTCAGCCAGCCTTTCCAAGTCCTTGAGATGCTTACGGCCAATCTCCACGACGGGTTCCGCGGCCTGACGTGCCGATTCGTCGTCGAGCATTGCAAGGTCCTTTTCGTCCTCGCTCAGCATCCATTGGTAAAACGGCACAAGCCAGCGAAGGTAGCGCTCCAACGCCATGTAATGGCTTGAACCAAAGGCCGGCGAGAACCGCACGGGAGCGAGGACGCCTTTGGCTTGAATGATCGCATCGGACAAGCCTTTACAGGACTCTTTCTCTTCCTCGATCAGCTTCTCCAGTTGCTCCATGATGGCAGTCTGCTCCGGCGGCACCCACGGCTGAGCCTGCGGGATGTACTGGAGTAGCGAACTCAGGTGGCGAACCAGGATGCGGTTGAGGATGGTCAACTGCCTGGGTGTCATGGATCCGTCACCTCGCAGAAACCGCGGCTGCCGGTGCGGAGGCTGACGGGGCACCAGCAGGCTTGATCGGCCGGAACTGACTGACGGCTCGTCCGCTGCCCTGAAGGGCCAGGGGATCCCAGGCCACGATGCCGACGGTCACCACCACCGCCAACAGGGTGACGAAAATAATCTGGCCGGACGGAATCCGCACTAGGCCAGCAGTTCCCTCGGGCACAGGGTCGATGATCATGACCTTGAGAACACGGACATAGTAGAACAGGCTGATCACCGTGTTCAGCAGACCGATCACGAGCAACACCACCAGACCCGTGTTGTTGAAATCCTGATACGACTTCCACAGCGCCGCAAAGATCTGGAATTTGACCATGTAGCCCATCAGCGGGGGAAGACCGACCAGACTGAGGAGGAAAACCGCCATCGTCACCGTCAGCACCGGCGCTCTTTGAATCATGCCGCCGTAGCCGCTCAGGTCCTCGGTGCCGGTTTGATCGCGGAGGATGGCGACAACGGCAAAAGCACCGAGGTTCATGAACAGGTAAGCAATCAGATAGAACAAGGCGGCATCGAGGCCTTCGCGGGTCAGGGTGGCCAGCGGCATGAGCATGTAGCCGGCATGGGCGATCGTGGAGTAAGCCAGCAGCCGCTTCAGGTTCGTCTGGGCGTAGGCAGCCAAGTTGCCAAAGGTCGCCGTGATGGCCGCCAGGAAGGCTAGGGCAGGTCCGAGATAGATGGCAACGCCCTGCCACGTTTCGGGTGTCGCCCACTCGTTCGGCAGGCCGCCGACCATCGCCAGGGTGAATCGCCCCGTCAGGGCGACGGCTGCTCCTTTGGAAGCCACCGAGAGAAACGCGCCCACCTCAGCCGCAGCACCTTCGAATACGTCCGGGCACCAGAAGTGGAACGGGACTGCCGAAAGTTTGAAGGCGAGTCCGACGAGAATCATGAGCAGGCCGACCAGCAAGGCGGCGTCCACTGGGCCCCGTTGCATGGCCACGGCGAAGCCTGCCGCGACCTCGGGAAGGTAGCCGGTCCCAAAACGACCAGCCAGGAGGCTGATGCCGTAAAGCATCACGCCGGAAGCGGCCCCTCCGTACACGACGTACTTCAGTGCAGCCTCGCTGCTCTGGCGACGCAGCTTGAGAAACCCCGCCAGGGCATAGCTGGGCAAGCTGGCCATCTCGACCGCGATGTACACCATGAGCAGATGTGTCGCCGAGCACATCAGCAACATGCCCAGTGTCGCCCCGAGAAGCATAACCTGGAAATCGCACGACTCCTCGCGTTCCGGCAGGCCCGTCAGCAGCGTCAAGATGATGACTAGGCCCGTGAATCCGAGCAGCAACAGCCGCATATAGACCGTAAGGGCATCGGCTGTCACCATCCCCGCGAATGCGGGACGCGTGTCGTACTCGCCGTTAACCCATTCGATCCACGACGCGACCAGAGCAGCGACCACTACGAACAACGCCAGGTAGCCCAGATGCAGCCGCTCCAGGCTCGGCACCATGCGGAGCAGCAGCAGGACGACGATGCCACCGGCCAGCAGCAACTCCGGCGCGAAGGCGATCAGGCTGCTCTGCAATTCTGCGAGGTTGATCGTCGGCAGCATGAGTTATGACCCAAAGATGCTTGCGAGACTCCGGACCAGCCCAGTGACGCTCGGTTCCATCCAGTACAGAATCAAGCTCGGATAGACTCCCATGACTACCGCGAGGATGACGAGGGGAACCGCCACTAGAAGTTCTCGAGCGTTGATGTCCGGATAGCCCTCATAGGCCGGATTCGATCCCAGATACACCCGCTGGAGCGTCCACAGGATGTAGGCAGCGGTAATGACTACTGTCAATGCCGCCAGCACGGCAAAGACCACGCTGAAATTCCAGGTACCCAGGATCGTGAAGAATTCCCCTACGAAACCGCATAACCCAGGAAGTCCCAGAGCAGCGAAGAAAATCACCGCACTGAGGGCCGAGTAGACCGGCATGGCATTGTTCAGTCCTCCGAAGCGGTTCAAGTCCCGGTGGTGGGCACGGTCGTAGATTACGCCCACCATGAAGAACATGCCTGCGGAAGAAATGCCGTGGGCGAGCATCTGGTACATCGCACCGTTCATGCCCCACGACCAGAAGCTGGAGCGGTCCAACGTCGTCCAGACGGCGATGCCCAGGATCACATAGCCCATATGGCTGACCGAACTGTAGGCAACCAGTTTCTTGAAATCGGTCTGGGCCATCGCCGCGAACGCTCCGTACACGATGCTGATGACCCCGAACAGTCCCAGATACCAGGCAAGTTCGTAGGCCGCCAACGGGCAGATCGGGTAGGCGATGCGAAGAATGCCGTACCCGCCCATCTTCAGGAGCACACCGGCCAGGATCATTGAGATCGGAGTCGGGGCTTCCACGTGGGCGTCCGGCAACCAAGTGTGGAACGGCACCATCGGCACCTTAATGGCGAAGCCGATGAATAGCAGCAGGAACATAACCATTTGGAAATCGCGGCTGAACAACCAATCCTTGTTTTTCTCCACGGCGGAACGGGCGGCATCAACCGCTTCACGCGCCTGGCGGACCTGATCGGCGGCATCGCTGCCGGTCGCTTCCAGGGCTTTGGCGAAGTTCCGTTCGGCCTCGTCCACCCGAGCCAGCAGTTTGGACGATTCCCGCCCCAGCTTGTGCAGCAAAAAGATGTCGAACGTGTTGACGGGCGCCTCTGCCGAGGTCTTCTCCCGTTCGACTAGAGCGCGAACGGCCTTCCACTCCAACTCCGCCGCCTCGGCCTGACGTCGCAGCGGATCGTTCGGCCCGGCCTGGGCGGCATCGGCCGCGGCCTTCGCCTGCGTCATCTCGGTTTTCAGGTGCTCCTCGAAACTGCTCAGGTCTTTGAAGTAGAAGCCCAAGATGGCGATGAGTATGAAGACGCTTCCCAGCAGCGTGTAGAGGAAGAACTTGATGGCGGCATATTCCCGGCGGGGTCCGCCCCAGATGCCGATGAGGAAATACATCGGCAACAGCATCACTTCCCAGAAGATGTAGAAAAGGAAGAAGTCCAGGGCGAGAAATGTGCCCAACATGCCGGTTTCAAGGATCAAGTAGAGGACCAGATAGCCCTTGAGATTATGCTCGATGTTCCAACTGGCGATCAGGGCGAGGAACGAGAGCAAGGCCGTCAGCAAAAGCAGAGCCATACTGATGCCGTCCACGCCGAGGGCGTAGTCGATGTTGAACCGTTCGATCCAGCGAACGCGGGCAGTGAGATCGCGGTCGTAGGGTTTGCGGGCTTCAACATCCTGCACCGCCGCCTGGTCCATCCGGTAGCCCAGGTGCGTCTTCTCTACGTGGCCTGTGGGAAGGAACTGGTCCATCATGCCGAGAAAGTCAATGAACAGGAGGATGGTCAGCAGCAGGGTGATGAACGTGCCGACCAGGGCCGTGTAGCGCATCAGGTCTTCCCGCCCCTTGCCAAAGACTGGCAAGAGCAGCAGCAGGGCAAACACTGCTGGCGTGAAGATGATGCCCGTCATGATCCAGAGATCGAGTTCGTTCATGGTGGGTTATCCTGCAAGTGCGACCACGTAGGACAGCACTGCCACAATGCCGACGGCAGCCAAAGCCAGGAACAAGACGTAATTGCGAATCGAGCCGGTCTGGAAAATCCGCAGCCAGCTGCCCACGCCGTACACGACGTTGGCCGTCAGATTCACCAAGCCGTCGATAATGCCCAGGTCGAACCGACCGTCGAACCAGGACAGCCGCACGGTACCTGAGGCCAGATTGTCGATGATCCCGTCAATCACTTTCAGGTCGAACCACCGTGCCCATCCGGCGACGACGTGAGCTGGTCGAACGAACATCACGTCGTAGGCATCGTCGAAGTACCACTTCTCCCACAAGAAGCGGAAGACGCTGAAGAACTGCGCCTTGGTCTGAGCGGGATCGAGCAGGCCGAAGCCGTACACGACGAAAGCCATCGCAATGCCGATGCCCGCAGCCAACAGGGCCAAGCCTCCCGCTAACTCGTGCAGGCTCGGCAGGTGCAAGACGTTCAGATAGGCGTTCTTGTCGAGTTGATAGGCGACCAAGGCCGGGAGAATGCCGTCGTTTCCGATTTCGGCTTTGACCTTCGCTTCGTCCTCGGCCACCCGATCCGGCATGGCTGCCGGGTATTCGTGGTGAATGGCATGTTCCAAAGCGCTTCCGGTCGCATCCAGCGGATTGAGGCCCCAGGCTACGGTAACACTGAAGAACGCCAGAATTATCAGCGGCACGGTCATGACGTAGGGCGATTCGTGAGCATGCTCGAAAACGTGTTCATCACGCGGTTTGCCGGTAAAGGTCAGAAACCAGAGCCGGAACATGTAAAACGCCGTCAGCCCGGCCGTGATGAGCGGGAGGAGAAACAGGAGCAGGTGCTGCGGCCGGAGGGTGACGAAGCTCAACGCGCTGGCCAGCACGGCATCCTTGCTGTACCAGCCGGCGAACAAGGGAGTGCCGGCAATCGAGAGCACGCCGACGAGCATGGTCACGGCGGTAATCTTCATCTTCGGGAAAAGGCCGCCCATGCGGGTCATGTCCTGCTCGTGATGACAGCCCTGGATGACGCTGCCAGAGCCTAGGAACAGGAGGGCCTTGAAGAATGCGTGGGTGATGAGGTGAAACAGACCGGCCGCCCAGCCGCCGACTCCCAACGCCAGCATCATGAAGCCCAGCTGGCTGACCGTGGAATAGGCCAGAACTTTCTTAATGTCGGTTTGAACGATGGCGATGGTTGCGGCTACGAACGCGGTGATGCAGCCAACATAAGCGATAATCACCAAAACATCCGGTGCGAACAGCGGAAAGGCTCGACCGACCAGATAAACTCCGGCGGCCACCATTGTCGCGGCGTGGATCAGAGCGCTGACCGGCGTCGGCCCCTCCATCGCGTCGGGCAACCAGACTTGAAGCGGAAACTGCGCTGACTTGCCCACACAGCCGAGGAAGATGCCAATGCCGCCGAGGACCAGGAGCCAGTAAGGCATTGAGCGGTATTGGTTCGGCTTGGGAGCGACCGCGAGGTAGATGCCGTCGCCGTAGCCGTCGTCGAACTTTTCTGCATCCGGGCCGACGCCGTGCGGATGATCCCCCGGCTCCGGAGGAAACAACACTGCTACGGGGCCTTCGGAGATCGTTCGGGCACCGGCGACAAGCAATCGGCTTTCGAGCTTCTCGAACTCCTCCTGACCAAGAGTTGTTTCAAGGGCGTCTCGGAAGGTCTTGGCCCGAGCGAAGGACTTCCCGTTCAGCGTCCGCAGCTTTTCCAGCGTCGCCTTGTCAAATGCGGCGTCCCTTTCCAACTGGGCCACGTCCAGGCGGAATTCCACGACAGCGAGGTATTTCCGCTCTCCGAGATCGTGTTCGGGAACGAAGCGACCCCGCACGATCTGTCCGGCCAGCGAATTCTTGCCGTGGGCATCGGCAGGCGGACAACGCAGTTGACCGAAGATTTCCTCAAAATTGAAGGTGCCGCAGTAGGTCCAAAAAATCAGCAGGCCAATGATGAAGCCCGCATCGCCGACGCGGTTAACAATGAACGCCTTGTTCGCTGCCGTCGAAGCGCTGTGGCGTTCGTAGTAGAAGCTGATCAGCAGGTACGAGCAGATACCGACCAGTTCCCAGCTTACGAACACCTGAAACAGGTTGTTGGCCAGGATCAGATTGAGCATCGAGAAGCAGAACAGCGACAGGAACATGAAGAAACGGGAGTAGCGGCCCTTGCGGGTGACGTGGGCTTGATGGTCTTCGACCCGATCTTGCAGTTCCTCAGCCATGTAGCCCATCGAGAAGATGTGGATGAGCGTGGCAATGAAGCTGACCATGACGAACATGAGCACGGTCAGGCCGTCCACATGGTAGCCCAGTTCCAGGTGCATGGAGGGCTTGTCGCCGGTCCAACCGACCCAGGCCCAGTAGATGCTGCCACGCCAAGGGGGGCCGTGATCGTGCTCGTCCTTGTGTGTCTCGTGAGCGTCGGCTTTGTGATCGTGCCCGTGATCTGCTTGCTTCTCCCCGTGAGCGGCATGGTTGTGATCATGGCCGTGACCGTGGTGACCGTGGACGGTCCCGTGATGGCCGTGGTGTTCTGGTCGATTCAGGAAGTAGGCCGTCGCTCCGATCAGGCTGCACACGCAGGACAACCCGATGGCTGCGGTGGCGATGTACGCTCCAAGCCTTCCCATCCGTCTTCCGCCAAGAAAGAGGATGAGAAAAGAGGTCAGCGGCAAAAGAGTGGCAACGACGTAAAGCAAACCGTAGTCGAAGTCCATGCCGATACTTCCGCTGATCGAGTTTCACCAATCGCCGCAACAACGAACCATCCACCACCTGCCCAGCTGCGAGCGAAATCGCGAGCCGGTTCAGCCTTTGAGGTCCTCCGCGGCGTCCACGTCCACGGTCACATGGTTGTTGTAAAAGTTGAGCACGATAGCCAGAGCGATAGCGGCTTCCGCTGCTGCCATGACGATGGTAAACAATGCGAAGATCTGGCCCTCGATGTTGAACAGGTCGTGGAAGTACGCGAACGCCACGAAGTTGACGTTGGCTCCGTTAAGCACAAGTTCGGAGCCCATCAGAATACCGATGGCGTTCCGCTTCGTGACCATGCACAGGATGCCGGCCACAAACAGCACCGCACCAACCAGAAGACATTCCTGCAAGCCAACTGAAGTCATGTCCTGGCTCCTCGACGGCGTCGCGCACGGGCCAGATAAGCCGCACCGATCAATACCACCAAAAGATGCACCGAGACGATTTCAAAAGGCAACAGGTAAGCCACTCGGCTGCGTTCGGCTGGTTCCGGTCCCGGAGCCCCGGGCAATGTTCCCGGCGGCGTCGCGTCCCGAGAACCAAGCAGGGCCAGACCCAGATCGTTGACATAGCGGCTATGGGCAGGGTCAGGCGGTTGAGCCGGGAGGAATCGCCAATCGGTCATCAGGAAAGCACTGACGAGCAGCCCCAGCAGCAACAGGCCTACCACAATGGACACGGCCCATTCGCCGGCTCCCGCCCGCAGATTGACGAACGGTCCCTGGGCCGTCAGCATGACGCCGAACACAAGCAAAATGAGAATGCCGCCGACATACACGAGCAGTTGCACCGCACCGACGAAATCGGCCCCCAGGAGAAAGAAGAGACCGGCGGTTCCGGCCAGGGTGAAAAGAAGCCACAACGCCGCCCGGACGATGTTCTGCGTGACGACGACCATCACGGCGGACAGGCCAGTCCACAGCGCCACGATCCAAAACAGGAAGTCAGCGAAGCTCATGCGGCTCTCCGCCGGTTAAGTCAGGCTGATGCTCTCGGAAAGAGGGACCAAGCGCCGCCGTGTAGTGCCCCGTTTCCTGGGCCGGGTTTTGCTGCCTCGCGGGAAGAGCCGGAACGGCTGGAGGATTGCGAAACCGCAACCCCGGCAGTCGGAGGGTGTTCCACGTCAGAGGCAACAGGCTGGCCAGAAGCAACAACGCACAGCTGATGGGCACCAGATACTTCAGGCACATCATCATCACCTGGTCGATCCGCAGACGCGGCAGAGTCCAGCGGATCCACATCATCACGAAGACCAGGATCCAACTCTTGGCGATTAGCACGATCACACTCAGGATGCTGGCGAGGATGCCCAACGGCGTCTGGAAATCGCCCGGCATGAAGTCGGCGGGAAACAGTCCGGTGTGCCATCCTCCCAGGAAAAGCGTCACCGCCAAGGCGCTGGCGGCGAACATGGCCCCGTATTCGGCCATGAAGAACAAGCACCAGCGGAAACCGCTGTACTCGGTGTGAAAGCCCGCCACCAGTTCGCTTTCCGCTTCCGCCAGATCGAACGGCGCCCGCTTGCAACCAGCCGTCGCCACCGTGAAAAAGACCCAAAAAGTGAGGAACTGGAAGGGATCGTGGAAGATGAGCCAATTCCAGAAGAAGCCGGCCTGCTGTTGAGCGATGAGTTGGAGGTCAAGAGTCCCGGCTGCGATCACTGGAATGACAACGCACAAGGCTCGGGGCACTTCATAGCTGACCATCTGGGCCGCTTCCCGCATTCCTCCGAAGAGCGACCACTTGCTGCCGGAACCGTATCCAGCCAGGATGATGCCGAAAACCTCGGTCGAGAGGACGGACAGCATGAAAAACGCGGCGATGTTCATCGGCAGGCCAACGATCTCCCGGCCGAACGGCAGGACCAGAAAGGATAAGAGCACGCCGACAAAGGCGATGTACGGACTGATGCGGAAGAGTAACTGGTCGGCATGGGCGGGGATGATGTCTTCCTTGGCGATCAGTTTAATGCCGTCGGCTATGGTCTGAAGCCAACCGAATTTGCCGCCGACCCGGGTCGGTCCGAGCCGGTCCTGGATGCGACCGGCCACTTTACGTTCCATCCAGATGAAGATGATCGCCGAACCGGCTGCCAGGGTCACGAGCAACAGGGAGGCGACCACGGCCCGAATCACTGGCCAGGCATCGAAGTCCACGGACACTTCTCCCGGTCTTCGGCACTCGATGAGGCTTGACTACGGGCCTTACTGTATGACGCGATTTGGACAACGGCTACCGGAACTTCTCAAGATCGGACACGCTTTTATCGCTTTGCGGAAGGAAGGCAAGAACAGCGGGCGGAGGAGGTTTCGGACAAAGGGGCGTCACTCAACGAACTGGCTTCGCCGCTGCATCAGCGAACCCGAACGCGGAAACTGACCACACCCTTCTGACCGGGGGGAAGCGGATCACGAATCTCCCAGCGAAGAATCAGTGAACCGGCTTCGTTTTCCTGGGTCACGAATACAGCTTCCCGATCCGATCGGGCGGAGCCAGGGATGTATTCCAACCGACCCGTCAGGCTGTCAGTAATCGCGATGTCGTGGATCGGCTTTCCGCTCAGGTTGACATACCTGATGTAAAAAGTGATCACATCGCCGACCTGGGCAGCATCGGTAGAGGCCCACTTGCAGAGATACAGAGGCTTATCCGGCAGCTCGGGGTGAGCTGGTCCACAGATGCAGCTAAACTCACGCAGATCCGCTGACCCGGTGACCTGACCCAGACCGACGACGCGGCCGACTGCTTGTGGACCGCTTTCGGACTGTGTCGCCGCTGGTGACTGCCGCTTCTGAAGCTCCTGAGCGAGTTTGAACTGGCGGGCAAGTCGCAGCTTGTCCTCGTCTCGCAAGGTTTGGGCCTGCTTGGTTCCCAAGTACGCTGCCAGACCGATATCGATTTCCGTTCCTTGTAGCATCTTGATGGTTTCTACGCGAGTTGCCCGATCCGTGCTCCGGGCGGCTTCCGGGCGTTGGCGTAATCGTAGATTCTCGGCCTCCTTCAAACCTCGGAGCGGTTTCGGAGTCTGCCGCTCGGCAAGCTGATCCTGGCGCTTACTTGCATCCACAGCGCTCAGCGCCTTGGCCGCGTCGAAGCGAGACAGGCCTGTCTCATGGTTGACGACGAACCAGCGGGGCACGAAGATGCACACAGTATTTGACGGCTTCAGTTTCAGCCGACCGCAACTGTCCCAATACTCCGCCACGGTGTCGCTGGGATCGAGACCGCCTAATCGGCCCGTCGAGTTGAGATGCACCGGTTCGCCGCGGTCGCCGCCGTCGCGGAGACATTCTTCGAGCGGATCCAGCAGACCTTTGAGCGGAAGCTCGGGTGGTACTTTGTGAAACAGCTGGTTGGGAGAAGGAGGCGGCAGCGAGGCCATGTCGGGAAACAGGATCATTCCCGGACCAAGTCGGGCGACCTCGGCCGGCTCAGGCTCTCGGGTTCCCATGCGGACGATCAACAACGGGCGGCCCAGAGACTTGGCGTAAGCAATCGGATCTTCGTCGGAGTTCACGCGGACCTCGGCCGGCTGACCAGCAAACAAGGGGCCAAGGGTGGTTTTCTCGGCGTCCTCCAACCCGATGACTTTGGTGACCAGCACGCCGGCCAGAGCCATCTCGGCGTCTGCTTCTGAGAACAAGACGGGAGCGGGAAAGTCGCTGGCCTTCTGACGCGGGGGAAGATGCAAGGTGGAGCGTACTTCCAGGCTGGCGTAGAATGTCACGCCCGGCCGATTGGGAAAGCCTGTCAAACGAAGGCGGTAGATGTAGCTGGGGCGCAGACCGACCGTGACGGGTAGATCAAAAGTTCGGCCACCGCGGGCGTCCAAAAACGTGACCGCCACTCCGTCCGGCCCTTGAACGCGCACAAACAGCAGCGGAGCCTTAACTTCGGACCGTTGCAGGACAACGTATTTGTCCTCTGCCAGGCAAGCGGCGTTCTGGGACATCCATAAAGTTATGAGCGCACAAGCAAAGCCAAGTGCGGTTGCAGGAACGTTTGCCGAGAACCTGGTAGGGCCGGTCATGCTCCGCATCCTGTTCTGCCTCTCCATCTGCGGCAGGTCCGCGATCCCGCGTCCGAAACAAACGGGGGCAACGCCTCCCCGATACGGTCGTCGTTGCCCCCGTTGGTGCATCAGCCGATTCTGCCCCGCGGATTGGAACCGGTCAGCCGAACGCAGGTGTCACTGCCCAAACAGATCATCCAAGATCCCTCGTCGCTTCTTTCCTTCGCACTCCGTGCAGCTACTTGCCTTGGCAGGAGCCGGAATGGCGGTCTGAGGGAAACGAACCTCCTGTATGGTCGGCACGGGCACGGGGTAATGGCGTCCGTCGCTGCCAATCTGATAAGCGGTCTGCTGGACTCCAGATGCTTTGGCGTCGCTGGCCGCCCCTGGGACCGGGGGAGGCGGCAGGGTGCCGGGTTTGGCCGGAACCATCGGTCCGGGCGGAGCAGCCTGCGGCGGATCGAACCGGGGCACCGGCGGCGTCACCACTGGAGGCGTCGGCGGCATACCGGCCGGTACGGGGTTCACGATGCCCGGCAGTGTGGGCGGCACCGCTGCTGTCGCCGGCGGCAGCATGTGCGTCGGCGAAGACATCGGCATCGGGCCTCCCATCGCCCGCGGCATGCCGAACGGTCCAGGATTATCCAGAGCGGGTGTGTTAGCTGTCTCGAGGTCAATGCCTCCCAGTCGGACCACCAACAGGATGTGCCCACGCTTCATCGCTTCGGCACATGGATCCTGTCCCGGCTCCAGACGCGTAGAGACGAGCGTATCTACGCCGCCGTCCGATTGGGCTTGGTATTGCGGATCCGGCAAATAGATGACCTTCGTGATATAGTTGCCCGCAGCCACCTGGTCGAAGTCCTCCTCGGTGAATTCGACCGGGATGGCGTTGTGAGCCAGAAATGCTTCGGTCTTCGGATTGCCGGGCACGACTTCCAACGTCGGATAGAAAGCTCCCAGGCGACCGGGCACGTCACTCAGCTTCAGGCGATAGATCGAAGCTTGAAGGAAGTTGTAACGGCCGGGAACGTCCAACTGATGCGGCAACAGGACCGGCTTGCCGTCGCTGCCCGCCGGGCCGGGAACATACCAGCCGATTTTGGCACCGGCGGGACCGACGAAGCGAACTTGGGTCCGGGCCACTGGAAAGGCCGGCGCCGTATTGCCAGCCGATGCTCCTCCCGCCGGGACGACACCACTTGCAGGGATCACGCTTCCGGGCAGTCCAGGCAAGCCCACGGCCGGAAGGACGCCGGGAACCCCCCCGGGCGGCATGGTCGCCTGGACGACTTCGGGACCAACGGGACCGACCGCCCCGGGAGCATGCGGCCCAACCGGCGGCGTCATGCGAACCGTCTCTCCCCAAGGACCGACCGCCCCGCGCAACGGCGGCGGTGCCGGGGGCGCGTGGGGCAGAGAACCGACCGTCGGACCGCCGGCCAGTCCGCCTCCGGGATAACCCACCATGTCTCCGGTAGAGGCACATCCGGCCGCGATGGCCAGAGTGACCAGCAACCCCGCTGCTCGTTTCATCTCATCCCCCTCAATCAGGCGTAGGGTGCTTTACCGCACCGACGAGGCCCGAGGTCCCATCCGCATGGACGCGGCCACCCAATCGGACCAGGTGACCGTTCTGCCGTCTCCATCCCAGCACGGATGCCGAGCGCAAACTTGTTGCACTGCATCCTTGGGGATATACTCGGCCAGCAGGACAGCGATTCTTTCGACAAATCCGGAAAAGGCGACGTATGCGCTGCCTTCCATTCGTTCTGCCAACTTTTCTGGCCGTATTGGTTGGGTCTGCGTACTCCACGCAAGAACGCCCGGTCGAACCTGTTTCGCTCCTGGACGGTTGTCTGGACAATCTGGCCAAGCTGCCCTGGTTGGAGACTTCCTTCCGGCACCATGTTTTCGCTCGGAATCGGCATTACATCTCGGAAGGCAAGCACATTCTCGACCCAGAAATGAAGGCTTCCCTGTATGCCTGTCGCGTCAAAGTCGGCAACTCCCCCGGGGAACTCCGCATCCACTGTGACGGCCAGCGAATCTGGCGGATTCTGGAAAACGGACCAGGCCGCGAGATCCGAACCTACACCTTGGCCAAACTCCTGGAAGCGCGGAATCAGATTGACAAAACCCTCCTGGGACCGGAACTGACAGTCCAGTTGCTCCGCGATGACGACGCCGAGCATGGGTTCCTTGGTCCCCGGGGGATCTTGGCGGAGTTGAAAGAGAAACTTGTCTGGTCGGGAGTGAAAGCCGGGCAGCTAGCGGACGGCAGCCCGGTATACGTTTTGGAAGGTGAGTGGTCCAAGGCATTTCTCGACCGATTGGCTCCTCCGCGCAAGGAAGGCAGTTCCGGACCCGACCTGCGTGAACTGTGGACGAAACGAACCGGCTTTATTCGCGTACCTCGCCTGTGCCGCTTGCAGTTGGACAAGGAGACGCTATTTCCACGTCGGATCGAGTGGTGGGGACCCGCGGTCCCTGAAGGGCCGGACGAGCTCCTTGTGGCCGTGGAATACGAGAAGCCCGTGCTGAGTCCGCCGGCATCGCTAGAAGATCGGGCAAAAGTCTTCCGGCCCTCGGATGCAGAGATCGAATCCGCCCAGGAACTCGATCCCAGCGTCATTCTGCAAACCCGTGAGCAGAATATCTTACGCCTCTCTCGCCAGGAAGCGGAAGCCTCGCGTGATCAGCCTACCCTGGATCCGACTGCTCCGCTGCGGAGACCGTGAGGCGTTCTCAGTCAAGCTGCGGCTCCCAGCCCGATCAGGTGAAAGGCTGCGTTGAGCGTGACGAGTCGTGTCGATCCTTCGAAGCGCTCGATAACGGATAGGCTGCAATTATCAATCTTGACCCGCTTCGCTTGGGCTGGAGGCAGGCCGAGCAGACCGGCGAGATAGACTCGCGCCACGATGTGGTGGCTGACAACTAAGATGGTGCCGCTTTTCTGCTCGCGGAAAAGGGCATCAAAAAAACGCTTGGCTCTCTGCGCGACTTGACCGAAGCTCTCCCCTTCGGGATAAGCGTGCGTCTCAGGATTCTGCTCGAAGAGCCGGTAGGCTTCGGGATCCTCGGTGCGAATCGCTTCCCAGGTCTTGCCTTCCCAGCGTCCAACATCGCATTCGATGATTTCCGGGCACTCTTCAATTTCCAGATCGTGTGGCTGGGCAACGATCTCCGCTGTCTGTCGAGCACGAAGCAGAGGACTGCTGAGCACCCGTTCGATGGGATGCAACGCGAGGTAATCGCGGGTCAGTTCAGCCTGGCGGACCCCAAGCGGATCCAAGGGCATGTCCAACCCCCGGCCCTGAAGGCGATAGGGCTGGGCAAGGTTGGCCGACGTGGCTGCGTGCCTGAGCAAGTAGATCGTCGTGTTCATGATGCTTAGCCGCACAACAGGGCAGCCGCTCGAACCGCTTCGATCAGCCCACCCGGATCAGCGATCCCTTTGCCGACGATGTCGTAGGCAGTACCGTGAGCGACGCTTGTCCGCACGATCGGCAGCCCTAGTGTGATGTTCACCGCACGGTATCCGGCCAAGAGTTTCATGGGAATGTGCCCCTGGTCGTGATACAGGGCGATGATACCATCCAGTTTGCCGTCTTTTCCTTGTAGAAACAGCGTATCGCTGGGCCAAGGCCCGCTGACCTCGAAGCCCCGCTCCTGGGCCGCTTGGACTGCCGGAGCCAGGATCTCAATCTCCTCCCGCCCAAACAGTCCGCCCTCTCCCGCATGAGGATTCAAGCCGCACAGGCCGAGGCGAGGCGGACGCCCTCCCAACTCGGCTCGCTTGAGCCGAGACAGCATCTTAACCGTCAGGTCAATCTTCTCCAACACCGCTTCTACACTCAGATGAACAAACAGGTCCCGCAGGGCCATGTGCAAGGTGACGTGCGTTACACCCAACCCGCCGTACCAGAGCATCATGCCGAAGCGCGTCGTGCCTGTCAGGTCGGCCAGGATTTCGGTGTGGCCCGGAAACGGAACTCCTGCTGCCCTCAGACCTTCCTTGTGGATCGGCAGCGTGACCATGCCTCGGGCTTCCCCCCGGCTGAGGCACTCCACGGCACGCCGAAGGAAGTCGTAAGAAGCCTGCCCGGCCCGGCTGCTTACTGTTCCAGGACGTACGTCATGCAGCTTCACTGCGGTGCCTTGTAGGACTGGGAGGACTTGCTCCGAAGAACGCAGGCTATCCGGTTTGCCGACTACTTCCACCCGGAGGGCCGGATTCCAGCGCCGAGCCTCTCGCTCCAGAATGCCCACGTCCCCGATGACCGTGAGGCAAGCAAAAGCGTGTAAGCGAGGGTCGCCCCAAGCACGGACCACTACTTCCGGCCCGATCCCTGCCACGTCCCCCAACGTGACGACCAGACAGGGCGGCACTGACGTCCCAGCGACTTCAGAATCCGGCATTGGTCATGTCCCATCAGTTGTAATTGCGGAGCTTGTCCAGTATAGTCATGGTATCCCCACAGGTGGCTACCGGAGGTGTTCCCGCCATGCCCCGCTGGATGTTTCTGGTGATTCCCGCCCTGCTCGTTACCGCCCTTCTGGCCGACGAAAGTCCCAAGGCTGAAACGAAGCTCCAGCCCAATGACATTCCCGCCTTGGTCAAGAAACTGGGCGACGGGAGCTTCCAAGTCCGCGACGCTGCCTTGAAGGCCTTGCAGAAGGCTGGTCCCGATCTTCTGCCCCAACTGCGAAAGGCCCTGGACGAGGTGCAAGATGCTGAAGTCCAAAGACAACTCAACGAAATCGTCCTGAATCTGGAGCGGGTCCAGTTTTTGGCCCCAACCCGTGTCACTCTCAAGATTCAGAACGAGCCAGTCAAGGATGCCGTGCAGAAGTTCTCCGCGGCTTGTGGCTATCAGCTTGAAGTGGCTTCGGGGGACATGGGCGAAAACAAACTTCTGGAGTTGGATTTCAAAGATATTCCCTTCTGGCAAGCCTTCGAGGAGTTCTGCAATCGGGCCGGATTGGTATTCCAAGAGGGCTATTACGGCCCCAACATGGATACGATCCGTCTGGAGTTCGGCGACAGCTTTCCGGGAGTTGTCCACGTCAGCGGACCATTCCGTGTCTCAGTGCGTGGCTTTAATTACACGCGGAACATCGAGTTTGCCTCGCGGTCGCTTCGGTCAGCGGACGCTCCCGCCTCCCCGATCCGTCGCTCCGAATCCTTGACGATTCGTCTGGGGCTGACGGTGGAGCCCAAGCTGCCCCTGTTAACCTGGGGCCAGCCGATCATCACCGATGCGTTCGACGACCTCGGCCAGCCGCTGCTGCTGCCCACTCAGATGCACATGGTTGGGATGCGATACTATTCCGGTTATCGGGCCTTCACGCAGGAAGTCCAGGCGAATCTCCAGCCCGCTCCCGGGTCCAAGACGATCAAATTGTTGCGTGGCAGTATCCCTGTCACCGTTGTCGCCTCGCAGAAACCGCGTATCACCATCGATAAGGTCACGCAAGCCCAGGGCAAGACCTTCGAAGAGGGCAATGTCAGCCTCAAGATCGAGAGCATCAGCAAGAACGGGCAACAGATCACGTTCCGCATCAACCTCACAGACGGCGCTCAGCAGGGCAAACGGGACTACTCCTGGATCAATCAACTCATCCAACGGCTGGTCCTGACCGACGCCAACGGGAACAAGTGGCAGTGCTACGGCCCTAACTGGGAAGGCAACGGTTTTAACGGCGGGGCGAACTTCAGCGGCTCCATCACATTCGGAAACAACGGCAAGGCGGGGGAGCCGGAGCGGATGGTGTACTACGACTGGTACATCCTGTCGCATTCCGTGCCTTTCCAATTCGAAGACCTGACGCTCCCATGACGGTCGGCAGGCCGAGGAGAAAGGGACGCGGGAGAGGGCGGCGAGGCAGGAACGCCACCAGCCGTACCTTCAGCTATTCAGAGCAGGAGCATCCGACGCTACGCCGAAACGGCGGCACATCTCATCGAAGCGTTGTTTGTAGTCGTCGGTCGTAGCATGAAGGTGTTCGACTTCGCAGATCAGCTTCATGCGGTCATTGCGTCGGACGCCGTGTTTTTTCAGAACAGCCAGAAATGGCTCCAGATCGTCCGCGTACACATAAAGCAACTTGTGCTCGTCCAGTTGGACTTCCACGCCGCTCGTGGACTCGAGCACGGCCATGCCCGTGCAGCCGTCTTCAAGAAGCAGGTCTTCATAGTCCCAGACATGGCTAAGCAGTACAGGCAGGTCGATGCTTTCCCGCCAGAGATCTTTGTGGCGGCCATCCTCCGAATCGTGGCTGGTTTCGAGGATTACGTCTACCAGAGCGTCCAGATAGCCGATCAGGTCCGCGAAGATTTCCAGCAGACGATCTTGGGCTATCGAAGCCACGAGCATCGGCACTGACTGGCCGGTGTCCTTGTCCAGAAATCGTCCCAGGCGATAACCGGATTGCGGTACGAATGCAGTGCCGGGGGCTGGCCGGACGGCATCGGTCAGAAAGAACGCTTCGCACGCCGCCTTGATTTCGTCCCGGGAGAGTCTGGTCACGGTTTCCCCCAAGCTCTCATTTGGCTAAAGCCGTTTTTCGCCACTGAAGCATAGGCCGCGATTGGCCGCCAAGTCAACTGCCCGCGATCTTCTAATCGGTTCACCGTGCCCGAGTCCCGAGCATCACCTCGGGCAAGTCACGGCGTGGGTGACGACATGCGATGGGTTAGTCGCTACGGGGATTCCAGACGGTCTTCGCCCACAGGACCGCGATGCCTGCCAAAGGCGGCGTTTTCCATCGAACTGTCGGTCAACGGTCTTCCGCAGCTGCCTGACGACGGCTTCGAGGGGCAGGTTCTTCCCCAGCCCGGCCGTTGGCTCTCTCGTCCTCATCCAAGGAGGCAGCTGCCTGGGACAACAGCCCACGCTTGGCCAGGATTTTTTGGGCAATCTCGTCCATCAGCCCCGGGTTTTCGCGGAGGAACTGCTTCGCGTTCTCTCTTCCCTGGCCAAGGCGGGTGTCACCGTAGTTCAGCCAGGCGCCGCTCTTATCGATGAGACGGTCTTCCAGGGCCAGATCGATCAGATCGCCTTCGCGGCTGATTCCGCGGTCGTGCATCAGGTCGAACTCGGCACTCCGAAATGGAGGTGCGATTTTGTTCTTGACCACCTTGGCTTTGATGCGAGACCCGATGGTTTCCTCTCCCTCCTTGATCGAGGAGATCTTGCGAACGTCGATCCGCACGGAGCTGTAGAACTTGAGAGCCAATCCACCGGCCGTCGTCTCCGGGTTGCCGAACATGACGCCGATCTTCTGGCGAATCTGATTAATGAAGATGATGCAGGTTTTGGTCTTGGCGATGATCGGATTCAGGATCCGCAGTGCCTGAGACATCAGGCGAGCTTGCAAGCCGACGTGCGCTTCGCCGATCTCGCCCTCGACCTCGGTACGAGGCACTAAGGCGGCCACCGAGTCGATGACAATGATGTCCACGGCGTTCGATTTCACCAACATCTCCGCGATCTTCAGCGCTTCCTCCCCGTGGGACGGTTGGCTGACCAGCAAGGCTTCCAGGTTGACGCCCAGGCGCTTGGCCCAGGCGGGATCAAGTGCGTGCTCGGCGTCGATGAACGCTGCCACACCGCCCTGACGCTGGGCGTTGGCGACGGCGTGCAGGGCCAGGGTCGTCTTGCCGCTCGACTCCGGTCCGAAGATCTCGATGATCCGGCCTCGCGGCAGTCCACGCCCGCCCAAGGCGATGTCCAGACTCAACGCTCCGGTCGAAATGCCTGGAATGTCGGCAAGGGCATTTTCCCCCAGCTGCATAATGGCTCCCTTGCCGAATTGCTTCTCGATCTGGCTGATCGCCAATCGCAGCTCTTTCTCCATGTTCTTGTCATTCATCGCCTCGGCCATGACTCACTCCTTGTCTGCTCCATGCTATTGGCCAGCCCGCGTTGTCAGCGTCTGAAATGCCGAATGCCATCGACCGCGAACGCCACCCAGTCCGACCGATACTGAACGTGTGTTAATATACGCTGCTTACAGGTCCGCAACAACTAGAAAGCAACGAAATTCCGGAAGGTCTATTTCTTCCTGGATTTTCCAACCATCGGGCAAGGGCGAAGCTCGCGCAGCGCCTTCAGGGTGCGTTCCATGTCCTCCGGCAACCGAGCTTGGGCCTCGATCCAGCGGCCGGTTCGGGGATGCTGAAACCGCAGGCGATGAGCGTGCAGTGCCTGGCGGGACAACAGGATCTCGTCAGCTTCGGGAGCAATTCCGGCGACCAGATCGCTTTTCCGCAGACAGTTGCGGCCGCCGTAAGCCTTGTCCGCCACGATCGGACAGCCGGTGCATGCCAAGTGGACGCGGATCTGATGGGTTCGACCTGTCTTGGGCAGGCACTTCACGAAAGTGAAGTCGTCGAAGCGTTCCAGCACTTCGTAGTAGGTGCAAGCTTCCTTAATATCACGCTCCTCATCCGGCTTGGAGTAGGCCGCCTTCTTTTCCCGGTCGTGGGGATGGGGCCCAATGGCTTTTTCGATGTAGTCGCTGTCCCGGTCCAGCACGCCGAGGGTGATGGCTAGGTATTCCTTGAACACCTTGCGAGTTTCGAACTGCATCGAGAGGTCGCGGTGAGCCGACTCTTCCTTGGCGACCAGGATCACGCCGCTGGTGTCGCGGTCGAGCCGATGCACGATGCCCGGTCGGTAGTCGCCATTGAGTCCGCTCAGGTGATCAAAGTGGAAACGCAGGGCATTGACCAGAGTTCCACTCCAGTTGCCCTTGGCTGGATGCACAACCATGTCATGCGGTTTGTTGATGACGACCAGGAAATCGTCCTCATACAGGATTTCCAGCGGTATGTCTTCCGGAACCGGAGCGTGGGCCTCGGGATCGGGAAGCCAAATCCGGATCTGGTCGCCGTCCCGCAGACGGTAGCTGGGCTTGGTCGGCTGGCCGTTCACGGTAACTGCCGTCGCTTCGATGGCCCTTTGAATAGCCGAGCGGCTGTGGCCGGGGAAAGTGGCGACGAGGTACTGGTCGAGCCGGGTTCCAGCGACCTTGGCATTGATAGTCAAGTCCACCGACTTGTCTTGGTCGGTGGGTGCCTGTTTGAGCAAGTCCATGACAAGCGTGGCCTATCTTCGCGGCGAGATCCGAAGCGATCTGCCCAAGCGTATGCGTAACCCGCCAGAGAGCATCAGGGGCTGTCGAGATTGCTGCTGGGCAAGGGAGGCAATTCGCCGCGCGGCGTTGTCGGATTCATTTTTTCCGATTTAGGCAGTCGCTGCGGCCAAGGTTGCCGTCCTTCGCCTCCTCCATAGAACGCGACGCCGTCGCCGTCCTGGAGTGCCTTGAGCCGCACCCGAGCTTCGGCCACCAGAGGATGGTCCTTTCCATCAGGTGCTTGAAGCAAAGATCCGTACCGATCGACGACGGCCTGGTAGAGTTCCACCGCCTTCGGCAATTCACCCAGAGACTCCTTGGATCGGCCTGCCCCCATCAAAGCCCGTAATGCAACCTCTCTGGAACTCGCGGAGCGGCTCAGCGGCTCATAGACCTCGTAGGCTTCCTCGAAGATCTTCATGGCGGCCGGGGCGGAGTCCCGGAACATCGTTTTGTACGCCTTCTCATAGAGTTGGTCGGCCAAGGTCAACTGAGCGGCCTGATCAGCCACGGTTCCGCGAGCCTGATCCGCAACCTTCTTCAGTTCGGCCTCAGGCATGAACTCCAGAATCGCTCCCCCACTGCGGTCTTCCCACCAATTTATCCAGGTCTGCGAAATGCGATTGGCGGTGTTCGTCGACCACCACCAGTAGGCGAGGATTACTGCAACCAGAAGTAGCCCTACTCCCACCAGCATGCTGCTCGAACCCTGGGCACTTTGGACCAGCTTGCCCATGCCGGCGGCCAGATCGTTTTGCTGCAATTGGTGACGCTGTTCCGCCTTCATGCGGCATGACCCCCCTTGCTGTGGGAGAAAGCACTCATAACTGGCGTAATTCTAGGTCTCTCTCAGACATCGGTCAATGCGACCAGCCTTTCAGGCATTTGGCTCGGGAACGCATCCGACCCTGAAACCGCAAAAACTGGGAAAGGGACTGGACTCGCTGTCGGCGGGCGTAGAATGGAAATCGTCTGTCCGATATGAATCTCGGCCCTCGTGTGGTCGTCCAATTGGAATACGGAGAGATCCCAGGTGGAGCGGCAGTGATACCTTGCCGCCTGGGGTCATTTTCGCTACAAAACGAGTTTACTTCTGCGCTTCTTCGCTGCTGCGCGAATGGGGGCGGCACAAGAGCAGCGCCCAGACTTGGGCCTGGAAGGGAAAGGCGGGTGAGCCATGAAAGTCCGATCGAGCGTTCGCCGCATCTGCGAGAACTGCAAAATCGTGCGGCGTCACGGAAAAGTTCGGGTCATTTGCACGAATCCCCGACACAAGCAGCGTCAGGGATAACGGACTGGATGCGTGTTGCTCTCTGAGCGGCCGCCGGAAAGCTGGACAACAAAAAGCCGATTGGTGGAAGACCATGCCTCGTTTGCTGGGTGTTGACATCCCGAACGACAAACCGATCCACATTTCGCTGCGTTACCTGTACGGAATCGGGCCGACGCTGGCGACCCGCTTGTGCGAACAGGCCAACATCGACCCGCAGCGAAAAGCCAAAGACCTCAGCGACGACGACATCAGTCGCCTGGCCGCCATCATCGACCGCGAATATACGGTCGAGGGACAGTTGCGTCGGCAGGTGCAGCAGAGTATCAATCGGCTCAAGGACATTCAATGCTACCGGGGCATCCGCCATCGTCGCGGCTTGCCGGTTCGAGGCCAGCGGACGCGAACCAATGCCCGGACCCGCAAGGGACCGAGAAAGACGGTGGCTGGTAAGAAAGGCGTCAAGGAGATGCGCGGCTAGTCGCGGAAACCGTTTCCGTTTTCCTCTGAACGGAACACCAGCACACGGAAAGCTATGGCTAAGAGTAAGAAAAAGAAAGCAAGGCGGAACGTTTCGCGGGGCATTGTCCACATCAAGGCGACCTTCAACAACACGATCATCTCGGTGACGGACACCAACGGTGACGTGTTGTGCTGGGCGTCGGCCGGCACGGTGGGATTCAAGGGTAGTCGCAAGAGCACCCCGTTTGCCGCCCAGCGTGCTGCTGAGGTGGCTGCGGAGAAAGCCGCCAAATTCGGCCTCAGAGAAGTGGAAGTGCAAGTGAAAGGGCCGGGCTCAGGCCGCGAATCGGCGATCACCGCCCTGCAATCGGCCGGTCTGGTCATCAAGGCCATCGAGGATGTGACGCCCTTGCCCCACAATGGCTGCCGACCCCCGAAGAAACGCCGCGTGTGACTGCTGTTTTTACTGAACTCTCAGGAAGCTGACTCGACATGGCTCGCTATACCGATCCCGTTTGCCGACTGTGCCGGCGCGAAGGAATCAAGCTGTACCTGAAAGGCAGCCGCTGCGACAGTCCTAAATGTGCTCTGGAGCGACGCAATTCGCCCCCCGGAATGCATACGCGCCGCGGCAAGCAAAGCGAGTATGGCATCCGACTGCGGGAAAAACAAAAGCTCAAGCGGTTCTATGGCGTTCTGGAGCGGCAATTCCGGCGCTTCTTCAAGCTGGCCTCGCAATCTCCGGCCAACACGGGCGAGCAATTGCTCAGCCTGATGGAAAGACGTCTGGACAACGTCGTTCATCGGCTCGGCTTCGCCATCAATCGGGCCTCCGCCCGGCAGCTGGTTTCCCACGGCCACATTCAGGTAAATGGCCGCACGGTCAACATCCCCAGCTATATCTTACGGGTCAACGACGTAATCACCGTCAAGGACAACAAGCGCAGCCGTCAGGTGGTCGCCGAGGCGCTGAAGAACAGCAACGTC
Organism: uncultured Planctomycetota bacterium; assembly: GCA_937944855.1. Classification (GTDB taxonomy): domain Bacteria; phylum Planctomycetota; class Planctomycetia; order Gemmatales; family HRBIN36; genus JANWWR01. Next base: position 158,430 of record CALFAY010000005.1, read on the forward strand.
CGGGTGCCGGAGTTCCTCGAACGGGTCAGCACCGACCCGCCCGAGGGAAAGGTCGTTCGCCTCCCGACGCGGGACGACGTGGATGAGCGGATCCGGAACATTAACGAGCAGATGATTATCGAAATCTCGACACGCTAGGCAGTCGCCGGCGTGGGGCTGAACTTCCGTGCGGACCGAGGCTTGCCGGTCAGGCCCCCGGCAAGCGACACAGTCCTTCAGGAGGAATTTGCAATGCGGATCAATTGGCGTGGGCTAGAGCTGCCCACCAAAGTCGTCTGCGACCGATCAACACTCACCGACACCTATGGCAAATTCATTGCCGAGCCGTTCGAGCCGGGCTTCGCCGTGACTGTGGGCAACAGTCTCCGCCGGATTCTTCTGTCAAGCCTGGAGGGCAGCGCCGTCACGAAGGTGAAAATCGCCGGAGTGCAACACGAGATCAGCACGATTCCCGGCGTGGTCGAGGATGTCACGGACATCATTCTGAACGTCAAAAGCCTCGTGGTTCGGAATCACAGCGAGCAACCGCGGTTGATCCGCATAGACGTTTGCCAGCGTGGTGTCATCAAGGCGGCTAACATCATCACCGACGAGGCAGTCGAGATCGTCAATCCGGAGCACATCATTGCCACGCTCTCAGACGAAGTGCCCTTCCAGATGGAGATGACGGTCGAGAACGGCCGCGGCTATCGCACCGCTGAGGAAAACGTCCGGGGAGACCGGGAGATTGGCGTGATCCCGGTCGATTCGAGCTTCTCGCCCGTGGTTCGGGTCAAGTATGAGGTCGAGGAAACTCGCGTCGGCCAACGGACCAACTACGAGAAGTTGATCATGGAGATCTGGACCAACGGCACTGTCCGACCGCCGATGGCACTCGTGGAGGCGGCCAAGATTCTCCGCAAGCACCTCAATCCGTTCATCGCGTACTCGGAACCCGGTCCCGAGGTCGCCGTCGAAGAACGGATCGAGACGCCCGCCGGTCCCGAGATCGATCTCGAACTCGAACGCAAACTGAACATGAGCCTGGCCGAGCTGGAACTGTCAGTGAGGGCGACCAACTGCCTCGAGTCCGAGGGGATCACCACGGTCCGCGACCTCGTGATCCGAACCGACGAGGAATTGTTGGAAGTCCGCAACTTCGGGGAAACGACGCTGAAGGAAGTCAAAACCAAGCTGGCCGAGCGCGGGCTGAGCCTGGGAATGAAGTTGCCGAGCACCGTGCGGCGTTGATGCCGGATCGGACAAAGCGGCTTGCCGCGCCTGGTGTGGGACTGTCGGGATCCTAAAGCCAACATACTGAGCCGCACGGGTCAAGGGCTTGAGAAAGGACAACCATGCGACATCGCAAGCGAGGCCGACACCTAGGCCGAAATGCCAGCCATCGAAAAGCGTTGATACGGAATATGGCTTGCGCCTTGATCGCTCACGAGCGGATCGTTACGACCGTTCCCAAGGCCAAGGAGCTTCGTCCCTTCGTGGAACGGCTGATTACGTTGGCGAAACGAAACACGCTCCATTCCCGGCGGCTGATCATCGCTCGCCTCGGCGGCAAGAAGGAAGTTCCGCTACCTCCCGACGACAAAGGGCAGGAGCGTGACCCGGTCCGTGTCGTTGCCAAACTTTTCGATGAGCTGGCCCCGCGGTACAAGGATCGGCCAGGAGGATACACTCGCATCCTCAAGCAACACAAACGGCGTCTCGGCGATGCTGGCCCTACGGCGTTAATTGAGCTGCTCAAGGAGGGCGAGGAAAAACGGTCTAAACCCCGCAAGGAAGGCCGCAAGAAACCTAAGCAGCCCCGGATCATCGCGGACACGCAGACCAGCACCGCGGAATCTGCTGCATCCCCACCGGCTTCCTCAGAATCGACCGAATCGGCCCAGCAACAAGGGATTCCCTCCGAGGAAAAACAGAGCTGAAATCAGCTCTGAATTGAGCACCTGAACGCGACGCCGGTTGCTGGATCGGCGTCGCGTTGTTTTGAAAGTAACCCTGCTCATGCTTGATGGGAGCTTTGCACTCCTGGCTAGCGTCTGCCGGGTCGCGCTTGCCGCTTGCTTCGTCGCATCGCAATGGGTACGTTGGTAACAGTAAATGCAATGCCTTCGCGCCTTGTGTAGGATCCTGCCATGCTCCGCATGCTTGGCTCTCCGAAACGGTTGTGTAACGGGATTTCTCGGCGGGACATGCTAGTCGCTGGAGGCCTGAGCCTTCTTGGCGTGTCGCTTGCAGACAGCCTGAAAGCCGCTGAATCAAGCCCCCCTGACAGAAGCATCCCCGGCTTTGGACGGGCCAAGGCCTGCATTCTGCTTTACCTGTACGGTTCGCCAAGCCAGCTTGAACTCGCGGACATGAAACCGGACGCTCCCGTGGAGGTGCGAGGCGAGTTCGGAGCGATACCCTCATCCCTCCCGGGTTGTCCAGTGTGCGAACTGCTGCCGAACATGGCCCGGATCATGGACCGCGTGACGGTCGTTCGGTCCATGACGCATCCGTATCCAATCCACGGCGTCGCCTACGCTACGACTGGAGTTCCGGCCATCGACGTGGCTATGGAACTGAATCCCCACGATTCGCGGCATTGGCCCTTCCTAGGTTCCGTGGTCAGCTATGTGACGCAAGAAGGCGGACGCAAGCCAGCCCCGGTTCCGCCCAATATCGCCCTGCCTTGGCCGTTTAGCAGCCGCCGGGTTGGCGAAGTTCCAAGGGCGGGTCCATACGCGGCATTTTTGGGAAGCGCCTGGAACCCGATCTGGACCGAATTTCATGGGACGGCCACGCGGCGGATGGTCAAGACGCTTCAGGACAAGACCGAAGAGGTTCTGGAGCCGTATCTGGGAATCACGCCCGACAGCCGTTTCGAGTTGGCCTGTTCGACCGATCTGCCCTCGGACATCACGCTTGATCGGCTCAACCGGCGACTTCGGCTGACCGAGCAGTTCGATCTGGCCCGCAAAAATTTGGAGCGATCTCAGGCTATTCGTTCCTACGACCGCTACCGGGAAATGGCGTTGTCCCTCATCGGCTCGGAGAAGGTGCGGCAAGCCCTCGACCTGCACAAAGAACCGTCCAAACTCCGCGAAACCTACGGCATGACCGTCTTCGGGCAGGGGGCTTTGGCTGCCCGGCGATTGGTGGAGGCCGGTTGCAAGTTCGTGACGGTGATCTGGGACGAGTACGCCCTGGCCGGGTCCGCGTGGGATACGCATTGGGACCATTTCCCCAAGATGCGCAACGAGCTGCTTCCGGGACTTGATCTGGCCTTCTCCGGGCTGATTCGAGACCTCGACGACCGGGGCATGTTGGATGAAACGCTGGTGCTTGTCCTCAGCGAACATGGCCGGACGCCCAAGCTCAACAACAGCAAAGGCGGTGGACGCGATCACTGGTCGCAGGCCTACACGCAGTTGTTTGCGGGAGGCGGCATCGCCCGTGGACGGATCGTTGGCAAGACAGACAAGATCGGGGCCACTGTGACCGAACGCCCCATTTCTCCGAAGGACATCCTCGCCACCGTTTATCACTTGCTCGGAATTCCCCTGCACACAGAACTGACCGACCGCACCGGAAGACCCGTACCGCTAGTGCAAGACGCCTCGATTGTCACCGAAATGCTGGCTTGACGGAGTCCGCGCGAAGATTCGGTGAGGACGATGGCATCGCCCTGTCCGGGACGGGACGAAATCTTATCGTTCCAGTAAAGAGGGTATCTCCAGGTCGTATCGGGAGCCGGTCATGAATCTACGTTTGGTCACTGCGCTCCTGCTGTTGGTGAGCTTTCAGGCTTGCAGCTTTGGTTGGTGGGTCAAGGGTCACGGGACGATCACGGAGGCGGCAGTGTCCCGCCTGCCCGACGAGCTTCCCGCCTTCTTCCGGGCCGCGAAAAAACAGATTGGCTACCTTTCCGGGGAGCCGGATCGCTGGAAGAACCGCGAAACACCAGTGCTCCGCTCGGCGGAATCGCCGGATCACTATATCGACCTCGAAGATTATAAGGGACGGGAACTACCCGAGGATCGGTACAAAGCGGCCAAGCTGATTCTGGAATTGGGAGGCGATCCGCAAAGGGCGGGAATGCTTCCCTACGCCATCATGGAACACCTGGATCGCCTGACGATCGCCTTTTACGACTACCGGCAGTTCCGCGAACGGGAAGCCAGACTCACAGCCGAGGGTCGCCAACTGAGTTCCGAGGAAAAAGCCGACCTGGATGCCGAGCGGTCGGCCCTGGAAATGAAGTGCGTCGTCTATGCCGGCATCCTGGCCCACTACGCCGGCGATGCTGTCATGCCGCTGCACACCACGGTAGATTACGACGGTCGAGCCGCCATCCGCGACTCCGAGGGTCGAAAGCTCCAGCAAGGCATCCACGCCAAAATCGACGCCTTCCCGGAGAAAAACGGCTTTACAGCGGAAGAGATCGGCCGGGAGATCGAACCGAAGACTCTGGACCACGTGTGGGAACGTGTCAAAGAGGTCATCCTCGAATCCCATGCGCATATCGACCGCTGTTACGCTCTGGATGCCGCCGGAGCTTTCGACCGCCCTACCGTGGAGAGTCGTCGTTTCATTCTGGATCGTTGCCGTTGCGGAGTGAAGTTTCTCGCCGATCTGTACATCACTGCCTGGCAGCGCAGCGAAAAGCTCCCACCGTCGTTTTGATGTCAACCGCCTCTGGCCATCCCCGCCGCGGTTCGCCATCCGCATTGCCGCGATTCTCTCCCGCGGTTAAGCTGCACGGAGGGTAGTCGGGCCGGGACCGCGAGCCATGCTGTACGTCGAAGTTTTCGATCCCCGTTCGGGAAAACGGGAACATCGAGAGCATTCGCAAGGACCGTTGGAGTTTGGTCGCAGTGCGGGGCAAGAAGGCGTCCCCCGCTTTATTTTGGATTGCGAGTATGTCTCCCGTTCGCACATGCGTTTGCAGGAACAGCCCGGAGGCATAATCCGGGTCGAGAACCTCAGTTCGACCAACCCGATTCGGCTTACGGACCAGACCGTCATCGCTCCCGGCGAAATCCGCAACTTGCAACTTCCGGCGACGCTGCGGATCGCCATGTTCCTCATCAAAGTGGAACACGACCATTTTGACGAGTCTCGGGCCAGTTCCCTGCGAACGCTAGGCCCTGTGAGCCGAGACGGACTGGGGAAAGGATCCCACCAGACCTTGATGAGTCTGGGCGAGTCTCCCCCGGCGGAGCGGTTGGCTGAGTGGTTCGAGCAGATCATTCGGGTGCAACGGAGCGCCGCCGGTTCGCCGGAATTCTATCAGGACACCGCCCGAGCCGTCGTCGAATTGATCGGCCTGGACCGGGGCATTATCCTGTTGCGGTCCTCGGACGACTGGCAATGTGCCGCGGCGTTTCCGGATCAACGCGATCAGGAATACCCCCCGATAAGTCGGACTATCCTGAATCGCGTGCTCGCCCAGAAATGCACGGTGTATCAATCCTCCGTGGAACCGAGCCACGTAGGAAGCCTGATGGGCGTTGAAGCCGTCGTCGCTTCTCCGATCTTCGATGCGGATGACCAGATCGTCGGGCTTGTGTATGGCTGCCGGAACTTGACTAACCAAGCCAAGCTACAAGGGATCGGCTCCTTAGAGGCCCTGATTGTCCAACTGCTGGCGTCGGCAGCCGGTGCCGGACTGGCCCGGCAATCCCGGGAGCGGCAGGTCCATTTGTTACAGAGCCAGTTCGAGCAATTCTTCTCGCCGCGTCTGGCCGGTGAGCTGCTGCGAAACCCGCGCCTGCTGGAAGGCCAGGATCGGGAAGTCACGGTGCTGTTCAGCGACCTGCGGGGCTTCTCGCGTCTCGCGGAGCGTTTAGGGCCGCGGGATACCTGTCGGCTCGTTCAGGAAGCGATGGACCGATTCACGGCCCGGGTACGGGAGTACGACGGCGTGGTCGTGGACTTCGCCGGCGACGGCATGATGGCCATGTGGAATGCCCCGACCGATCAGCCCGATCACGCCGTGCTGGCCTGCCAAGCCGCCCTGGCGATGTTCGATGACCTGCCCCGCATTTCGGAGCAGCATAAGCACCTTTTGGAAGGAACGCTGGGCCTGGGAATCGGTATCAACACAGGACCGGCTCTGGTCGGCAACGTCGGCAGCCACACGCGACTGAAATACGGTCCCTTTGGTCATACCGTCAATCTCGCCAGCCGGGTCGAAGGGGCGACCAAACAGTTAGGAGTGCGTCTGCTGATCACGGGAGCAACACGGGAGCGGATCGGCGATCAGTTCGCAGTTCGACGCCTGGCTCGCGTCCGGGTTGTCGGCATCGAAAGTCCCGTGGACCTGTACGAATTGCACGGAACCAACCCCGAACCCGAATGGCTCAAGCGTCGTGACATTTACGAACGGGCCTTGCAGCAGTACGAAGCCCGACAATGGGCCGAGGTCTGCCAGACCCTCTATCCGCTCCTCAACAGTCGCGATGGCTCCTATGACCTGCCCAGCCTCGATCTGATTTCCCGGGCCGTCGATCGCCTGCGGAATCCTCACACTCCTTTCGATCCCGCCTGGGAATTGAAGTCCAAGTAGCCGATCAGAAAAACCAGTTGAACTGGCACAGGATTTCGAAGTCGTAAGGCTTCGGACCGGTCACGGGGAAGTTTCCACCGACGGCGAGCATGCTCCGTCGGAACAGCTGAAACGTGGTTCCCAGTGTGATACTCATCCAATCAGGTGTCCCAGCCGCATCCGCGAAGTCGAAAGCCCCGCGGTGGTTGAGCGGATTGTTGACGTGGAACTCGACCGTAGGAGCGATGCCCGTGATCAACGCCCCCGGCATCGGATTCCGCAGAATGAAATTGCCGACCCCGACGGAGTTGAAAGCGAAGGTCACGTCGTCGTCCTTGAGCGGAATTGCTACTCCGTGGAATCCTTGGAAGAAAAAGTCTCCGACGGTCCAGAGCCAGCCGATGTAGGGCTGCACGGAAAGATTATTGAACGGACCGCTCACTCCTTGAGCGGTCGGCAAAGAAATGGCGATGCCACCACTGATGATGTCTTGACTGGCCAAGTCCAGGTACGGAGCCGCTTTCAGTACAACTGTCAGATCGCCCAGGACATGCTCTGTTCCGCCGGCGCCGGGCAACGTGCTGTTGCTCATGTAAGTGCTGTACGGCAGTCGTCCGCCCACGGAAAACCAGCCCCCGAAGAAGGTCTGCTCGAAGCCGATGCTTTCGCGGTGCTCGTCGATGCGGCCAAGGTCCGCTACACGGCGATTGATCGAGCCATACAAGTCGTTGAAATAGTTGAACATGAAATAGGCGCGGTCACGTGGCATTGGGCTTTCATTCTCGCCGATCTTGAACGTGCGGCTGGCAGCAGGCACGCGGACTGCCTTAGGAACGAGTCGTGGCTGCTCACGGAACTGGTTTGGTGTCCCCTTCGGATCGTCTGGCTGAAGCCGGGTCGCTTGCGGTACGTAAACAATGCGAAGGATCGGACGGCCGGGGAAGTCGCCCATCATGTTGGGAATGTCGCTGGCTTGCGGCAGGTCCGCCATGGATTCGGTCAGGCCCGTCGGCGAAGCGGCCGTGTCCTGAGCAAGCGGCGTCGGTTGGGGAGTTGGAGCAGCCGTCCGGGGCTGAGTCGGCTGCGGTATCGGGGTCGGACGTATGGGCGGCGGCTGTTGGGGTTGACCAGGTGCTTGGGCCACGGGCTCTGACCAGAGCGATTCCCGGGAAGGCAGCCAGGGAGCCAGTCTGGGTGAATACGTTGAATTCTGAGGCTCCGTGGGTTCTCCCGGTTGGGCCCACCCCGCTTGCGTGGTGTAAGACAACCAAACCCCAGCCGAGATCAACAGCAGCATCCTCCGCCAAATCCCCAACATGGTTCACTCCATGCCTGTTGGCACAATTCTGGAGTTCAAGAGGCGAGTTCCCATATCGGATCGCCTTAATCGGTCAAGGGCAAAGTCAAAAACGAGATGGTCGGCTTGAACTTGTGTTCTGCCACCAAATCTGCTAGGACTCTCTGGCTTCTTTTCGGTCCCGGATGGACCGGACGAACCAACCGCCCGGCAAGGGATGGCCTGGAACATGAAAAACTTCCTCCGCGCCCTGCGTTTCGTCTGGCCTTACCGTGCACAGTTGATCCTGTCTATCATTTGCGCCGTGATCGTGGCCTTGCTGTGGGGCGCGAATTTCATGGCCATCTCGCCCGTGCTGAACCTGCTAGGTAAGGATCAGAATCTCCAAGCCCAGATCGACAAGGAAATCGAAGCCAAACTTCAGCAAATTGCTGAGATTTCCAAGACCCTCGAAGACCGTGAAAAGATCGAGATTCCTCTGGTCATGACCTGGCCGGACGAAAAGGCCCGCGAGAAGCGGATCGTCGAACTGACCCGGCTCACCGCCAAGGACGAGGCGGCGATCAGTTATGCCAGGTCGCAGCTGTACTGGCTGAAAACTGCCCGGCTGCTCATTTACCGTTTCGCCCCGGAAGACAGGTTCGAGACGCTGGCTTGGCTGCTGGGTGTAGTCGTCGTCTCCATCGCTCTGAAAGGCTTCTTCGATTTTTGGCAGGAATCCTTGGTCGGCAGCGCAGTCAGTCTTTCGCTCTTCGACCTCCGCAATCGGTTCTATCGGGCGGCGATTCACTACGACGTCAGCCAGTTTACCGAGGAAGGGACTCACGAGTTGATGGCTCGCTTCACCAGCGACATGGACGCCCTCAGCGCGGGCTGTAAGACTCTGTTCGGCAAGGTGGTCGCGGAGCCGCTCAAGGCCGCGTCCTGTGTCGTCTTCGCCTGCATGATCTCCTGGCGGCTGACCCTGCTGTTCCTCATCGTCGTCCCGATCGCCTTGTTCATCATGCACAAGGTCGGTCGATACATGAAGAAGGCCAGTCGCCGCGTCCTGGAGTGCATGTCCGGACTGTACAAGATCCTTCAGGAAACCTTCCAAGGCATCCGCATGGTGAAAGCATTCACCATGGAACGCTACGAACGGAGGCGGTTCTTTCTCGGCACCAAGGACTACTACCGTAAGGGGATGTGGGTCATCAATCTGGAGGCCGTCAGCGGTCCCGTCATGGAACTGCTGGGGGCTTTGGCCATAGCTGGGGCGCTGCTGGTCGGTGCCTACCTGGTGATGATGGGCGAAACGCACATCTTCGGTCTGCGAATGACCATCGACCCGTTGACGCCCGCGGCCTTGCTGAATCTGTACGCCCTCCTCGCCGCGATCGCGGATCCGGTGCGCAAGTTGTCCAACGTGTACACGAAAATCCAAGCAGCGGGAGCGGCCGCTGACCGCATCTTCCAGGCCATGGACACTCAGCCCAAGGTCCGCAATGATCCAAGCGCGCCAATGCTGCCTCGGCATCGAGAGAGCGTCGAATTCAAGGGAGTTTGTTTTTCCTACACGCCAGGCCATCCGATTCTTACGAACATCAGCTTTCGGGTCCGTTTCGGAGAAACTATCGCCATCGTGGGCCGGAACGGCAGCGGAAAAACGACCCTGGTCGGGATGCTTCCCCGCTTCTTCGACCCGGATCATGGCAGCGTCTTGATCGACGGCCACGACGTCCGCCAGGTCAATCTCCGTAGCTTGAGACAGCAGATTGGACTGGTGTCCCAGGACACGATCCTCTTCGACGACACGATCTTCAACAACATCGCCTACGGCCGACGGCACGCCACTGCCGAACAGGTCGAGGCTGCGGCTCGGCAAGCGCTGGCCCACGACTTCATCGTCAAACTGCGGCACGGCTACCAGACTCGCATCGGTGAGATGGGAGGGGCTTTGTCGGGCGGACAGAAGCAACGCATCGCCCTGGCCAGAGCGATCCTGCGCGATCCCGCCATACTGATCCTGGACGAAGCCACCAGTGCAGCCGACGTCGAAATCGAGGCCGGCATCCAGGCCGCTCTCCGCACCTTCATGCGGAATCGTACCACCTTTCTGATTACCCACCGTCTCAACATGCTTGAAATCGCGGATCGCATTGTCGTCCTTGAGAATGGGCGCGTCGAGGCCATCGGCACTCATCAGGAATTGATGCAATGCTGTCCCACCTACCAGCGGCTTCAGGAAGTGCAGGCACAACGGCAGGCGGCGTAAGGAGCGGTTCGCCCCTCCGCCCTCCGACCCGGCTTCCGAAGTGGCTCGGTTCGGCAGGGCTACTATTCGCGTTTGCTGCTGGACTGTGCTTGCTTTACCTGTCCGGACTGTCGCAGCGGGACTTGTGGAGCAGTCACGAGGCGAGGGCCGCGCAGGATGCCCAATGCGTCCTCGAAACCGGCCGACCTGTCATTCCCCACCTGTTCGACGGCCGGATCGAGCTTCAGAAACCGCCTTTCTTTTATTGGTCTGTCGCTGTCATCGCATGGCTGCGAAGCGGCCGAGTCGAGGCCGTGGACGTGCGCTTGCCATCGGCTGCGGCCGCCGTCGCGACGGTACTTTGCGTGACGTTTGTTGGTTGGCGTTGGCAGGGTCCAGTGCTTGGTCTCGCGGCAGGGGCGATGCTGGCGACCATGCTTCATTTCCTGTGGCTGGGACGAGTCGGCCGCATTGACATGCCATTGACGTTTGGTTGCGCCGTCGGACTGCTCGGCTACTGGTACGCCTGGCAAAGCGGTTCAAACCTTGCTGCTGCTGCGTGCTACCTCGGCCTGGCCCTGGGAATGTTGTTGAAGGGGCCAGTCGCACTGGTGCTGTGCATTGCGGCGATCAGCGTGCATTTGGTCGTTGAGTCAATCGCGCGGGCCGTCGGCCGCTGCTGGATGGACGCCCCTCGCGGCCGGTTCCCGCTGATCTCCCTCTTGTGGGGGCTGGTTCCAATGAGTGTCGCCGTCCTCGGCTACTTCTGGTGGGTCGATGCACAGTCCGACGGACAGTTTGGCCAGGTTTTTTTCTGGTATCACAACCTCGCCCGGGGGTTGGGAGAGGCCGAGGAACTGGAGCATCACCCCTGGTGGTTCTATCTCGTCCGGATCGCGTTCGACCTGTTTCCGTGGTGCGTTTTGGTACCGCTGGCCTTCACCGCAGAGGGTCGGAAGGTCTGGTCAGAAGACGCCTTGTCCCGCTTTGGCTTGGCGTGGTTCGTGGGCATGACCGCGTTCCTGAGCTGCATGAGCTTCAAACGAGCGGACTATCTCCTCCCCGCCTATCCGGGAGCGGCCTTGGTTCTTGGCAACGTGGCGATAAGAGTGTTGACCGCAACGCAAGGAGGCCACAAGAAGATCGCCTTGATTGTTGGGGGTGGCACGTTGGCGGTAGCCGTCTCATGGCTGGTATTCGCGCATCGGTTTCTGCCCGCAGTCGAGCCGCAACGCGAACTGCGAACCTTTGCGGCCGCAGTGCGGCAGGCCGTCCCGTCGCCGGAACCTGTCTTGCTCTTCCGGATCGAAGGGCATCAGCTTGTGTACCACCTCGGTCGTCCTGTCGAACGCATCATCGAATGGGAGAATCTTGACATCTGGATGGCGGGGAAGGAGCGTCGCTTCGTCATCATGACTCCACAAGAGGTAGCGGTCTGGCAAGACCACCTGGAGGCGGCTCGACTGGTTCGAGTCTGCGACAATGCCTTGCCGGACGGCCACAGCCATGAACAGCCCTATGTTCTGATGACGAATCAGGCGGGGAGCCTCGATTTTTCGAGGTGAGAGGAATAGGATAAGCCAAGAGTTGGAATCAGGAGCGACAGCAATCCCAAGTCTGTTCACAGACCCAACTCTGCTCGCGTTGCCGACGTAGAAAAGAGGGATTCCCGCCTTCAGACGAAAGGAGACTTGTCATGCGAACGTTGCTTGCCACCATCGGTACGCTGGTCATGAGTTTCGCTTTCGTCGCTCCCTCGGAAGGACAATTCATTCCTCCTGCTCCGTGGAATCCTTGGGCTCCGTTCGGCGGTGCCCGGCCCCTTCCGTATGCGACGCGGAACGCCTTCTGGTACAACGGACAACTCTTCCAGATCACCCGGTACGGCTACATCTATCCGGGGTCCGGCTACACTTACGGATGGACGCATGTATACTCGCCATCCTATGGCGTGGTGACAGGACTGCATCAGGCCAACATCAACCTGATTTATGCCCCGGTCACAGGCATTCCTTACCCGCCGTACAGCGCTTATCAGTTCACGCCGCTGTACGTCAGCCCGGGTTATTACTTCGCCGCTCCGGCGGGGCAGGAGCAACAGCCAAGCACAACTTTTTTCCGCACGCCGACCTACAGCTTCCCGACCTACTACGTTCCGACTTACTAGGTCGAGTTGAGGTCCGACGATTGCCATCCGAACCAACTTCGGCGGAGCACAGCGCAGCATGTGCTCCGCTTTTTTGTTACTTTGAGAATCGTTCTTGGAATGGTCTGCTTGGAGAGGTTCGGGAAGATGACACGATCCTTTCTTGGCGTGGCGGCATCCCTGCTGTCGGCGCTCGGCTTTCTGGCAGGCTCTCTCGCCCTGAGTATGATACCGGTCTTGAAACTGGGGGCAGTGGAAGATGCACCGCAGGGAGTCTCGGCGGACCGGGAAGGGATCGAGTTTTTCGAGAAGCGGGTCCGGCCGCTGTTGCTGGAGCAGTGCTCGTCCTGCCACGGCCCGCAGAAGCAGCGAGGAGGTCTGCGGTTGGATAGCCCAGCAGCCATTCGGAAAGGGGGCGACCGCGGGGTTGTGCTCGTGGCTGGGGATCCGGAATCCAGCAGGCTGATTCAAGCGATCCGCTACACGGATCAAGACTTCCGTATGCCGCCCAGAGGAAAGCTCAAGGAAGAACAGATTGCTGTCCTGACCGAATGGGTGAAGCGTGGTGCCCCGATGCCGCGCGACTCCGACGCTGCCACCGTGTTCGGAGACAGTTTCAATCTCGAAGAACGGCGTCGCCACTGGTGCTATCAGCCGATACGCAGGCCGGCATTGCCACGGGTCGCTGACCTGGGTTGGTGTCGCAATGCCATTGACGTCTTCATCCGCGCCCGCCAGGAAGCGGAGAGTGTCCGGCCGGCTCCAGAAGCGGACAAGCGAGTATTGATCCGCCGTGTCACCTTCGACCTGCTCGGGTTGCCCCCCACGCCGGAAGAAGTCGAAGCCTTTTTGGCGGATGAATTGCCGGACGCCTACGAACGACTCGTCGAGCGGCTCCTGGCTTCGCCGCATTATGGCGAACGCTGGGCCCGCCACTGGCTTGATCTTGTCCGCTACGCCGAAACTCTCGGGCACGAGTTCGACTACGAAATCCATAACGCTTGGCGGTATCGGGATTACGTCATCGCCGCCTTCAACGAAGACCTGCCCTACGACAGGTTCGTCATCGAACACCTGGCAGGCGACCTCCTGCCGCAGCCCCGACGGGATCCGCGAACCGGCATCAACCTTTCGGTTTTGGCCACCGGCTGGTACTGGCTCGGGGAAGAGAAGCATTCCCCGGTGGATGCCCGCCAGCAGGAAGCGGACCGCATGGACAACCAGATCGATGTTTTCGGCAAGGCGTTCTTGGCCCAGACGCTCTCCTGTGCCAGGTGCCACGATCACAAGTTCGATGCCTACAGCCTTACCGATTACTACGCCTTGGCCGGTTTCCTCAAAAGCAGCCGTTACCAGCAAGCATTTCTCGATCCTCCCGAGCGGATCTCAGTTAAAGCGGCCCGACTGCGGCAGATCCAGGAAATCTTGGCTGATGTCATGGTGGACCGAATCGACCAACAAGTTGCCGATCTACCCCGATATCTGAACGCTGCTCGCCAGCATCTTCAGAATCCTGACGGAATGACCCTGTCACAGAGAAGTGAACACCTCAACCTCGCCCCCGAACGCCTGGAACGCTGGGTGGATACCCTGCAAGTTGCCCTGAAATCGGAGGATCATCCGCTGCACCTGGCGGCCCGTCTGTGTAAGAGCACGGACGCAGATTTCGCCTCTGTTTGGACCGCTATGCGAAACCGCTTCGTCTCCTCGGCTTCACCGTCCAAAGCGGAGCAATCATACCGCTTGCTTGCGGATTTCCGATCTGGAGATGCCTCTCAATGGTTCCTCCACGGCGATGCTTTTGGAACAGGGCCGGTCGGTCCAAGCCAAGTGACGGTTACTACCGACGGTGACATATCGGCCTTGCCAGCTGGAACGATGCACAGCGGCCGTTTCGCTCCTGTGCTGGAGGGCGTCCTGCAATCGCCGACTTTCACGTTGGACAAACGCTATTTGCTCTTTGAGGTGGCCGGTCGCAAGGGGCGAGTCAACATTGTCATCGACGGTCTGACCATCATCCGGGATCCAATCTACGGCTCATTGACCTTTGAGGTCAAAGACGAAAACCTGCACTGGCGAATCGTGGATGTCGGCATGTGGCAGGGTCGGCGAGCTTACATCGAATTCGCCGACAGCACCACGCCGGGACCCAGCTATCCTCTCGATTCCAAAACAGCTGGACGCCCTGGAGACGGCTTCATTGCCGTGCGTCGGGTACTGCTGTCCGACCAGCCGCGCCCTCCCTCAGCCGAGCCCGACCCATTGACGGTGCAATTTCTTAAGTCTGAATCCATTAAGAGTTTCACCGATTTCACCGAGCGGTTGCGCGAACTTCTAACCAATTCGGTGCGGGCAGGGCGAGAATTCGGACCGGAGGCCGCCTCGTTTTTGGCGTGCCTCATCAACCAACGCCTCGCTCTGGTTTCGATGGATGATCGCGTCGCGGGATTGATTCGTGAGCACCGAGAATTGGCAACGTCCATACCCGCTCCGCAGCGGGGAGTAGCCATTGCCGATGGGACAGGGGAAGACGAGTACGTCTTTCTCCGCGGCAATTACAAAACGCCGGGTCCGGTCGTGCCCCGCCGTCTTCCGCTCGTCCTGGCCGCGAACACGGGCGAGAATCAGACTGTTTCGGGAAGCGGTCGGCTGGAACTGGCTCAACGGCTCGTTTCCCCCGACAATCCCTTGCTGGCTCGCGTGTTGGTCAATCGGCTGTGGCACCATCATTTCGGCAGCGGCCTGGTCCGCATGACCGATGACTTCGGCCGCATGGGAGAACTGCTATCGCATCCAGACCTTCTGGATTACCTCGCCTCGGAGTTCATCGCTTCTGGATGGTCGGTCAAGGCGATGCACCGCTTGATCGTCCTCAGCAGCACTTACCGCATGTCCGGTTACGCCGACCCGACGGCTCGTCAAGCCGACCCAAACAATCGCCTATGGCATCACGTTCCCATGCGGAGATTAGAAGCGGAGGCATTGCGTGACGCCCTTTTGGCGGCGTCGGGCCGTCTCGACCGCAGCATGGGAGGCCCCAGCATCCCGCCGCACCTGACTCCACACATGGAAGGCCGAGGTCGGCCGAGTCATTCCGGGCCTCTGGACGGGGCAGGCCGTCGAAGCGTGTACCTGGCCGTTCGTCGCAACTTTCTCCCTCCGTTTTTCCTTGCCTTCGATTACCCGATCCCATTCACGACCGTGGGAAGGCGGAATGTGTCCAATGTCCCGTCGCAGGCCTTGATGATGATGAACGACGCCTTTGTTCACGAGACGGCCCTTCGCTGGGCGCGTCGCCTCCTGGCGGAGCCAGGACTTGACACCCGAGATCGCCTAACGCGGCTGTACCTGACGGCGTATGCACGGCCGCCGCGAGAACACGAGGTGGCCGCAGCCTTGGACTTTCTTGGAAATCACCCGCTCCGTGGGTCCTCTGGCAGCGAGGAGGCGGCTTGGGCCGATCTGTGCCATGTCCTGATAAACAGTAAAGAGTTTCTGTTCGTGCAATGAATTTGGCGAGGTGCCGAGACACCGTCAGGACTTAAGCCGTTGACCACTTGAAGGAATGGATGCCAATTGCGGTTCGACGACTGTTTTCCAGCATTCAGGGCAAATGGCGTGGCTGAACTGGGCGGCAGTGTGGCGTGTCAGGTATTCTTCCACCTGTGCCCAATAATTGGAGTCGTCGCGGATCTTCTTGCAATAGCAGCAGATCGGTAGCAACCCCTGGAGCTGACGGATGTTGGCCAGTGCTTCTTCGAGTTGGCGAACACGCTCAGCCAGACTGTGCTGCAACTCAGCGACACGCACGCCCACCTGGACCCGCGCCCGAAGTTCTGCCGGATCGAAGGGCTTGGTCATGTAGTCGTTAGCGCCGGCGGTCAATCCCGCGATCAGATCTTCCCGATCTCGGCGAGCGGTCAAAAGGATGATGTAAACCCCGGAGGGTACGGGCATCTGGCGCAGCTGGCGGCAGACTTCGGGACCGTCAACATCAGGCATCATCCAGTCGAGAATGGCGAGGGGCGGGGCGTCGGATTGCTGTAAGATATTCAGTGCTTCGCATCCTGTGGCCACCGCCGTGACTTGGTGCCCGAATCTGGTCAGGTGGCTCTCCAGGATCCGACGGGAGACAGCATCATCATCGGCGATGAGAATACGCATGCCTCAGGTCCGCTTATGAGCCGGGTGACTTGCGGGTCTCCGGCCGTTTGATCATCGTGATTTCGTTCCCTGTGGGATTATGCAATACTTCGTCCATAAAAGAGCGGATCAGGAGCAATCCTCGACCGCTGGCCATCTCCAGATTTTCCGGGTCGGTCGGGTCGGGGAGCGAAGCAGGGTCGAATCCCGGGCCTTCGTCCCGGATCACGAACCGCGCCTCCTGTCGGGACAAAGAGGCCTGGACGTGGATGGTGCGTTCGCAGTAAGGGGACTCTCGAAGCCGCTGGGCAATCAACTGGCGGTAGGGCGTGTCGTCCCCCTGTCGCAATTGAGAACTGACCTCCAAGTTTCCGTGGTAGAGGGCGTTGCACAGGGCCTCTTCCAGGGCGATGCCGACACGAATGCGGGTGTTTTCGTTGCACAGGTCCATCGCCGCCATCGCTTCTTGGAAGAACTGCACCAACGGGGCAATCAAGCGGGGATCATTCACGAGACAGAACTGATGCTCAGCGCGAATCATGCATCGTAGAAGTTTCTGACGACTGCGGTCCATCTCTGCGGCATGAAGTACCGTTTCGAGAACGCCGGGCAAGTCGTCGGGGAGATTGCGTTTAGTGACGTAGTGGGCCGCGCCGGTCTTGAGGGCCTTAACGGCTTCCTCCTCGCTGCCTTTACTGGTAAAAATGACCACGGGAATGGAGGGGAAACCGTTGCGCATCTCCTGGACTAGTTCCAGTCCGTTCATCTCAGGCATTTGCAGGTCGGCAAGCACCAGATTGGGCGGCTGCGAACGCACAACTTCCAAGGCTTCGACGCCATTGACCGCAGTGACCACGCTGTAGCCGAGTTTTTGGGCCAAAGTCCGAGCGCGGAGCAGATCAGCCGGGTTGTCGTCCACGATCAGCAATCGGGCTTTGAGTTCATCAGACTCATTGAGCGGATAGTTAGGCGCATCGGTGGGGACGTGCATTCCGCAGCAACCTCCTCAAAGCATGGCCGAGCTTCAGGATTCCGCCTGAACCGACAGTGCTGCCACTGCGGCGGGAACCTGGTCCAATAGTTCCATTAAGCGCGCAGCCCCAGTGAAGGCCTCGTGGATCTGGTTACACACCACGAGATGCTCTACCTGTCGCGCCGCGTCGGCAATCGGTTCGGCCCCTATGCTTCCGGCGGCTCCTTTGAGCGTATGCGCCGTTTGCCGAAGAAGCAAAGCATTTTTTGAGGAAATTGCCTCCCGCAGCTTAACCTGCAAGGCCCGACAATCTTCGAGGAAGAGTTGTACCAATTCCGCGTAAAGGGCCCGGTCGCCGTGCAGCTTGGCCAAGGCCTTCGCCGCGTCGATTACCCGCATCTGGCCAGCCATATGACCGAAGATCGTTTCCGAGCGGTCGGTCGTCTGCGAGGCGGGAACTGTCTTTACCGCTGTGATACGCTCGAGAAGCTCGTACAAGTCGGACGGCTGGATCGGCTTGGTCAAGTACGCGTCGTAACCGGCTTCGAGACACTGTTGCCGGACCTCATCCGACGTGTGGGCGGTCAGGGCGATGATCGGCACCCGGAGCAAACCCAGTTCCTTTTCCCGAGTCCGTATCCGCCGCGTCGCTTCCAGCCCGTCCATGCCCGGCATCTCCACGTCCATGAGGAGGACGTCGAAACGATTCGGTTCATACAGGCCCAGGGCCACACTGGCGGCCCGGGCAATAATTACCTGATGTCTCCGTTTCTCCAACAACCGCTGAAGCAACCGTTGATTGACGGAGTCGTCATCCACTGCCAAGACACGAAGGCATCTTGGATTACTTGGTGCAGACATGGGAAACTTTCCGGACTGGCTCGCCGGTCATTCAAATATGGCATCTTATTTTTGCGCGGGAAAGAGAGTTTCAGCAACTTTCCGGGCTTGCCCTCATGAGCGTCTCACCACCTGGATGAGATATCATAATGATACCGTGCGACTGGATCCCTCTCTGGGTGGGAAGGGCGGTGCCATCGCTAAATCCAATTCAGAACGGTGAAAAACATGCCCACCGAGCCGCAATCTCGACCCTCCACAGCCGACGTCGATATGTCTGGCCGTCGGCTCGGTGATTTTCTGTTGGTGCGGCGTCTCGGCGAGGGCGGCATGGGAACCGTCTATCTTGCCGAGCAGGTGTCGCTGCGTCGGCGGGTCGCCGTCAAAGTGCTTCGCGGCGACAGCACGGGCAGTGAAACATCCCGTAAGCGTTTTCGGGCCGAGGCCGAGGCTGTCGCCCGCCTCAACCACGCCAATATCGTCCAGCTGTACCAATTCCAGGACGGTTCGTCGCCGCACTACATGGTGCTCGAATATGTGGACGGCTGGAACTTGCGGGAGTATCTGGCCCGCAAGGGTCCGCCAGGTTTGCCGATGGCCTTGAGCATCATGTGGCAAGTCGCCTCCGCCTTGCAACGGGCGGCCGAGATGAGCATCGTTCACCGCGACATCAAGCCGGAGAACATCCTCATTACTCGGAAGGGCGAGGTCAAAGTGGCGGACTTTGGCTTGTCCCGCATGCTCTACTCGGGGAATGAGGCGAAGCATCTTACCCAGACCGGGGTCACTCTGGGCACTCCGCTGTACATGAGTCCGGAGCAGGTCGAGGGTCGGCCCACCGATCATCGCACCGACATCTATTCCTTCGGAGCGACCTGCTACCACCTCTTGGCCGGCTGTCCGCCGTTTGAGGGGGAGAATGCCTTCGCAGTGGCCTTGCAGCATGTCCAGAAAGAGCCGATACCGCTGGACACGCTGCGTCCTGATCTGCCTCCGCAATTGTGCGCGCTCATCCACCGCATGTTGGCCAAAAAGCCGGAGCAGCGTCCGGCCAGCGCTGCCGAGGTGCTGCGGGAGCTGCAAGCGATCAGCGAAGGCCTGCCCAAGGACCAGACCAGCCCGGTTTTCAACTCATTGACGCTGTCGCTGCCCGTCGTCGAATCCGAAGCTTTGATGCCGACTTTGACTGAGACAAGTTCAGTGCCCAGCGGGTGGAAACAGTCCCGATGGCTGAAAACCGCGATGTGGTCGGGGCTGGTCGTTGGCAGTCTGCTTTGTGCCTTTGTGGGAGGTGCCCTGACCGCAGCGGCCCTCAGACCACAAGTCGAGGAGGTTTCCAACGAGCCGAACGATACGGTCCAAGCGGTTCCTCTGGAGACGCTTTTGGGTTCGTATCGCCGCAAGGAACGGGGCTACCGGGATTTGATTGAGGAGACCGAGAATCCGGGCCGGGAACGCGAGGAGTTGCGTCGCGGCATCCAACACCGCATGGATTTGGGATTGCTTTACCTGGAACAGATCCCCCGGGAACTGGACCGAGCCGAGGAACTCTTTTCCACCCAAATGAAAAGCAAGGTCCGGGAGTACGAGTACGTCGGCAAGCTCGGCATGGCGATGGTGCTCGCTTTCCGAGACGAGCCGGAAAAATCGAACCAGTTGTTTTTGGAAGCGCTGAACCAACAAAGAGAAAGCGCCGGGCTGTTCATTCCTCCGAACCTGCGCTGGCTGCGGATGATCTTGACTGCATTGGATCACAACAAGCGGAACTGCCTGGCTCAGAAGCTCCGCTATCCGCCGGAACTGAGCGCCTTCGAGACCAATCTGCGGCGACTTCCCGGTTTGCCGGGGGCGGACCTCCGGTAACACCGCCTGGACCGCCGCTGGATCGACCGCGACCCCCGTCCTGAAAGCGGAATGGGCAAACAGGAAACGCCTCCAGGTAGCCCACCCGAAGGCGTTTCTTGCTTGGTGCCGAGTGCGGGATTGAACGCTGACCTCGTATCAGCGACCCGCCTTGTCGATCATCTCCTGAGTCAGGGTCATTTTGAGCGAGATAGTTTTGCCGTTGACGTCGGTCTTGGCCCCTTGAATCATCTCGGCCCAGATCTCGCCGCCGGGGACGCCTTGCCCCTGGAGGGCACCAGCCGCAAAGAGCTTAAGCCCTTCCAATTGACCGCGAAGCTGCTGGGCTGCCTGAGCTTCAGTGGTGTGAATGAACAAACCGATATTGAGGTCCTTGCCGGTCGTCAGCCCGCCGGTGAAGCCTTCCAGCGCCTCGACAATCAGGGCCATCTGCGGGTTGGCCCGGGCAGCTTCTTTGGCTTCCTTGGGCAACGGCATGGCCATGATGACCGTGTCGTTGTCACTGACCTTGGTCAGCATGTTGACCAGCGTGCGATTAGGGTTTGGTTTCCGCTTGCCCTGATGCACATCGACGGCATCAGTCACCAGGGCCTTTTTATTGCCCACGACGGCCGTGCTTCCGTCGATGAAGGCTACGAACATCACCTGTTCGTTTTGCTTAGCTTCGTACAGTTTCAGACCACCGTGGTTGGAGACGCTGATCTGATCCGGCATCTGCTTGGCAGCGTCGGCAAGCGTCGTGTGAACCTTGTCCAGATCAAACTTGCCTTCAACAAGCAGGAAGAAGTTGCCGAAGGGGGATTCGAAGGCCCCTGGCATTGGAGCGACCAGACGGAAATCGCCCAAGGCGACCGTCACTTGGGTAAGATCGCGGAGCGGATCGAACCCCAAGGCATCGAAGATCAGGCCGAGCTGAATGTTCTCTCGCAACCCTTCCTTGATCTGCTCCAGGGCATTCTTCTTCACGATGTCGCTGTCGAGCAGTTCCCGAACCTTGACCCGTAGGACCATCTGCGAATCATCGGGGAGGTACTTGCTGGGAGTGGCGGCCCACCCCGAGGTCGCCAAGGCGGTCAATACCACAAGCGCCGCCACGCATGCCGTGCCAAGTCTTAACCCCATAGCCGAACGCCTCCGTTAGAAAATCACTAAATCTGACCGGCACACCGGATCGCTGTCGGGCCATCCGACCGCGAACATACTTTGTACCCAGTCAAGCCGCAGAGGGTTTCGTGCTCCCTGTGACTTCCTCAGTCACACTAAGATACGCTGGATTAGACATTTCAGGTAGGCCGATTCCAGACAGGAAATGACCACTGGATGATCCGGCGGTTGCCCTCGACGTTCCAGAAGCTGCACGGTCCGCCGGGCCGACGCTGCCACCTGAGCCGACAGATCCTCCAGCATTTCCATGCTGATCAGGCCGGAACAACAGCACAAAACCAGAATGCCCTCCGGTTCCAGGAGCAACTGAGCGAGGGTGAGCAGGCGGCGGTAGCCCCGCAAGGCGTCCTCGACTGCCGATTTAGTCCGTGCGAATTTGGGCGGATCAAGAACGATCAGCCCAAAGCGCTCTCGGCAGCGGACGGCCTCCTGCATGAATTCGAACACGTCCGCTTTATGATACGCAACTTTCTCCCCGCTGAAACCGTTTTGAGCGGCGTTGAGCCGAGCCAGTTGGATCGCGGCTTCCGAACTGTCCACGCCGACGACGGAATTAGCGCCGGCTCTCAGACAAGTCAGGCCGAATCCGCCGGAGTAGCAGAAGGCATCCAGTACCCGCCGACCCTTTGCGTACCGCGCCGCGGCCAAACGGTTCTCCCGCTGATCGAGGTAAAAGCCGGTCTTCTGCCCTTCCGCCAAGTCCACGAGAAACTCCACGGCTGGGCTGCCGTTCAGCGCCGGTTCACGAATCAGGACTGGACCCGGCGGCGCGTTGCCGCGGAGTAACCCATCCTGAAGTTCCAGACCTTCCAATTTCCCCACTCCGCGTTCTGTGCGGAGGTAAATCCCGGCGGGACCCAACAAGTCCGCCAGAATGTCCGCGAACATTTCCCGCCGCAATGCCAGGGCCAGGCTGGTAAATTGCACGACCAGCCAGCGGTCGTACAGATCCACAGTCAGGCCCGAAAGTCCATCGCCTTCGCTGAACACCAGGCGACAGGCCTGGTTCGGTCCGACGAGACGCAACACGTCCCGACGAAGCCGGACCGCCTCGGCAACGCGATGGTGGAAGAACGCCCGATCGAGAGGTTGGTCGGCATCCCAACTGTAAAGCCGGACTCGAAGTCGGCTACGGCTGTTGTACAGGCCCCGAGCCACGAATGCTCCGCCGTGAGCATGAACGTCCACCTCGTCGCCGTCAGCCGGATCGCCTTCGACTGAGGCAATAGCTGCGGGATAGACCCACGGATGCCGGGCATACAGCGGTTTGGCCCGACGCGGATGGAGATGAACGTGGCCTTTGGTCATAGCTGCGGCGGCTGAGTCGTCCCCGGCGGCTGTCCTGCCGCCTGCTCAATGTTCTGGAAATGGGCCAAAGCGCGATCAAGCTCTTTTTTGTACATCCGACCTTTCAATAGCGACCGAACACGCAACAGCAGTTCCGTCTTGTTGATCGGTTTGGTGAGGAAATCATCCGTACCGACTTCGACAGCCCGATCGATGTCGCTGGGCTGATCCAAGGCTGTCACCATCAACACCGCTACGTCCTTGGTCCGCGGGTTTCCCCGCAGCCGTTTGCACACCTCGAAGCCGCTGATCCGCGGCATCATGACGTCGAGCAGGATCAGGTCCGGAAGCCACTCCTCGACCACGCGGAGGGTTTCTTCCCCGTCCGCAGCCGTGCGAGTGTCGCAGTCCAGCTCGCCCAGGTATGCTTCCAGAAGCTCCACGCCCTGCGGATTGTCGTCGGCGATCAGAATGCGTGGCCGGGTGCTCGTCGATTCCATGACCTACCTCGCCCTCGGATTCAAGCTCAGGGATTATACTAATTTCAGGCTGGGCGAAGCTGCCGGGCAATTCGCCTCGGACTCGCTGCAAGCAGTGGAATGGGATGCTTTTGAATAACGATGCCGCGGATGACCCTCAAGCAATTTGGACGTATCGTGTCCCACGTGATGGACACGCTTCCAGAGCAGATACGACGACACCTCGAAAATGTGGTCATCGACATCGAGGAAGAACCGGACGAGGAACTCCTGCGCAGCGCCGGTTTCAGCACCGAAGAAATCGCCCAGGGAGCCTCGCTCTACGGACTGTTCATCCCGTTTGATACGCGGGCCCCGGACTCGATCGACTTCCTCGACCGACCCAATCGGATCCTGATATTCAAGAGGCCCCTGGAGGAGGACTTCCCGGACCCCCGCCAGCTCCGCATCGAGATCCGCAAGACGGTCGTCCATGAGGTAGCCCATCATTTCGGCTGGACGGATTGGGATCTGGAAAGATTCGACAGCCAGCCTGACCCGTTCAAGGACGAACCATGACCCACGCAATCGCTGCCAGCAGGACAAGCACCGCAAACGGCGATCGGTCCCGCGAGCTTCGATGGGCGTTGGCGGTCGCCTGGGAGCCGATCCCTTCCGCTTTCGGCCTGATCGGCGTGATATTCTCGCATCACGGCGTTCTGGAAGTGCGGTTCCTTCATGGGGCGGACGACTTTCCACAAGATCTGCGATTGACCATGCTCCCAGCCGCCCAAAAGCCGTGGCAAAGGCGGGCCGTGGACCTGCTTCAGCGGTATCTCTCGGGGAAACGACAATCACTCGACGAGATCAGCATCGACTACGCTGGGTTTAGCGAATTCCGGCGAAAAGTCACGGAAGAATGCCGGGCAGTACCCTTCGGGCAGACCGCAACCTATCAACAATTGGCAGATCGGACTGGCAATCCGAGAGCAGCTCGCGCGGTCGGCGGCGTGATGCGCGCCAATCCGATGCCGTTGATCGTGCCCTGCCATCGGATCGTTCGCTGCGATGGCACGTTAGGAGGGTACTCCGGACCGGGCGGCGTCAATCTCAAACGCCGGCTGCTGGAGTTGGAAGGAGTCTTGTGACCTACGGACTTTTCCCGCGAGCGTGGTTGAGAAGTCAGGATCGCGGCGGTCTTGGCTGTTTGCCTGATTGTTGTTGAAGCAGGCGAACGCCCTCTTGAAGCGCCTTCTTCGCCCGGTCGCCGCGTGCCTTCTCGTTTGCTTTTTTAAGGGCTTTGAGGTCTTCCAGTTCCGCCTGGCAGAAGTCGCAGCCCACAGTTTTGAGATGGAACTCGATGTAGTCGTGCAGGTCCTTGGGCATGGCATCCAAAAGGAAGTTGCTCAGCTGTTCCCGGGTCGGACAACTGAGCCGATGGCGTTGCCAAATCGCACCGACGCTGTGTTCTTCGTTTGAGTAGGTCAAGATCAGAGCATTGAGAATGGCCATCAAGTCTTTGGATGCTCTGATTGCTTTTTCGACCCGCGCCATATCGGCGGGAGGGAGGTTCTCAGCAATGTAGTCTATCAGATCTTTCTCGGTGATTGAGTGGGCAAAATCGCGATCCACGGTCAAGCCCCTTCACGAGGAACGACGGGAAGAAAGAAATGCCTCAGGAGGTAAACCACACTCATTGACGCCGACTGCCAGCTTCCGGATGGCCGCGAAACGGATGTTGGCGACGTTCTGATCCGGCATTTCTAAGAAGTCAGCGATTTTTTTGTTCGGCCAATGTTTGACGAAGAGCAGTTCCAGGACCATCACCCGCTTGTAGTCCCCCTTCTTCTTCCATTCCCCGATGAGGTCGGAGAGAGCAACGACGAGCGCTTTCTCCTCCATGTCCCGTCGTTCCTTACTGCGGGCCATGGTCGAAACCCCGGGCCGCTTATCTGGAATGTTCAGCCCGCCCGGGTTGCTTTCCCCTGAGTCGCCCCCTTCGGAAGACAGTTCTTTAGGTTCACGGCCCTTTTTGCGAAGTCGATCTGTGATCTTGTTCTTGGCGATCGTGTAGAGATAGCTCAGCAGGTCGCGGTTTTCGTCAAAGTAGGACAGACTCTTAAGGAAACCTAAAAGCGTTTCCTGAACGACGTCCTCAGCTTCGTTGTCGCCGAGTTTGAGACGGACGAAGTAGAAGAGGCGGTCGTAGTAGCGTTCAAGCAGTTGCCGCCAGGCTGCCTCGTCGCCCTCCCGCAATTTTCGAACGAGAAGCCGATCACTGGCATTGGGCATGGCCTGGCTCCAAAAGGATAACCGCACCCGGAAGACACCCTGGCAATAATCATATCCATTTGAATCAGTAAGCGTCATTGCGGCCAGACAAAAAGCAGTTCACTGCGGGGAACCCAGCCGGTGTCACCATTATCCAATTGCACTTTCGCCCAACCGTTGGGTCGTTCGGCCAGAACACGCACCTCTACGCCCGCGTTCAGAACTATCGGTAAGCCGTTACGCTCCCGGGCCGGATACGACATGCCGTTTCCCTCTCGAAAGGTCACGCCGTTGCGACTGACAACGGCCTCGGGACGAAGACTCCGGTCGTACTCTTGCCATCGTGCCGCAGTCGCTCCCACTCCGCTTAGCACGAGGATAACAGGGGCCGCGATGGTCCAGCCCCACTGGTGGCGAACGGTTCCTGCTCCGGCCAAGCTCCAGCCAACAACCCAGAACAGCAATGCCAGTATGCGTACTTCGCTGGCAGAAAGACGGAACCAGACAGGCAGGGTCGGTTCCCGGACAGGGGACCGCGGTTCGAGGACCATTTCCCGGGCTTGAAGCAGATTGGAATGCAGGTGCGGATTCCGCGTCAGCCAGTACTCGGCCCTTCGGTAAGCAACGATCGCGTCAGCCAGACGACCGGCCCGCAAGTAGGCGTTGCCTTGACACAGGTAGAAGCGGCCGTTCGCTACGCCGCGGCTCGACAGTTCCTCGAACAATTTCACCGCCGACTCGGCGTCGTCCTGTTGCTCGGCTCTTCGCAACGCTGCAAGGATCTCGCCGAGCGGAATTTCCCTCGCTGCCTCGGCGGGATGAATCAGAGCCGCAAGCAGCACAAACACCGTCATGAGCAATCTTTCTCCAGAAGCCCGATCAGTTGAGACGCTTGCTTTCTCAACAGGGCAACCCTCACTAAGCTATCTCGTTGTGCTTGACTCGGCTGCATGAAGCGGGCCATCGTCGTTGACTGCCACCATCGGCCTGCGGCCTCGGCTGCCTCCGCAGGTACTCCGGTTCGGAGCAGATGACGCTGAATCTCCTCCGCAGATGGCTCGGAAACATTCAGACCGAAGCGAAGACGGAGGTATTCAAGCATGACTTGAGCCACTTGGGATGGTGCCTGTTCCGTCTCGTTTCTCAGCAGTGCGAGAGCGCGTCGAGCAGCGGCACTTCTTGCCTGGATTTCTAACCGCTGAGCATGGTTGCGCACCCTTAGCCAGAGCAGAAGCCACGCCACGGGCGGAAGAAACCAAGCAACCCAGAACAACCAGGTCGGCCATGCCGCTGCGGGGGCCGTCAAGTCGGAGTCTTCAAGCAAATCGAAGCGGAGCCGGGGCGGGACTGGTGCTGCAATCGGTTTCGACGGCATCGAATCCGGCGCTGGTTTCGGAGACTGGACGACGAGCGGGACCGGCGCGGTGCTTCGATGACGCCAGACTTCGCTGTCCGGGTCGAAACAAGCATAAGGAATACGGGGAAGTTCTGCTAACCCGCTGGATCGAAGAGTCAATCGGTAGTGGAATCGCCGCTCGCGTTGGTCGGGCAACCACTCCTCGCCGTCAGGCTCTACGGCGAAATCACGAGGCGGAACAGCGGCAGCCAGCTCACGAGGCGAGGGCTGCCGGATCTTCCACAGAGGTCCACGGCCGCTGACGCGCAGGGTCAGTCGCGTCGATTCTCCCAAACTGATTCGGGCAGGCTTTACGACGGCCCACATGGTGAAGTCTCCGACGCCCAGTTGAACTCCGGCAGACACGGTCAGGTCCGGCGGAACGGCGCGTAAGCGCATCTCCACGGAAGCGGACGCATGACGCAGGTTATTCCAGGAGAGCTTTACGGGAGCGAGTCGCAGGCGACCTTCGTTGACGTCGTCCACGGGCGGGGCAACGAGTCGCCAAGTCAAGCGATAGTATTGTAACCGGCCATCCTCGGTCCCGTCCGGGGGAGCAATGCGGTCAGGATGGATCGGTGTTGACAACCCGTTGACAAGGAAACCCAAGGTGTCCTCTTTTCTGACATACCGCGCTGTCCAGGTCTTGAGATCCTCGGCCCAATCCAGATCAGCCTCCAGCCAGGGAATGACAAGCTGGGGCATGTTTTCCTGGCCTTGGCCGCCGGAGCCGACTCTTGCTTTTGGCCAGGCAATTTCCAGCGTAACCACGACCTCCTGTCCCACGTAAGGTTGCAGGCTGCTTGCGGAAAGTGCCAAGTGCGGCTGCTCGTTGGCTGTACAACACGATGATCCAAGCAAGCCCAAGGCAATAGCAAGCAACATGGCACCCCTTACCAATCCCGGCCCTCCGAAGATGTGCCCTGGGCTGCCCGGCGTCGGGCACGTTCGGCGTGGATGCGTTCGAGGTGGACCCGAAGATACTCTTCGGCTTCCGAAGGAGATAGAACCGGAGCCGACAAGTCGTCCAAAAGAGGCGGCAGATTTCCTTTGCCTGCGCGCGTCTGTTCGGTGACTCGAGGTTGCTGTCCGGGAAGATGCGTTTCCGGCGAGCGCTGTGTGGGTTGCTGATTCGGCTGCGGTTGGGTCGCCGGATTACTTAGCCGAGGTTCCTGGATTGGAGTAGGGGGCTCTTGTGGGTCGCTTTCGGTTGCCTTTTCCGCCTCCGTGCGTTTCCAACTCAGAAGGAGTTGTGCCTGTTCCAGATTGTGAGCAGCATCGTCAGGCAGGCTGCCGCACATCTCCGCCCCCAGGTTGCGACATTCCTCCAGGCATGCCTGATAGGCGTCAAGAGCTTCCCGAAGTTTTTGGACAGCAACCCGGCCAGAGAGATACTCGGCCTGTCGGACGAGAGAGTTTCCCAGGCCGTACAGAGCGGCGGCCCGGCGGCGACCCTTGGCATCTTCCAGCGTCTGCCGGTAAGCCATCTCAGCCTCGGCGAACTTCCCCAGATGATACAGGGCTGCACCGCGGGCAAACGCTACCTGTCCTGGATCCTCAGTTCGTGTCCGGGCCAAGTCGTAGTAGTTCAAGGCCACAGCATAATCTCTGCGGAAAAATGCCAGATTTCCTTGACGCAGTAACGGTGCACATGGATCGTTGCCAAACACGATCAACGAGAATGCCGCGGTCGTCGCCAGCGTCGGGAAGCCTTTGTCTAACATCGCTCTATCCTTACGACGATCCGAGGCCAGCAGTTCCAACCCCACCAGAATCAGCGCAGCCGCATAAAACCAAGCGAAACGATGCCGGTACTGCGGAATGCGATCGGCGAACCACTCCCGCTCGGGGCGGCGGGCCACGCTTTGTTGAAACCATGCCATGAGCGCCAGCGGGCCTTGTTCCTCTGCGATGAACTCCCCCCCGGTGGCTTCAGCGATCTGACGCAGCACGGCGCCATGTCGTCGCGTCCGGACCGGCTGACCGTCGAAGATAAGGAACGGCTCTTCGGCCTTGCCCGTCGGGATCAATGCTTCACGGGCCGGATCCCCGATGGCCAATGTGGTCACAGCCAGTTGATCGCTCTGGATCAAAGATATGGCAGGTGACCAGTCCCCGGCCAAATCATCGCCGTCGGAGACGAGGAGAGTTTCCTGAAAGCCGCGGGCTTCAGGATCGTGAGTCCGCACGGCAAGTTCCAGCGCCGCCCGGAGGCTGGTCCCATAGCTGTTTCCATCTGGAAGCCAGACGACCCGCTCGGGAGTGGGGATCGAGTCCGGTTCGGCCTCGGCCAAGGCATAGCGAAAGGCGACGTAATCATCGGTAAGATGCAACATCACCTTGGCTCGGCCAGCAAAGACTATCAAGGCCAGTCTGTACCCTCCGCGCCGTTGCAGGTGGTCAACCAGGGCAAACAGTCGCTCCTTGGCTCGCTCCAGTCGGCTGATGCCGACTGCATCCTCGGCCAGCATGCTTCGGCTGACGTCCAGAGCCACGACGATGTCCCGGCCCAGCCCCGGCGGGACCTCAGGATCGCGGCCCAAGCGAGGGCCAGCGCTGCCGACGATGATCAGGACCAAGGCCATCAACATGCCAAGATCCAGCCAGCGGCGACGCTGCCGGTCCACAAGGGCCAGTTCATGGCCCCCGGTGATCGCCACGACTCGAGCCAGACGGTGAGCCTTCGCCCGAGTTTTGAGAAAAAGCACCACAGGAACTGCAAGAAGCAGCAAAAGCAACTCGGGGTGCAAAAACCATCGCTCCAGCCAGATCACGGCAGCCTCCGGAACCAGTATGTTTCCATGACCAACAGAGTAATCAGCAAGACAGCCGCCAGAGCACCTAACCAGGGGTAGCCTTCGTGCCAGCGCAAGAACTGGGTTGTCTCGATGGGTGTCCGCTCCAGTCGGTCAATCCGGCGGCAGACCTCGCGGAAGGCGTCGGCATCAACGGCTCGAAACGCCTGCCCTCCAGTAAAGCGGGCTACATCTTGAAGCGATTCTTCGGCCTCGACAGTGGTGGTCTCTGCATCCGATCCAACAAAAACAGCATGGACGCGAATGCCGAGTGCCTGGGCGAGGCGGGCTGCTTGACGAGGTTTTAGCGCATCTGGCACTACGTCCGCAGGCACGTTGTGTTCGCCATCGCTGAGGACGACCAGGACTTTTTCGCGAGGTTCGGTTCGACGCAACAGGTGGACTCCCATGAGCATCGCATCGCCGAGGTTGGTAGCGGAGTCGGGGGGGACGCCGAGCGGCTCCGCCTCGTCGAGCGTTCGCAGCAAAGCCTTGCGGCCTAAGGACGGGGGGCATATCTGCTCCACGCGGGCCGCGAAGGTGACCAGACCCAGCAGGTCTTCCGGCCGTCCTTCGAACTCCCCATCGCCGAGCACAAAACGGCGGAGCACGTCCTTGGCCACGCTCAGGCGCGACCGCCGCCGATCCAGGTCTGGTAAGTCCTCCTCGGCCATGCTGCCGCTGACGTCCAGAAGGAAAACCAGGGCGACGCTGCGAGCTGGCAGACGGCTCGACAGATCGGGCCAGCGAGGACCGGCCAATCCGAGGATCAGCAGACCCATGATGACTAGTCGGAGCGTAACGGAAATAACCTTCGCCCATCGGCTCGACCGGGAGACTTTGGGGCCAAGGGCGGCTGTGGCCGGGTATCGGAAAGCAGCCCGGGGTTGTCGCAACCACCACCAGGCAAGGACTGGAAGGGCGAGAAGCAGAATCAGGAAATAAGGACTTGCCAGATGCATGAGGACTCAACGATTGCTGCCCATAACATCGTGATTCCCATGAGAATTGGCGTATCCGGAAATCTCACTGAGATTACCGCCGGATTTCACTTGAAACCGCCTAGACCGCCTAGTAGCTTGGAAATCGGCAGGAACGGATGAGAAGCCCCTGCCGCGAACAGCCCAATCCCGTCGGTTGAACCGGGACACTGTTCTATTCTATGGTTTGTTGGAAGTAGGAACTCCCGGGATAGGTGCTGTTGGCTCAGGATTCTCGCCCGGTCTCGTGCCAAGGTTATCTGGTATCGTTGGTCCCTTGAACAAAGGAGCCTCTCCATGCCAAGTCTCGGTCGGTCTCGTTCAGGATTCACCCTGATCGAGCTGCTGGTGGTGATCGCCATCATTGCGATCCTGATGGCGTTGCTGCTGCCCGCAGTTCAAAAGGTGCGCGAAGCCGCCAATAAGATGCTTTGCGCCAGCAACTTGCGTCAGATCGCCATTGCCTGTCACAACTACCACAACGATTACAATCGTCTTCCCGCCGGCTACCACGGGCCGCTGCCGAACGCCCAGAGCTTGAACATGTCTCAGTTCCAGCAGTCGGGCGTTTTGGCGGAGATTCTGCCGTATATGGAGCAGGATAATCTGTTCAAGCTGATGGTGCATCCCGACACCAATCAGCCTGGATTCCCGTTCGGCCTTAACCAGGTGTCCTCACCCTGGTATCTGAACAGCATCAACTTCAACGTGGCTCGTGCCCGTTTGAAGATGTATCTTTGTCCCAGCGACACGCACTTCGACGCCACTTTGGCGGTGGGTGTGTCGGTTCACTTCTGGAACGACGCCAGCGGTGCCCGCATTCAAGCCAACGCCATTCCGTTGCCAACGTCGGCGGACTTGGGACGCTCCAACTATGTGGGTGTCAATGGTTCGTCGGGCAACGGTAGCCATCCGCTGCTTAGCCAGTTCGTCGGCGTGATGGCCAACCGTGGCGACCTGACGCTTGGCCAGTTAGCTGCTCAAGATGGGACAAGTAACACGCTTATGCTTGGCGAAATGCTGGCCTCCAACGATGCTCGTTTTGGGCAGCCGCGTATTCGCCATTACGAGGCTTGCTGGTTCGGCATCGGTGCCGGTGGCGTGTATGCCGGTATGCCGAATGGTGCCACTCAGGGCGACGGCGGGCCCGTGGTGCCGGGTGAGCCGCCGTGGTATTGCTTCGGCAGCCGCCATGCCGCCGTCGTCCAATTCGCCTTCGGCGATGGATCGACCCGCGGCGTCCGTCGGGGCCAGACCTACGTCGGCAATCCGGGTGCCTTTACGCCAGGATCGGATTGGTATGTCCTGCAACAGTTGGCTGGACGTAAGGACGGGCTGAACCAAGACACCTCGGCGATTCTGGACTAACGTTTGGTTGGTTCGGGGAGAGCGGGGGAGAGGTTCAACCCTCTCCCCCGTTTGTGTTGCTTTCAGGGATCTGCATCGGAGACACGAACATGCTGCGTTATGCTATCCTGGGACTGCTGGTCACGGTGACGGCGGTGGGCTGCGGGGGTGGAAACAAGGTCGAGATGCCCAAGGACACGGTCTCCGCTCCAACGATCAAGGATGTCCAGGGCATCGGTGCCAGCAGCGGCAAGGGCGGGTTGCCCCAGCCGCCAGGAAGCGGTCAGCCAGCTGGTGGCGGAGGCGTGCGGGAACCCGAGTAAACTAGCCGAACAGTTTGCGAACTCAAGCAGAAGAGCCTTGGCCCTTGCATCCATCACTCACGAATGCGAAGGGCCAAGCTCTTTTTGCTCTTGTAAACACTTAAGTCTTGGCCGAGAGAGCCTTGACCATCAAGGCTCCGGGTAGGATCTTTGCGGTCACATACCGCACGGCGTCGGCGGGACCGGCGAAGACCTCGCCGTCCGTGTGGATGATAAGAGGCTCTTCAGGCTTGACCTCTACGCTCCGGCATCGGCCAGTCTTGACCGCTGGATCGTTCCTAGGCAATCGACCACAGGCCAGAGCCGGCATGTACCACAGTGCTGCCAGTCGGGAAATTCGGCTGCCGTGCAAGTAGTCAAACCAACCGTCGTCCAACTCGGCATGAGGAGCGACTACGAAGCCCCCGCCTTCTCGCTTGCCCAAAGCCACGGTCAGAAAAAGCGTCGAACTGGTCAGGGCAGTTTCGTCAAATCTTAGCTGAGTGACCGGTGCCCGAAAATGCCTGACGATGGCCCGCAAAGCTCCCCAGGCGTACAACGGCAGACCTCGCAGCCAACGGACTCGCCGAATTTCCCAGACCACCGCGCCGCTGAGGCAGAAACCCAGAGTGTTAACGAACCATCGCCGTTTCCCCGCTTCGCTTTGCACGAGTCCGACGTCCACATGGCGGATCGCTGGTCCCGATAAGATGTCCGCCAGGCGGTCAGCATCTCTGGGCAGCTCCAGACTTGCGGCGTAGTCGTTACCCGAACCAACCGGCAAGACCCCTAACGACACGCCGTTTCCAGCGGTTTCCAGCAGGCCGTTGGCGATCTCGTGGACTGTGCCGTCGCCCCCGGCGGCAATCACCGTCGAAAAACCCGCATCCGCAGCCTGCCGGGCCAATTGCTCGGCATGTCCTGGTTCCTTGCTGACCCAGTACTCCGTTCGCTTACCCAAGAGGGCCAAAACCTTTCGCAGAAGCCTGCCCCGCATGCCCCTGCCCGCGCTCGGATTGGCGATAACGCACAGCGAAGCCGTGCGAGCTGAAGCCGCGTCTGATCGAGTGTCCGTCTGAGTCAAGGAGGCGTCCGCCATGAACGGTCAGGGCTGGTCACATCGTGGTTTTCGATAGCAGTTACCATAGCAGACGGGGACACGCCAGGGTAGGCACAGACCCTGCTAGTTCAAATGTCAAGCTCGTCTCCGGCTGTCTCTTGCATTCCGCTCCATGATGATGCACCATGAGGAGGGCAGACGGGACGCGAAGGACGCCCGCGTAGCTAAGGAGACTGGCATGAATTGCATTCGCTGGACCCTGACCGCGATCGTGCTCAGCTTCGCGACGGCTGGGGCCGAAGAGAACAAACCTCCTCCGGGTTTTACCCCCCTTTTCAACGGGAAAAACTTGACCGGCTGGCAGGGCGCGATCCGCATCGACCAGCGGCTGAAACTCGCCGCCGAACCGGACAAGCTGGCCGCCGCTCAGCAGCAGACCAACGAACGCGTCTTCCCACACTGGAAGGTCGAGGACGGTGTACTAGTCAACGACGGCCGAGGAGGAAATCTCGCCACGATCAAGGACTACCGCAACTTCGAGCTGCTCCTAGACTGGAAGATCGAGCCGAAAGGCGACAGCGGCATCTATCTGCGTGGCATTCCTCAAGTGCAGATCTGGGACTCGGACGCCCTCGATCCGAACCGTTACAAACTGGAATTCGGCAAAGGCTCCGGGGCGTTGTGGAACAACAGCAATCCCTCGGATAAGGTGCCTTTGAAACGGGCCGACCGACCTCCGGGAGAATGGAACACCTTCCGCATCATACTTAAGGATGGCCGCGTTACCGTCTTCCTCAACGGGGAACTGGTCGCCAAGGATGTCCTGCTTGAAAACATCTGGGAACGCGGAAAGCCGATTCCCGAGGCTGGTCCCATAGAACTTCAACAGCATCCCAAACAGGACGGCAGTTTCGGCAAGATCGCCTTCCGCAACATTTTCATCAAGGAGTTGGACTGATCGGCTCCGTTCTCACCGGCCAACGCATTTTGCTCACTGGGGCGTCTTTTGGCATCGGCGAGGCTTTGGCCCGCGAGCTGGCCCGCCATCGAGCACAACTGGCCTTGACTGCCCGTACAGCCGAACGCCTGGAGGCCTTGGCGGCGGAATTCCGCACAGCGGCGACTGAGGTGGCAGTCATTCCGGGGGACATTACCAATCCGGAAGACCGAGCGCGGATTCTTGCCGAAACCGTTCGGCTGTTCGGTGGCTTGGATGTGCTGGTGAACAATGCCGGCGTCGGCGCTTCGGGCTTCTTCCAGGAAGCGTCATCGGAACGCTTACGCCGAATCATGGAGGTGAACTTCTTCGGGCCGGTCGAACTGACTCGCCTGGCCCTGCCCCACTTGTTTCAGGGCCGAAGGTCGATGATTGTCAACATCGCCTCGGTCATTGGACGGCGGGGCGTTCCTGGCTATTCGGAGTATTGTGCCAGTAAGTTCGCCCTGTGCGGTTTCAGCGAGTCGCTGCGGGCCGAACTGGTTAGACGGGGCGTTCATGTTCTGCTGGTCAATCCCGGCTTGATCGAGACGCCATTCCGCGAACATCTCGTGGAGGACCGTTTGCAAAGTCGAGAGAAGCGGCGGCGGGCGATGAGCGCCGAGCAATGCGCCCGCATCATCGTCCGGGCCATGCAGCGACGCACCAATGAAGTGGTCATCACCTTCGACGGCAAGATGCTGGTGTGGTTGAACCGGCTCTTCC
This sequence comes from uncultured Planctomycetota bacterium, assembly GCA_937944855.1. GTDB lineage: Bacteria > Planctomycetota > Planctomycetia > Gemmatales > HRBIN36 > JANWWR01. Next base: position 193,213 of record CALFAY010000005.1, read on the forward strand.
CGCGCCTCGTCGATTGGCTCCTGGCCAAGTACGCGGAAAAGTATCAGGAGTAGGTCGGACATCAGGGTCCCGTCAGTCCAAGGCCAGTTCTTCCCGGAGACTGCCGAGGCGAAGGGGGAGATCAACGGCTAGCCCCATCAACGCGCTGAGGGCGACCGCTTCCGTGAATTCCATGTACTGAACGCCGCTAGCGAAGTCGGTCAGTTCGATGGGGGTGCCTTCGCGGATGGCCTGAACGAAATCAGCCTCGACGGTCCAGCGGCGTTCACGCTCGGGGGGGATCGGGATTTCCTCTAGATGGCATGCCATGGTCCCACGGCGATTTCGGCCGCCGAGAATGCGATCTGAGTTCATGTCGTAGGACAGGGTTCCTTCACTGCCGTAAAGAATCACGCCGGTCCCCGGGCCGAACGCTGTCACACCACTGAACTGGTACACTCCGCGCATGCCGTCGGCGTGAATAGTGAGGACTTGAACGCTGTCGGGGGTGCCGACGGTTCGGTACACGCCGCTTGCCGGATCGACCCGAGCCGGAATGAAGGCGTGGACCTGAGCCAACACACGTATCACCGGAGCCACCCACCGCGAGACGGTTTCATGCAAGATGCCCAGGGTGAGCATGTTGTAGCCGGACAACGCGGCATCTTGTCGCCAGCTCAGTGGAGTGGCTGGGTCAGCGAGATGATCGTTCATACCGAAGACATGCACCTCGCGTAGCTCGCCAACGTAGCCCGAACGCAACAGGTCTTTCATCACTTCATGGCCGCGCAGGCCGAAGGGGCTGGGCACGATCTGAGTCACCAGATGGGGTCGCTTTCGGGAGGCGTCGAGCATCCGATGGGCCTCGGCGGCGTTCATCGCCATCCGCGCCTCGGTCAGGACATGCTTGCCCATCTCCAGAGCAGCCAGCGTCACGGGACAATGGAGATGCGGCCACGTGCCGACGACGACGGCATCGACGTCGGGATCCTCCACCACGTCTTCCCACTGGGTGTACGTCTTCGGGATGGCGTACTTGCGGGCCACGGCCCAGGTCGATTCAGGCCGGCGATTGCAGACGGCGACGATTTCAACGCCAGGAATCGCCCGAAGTCCGGGAATGTGACGCCGCCGGGTGTTCTCCCCGGCTCCGATCAGGCCGATGCGCAGGGTAGACCAGCTCATGTGTAACGAACGCCGCGATGCTCGGGCAAAAAGAATTCGGGAAGCAGACGATCCACTTGCAGCAAGCCTTGCCGCGTCAGCCTGATTTCCTGCATGGAGTACGTCAGATCGCCACTGGCTTGCAGTCGGGCGAAAACGGGACCATACAAATCCAGAATGTCGGTGTTAAATTTAGTGCGGAAGTAGCTCGGCTCAACGTGACCTGTCTTCAGTTGCAGGACTAATTCGCGGATTAACAATTCGCGGGCGGAAACCGGCAACGCTCGATGCAACGGCAAGCGGCCTTCGGCCAGACGGGAGAGGTAGCGGTCCCAGTCGTCAACGTTTTGCATGTGGACCCCGTTGACGTGACCGAACGAGGCAACACCGGTGCCCAGCAGATCCGCTCCGTGCCACAGGCCGTCCCGATACACGAACCGCGTTTTCGCCTTGTCCCTCACCAGTGTGTACCCGCTGGAAACCTCATATCCCGCCTTGAGCAGTTCGTCGTAAGCGTAGCCGACCCAGCGACGCTTGGTTGGCCAGTCGGCGATCTGGCTCGGATTGACTGTGTCGGAACCGAGGACACGCAGTTCCTTGGAATAGATCGTGTTGTACGGCAGTTCCATCTGGTAGATGGTCACGCTGTCCGGGGCGAGTTCGATCGTCTTGCGGACGCACTCCCCCCAGTTCTCCTCGGTTTCGCCCACCATGCCGGCAATGAGGTCGATGTTGATCTGCGGAAAACCCAGGTCTTTCGCCCACTGGTAAGCACGATAGATTTCCGGCGAGCGGTGCGCCCTGCCGTTTTCCGCCAGAAGGTTGTCGTTGAAGTTTTCTACACCCAGACTCAAACGGGTGATGCCGAGTTCACGCAAGGCGGCCAGTTTGTGTTGCTGAAGCGTTCCCGGTTCACACTCGAACGTCACTTCGCTGGCATGATCCCAGGGCAGGATGGCCTTGAGCCTCTGGGCCAAATCGCTTAACTGCGCCGCGCTTAAGTAGGAGGGAGTTCCTCCGCCGAAGTAGACGAAATCCAGGGGGCGATTGCGGACAGCTGGTCGAACGGCGTACAGTCCCACTTCTTTGACCAGAGCGTCGAGGTAGATTTCGACATCCCGGGCGTTCTTGTCGGTGTACACGCGGAAGTAGCAGAACTTGCACCGTTTTCGACAGAAAGGAATGTGCAGATACAGTCCCAGTTGCGTGCCGGGACGCGGAAGACGGTCCAGAGCCTGCTCGGCTGCGGGAACGTGTTCCGGCTTCCAGAACGAGAACGGCGGATAGTTGGCAATGAAATAATTGCCCAGCCCAGTTTTTTCCTGATCCTGGATGGCCGTCATTGCTTGGCTCCCAAGCAGAACACCAAGCCGTCCTGGGTGCCGATCACTAGTTTGCCCGCGGAGACAGCCGGCGAAGCGAGGATCGGACTGCCGAGCGCGAACTCGGCCAGCTTGCGACCCGTCTTCAGGTCCAATACGTACAGATTCCCGTCTGATGAGCCGACGAACACCTTGCCCCCGCTGATGACCGGAGAACTGTCCACCTTGCCGCGGGTCTGGAACTCCCAGCGATACTCGCCGGTCTTGGCGTCAATGCCATGGACAAGCCGGTCTCGTCCGCCAACCACGACGAAGCCCTCCGCCACGGCGGGGGACGAGTAGAAAGCCTGGTTCTTGCGAGGATGCTGGTATTCCCAGACGACCTTGGCGGCTTTCCAGTCGATGCCGAGCACCGAGCGATCCATGTTGCCGACGTAAAGCATCTTGCCGGACACGGCGGCCGATGCCCCGGCCTGGGAACCAAGCTCCACCGCAGCAATTTCCTTCCCTTCGCTGATGTCCACGATGCGGAGCACGGCGTCGCAACCTGCGACGAAAGCCCTGCCCTCGGCGACCGCTGGCGCACTGTTGATCGGTCCCTCGGTTTTGAACTTCCACAGCAGCTTTCCGCTGGCCGCATCGAGGCAGTACAGGTGCTCGTCGTAGGAGCCGAACAGAACCTTGCCGTTGACCACGTTGGGGGAGGAAATAATCTCAGCGTTGGTCTTGAACTCCCAGATCGGCTTGCCGTCGGATCCATCAAGGCAACGGAACAGGCCGTCCTGATCGCCGACGAACACGCACACCCGCTTCAATTCTCTGTTTTCGTCCTCATGCCGGAATCCGATTTCCGCGACCGCAGGAGAGGCCTTCAGCGGGCTGCTGGTCCTGACTTTCCATTTCTCTTTCCCGTCAACGAGTCGAATGGCGTAGAGATGCTCGTCCATGCCGCCGAGGTAAACGGTGTCCTGATAGATCGCCGCAGTCGCCTCGAAGGAATCTTTCGTGGCGGTCTTCCAGAGAACTTCGAGTTTCTCCGGCAGGGCAGACGCCACGCCTTCCTGCAAGGGTGTGCCGCGAAAGCAGGGCCAATCTGCCCACGCGGACGCGATGCAGCAGACCAGGACAAGCCATGCCGCCCGTACTCTCATGTCGTTCCCTCCCACGCCAATCCCTGCCTCGCTCTCCGGGGGGACGCTGCCGGTCCTCTTAGCCATGCTCCTGCGGAGCGTGTGCTGACATTCTACCGCCTGCTCCGATCCGTCGCCAAGCAAGCGGCGGGCGTCTGCGATTACGCTCACGGATGCAATTCGGTTCGTGCAGGAATCCTGGGCAAAAACTGCGATTCTTGCTCGCTGGGCGATGGACTCTGATGTGCCGGGCAGTTATGATGATGTTTTCGGTGGAGAATTGGTTGGAGATGGTTCAAAGAGTTGTCCCTGGTTTTTTGAGGAGAGGCACCTATGTCGTGGCATCGCCCTGTGATGTTTCTGATCGCGGTCCTTTTGTCAGGTTGCACTCTGCAGCCCGAGGGCAAAGATGATTTCAGCTTGCAGCCGGTATCCCCGGACGAGCCGGTCTGCTTCCAGATCAACACGAAGGGCGAAGTCAACATCAACAACCGTTGGCTTAACGTTTTCAATGAGCAGGGTCGGGTACGGGATTACCTGGAACGATTAGCGGCATTTCACCGCGAGCACTACGAGAACGAAGGTACGACGTTGCCGACGGTTCGGAGACTAGGCAAGTCGGTCGTGATCATTCCCAGCCGCATCGTTCTGGAACCCGACGCCAAAACCAAAGCAGGGACCGTGTTGGCAATGCGCCGGCTCTGCAGTGAGGCCGGATTCGTGAATGTCGAGGTAAGGGTGCGGAACGCGGAAAACGGCTCCGGTCAGTGACCTGAGAAGGATCAGCGGGGAAAGTTGCATGAAAACCGTCGTGGGCATCAACGGGGCATGCGGCCGCATGGGCATGCGGCTGATTCAACTGGCCCACGAAGACAAGGAACTGAATATCGGAGCGGCTTTGGAGTCGCCGCACCACCCTGATCTGGGCAAAGATATCGGAGAACTGACGGGGCTGAGGCATCTCGGCGTGCCGTTGACTTCTGAGCTTCCTCAGAACGTCCGTCTCGATGTCGTCATCGACTTTTCCACCCCTGAAGGCACGATGCACGTCCTGCGGATCTGCCAGGAACGCCGCATCCCTCTGGTGATCGCCACCACAGGGCACACGGCTGAGCAGAAGCAGGAGATCGAGTCCGCCGCCCACGAGATCGCTTTGCTCATGGCTCCGAACATGAGCCTGGCCATGAACGTCTTGATGAAGCTTGTCCAGGAAGCAGCCCGAGTGCTCAAGAACCGGGACTTCGACGTGGAAATCATCGAGCGCCACCATCGCTTCAAGAAGGATGCCCCCAGCGGAACGGCCCTGCACCTGGCCCGGCTCGTGCAAGGAATCATGGGTCAAAAACACATCCGGCACGGTCGTGAGGGTTTCGTCGGCGAGCGAGCCGGGGATGAAATCGGCGTCCATGCGGTTCGGGTCGGTGACAACGTCGGCGAGCACACCGTCGTATTCACCACGCTGGGCGAAACCCTGGAACTGGTTCACAAAGCCCACAGCCGTGACTGCTACGCTCGCGGTGCCCTCCAGGCGGCAAAGTTCCTGGCCGACAGGCCGCCCGGCCGGTATTCCATGGCCGATGTGCTCGGCCTGAGTGAATGACCACTTCGACTCAGCCTTCAAGTAGCTCAGCAAACACGGCCTCGATGAATCTTCGGGCTTGTGACTGGATGCCCGGTGCTTGGGATTCCCGGGGACCGGCGAAATTGACGACCAACGATCCTTCACGTCGATCCAGCCGCAACTGTTCCAACCACGAGACGATTTGTGAGGGCGCGTCAAGATTGTCGAGAGTTACCACCCTCCAGGGTCGGACATAGACCAGTTCCGCCACGGTGCGGGTAAAACGGGTCCCGCGGGATCGCCTCCAGCCCTGCTCATCGACCAGAATTACCGTAACGTGACTGTCACGCACGTTCCAAGCGGTGCGTTGTCTCGGGTCAGCGGAAGGCGTCTCGACCAGGTTGGGAAACTGCGCCCGAATCCCCGGAGGTTTCGGGCAATCCTCTGCCAGACCGCCACGTGGACACCAGCCGACGTAAGGAATACCTCGCCCGATTGCGACTTCCAGGGCAGCGCGATCTACTCCGGTTTGGCCTCCGCTGCGGATGATCCATCTGAGCATGAGAATGCCGACCCTGTCCCGGTTCGATGGTCCCTCTTGCCTGATCTCGTTCTTGCAGTAGTCCTCGCCGATCCCTCCCCCATTGTCAAGCGCTCGCCGGAATGCTCTTTGCGGTTTTGGAGGATGGCTCTAGAATCCTCGGGCTTTTGGGACAGGATCCTCGGAGAGCCAAGCATGGGTCGGGCCATTCCTTATCTTCTCGGCGTAGTGCTGATCGCGGTCGGCATCGCTGCACCTTACGCATTCCATGTCCTCCGCGAGCGGGAGTATCGGAATTTCCGGGTCGTGAAGCCGGGGTATTTGTACCGCAGTGGGCAACTCACGCCGACCGGGTTAACTCGCATCATCGAGGAGTACGGCATTCGCACGGTCATCAACCTGCGCGAACAGGACGGCGATCAGGGCGAGGTCCGGAGCAATCGCTGGGAAGAGGAACTTTGCTCAAAGCAGAACGTGGCTTTCGTCCGCATTCCTGCCCGGCAGTGGTGGGGCAAAGATGGACCCGCTCCAGCACGGAAGTCCGTGGCCAGATTCCTGCAAGTGCTCAACGATCCGCACAAGTACCCTCCGCCGATCCTGCTTCACTGTTTTGCCGGAGAGCATCGCACGGGAGCCTATTGCGCCATTTACCGCATGGAGTTCGAGGGCTGGACCCCGGCCGAGGCCATCGCAGAGATGAAGCGGTGCGGCTATGTCAACCTCGACCGGGAATGGGACGTTCGCACGTTTCTCGAACTCTATCGCCCGTCTCATAGCCCGTCCGTGGCGGACTCCAACCAGGTTCCGTGAAGAGAAAGTGCGATTCCTTTCCTACAACCTGGCGGCACTTGCAGTCGCTATTTACCGATCCGCGTGAGCAGGCTAGAATCCGCCCCCGGCTCGTTGTCCCGGTCCAGGGGAAAGCGGGCTGTACCTGAGCAAGGGAATTCCGGGTCACGGTCGGCAGGATGCCACGATGAGCTACTTTGCTTACGTTCCCAAGGAAGAACTCGACCGGCTGCTGTGCATCCGGGCTATCCGCGAGACGCAGATCGAACTTTTCGCCACAGCCTGTCGGATCAATACGTTGTACATGATCGCCCGGGCTGGGTCGGGGCACATCGGCTCCAGCTTCAGTTCCCTGGACATTGTATGCACTCTCTACATGGAGATTCTCCAGGGAGTTCGCGGCGATCTGGAGCACACGCACGACCTGTTCTTCTCCTCCAAGGGTCATGATGCCCCGGGGAAATACGCGGTCCTGATCGGCCTCGGTTATCTCGACTTCGATCTGATCCACCGCTTGCGGCGTCTGGACGGTCTGCCGGGCCACCCCGACGTCGGTACGCCGCACATGTACACGAACACCGGTTCGCTGGGCATGGGGATCTCCAAGGCCCGTGGTATTGCCCTGGCCCGTCGGCGGAGGGGAAGGCGCGGCCACATCTTCGTCATGACCGGCGATGGCGAATTGCAAGAAGGTCAGTTCTGGGAATCGCTTCAACCTACCGTAAATCTCGGGCTGGGCGAGATCACTGTTGTGGTTGATCACAACAAGATCCAGTCCGATACCTGGGTTTCCAAAGTCAGCGATTTGGGCGATCTGGCCGGTAAGGTCTCGGCGTTTGGCTGGGAAGTTCACCGTTGCGACGGCCATGACATTCATCAACTGATGTCACTGCTTCCCCCCAAACCTGGCAATCCCAAACCGCGTTTCATCATCTGCGACACCATCAAAGGCCGTGGCGTGTCATTCATGGAACACACGGCAATGGCCCCGACCGACCGGCTCTACCGTTACCATGCCGGCGCCCCTTCGGTCGAGGACTACGAGCGGGCCGTCGAAGAACTCCGCGGGAAGCTTAATTCCTCCTTGAAGCAGATTGATGGCAGTGAGATCAAGTTGACCCGTGTACCTCGCCCGCAGGCCGAGCCGACGCGATCCCGACCCCAGCGTTTGATCGCGGCTTACAGTGAAGCGCTGGCCGAGGAAGGCCGACGCAATCCAAATCTTGTCGTTCTTGATGCGGACCTCGTCAAGGACACGGGTTGTCTTGCCTTCGAGGCGGAGTTCCCCGACCGTTTCTATGAATGCGGCATCGCTGAGCAGGACATGGTTTCGCAAGCAGGCGGCATGGCGCTGGCGGGACTGCTTCCCGTGGTCCACTCGTTCGCCTGCTTCCTGTCTGACCGGCCCAACGAGCAGATTTACAACAATGCCTCGGAACGAACGAAAATCATCTACGTCGGATCCCTGGCTGGCTTGCTTCCCGCCGGCCCGGGTCATTCGCACCAGAGCGTTCGTGACATCGCCTGCTTCCTCGGCATGCCCAACACTGTGATGTTGGAGCCATGCAGCGAACAGGAAGTCCGCATGGCGGTGGAGTTCGCCTGCCGGGGCACTCCGGAGAGCGTTTATCTGCGGTTGGTTTCCTTCCCCTGTGTCGTGCCCTTCGCGTTGCCAGATAACTATCGCCTCACGGAAGGCCGGGGTGTTGTCCTTCACGATGGTTCCGATGTGCTTCTGATCGGAGCTGGACCGATCGTCCTCAGCGAAGGTTTCAAGGCGGCTCGTCTGCTGGAGGCGGAGGGTGTGTCGGTTCGTCTGGTCAACTTCCCCTGGCTCAATCGCGTTGACGCCGAATGGCTGCGGCGGTGCGTTGAAGGAATCGGAACCATAGTAACCTTGGATAACCACTACGTTGTCGGGGGTCAGGGTCAGGTTCTGCTGGCGGAATTGGCTCGCCTGGGTGAGACCGCCGGCCGACGCTGTGACAGCATAGGTCTGACCGATCTTCCCCTTTGCGGTGCACCCGACGAAGTTCTGCGTGCTCATGGCATGGACGCCCACAGCATTGCGGACCGGGTTCTCCGTCTGCTCGGCAAGGTTGGAGCGGAAAGGAGGGCCGCGGCATGACCAAGCCGACTTGCGTCGCCCTCGTACCGTGCCGTTTTGGTTCCAAGCGGGTGCCGGGCAAGAACGTTCGACTGTTGGCAGGTCATCCTCTTGTGGCTTACACCCTCGCCGCCGCCAAGCAGAGCGGCATATTTGCCGAGATCTTGGTCTCGACGGATTCGGAACAGATCGCCGACATCGCCTTGCACTACGGCGCTCAGGTTCCCTTCCTGCGGCCAGTGGAAATGGCCGGCGATTTGTCCCCGGACATCGAGTGGATCGAACATGCCTTGCTCGAGTTGGGCAAGCTGGGACGGCACTACGATTGCTTCAGCATTCTCCGGCCGACAAGTCCCTTCCGTCAGGCTGCAACGATTCGTCGAGCGTGGCGAAGTTTTTTGGAAGATCCGTCCGTGGATTCCTTGCGGGCGGTCGAGAAGTGCAGTCAGCATCCCGGCAAGATGTGGGTTGTTCGCGGTCGGCGCTTGCTGCCCCTGTTGCCCTTCGGGCCTGCCGATCAGCCTTGGCACAGCACGCCCTACCAGGCGCTTCCGGAAGTCTGGGTCCAGAATGCCAGCCTGGAAATCGCCTGGACGCGGGTTGTGTTCGAGCGGCGCAACATTGCTGGGGAAACGATCCTGCCGTTTTTCACTGACGAAATCGAGGGGTTTGACATCAACAACCACTACGACTGGCAGCTTGCGGAGCAGATGATCCGCGAAGGCAAGGCCCGACTGCCGACCGTGACTCAGCCCCCTTATCCTGAACGGAGATCTGCGGCATGAACCAAACCGGTGAAACTCTGACGAAGGTAAGCAAGCGGGCTGTCAGCGTACCGAGCGCGTCGGTTTCCCCAGCGCAGCCAACTCGAACGCAATTCAGGAACCGCAGAAGGCGGAACATTTGGAAGCCGCTTCATTCCTGCCTGCGTCGTCTCGCTCTCGGACTTGGCCGACTCTTGCCGGACGAGCAGCGAGTCTGCCTCAGGCGTTCGCTGCGCTTCGACCGGCCGATCCTGGATCTGCATCCGGAAGTGCGTCTCCACATCGGTACCGAGCCGGAACTGAGTCGGTGTCTGGCTGCCGTTAAAGAACCATGGACGATCCGTTGGATCCAGGAATGGCTCAAACCGGGCGACGTGGTCTTCGATGTGGGTGCCAACGTCGGAGCTTATGCGATTTACGCAGGTCGGCTCTTCCAGGGGCAAGTCCGGGTCTTTGCCTTCGAGCCGGCATGCAGCAACTACGCAGCCTTGTGTCAGAACATCGCTCTCAATCGGTGCGACGACTGCGTGACGCCGTTGCCGATGCTCCTGGGATCGCAATCGGGTTGGATACCCTTCCGCTATCGGAGCCTCGAATCCGGCCACGCTCTGCACGCCAGCGGAGATCGTGTTCCGGAGAAGACGGATCACTATAAGGACGGCCGGCCACTTTACGAACAGCCCATGTGGGCGATAACCCTGGACGAACTCTGCTTCGGGGAAAAACTTCCGATTCCCAACCACATCAAACTTGACGTGGACGGCGCAGAAGCTGAAGTGCTAAAGGGAGCGGCTGGCGTTTTGCAGCGTAGAGAGCTTCGCTCTGTCTTGATCGAGTTGGCGAACGACGACGCGATCCGCCTCGCCGCCACGAACCTGTTGCGAGACGGCGGACTGCGACCCTTCGAGCATTTCAGACACCCCGAGGCTGGCCGTCCCAGTTACGGATTGTTTGTGCGGTGAGAGCCGCGCACAAGAGGGATACTTCGTCATGATCTCAATTGTCTCTCGCATTCATACCCTCCTGTTCCGGTCCTCGTACCCGGGCAAAAAGGCTAAGGGGGATACCAAGCCGCCCCTGCCGCGTCTGCATTGGGGCATGGAAAGTGCTCATCTTCGCAAGGTCCGCCTGGACCACATCGTCCCTGTGCGTGAACCGCTGGTCCTCATCTCGCAGGTTCCTCGCTCCGGCGGAACGCTGCTGAGCCAGCTTTTCGACATGCACCCCGGCCTTCATGCCCATCCTTACGAGCTTTTCATCGGCTATCCCCGTAAAGAGGACTGGCCGCTTATCCGCATGGTAGACGGACCCGCGAAATGGTTCGAGACGCTTTATGAGGAGCCGGCCTTCCGCGCTTTTTTCCACGGATACTCCAAGCAGCGTCATGCCGAGGAAGAGGACCGCGATTTGTTCCCCTTCCTCTTTCTGCCCTCGTTGCAAAAAGCCATCTTCGAGAAAATCGTCTCGGAGACGAACCCCAAAGATCCCCGGCAAGTCCTGAACTGCTACTTCACCTCCTACTTCAACGCCTGGCTCGACAACCGCAACCTTCACAAAGACCTCGTCAAGAGGTATGTGACGGCCTTCGTGCCGCGGATGGTCATGAACCCAGCGAACATCGACCGGTTCTTCCAGACCTATCTGGACGGCCGCTTGATTTCGATCATCCGTGATCCTCGCGGATGGTACCTGAGTTTCCGGGTTCACCGGGTTAACAAGAACAAAACCCAGTATGCCGACCTTGACACGGCCTTGTCCCAATGGATCGCTTCGGCAGAAGCGGTCATCGCTCTGAAGGGACGTTACGGGGACCGGATGCGTGTCCTTCGCTTCGATGACCTCGTGGGCAACACAGCAGGCGTGATGCGGGATCTGGCAGTGTGGCTCGGCATCGAGTTCACGCCGTCGCTCCTGATGCCGAGCTTCAACGGCTTTCCGATCCGGTCGAACTCGAGCTTCAAGGTAAAAGGCTACGGGGTCTCCCAAGAACCCGTGGAACGTTGGCGATCGCACCTGACTGCGGATGAGATCGCCTACATTGACCGGAAAACCGGCGATCTCTTCCAGCGTTCCCAGGAATTGGCCAGTCGGCCGATGACCGCCGCGGCGGCTTAGCTTGCAACCCGGAGCCGTGAGGAAGCGCGTGGCCGACGAAGCACGATGCGAGGTACGCCATGCTTATCGACGAAAGCCAGCGAGACTTGTTGCCGGCTGAGATTGCCATGGTGGACGGTTGTTTCGACCCGGTGCATCGCGGCCACGTCGAGTATTTCCGCTTTGCCCGGATGCTCGGCCTGCCGGTTCTGTGCAATGTCGCCAGTGACGACTACATCCGCACTCGCAAGGGTCGGCCGCCGCTGCTGCCGGAGGCCGATCGGGCTGCCGTGCTCGGGGCCATGCGTTACCTCGACTTCATCTTCATCGCCCGGCAAGGTACGGCCTGGTCGCTCGACTACTTCCGGCCCAAGTACTACGTCAAAGGGGCGGACTGGATCGGCATGTTGCCCAGTGAGCAGCTGGCGATCTGTCGAGAGCGGCAGATCCACATCGTTTACGCCAACTGCGTGCTCAACTCTTCCACGCGGATCCTTGAGGAATTCCTGGAGAATCGCCGTGTCCGTAAGGCAGTTTGAAGAGATCGTTTTTGCCCAGAAGCCTGTGCCTCCGGAGCACTACGATCGCGAGTACTTCCACTCCAACTGGCGAGCCGGCACAAACAATTACACCTTGGAAGTCCGACGCGGCATCGAGGGCAGAAATCCTTTGCTCATCAAGGAAGTGTTTCAGCCGCAATGCGCTCTGGACTTCGGCTGCGGTCCGGGCGTGCTGATTTACCTGTTGTGGGAACTCGGCGTCTATGCCGAGGGCATCGACTTCAGCTTCTACGCCAAACAATCCGCTCCGGAAGCGATCCGTGACCGCATTCACGTCTTGCCGGCAGACAAACCCCTCGACCTCGGCCGGACCTACGATCTGGTCATCTGCCGGGAGGTGCTGGAGCATTTGACCGTGCTTCAGATTCAGCAGGCGGTGCAGAACATGTGCCGGCTGTCGTCGCGTTTCATCTACGTCACGACCCGGTATAGCAAGCGTACTGCTGATTTGCTCGCCGTGGACAGCGAACCGGAAGTCGATGCCACCCACATCAGTCTGCTCAACAAGGATTTTCTCCGGTGTCTGTTCGTCCTTCAGGGATTCCGTTCCCGACCGGACCTGGAAGCACGGATGGACTGGAAGAATTACGGGAGGGTGTTAGTCCTTGAAAAGGCGATGTGACTGTCTCCTCGGCGTGCGCGAAGCCAATCACGGGAGCGGCGTCGGGCTGTTCAACCGCCAATTGGCGGAGCGGCTCGGCGTCCCTTACTTGCTGCTCGCTCCCGACTTGCGGATCGGAGATCATCCGCTGGTTTCGCTCAAGTTCGAGGAACTTTCCTCACATCAGCGGGACTGCCTTGCCAAAGTGCTCCGGCTGCTCCCGGGCGGCCAGGCCTTTTCGCTCTTCCTTCATACCTGCGGCGACGATCCCCTTGAACAGACTGCCGTGCTGCGAGCCTGCCATGTCTTCTGCGGCAACGACGCAGTTTATCGCCGGATTCTCCAACTGCGTTCCAGCGACGTCGTGACAGCCGTCTTCGCACCCAGTTTGATCCCCGAAGCCTACCGTCAAACCTGTTTGCCCGGAGACATCGAGTTCTTCTATTTTGGCATGGCGAACAAGATTGACGAAGCTCGCTTCGTCCGGTTGCGGGATCTGCTTGCAGAATTGCCGATTGATTATCGGCTGCTCTGCTCGCTGTCCGTGCATCAGACCAGCAACGGTTCCTGCGTCAGCCACGCCCGAAACTTTCTTGCCCAGTGCTTCGGTCCGCGTTTCATTCACCTCGGAACGCTTGACGACATGGGCATTGCCTATTTTCTGCACCGAGCCACCATTTTCATCGGCTTCTACAAAGGCGGGGTTCGCAGCAACAACACGACCTTCAACACCGCCCTGGCTTACGGCAAGCGAATCATCACCAACCTGGACGCTGACTCGCCTTCGGAGATTCGAGCCAGCTCCCGCATCCTGAACATCGACCAGGTCAATGCCGCAGACTTGGGGAGATTCCTGCGCGCGGAAGGAGGCACCGCTTCTGGCGACCTGAGCACATGCTTCACCTGGGAGGAATTGCTCAGACGTTTGACAGCGGTCTGGGGAATGCCGCACCGCAAGGTCGCATGAACCTCGCAACCGACAGACCACGGAGGACGGAATGAAGGTCTTTTTCGTTATTCGGCATCCGGGATACCTGCGGCACTACGAATCGGTGATAGAACTCCTGGCTCAACGCGGCCACGAAGTCCATATCTGCTTCAACGTCTTGCCCAGCAAAGCCCATCTGGGAAGAGAGCAGGTAAAGCGCCTGTGTCACCAGTACCCCCATGTGACGGCCGAGGAAGTGCCCCATCGTCGGGACGTTTGGAAGCCGCTGCTGACGCACCTGCGCGGCATGCGCGACTACCTGCGTTATCTGCATCCGCGCTACACTCGTGCCCCGAAACTGGTCCGCCGTGCCCGGGAGCATCACGGTTGGCTAAAAGCGTTGTTTCTCCAGTTGATTCCCGGGATCCGGACGGAGCGGGTCCAGAATTGGTTGCAAGGGTTGCTTCGTCGAATCGAGTGCGCCGTTCCCGGCTCGCGGCGGATTGACGCCATCCTGCGCCAGTTCCGTCCGGATATCGTCCTGGTCACGCCTCTGGTTGATTTCGGCTCGCAACAGTTGGATTACCTCAAGTCAGCCCAGGCGCTGGGAATTCACAACGTCCTGTGCGTCGCCAGCTGGGACAACCTCACCAACAAGGGCATTATCCAGTTAGAACCGGAAGCGGTCCTCGTATGGAACCACGACCAGAAGCGGGAAGCCGTCGAATTGCACGGGATTCCGGCAGAGAAAGTGATCGTCACCGGGGCACAAAGTTTTGACCAGTGGTTCGAGGCTCGGCCGAGTACGACTCGCGAACAGTTCTGTCGTCGCCACGGTTTCGATCCGTCGCGGCCTACGATCCTCTACGTCTGTTCTTCGGCTTTCATCGCCGAAGAGGAGGCCAAGTTCGCCGTCCAATGGGTGCAATACCTTCGCTCCTGGAACGACCCCGTGATTTCCGGGGCAAACGTCCTGATCCGACCGCACCCGCTCAATGCCGGGCAATGGGCGGATGTGGACGTCAGTCCGTATTCGCGGGTCGCCATCTATCCACGCGGCGGAGCCTATGTCACGAGCGAAGAGGCCAGGGCCGACTACTACGACTCCATCTACCACAGCGACGCCGTCGTGGGCATCAATACCAGCGCGTTGATCGAAGCCGGCATCATCGGACGCACCTCGCATACCATTCTGGCCAAGGAGTTTGCCGACACGCAGGAAGGCACCCTGCACTTCGACTACCTGATCCGCGACGGCTATCTCAAGGTGGCAAGGGATTTCGCCGAACACGTCAACCAATTGCGCGACACCGTCGCCGGCGGAGACGCTGGCAAGGAGCGCGTCCGCAAGTTCGTGGGTCAGTTCATCCGGCCTCATGGACTCGATCAACCCTGTACGCCGATTGTCGCCAACGCCATCGAAGAACTGGCTCGACGTCCGCAGCCGCAACCGCTGCCTCTGACGCCTGTGATGCGTTGTGCCCGAGTCCTGCTGCTTCCCCTGGCTCTGGTGATCCTATGCGGCGACCTGGCCCGCCGCGCGGCCAGACGAGCAGGTTCGTTGGCGATGCGTCTTCTGAAAAGGGACAAGCGCAGGGAGGATCTGCTGCGGAAAGCCGCCCGCCTTCCGGCTGGGTCTCCCTTGCACAGCCTGCTTCGCCGGGGTGCCGAGGAAGACAGTGCCATCAGTCGCCGCTAATCGTCGAGTCGGATATGGCCAAGATGACGTTGGTAGAGCGACTGACAAAGGGCTGGAACGGGCTTCGGTTCCTGTACCGGACCCGGCTTGGGGTGCCCTCGGCCATCCACTCGAAAATGCGTCGGATTTGCCAACGCTAAACGCCAGTCCTCGTCGGCCCGTGGTTGTCCGAAGTAGGCTTCGAGCTGCTCTATTGGATCCCATTCCTGCGTCATTTGTTCAGGAAATATCGGATTGCTCCAGAGCGTGTCATCGTGGTGTCACGCGGAGGCACGTCGCCCTGGTATGCGGATTTCGCCAAAAGTTATGTGGAAATCTTCGAGCACGTGCCCCCGACGGAGTTCGTCCAAGCTAATCACCGGCGGGAACAGCAATTCGGAGGCAAAAAGCAGCTGGGAGTAAGCGACCTCGATCGCCGCATCCTCAAGCTGGCTTGCGACCACTTGGACATAGGTCGCTACGAACTCGTCCATCCGTCCTGGATGTATGAGCTTTTCAGCGCGTTCTGGCACGGCTGGATGGACGTGTACCGGCTGATGACTTGGTGCGAGCACCGCCAACTTGGGGCGGTTTCGCCGCGTCCCGAGGGCATTCCTTTCCACGGCGACTACGCGGCCGTCAAATTCTACTTCAGCAATTGCTTTCCTGACAACGAAGCCAATCGTCGTTTCGTCCACCGGGTCATTACTCACGTTGCGCATCTCATGCCGGTCGTCCTCCTCAATACAGGCATGCGACTCGACGACCACGAGGACGCCGGTCGGATTGTGCGGGACCAGGTCTTTGACGCCTCGGGCCTTATGAAGCCGACGAACAATCTGAGCATCCAGACAGCCATCGTGGCTCACGCGAGCCGGTTGATTTGCACCTATGGCGGTTTCAGTTATCTCGGTCCGCTCCTGGGCAAGCCGACGGTTTCATTCTGGTCGGAGCCAAACTTCGTCAGTGCTCATCTGCAAGTCGCCCATGAGGCCTTCAACTACTGGCCTGGGTCACACCTGACGGTGATGCCGACGGACACCGTGGACCTGTTGTGGGGCAGGGAGTCTTCCGTCCGAGCCAGTGCGGCTTAAGTAGGGACTGGAGTCACTGGGCGAGAAGGGATTTGCCTGGCCATGACGATGCGTGCTGATTTCGACCTCAAGGATCGTGTAGTTGTTGTGACTGGTGCGTTGGGCAAACTGGGTCACGGCTTCTGCGAGACGCTCTTGCATGCGAACGCCCGAGTGGCCGCTCTCGACTTGCCCCAAGCAGAGCCGAAGCCGCGGTTCCGCGACCTCGAACGACAGTTCCCGGGTCGGCTCTATTTCTTCCCCGGGGATGTTTGCGACCGCGACAGTCTCGAAGCCGCCCACGATGTCATCCGCAGCCGCCTCGGCTGCCCGGCTGTGCTGGTCAACAACGCCGGCATCGACCAGCCGCCGGGCAAGGTCACTCGCACATACCGTCTCGAAGAGATTCCTGCGGAGATCTGTCGGGGCATTCTCGAAGTGAACGTGCTGGGGGTATTTCTCTGTACGCAAGTCTTCCTGCCCTCGCTGCGGGAATCGAAGCATGGGGCGATCATCAACATCGGTTCGCTATATGCGAGTGTGTCGCCGGACGTCCGCTTCTACGATCACCTGGCGCAGGATCCGCCTTTCCTGAAGCCGCCGATGTACGGAGCGTCCAAGGCCGCGGTGGTAAACCTGACCAAGTACCTTGCAGCCCATCTCGGCCCCTGCGGGATTCGTGTCAACGCTTTGTCACCGGGAGGCGTGGCCGGGGGACAGGATGAGCAATTCATCCGCAAATTCTGCGACCGAGTCCCGCTGGGACGCATGGCGAAGCTGAAAGACCTGGCTGGGCCGCTGGTGTTTCTCGCCTCGGATGCCTCGGCCTATGTGACCGGCATCGAACTCCGGGTCGACGGCGGCTTTACAGCCTGGTGAACCGCCAAGCGGCCTGGGCGTGTTCGCATTGACACTTTCGGCGAGTTCCGGTTTGATACGCCGACTGCTGAGGCAGGCATCTCAGAGCACCCAGGGGCAACACGCCGTGAGAGCATAATCCGACGGCCTTGACCGGCCCGGCCAGAGAAGGAGCCAACCGTGGCACGGACGCTGACCATCGAGGGGATCACGATTTCCGATACCAGCGATGCCTTCGTCATCGCTGAGATTGGCCACAACCACCAAGGCTCGGTCGAAAAATGTGTTGAATTGTTTCAGGCGGCAAAACTAGCCGGGGCCACAGCAGTCAAACTCCAAAAGCGGGACAACCAGACACTTTACACTGAGGAGTTCTACAACAAGCCCTACGAGAACGAGAACAGCTTCGGCCCGACCTACGGAGCACACCGGGAAGCGTTGGAGTTCGGTCGCAGGGAGTACGCCCATCTCAAGCAAGTCGCCCGAGATCTGAATATCTGCTTTTTCGCCACGGCCTTTGACATCCCCAGTGCAGATTTTCTGGCGGAACTCGACATGCCGGCCTACAAGCTGGCATCGGGCGACATCCGCAACACGCCTCTGATCCGCCATGTGGCCCGTATCGGCAAGCCGGTCATCCTCAGCACCGGGGCGGCGACTCTGGAAGACGTACGCAGAGCCTACGAAACGGCCCGCGAATTCAACGATCAGGTCGCCCTGCTGCAATGCACGGCGGGGTACCCGGCGCGGTTCGAGGAATTGGACCTCAACGTCATCACCACCTACCGCCGCGTCTTTCCCGAAGCGGTGATCGGCTTGTCGGCCCACGACAACGGCATCGCTATGGCCGTGGCGGCGTATGTTCTGGGCGGACGGATCATCGAGAAACACTTTACGCTCAACCGGGCCATGAAAGGCACCGATCATGCCTTTTCGCTGGAACCGCTGGGCATGCAGAAGATGGTGCGCGATCTGCGGCGAACGCGGGTGGCGCTCGGCTCGTCGGAAAAGCGGATCTTCGAGAGCGAACATCCGGCCCTGACGAAGATGGGCAAGAAGCTGGTGGCGGCTCGGGATTTGCCGATCGGTCATCGCCTGCGGCCTGAGGACATCGCCATCAAAAGCCCGGGAGGCGGACTGCATCCCTATGAAATCGACCGGCTGATCGGCCAACGCTTGACTCGCCCCTTGAAGAAGGATCAGCCCTTCGAAACCTGCGACCTGATGCCGCTGCGCGAGGTGGCCTGACCAAGCCAAGGAAATCTGTCGTCTGCCGATCGTTTCGCCCACGGCTCGCCCGCCGTGGGCCTTTTGACCCGGAAGTTGCGATGATCGCTTTATGCAGTCCAGATCCACGCCTTCTGGCGGTGTTGCCTTCCCGGCCAGAACTGCTGGTCCTGGATTTCGACGGAGTGATGACGGACAACTCGGTTTACGTGGATCAGGATGGGCGGGAATGGGTGCGCTGCTGCCGCGGCGACGGCATGGGCATCAGCCTGCTTCGCAAGGCGGGTCTGCCCATCATCGTATTGAGTACGGAGACCAACTCCGTCGTAGCGGCCCGTTGCCGTAAGCTCGGCATCGAGTGTCTCCACGGTCTTCAGGACAAGGAGGCCGTTTTGCGTCGCATTCTGACGGAGCGTGGCATCGCATCCGCTGGCACGATCTACGTGGGCAACGATGTCAACGACAGCGGTTGTCTCCGCCTGGCCGGCTGCGCCCTGGTCGTCGCAGATGCTCATCCGGCGGTGAGGGAGCTTGCCGATTATGTGCTGTCTCGACCCGGCGGGCATGGTGCCGTCCGCGAAGTCTGCGATGCCATCCTGGTGCGTCTTCGCTGCAACGCCCAGCAAGCTGCTTAAGGAAGCGAAGCATGATCCCGCATCCTCCCGGCTCTTCGTCTGCCGACTCGGGGCAAAACAGCAAACGAAGTCCGCGCGGCCTGTTGGGCCGTGTTACTTCCCTGCGGAACCGGATCGCTGCCGCCCTCGGAGTTTCACTGAAGAAACGCAAAAAATACAACCTGGATGAGGTGTTCTCACGTCTGGAGAACCTGGACCTGGTCTGTCGCGAGGAGTACGCCCACCTGGTCAAGATTCGACGGGAGAAGCGGGTTGACATCAATCAACCCTTGGTGCTCATCTCGCAAATCCAGCGCTCCGGCGGCACGGTGATGAGCCAGTTATTCGACGATCATCCGCAGTGCCACGCGCATCCTTACGAGCTGTTCATCGGCTATCCAAAGAAAATGGTCTGGCCGACGCTTGACCTGCAAGGCACTCCTCGTGAATGGTTCAGGATCCTGTTTGAAGAACCAGTACTGCGCTCCTTCTACGAAGGCTACACGAAGTACGGGAAGGGGATCGACGAAGACCTCGAAGTCTTCCCCTTCATCTTTCTGCCGTCGCTCCAGAAAGCGATCTTCGAGGATTGCGTCGCCAGCCGGACAATTGCCAGCCAGCGCGACATCTTCGACTGCTACATGACGTCGTATTTCAATGCCTGGCTGGACAACCAGAATCTGTACGGCAAAGACAAACGCATCATCACGGCCTTCGTACCCCGTATGGGCATGGACGGAGCCAACCTGCAACGTTTCTTCGAGACCTATCCCGATGGCCGACTTCTCTCGATCATCCGCGACCCGAAGAGCTGGTGGGTTTCCGCGCGGAAGCACAAACCGGAGGTTTACGGGCAATTAGAGACAGCCATCGGACTGTGGAAGGAATCGACCCAAGCGATCCTGAATGCCTGCTCCCGCTATGGCAGCCGTGTGTTGCCGCTCCGCTTTGAGAACTTGGTCACGGACACTGAGGGTACGATGCGCCGCGTGGCGACGTTCGTCGGCATCGACTTCCACCCGTGCCTGCTGACCCCGACCTTCAACGGCCTGCCGATCAAGGCCGACTCCAGCTACAAGGTGTCCAGTTACGGAGTCATCACCGATCCCGTCCTGCGTCACAAGCAGATTCTGACCGCCGCCGAGTGTCAACGCATCGACGCATTGACCGCGGACCTGTACGGCCAGGCTCTCACCATGACGGAGAGCCGTCGGGTTTAATCTCCCGCCCGCAGTTGCCACGCTTCGATGTCTTCGACAATGTAATGCGGATGGATCCGCGTCGGCCTCAGGCTGCGATGCACGGCCACATGGCGGTCGAGTTGCCACAACGGAATCAGAACCATCTTTTGCATGGTAAGCAAGTCGTGGAGCATCTGCGCTTTTTCGCGGATGAAGCCGTAGTCGCGGTGTTGCTGAATCTCCCGGAAACGTCCTTCGACCTGGCTGTCCCTTTCAAAGCCCATGAAATTTCGACCACGCGGTCCGATCCCCTGGGGATCGAAGAGCGGCCAGAGGTTTAGAGTCTCGTTCTCGAAATCGTGCCGCCAATAGAGCAGGTCGAACTGAGGCCGGTCGCTGGCCAGTTCGGCCATGAGCTGTTGGTAGGGAACGCCTTCGACCTGAACGTTCAAGTCAATGGACTTCAGGGCGTTGGCAATCTGCTGGACAGCCGCCGCCGCGGAGGTTTCGTTGGTGGCGTAGCGCAGCTTCAGGGAGGGCAAGACGCCGCCCAGAGCCTGTCGGGCGCGGGTAATGTGATTGCGGGCCGCCTCGGGCTTGTAGGGGCTTTCACGATCGGGCGTCAGGGCGGGGTTGTAAGCCCAGCTGTTGAGCGGAAATGGACCGTTGAGCGCCTGATGGTACTTACGGTCCTTGCCGCGAAAGACCTCGTTGAGGATGCGTTCGCGGTCAATGGCATGAGAGATGGCCAGACGCAGATCAAGGTTCTGCATCGCCTTCTGGCGGAAGTTGGGCACGAGCCAGTAAACCCGGCCGTTGGCCAGGTAAGGCGGACTCAGATCGCGCGGCTGGGTGGGATCGAGCAGATCCACTTGCGGAATGCCGGTGAGGGCGTCCCGCTCTTTGGTGGAGAAGTCGGTCAGCAGGTGCAGGGTGCCGTTGGCCAGCGCCTGCCGAGCCTGCTGAATGTCGTCGTACTGCACCAGGCGGATTTCCTGAATGCTCGGCCCAGTTGGGGCATGAGGCCGACGGTAATTCGGGTTGGCTCGGAAGATCGCCTCTTTGCCCTCGATACCGGCGAAAACATACGGACCCGTTCCGACAGGGGCCTTGCCGAAGGCCAGATTGCGAGGCGTGCGGTCGGGCAAAAGCAGGTGAGCGGGAAGCAGATCGAAATTGAGCAGGGCCAGCGGGTCCAAATGCGCCTGACGGAACGTGACCACGAACCGGTAGTCGTCGAGCGGTTTGATCTCCACCAGTTCCCGCAATTGCGGATCGTAGTAGGGGCTGGCCGGGTCTTTGGCGATCTCAAAGCTGCGGAGCACGTCCTTGACCGTGAATGGCTTGCCGTCGGACCACTGAATGTCGTTGGGAAGCGTGAACTCCCAAACACCGTCGCTTTTGAGTTCCGGTTCCGGCCCGAGCTCATAGGCGTAGCCGTCTCGGGCTGACGGACCACCGCGGAGTTCCACGAGGCGGTCGAACAGCAGCCGCACCGCCAGCCGGTCGCTGTCGCTTTCGGCCGTGGTCGGGGACATTTGCGAAGGCAGCACGCGGACGCCGATCCGCAGGGTCGGATGCTGACGAGCGATCAGACGCCGTTTCTCAGCCAGGCCGTCCAGCTTGGGCCAGATGCGCTGTGCTTCCTCGAGCAGCACGAGGGCTTGGTTGCCGTTGCCCTGAGCGGCAGCCTGGTCACTCTGGGCGACAAGCTCCCGAGCGCGGGTTTGCAGGACTCGCTGGATGCGATCGACTCCCGGAGTGACTTCGGAGTTGTAGTTGCGCAGAAGATATTCCATGAGTTCCCGAGCACGAGGGAAGTTGCTCTGCGCGAGGGCCTCATCGGCCTGAGTCGTAAAGACCTTTTCCAAGGCGTCCAGGATTTCGCGGGAGCCTTTGTACTGTTTCAGGAGGTGAGCACCGAGTTGCTCGGCAGCGGCATAATCGCCAGCGGCCGTCAGAGCGCGGACCTGGGCCAATTGCAGTTTGAGGATCTCCGAACGAAGTTCGTCTTCGACCCCTTCCCAACCTCTGGCCCGGTCGTTGCGGCTCTTGGCCGACGAGTGAAAGCGCAGCGCTTCCCGCAGCACCCATTCGCCCACTTGCAGGAGGCGGAACCGGGAGACCGGCGCGGTTCCCTGAGCCGTGGGCTGATCCAATCCGCTCTGCAAGAGCTTGCGGACCTCGGCCAGAGCCTGAATCTCGTAGTGGCTGACGCTGCGGATCTGATCCCGCCCTATCGTTTGCCGCTGCGTGCCGGTGTTGAGTTCGACGAAGGAAATGTCCAACGTGGTATTGGGATCGTAGCGGTTCTTCAATGGCTGCACTTTGTACACACGTCCGGCCTGGCTCACAATCGTGTCGTGTACTACGGAAAAATCTTCAAGGATCTTCTTCAGCGCCGGATGCTCGGCCTTCTTGGCTTCTTCAGTCAGGCTGATGGTTTGACCAAGACGCAGATCGGCCCGCGGTGCCGCGGGCGTCCCCGGAGCCGATTGCGGAGGCTGGGCGACTGGTGGCGTGGCCGGTTGCCGCGGTCGGACTTCCTCTTCTTCATCGTCCACGGCCCAGACAAGAGACAGGCTGAACAACCCAAGAAACGCCGCAGCCAGAATGCTTGCTCGCTTGCTCATGCCATTCACCGTTTCTACAGTGGGGTGCTGTGTTTTTCCTTACTGTACCAGACTAGCCGGCTCCGCGGTAGCAGCAGCCGAGGCCGACGACGGGATTTCGCTCCACGCCTGCCACAATTCGCGGACAACAGGCAAAGCGGCTGAGGTCGGCGTCTGCCGGCCGTAGCTCATGCGAACGAAGAGGTCGGCGACTCGCCGTACCGGCTGCGCGAGCTTCGGCATATGTTCGCCGAGACGTTGGGCGAATTCCAACGGCGTCTCGTCTGGTTGCCGTGCCAAACCCCTTTCCCAAGCCCAGGCCTCCAAGGCTTCGAAGGTATAGCGGACGACCTCGCTATGCGACCAGCGAGACGCCGCGCCGCTCAGGAACGGATCGGCATAGGCACTAAACGGAGGCGGCTGCCGGGCGGGAGCTTCATCTTCCACGGCTTCCCCTTCCGGCACCTCCTTCCGACGCTTGAACAGTCCATCGAGCCAGCCACCAGCATTGGCCAGAAAACGCACAAGAAAGTATCCTCCGGCCAGCACTGCGACGATCAAGGCAATCCATTTGAGGATTGTTCCCAACCATTGGACCGGAGCCGAAAGAAACTGCCACTGCGGCGGAGTGTTTGATGCCGACGCATCAAGCTCATTGCCAGTACGCTCCTGCTTCGAGTCGCCCAGGCCCGAATCTTCCGTCTCTTCCTGTTGGGCTTGCTGCTGTCTTCGGTCGTTCTCCTCCGGCTGACGTTGGTCCCTTCTTTTGTCCGGGTTTTTCAGCTGAGAGTCGTCCTGTCTTTGCCCCTGTTCGGGGCGATCCGATCTCCGTGCGGAGTTTTCAGCACTCCGGGCAGCGTTCTGTCCGTTCTGCTTGCTCTTCATGGCCGGGTCGGTGAACTGGCGGGCCTGGCCTCGCTGGTCCGATCCGCCCTGCGCACTCGGATTTCCCTGGCGGCTGCCCTGCGTTCCTTGGGACACCTGCCCCGGCTGGTTTCCCTGTTGCCCGGAGACTTGGCTGGAATGGGTCTGGGCCTGCGGATCACGCACGCCCTGATGGGATTGGCTTCCGGGCCCTTTGCCGGGGCTGTCCCGGAACGGCGACCAGCGAGAAGCCTGGCGATCCTTGGACCCAGCCAGTCCCAGACTCTCCGGCATCCCCTCCGGCGACGGCCAGGGAACGATCAGGCCGAACCCGACCAAGCCGGCAATCAGAATCGCACCCATGACCAGCCAGGCGGCCGTGACCGTGTGCGGCATCGCCACCTTGCGTTCGCGCAGGTAGCGACGCAGGTTCAGAAAGCTTGTGCAAAGCAGCAGTCCCAGGCCGCTTGCCACATAGGCTGCCAGCAGCCATGAGCCGTAACCTCGCTTGGCGGCAGGAAGCAGCAGTTGACCCAACCCGAACAACGGTAACGCTGCCAAAGAGAAATACACGATCCAGACGCCTGGTGTGTGTCGCTTCCTGGGCCGCGTTTCAGCTTCCGGTTCTCGTTTGCGGTTGTTGAGGGAACCGGAGTCGCTTTCTCGAGCAGACTCTGCCTCGCTCTTCTCCGCAGATTCGTCGAGGGCCAGATCGCGGCCGGGTTCACCGTCTTTATCGCGCGGGGCGTCGGGATCCAGTCCCGCCGCTTCCAGCAGCCCCCGACCACTGGCGTCGGAGCTTTCGTCCTCGTAGGTGCAGTCGTACGTCAGCTTGTGAGTGCTCCACCAGATCAGGGCGAGAATGAAGCCGTTGATCGGCCAAGCCAACGCCTGGAGCAGAGGGGATTGGTACTCGATGAAATAGAGCGTTGCCGCGAAGGTCGGGATAGCCAGCAGGATACCGTAGATGGGGGCGCGTGTCCCGCCGTCCTGCATCATCGAGATGCGGGCGATCAAGACCGTGGCGAAGACGAAACAGGCGAACACCCACTGGAGCCGCGCCTGATACTGGCCAACGTAGAAGACCTCGAGAAGGAAGAAAACCAGACTGCCCACCATCGCCATGATGAGGGCGGGACAGATGGCGATTACCACAAAATCGGCCAGTGTGGCGGAATTGCGTTTGGCCATAAACCCGATGATAGCACACCCGCGACGCTGCTCCCACAGGCGGATGGCCTCCAGCACGCGGGGCAGGGCGAGGTCTTCGAGTCTGAACGCTCATCCCATACAATGGCCTGCGGCAGGCCTGAAGCTCATTCCTTCAGTCCGAGGCCGAACCAGACGTTTATAAGGAGCCGAGCGATGCTGGCCGAGAACATCTTCCTGAAAATCATCAACCGGCAGTTGCCGGCGAAAATCGTTTACGAAGATGAACTCTGTCTGGCATTTCACGACATCAATCCTCAGGCCCCGGTCCACGTACTCATCATCCCGCGGAAAGAGATTCGCACCCACTCGGACATCGCCGAAGAAGACAAACAGCTTTTGGGCCATTTGCACCTGGTCGCGGCCCGGTTGGCTCGGCAGCTGGGCATCGATGCCGGCTACCGGATCGTGATTAACTGCAAGGAAGAAGCGGGGCAGACGGTCCCGCATCTGCATTTCCATCTGCTGGGCGGAAGGGCCATGACCTGGCCCCCCGGCTGAGCGGCGAAGGGGATACCCTCAGCCCGTTGTTCGTACAAACCAACGCGGACAGTTTCCGCGAGAGGAGAGGACATCATGCCAGTTCTCCCAGCTGAGACCGAGATCTTTCCGTCGCACTTGCTGGACGGTCCTGATCCCGAATGCGCAGCGATGCGAACCTGGTTCGTCCTTCACACCAGGCCGCGGCAGGAAAAGAGCGTGGCCCGAGAACTCGCGAAACGCCAAGTCCCGTTCTTTCTGCCTTTGTATTCCAAACGGAAGAAGTTCCAGGGACGGATTGTGACTTCCCACCTGCCTCTGTTCCCCGGATATGTTTTTCAGTTGGCGACGGAAGAAGAGCGGTTACTGGCCCTGAAAACCAACCGCATTCTCAACGTCCTTTCCGTGGTCGCTCAGGCACGCCTCTGGGATGACCTTCGGCAAATCCGTCGGCTCCTGCTCTCTGGAGAGCCGGTGACGCCTGAAGAGCGGTTCGCTGCCGGAGATCTGGTCGAAGTCCTCAGCGGGCCGCTGGCTGGTCTTCGGGGCATCATCGAGCGAACCGCTTCCGGACGCCGGTTCATCGTCCGCGTGGATTTCATCCAACGGGGCGCATCTGTTCTCCTGGACGACACGGTTCTGGTAAAGGTGCGATAGTGTTTTGCCCGCCAGTTGAACACGCTGAAGTGGGGTGACACGCCTGTGCCAATCAGTCTGGTCACCGGAGGAGCTGGATTCATCGGCTCGCATCTCGTCGAGGCACTGATCCAACGAGGCCATTCGCTTCGCGTTCTGGACGATCTCAGCACCGGGAGACCATCGAACCTGGCTGGCGTCGCTGATCGCGTTGACTTTCACAGGGGTTCCGTAACCGATTGGTCCGCGGTGCGGGAGGCGATGCGAGGCGTCGGCATGGTGTTCCATCTCGCCGCCATTCCTTCCGTACAAAAAAGCGTCGAGAATCCTTTGGAAACGCACAAGGTATGTGCCACCGGCACGTTGAATGTCCTCCTGGCCGCCCATGATGCCGGGGTCAAGCGTGTGATCTACGCCGCCAGTAGCAGTGCCTATGGCGATCAGCCGGGAGTTGTGCGACGGGAAGACGATCCGCTTCTGCCGCTATCTCCATATGCCGCTGCCAAGCTCGCCGGGGAGCATTACTGCCTTGCTTTCACCCGAACCGTCGGACTGGAAACTGTTCGGCTTCGGCTCTTCAACGTCTTCGGACCCCGGCAGGACGCCTCCAGCCCGTATTCTGGAGTCATCGCGCTGTTTCTCCGGGCCTTTGCCAAAGGCCGACAACCGACGATCTACGGCGACGGACTGCAAACGCGAGACTTCGTCTTCGTCGAAGATGCCGTGCAGGCGTTTCTTCGCGCCGCTGAGGCAAAGCCCGCTCCCGGAAACGTGTACAACATCGGCTCCGGTCAGGCGACCACGCTGTTGGACCTGATCGCCGTCTTGAACCGTATCTTCGGCACGTGCCTGACCCCGGTCCATGCCCCGCCGCGACCCGGCGATGCCCGGCACTCCCAGGCCGACATCAGCCGAGCGGAACGCGATCTCGGTTATCATCCGCGCTTCAGTCTCGAAGAAGGCCTGCGGGCTACCCTGAATTGGCTCCGTACCTCGGAAGCCATTGCTGCGTCGAAATACAGCTAGAAAGCAGTTTGGTAGAGAGAAAGCAGTTCGGCAGACGTGACCGGACGCGGATTGAATCGGCCGGTCCACTGCTGAGCGGCTTCCTCGGCCAGGACTGGAAGAATGGCCCGATTAACGCCCAGCTCAGAAAGCCGGGTTGGAAGCCCCGCCAGGCGTGCCAGATGTTCCACCCGCTTCGCAAGCGCTTCCGCGGGATCGCCTAGACGCCCATTGTCTAGACACACTTCCTGAACGAGGTCGGCGTAAAGCCGGGGCACCACCGGAGCGTTGAAGCGAATGACGTGCGGCAACATCAGGCCGATGGCCTGCCCGTGAGTGATGCCGTAATGGGCCGTGATCGGATTGGCCAAAGCGTGGGTGGCCCCGAGCATCGAGTTTTCGATGGCCATGCCCGCCAAGTGCGCCCCGATCTGCATGGCGGCCCGCGCTTCAAGATTGCTGGGGTTGTGCAAAACCTTTTCAAAATGAAGAGCCAGCAGCCGCCAGGCTTCTCGAGCCAGTGCCTGAGCCAACGGATTCCGCCGGGTCGTGACGTAGGCTTCGAGAGCGTGGGAAATCGCGTCCATGCCGGTGTCGGCGGTGACTCGCGGAGGCTGGGTCAGGGTCACTTCGGGATCGAGGACGGCGATACGGAAGGCTGCCTTGCGGTCGCCGCAGGCCATCTTCATGTGCGTCTGCGGATCGGCGATCAGAGCATAGGACTGGGCCTCGCTTCCGGTTCCGGCAGTGGTCGGCACGCCGATGCTGGGCAACATCGGCTTCGTTGCTTTGCCCGTGCCCCAGTAGTCGGCCATCCTGCCGCCGTTGGTGAACAGGAAATTGATCCCTTTCGCCACGTCCATCGCGCTGCCGCCGCCGACGGCGACCAGGAAGTCGATCTCCGCCTTCCGGGCCGCTTCCAAACCCGCTTCGACATGAAAGGTGGTCGGGTTCTCCTCGACCTGATCGAAAACCGTGACCGACAAGCCCGCTTCTTCCAGCGATCGTACCGCCCTCTGGGGGTGGCCCGCCTGTTCCAGACCGGGATCGGTCACCAGAAGGACCCGGCGCCCTCCCAGTCCGCGCGTCAATTCCCCCAGGCGGGAAATCGTGCCCGGACCGAAGACGATCCGCGTCTGCGGATGGAAGTCGAAGGCTTGCAGGATCGTCGTCATGCCTCTCTCGTCCGTCTCAGCTCAAGTGACAGGGGATTGTCACACCTTGAGCATACCGTCGAACTGGAAAGCCCGGGCGCGGAACAGAAAATCAACAATGCTGCCCTCGTGAGGTTGCAACCAGTTCAACTTGATGGTCGGAATGGCCCCGATGTTGAGCCGGTCGATGTGGACGGCGTCCAATAGCGCTCGCTGGAACTTCGGGTCTTCCGTGATTGCCGTGCAAACCAGCGTCGGGCCGATCTTCTCGATCATCTTCTCCTGGGGACACTGGACCACGGTGACAAACGGGAACATGTACTCCTTCTTTGCAATGGCCGGTTCCGGCGACTCGCAGAGGATCACCGTCGGCCGCAAATAGTCGCAGCGCTCCTTCTTCACCAGCCGCGGACCGAATTTGGCGGTCATGTCGTGGACGCCGGGCTGTTTCACATCGTTGTCGATCTCGGCGTTGATGGCGTCCGCCTGACCTTTGACGGTGAAGGCGGCCAGGGCGGCCTTCGGATCGTCGGGCGGCAGCGGCATGATGGGGCCCATGCGTTCGGCCAAGGCCTCGGCGATCTTGCGGGCATGGCGGGAAACCCAGATGCCCGAGCAATTGATGCAGCCGCGACCGCTGTTGACCAGCACGCTGTCCACCATCAAATCCAGATACCTCTCCCAATCATCAACCTTGTCGTCGCCGATGAGGATCTTGCTGAAGCCGGGACCGTGGGCCTGCACCCGCGGATTGCCGCGATACTGTTCCACCGTCGCCGAACCGCCGAAGATCAAGCTCCGGGGGCAATACTGAAGTACGGCCGCTCCGACGTCGCCGAGGCCGGGGTAGATGGCGATGGCCTGCTTGGGAACGCCAGCCTGGATGAAGGCGTTGGCCATGCGGTATGGCGTCCACGGTTCCTGCGGACCGGGTTTGAGAACCAGACCGATCTGCATGGGGATGATCGGCAGCCAGAGCGTGTGGACGCCGGGCGAATTGCTCGGCAGGACCAGACCGAGGACCGGCGACTGGGCCTGATAGCTGATGGGCACGCCGCGGGATTCGACGCCGTAGCCCTTGGTCAGAACGGTCAAGTCCAGGCCGCGGGTCAGGGCGTCCAGAATCTTCTCCATCTCGTTGAGCACGAAATGGTTCTTGGTCATGTTGAACCGGCACATGTGTTCGGGCAGGCCGGTTGTGGCCGACTGCATGCGGACGAATTGCTCCGGCGTCTGCTCGCCGTTGCCCAAGGGCAATGTGGCCGAGGTGTACAGATCGGCCGCCTTTTTCACCATCTGGAGAAGTTCCTTGATCGGGATTTCCCGCAGGACATCCCGGGCACGCTGGGCATAGCGCATGTCCCGTTCGACCAGCCCGCCATTGGCCCGGCTGACTTCCGCAAGGACTTCTCCAGTCTCGAAGTGAACCACCTTGTCGATGTCCAGGCTCTTGTACGGTTCGCCCCAACGGGAAATCGGGATGTGCAGCATGTTCAACTCCCTGCGGATCACTGGGCGGGTCGGCAGTCCTGTGCTTGGGGTGATTCGCACCAATCAGTAAACGCCCACGGTGGTCGTGGCTGCGAATCCGCGGAACGGCTTGACTCCGCGGACGCCGTCCCAGGGATATTTCAGGCACGGCAGCTCCCGCACGCCTTCGTCGCGCTCCATGAAGCGGGGCACGAAGAACTCTTTGGTCAGCGTCGTAAGCATGACCCGGCCTTCGTGGCCGTAGGGCACCTCTTTTTCATAGTCGTCGAAGTCCATGACCTGAACGACGGCCCGCGGTTGCGGAGCGTAGTAGGTGATCTTGTAGCCGGTCTCTGGCGTCGGCATGTCGGCGGCGGCCAGCCCCATCAGCGTGTTGCCGTAGGTCGGGGCAATGTACACGCCCGGTCCGAGCAACTCTTCGATGGCAAAGCGAATCCACTGCGAGGTCATCTCGGTGCCGCCGCAGAAGATGCCGGTGATGCCCATCTTGGCGATGCTCGTGCCTTCCTTCTCCAGGCGTGCGGCCAGGGCGTCGAGCAGCTTCGGCGTCGTGAACATGCACTTGATCTCGTGATTGGCCGAGAGGATGGTCATCGCCTGGTCAATGACGTGGTCCTGATAGGCCCGCAGATGTTCCATCCAGCCGCGCTTGATGAGCTTGATGACCCAGCGGGGATCGAGATCGACGCAGAAGCAGATACCGCCCCGATACTGGCACAGGTGCTCGACGGCCAGCCGCAGCCGTCGCGGGCCGGACGGGCCAAGCATGAGCCAATTGGCTCCCTTGGGGAAATACTCGTCCGGCAATGTCTCGCTGAACATTTCATAGTCGATGCGGAAATCGTCGATGACGACTCGGGTCTTCGGGATGCCGGTCGTGCCGCCGGTTTCGAAGACGTAGATCGGCCGGTGAGCATACGCCTTGGGCACCCAGCGTCGCACGGGTCCGCCCCGCAGCCAGTCGTCCTCGAAGTGCCCGAAGAGCTTCAGATCGTCGAACGTCTGAATGTCCTTGAGCGGATCGAAGGGCAACTCCCTGGCTTTCTCCAGCCAGAAGGGCGTGCCTGTGTCCGGGCTGAAATGCCAGCGGATGATCTCGCGGACGTGGGCGTCCAGTTCTTCCTTGGCGTGCTGGACCTTTTCCTGAAGTTCGGAGGACAAAACGGCAGTGCTCATGGGTGGGTTCTCTCTTTGCGGCCGGTGATAGCTCGGCGGCTACTGGTGGCTGATGGCGAACAAAGTCGTCCGGGTCATGACGTACAAGACGCCGTTGACGGCGATCGGCGTGCTGAGCGTCGGGCCGTCCATCTCATTTTTAGCCAGCAGCTTCTTCTCCTTGGAATGAGCGAATACGTACACGTCGCCTTCGTCGGTCCCAATGTACACCTTCCCATCGACGACATAGGGCGAACCCCACACGGCGCTGAGCATGTCATGCCGCCAATAAAGCTGCCCGGTCTTGGCATCCAGGCAGTCGATGAAACCGCTGAGGTTGGCCGCGTAGCACAAGCCGTCGGCGACGGCGCAGGTGGAGATCGAGCGGCGGAAGATCATGTTTCCCTTATCGTCCAGCCCGCCGTGGTGCCAGACCAAGCCGGAGTTCTTGTTCTCGGGGGCTTTGGGATCGAAGTTGTCGTTGACCGGCGAGAGGTCGATGTTATCCGGACTCGCCTTGGACGGGTCGATGCACCACAGATGGCCGACGCCTTCGCCATGTTCGGGGTCCTGTCCAACGGCGACATACACCAGTCCGTCATGGACGACCGGCGTGGCGATGATCTCGTTGCGGGTGCCGCGCCCGCCGAGGATGTACACGGAGGCTTTGGGGTTGCAGTCGAACTTCCACAGCAGCTTGCCAGTCTTGGGATCGAAAGCCCGCAACCAGCCGTCTCCGCCGGGAAAGATGATCTGCGGCTGGCCCTTGATCTCGCAGTAGGTCGGATTGGACCACTGGCCGTGCAGGATTTTGTCACCCGGGGAGGCGTCTTCCCAAATGACCTTGCCGGTGTGCTTATCGACGGCGATGAAGCTGGGCGCGCGGGGTGCGGGGATATTTTCATGGGATTCGTCGTGTCCGTTGCCGGTCACGACGAAGACTATGTCGCCGACGACCAACGGCGAGCAGACGGCCAGATTGTGCGGAAAGACCCCGAGCTCCTCCATCATGTCCAGGCTCCAGATGATGTCGGCATCCGTGGGGTCCTGGTATTTCTCATCCTGGACGCCCTGATTGCCGTTGGCGAAGCCTTCCGTGTCGGCGCAAATCAGTTCGCAACGGTTGCTGACGTAGTAGAGCCGATCTCCTTCGACGAACGGGGACGAACAGACGCCCTGGAGCGGCCAGTCGTTGACCCGGCCGGATTCGAGCTTGTCGTGAACGGCCTGCCAGAGAAACTTGCCGTCGGACTCGCGGAAGCACATGACGTTGCCTTTGTCGATCGGCTCCAGTTTGCCGTCGGCTCGCTTTTTGGCGTCGCGGGGATTGCGCAGGCCGTCATTGTTGGTGCCGAGGAAAATCTTGCCCCCGTACACCACTGGGTTGCCATACGACTGCGAACCGAGAGCCGCGGTCCACTTGATGTTCTTTCCGGGTTTGTTGCGGCGTTTGTCGGGGATTTCCCATTCGTGGGGCAGATTGCGTTCGAAAGTGTTGACCATATTGCGGTACACTGTGCCGCCGAACATCGGCCAGACCCGCATCATCACTTCTTCCCGTGAAGGAGCGGCCCGCGCCGCCGAAGCGCTCCGATTCGCCGAAGCGACTTGACTGGTTGATTTCCTGGCAGGGGAGGATTCCGAGGCAGCGGGTTGCGAGGCGCTGTTGAGGCAGGCGGAGACGAAGATGGCCCCGGCCAGCAGCCCGCCGGTCGCTAAGGCCAAGAGCAGTTTGCGTATGGGACTCGGTCGATTCATTGTTGCACTTCCTGCGGCTCGTGAGGCCGAGCAACAAGGCCCAGCCGATTGGTTTCGATTGTCAGTCATGGGTTAGTCAGTTGGCTCGGTTGGGCGTAACTCGGACGTTGTCGAAAAACACCTCGGTTCCGGGATTGCGAGCCGCCGCTTCAGCACTGGGCGGAATGCCGTAGGCATAGGCGTACAAGGCGGGAGCGCCTTCGCGGTTGGGAATCGGATCCTCGGCCTGAATCGTCCAGTTCTCCGGTTCTTTTTCCCCCCTGATCCACACCTTGCCCTGGCAGATGGCTCGTCCTTCGTGGACGGTCACTTTCAATTTGAGGTGATACCAGACGTTGGGCTTCCATTCAAAATCCACCTTGGCGTTGATTCTTCCCGGGATCTCCTCGCCTGGGGCCTTGCGGGCCTCCCAGGTGCGGAGCAGCAAGCGCTGCTTGGTGCCGTCGAGGGTCAGCGAATAACGGCAATTGACGATGCCCATGTCGGGCAAGTAGCGGCGCTTTTCCGTGGCCATGAGATCGGCTTCGATGGTGTAGTCGCTCAAAGTCGGTGTGCCGATGAAGGCGTAGGCACGGGCCAAAAGCGGGTTGGCATTGTTGGCCAGTTTCTTCAGGCACTTGCTTCCGTCCTGCTCGACGACCACGAATTTGCCGGCGACGTTGATCCATCCGCCGGGAATGCCGCCCACCGGGATTCTCTCGAAATCCTGCACGATGGGCAGGGTCGGAGCGACACGGACCCGGGCCTTGGCTGTCAGATCGCCGACCTTGGCCTGCACCACGCCGGCTTGGGCTGGCACGTTGGGATCGACGGTCAGTCGGCCATCGGGTGTGATCGTGCCTCGAAGCGGCGGAGGCGTCGGCGGGGCCGATCCGCCCGGCGGGGTGGCTGGCGGAGGCGGCTCCGGCAGACTCCACGAATCGGCCGGGACCTCCCGGAGAAATCGCCCCTGGGCATCGAAAGCACGGATCCTGAACGTGACCGACTCGCCCTTGGCCAGGACTACGTCGGCGGGCACGATCTGGAGGTGAGCGATAGCCGCGTCCGGCCTGGCCGGCGGTTCGGCAGGCAGGGGGGGCGGTTGACCCGCTTTGCCGTCCCTGGTGCCGATGCAGTACAAATCCGTTCCAGTGACGATGAACACACGGCCGTCGGCCACGGCAGCGCTGCCGTTAATCTCGAAGTTCTCTCCTGCCGTGCCGGCAGGAAACTCGACCACGCTGAGTCGTTTGCACTCCTTGTCCCCTGCTTCGAGGATGTGAAACCGGGAGGCGACCTCGCCGACATAGATCTTGCCGTCGGCCAGCACCGGCGAAGCCTTCGCTTCGGTGCCGTACTTGAAGTCCCAGATCGTTTCGCCAGTCTTGGCGTCGAGGCAATGCAGCCGGGCACCGTTGTCCGCCACATAAAGCCGGCCGTTATGAACGACGGGTGATGCATAACCGGCCCGGATGCCGACGCGCCTCCAGACCAGCTTCGGGCTGCCGTTCTCGACCTGCGACGCATCGAAGCAATACACGCCGCCCATGTCGGTCGTGTCGAGGTTCTCTTCGCTGTGGCAAGCATAGACATAATGGCCTTCCACGACCGGAGAGGCGTTTAACCCGCGTTTGCTGAACACGGCACCCCAGACCTTCTCCCCGGTGCGAGCTTTCAGGGCGTAAACGCCGCCATCGGCTGTGCCGACGATGAGCAGCCGTTGGCCGTTGATGACGGCGACAACGGGCGTGGCATACAGGGTGTCGAGCGGCTGACCGCCCGGCTCCGACCACCACACAACTTCTCCAGTCCGCTTGTCGCAGGCGATGAAGCGGTGCCCGCCGCGGGCCTGATCGCCCCAGCTGGCATTGAGCATGTTCATAATGACGAGGTTTTCATCGACGACCGGCGAACCGACCCGGCCGCCGTATCCCGTGATGCGGCCGTACTCCTCGGTGAGGGATTTCTGCCACAGTACCTTGCCGTCCGGACTGAAGCAGATGAACAGGCCCTGGACGCCGTGGGCGTAGATGTTTCCGGTTTCCGGGTCGGCGGCGAGATTGGCCCAGCCGACGCGGTTGGTGACGATGTCGGTGAGGAACAGGTTGAAGCGGTATTCCCACAACTTTTCGCCGGTCTTGGCATCGAAGCACATGACCCGCTCCTGCTCGGTGACTTTGCCCGGGTCAGCGTTGTTGATGATGTACACCCGACCCTTGGAAACCAGTAGAGCGGAGCGTCCGCCGTAGGGCTGCTTCCAGATCAAGTTTTCGCCCGACGGCGACCAAGTGGCAGGCAGGCCGGTGTCGCGGCTGAAGCCGTTCTGTTCCGGGCCGCGCCAGTGCAGCCAGTGAGCCGCGGAAGCGATGCTGCCAAGCCACGTCCCCAGTCCCAGAGCAAGCAACCACATGAACCGCATGGCATGGACCTCGCATTCACGATGCCGGGGGAGAGTCTGTCCGGGCGGTCTCAGCGTGTGCTGCTAGTTTACGAACAACTCGCCGCGACTTCATCTCGGATCGGGGCAGGCTCCCGCACGGTACTGCTTCTACGTCCGGGCGTAAATGCAGTTCGCAACGGAAAGCCTCTTGCACTTGGGAGATCAGCCGTGCCCGGTCTTCATGAGAGCGACATTCCACCACCAGCCGCAAGGACTCCAGGGCAGCATCCTGACTGACTTCGATTTGAAACTCTCCGATGCCCGCAAAACGTCGCAGAATGTTCTCGATGGCCGACGGATAGACATTGTTCCCGCGGATCACGAGCATGTCGTCGGTCCGCCCCAGGATGCCGCCGCGAAGCCGCAGCCACGGACGACCACAGGGACACGGTTCTGGGTCGGCAATAACCCGGTCGCCGGTTCGGTAGCGAATCACCGGACTGCCCCATCGTCCCAGGTTGGTGATGACCAGTTCGCCTTCCTGGCCAGGCACGACCGGCTTGCCTTCGGCGTCCACGACCTCGGGAATGAATTCAGGTTCCAAGATGTGCATGCCGCCCGGATTCTCCAGGCACTCGATGCCGAAGGAACCGACCTCGGTCATGCCGCAGTGGTCGAAGACCCTGGCTCCCCATGCGGCTTCGATGCGTCGCCGCGTCGAAAGCACGCTGCCGCCCGGCTCTCCGGCGACGATCAGCATCCGCACCGAAGAACCCGCCAGGTCGATGTTGTTGGCCTGAGCTACCTCAGCCAGCCGCAAGGCGTAGGTCGGTGTGCAGCACACTACCGTAACCGAGTTTTCGAGCAAGAACCTCAGGCGGGCCAGACTGTTCATGCCGCCGCCCGGAAGCACCATGACGCCACGTCGCGCTGCTCCCTCGAATGCCGCCCAGAAGCCGATGAACGGTCCGAAGGAAAAAGGGAAAAACACGCGGTCATCGGCTCTCAACCCGACGATGTCGTAGATGATCTGCCAGCAGTCCAGAAACCAATTCCAGCTATCCTGGGTATCGAGCCACCGCAGGGGTAAGCCGGTCGAGGTTCCTGAAGTCTGATGCAGACGCACATACCGACGCAGATCGCAGGTCAGGTTGCTTCCGTAGGGAGGATGTGCAAGCTGATCGGCATGGAGTTCTTCCTTGGTCGTAAAGGGCAAGGAGCGTAAGAACGCTCCAAGTCCTTGAGGATTTTCCGGCAGAACAGGAATCTGGCTCTGGAATTTACGACGGTAAAACTGATTGCTGTTCAGGACGGGAGACAGCAGCTCCCGCAGTCGCCGTGCCTGAACTTCGCCTGGTTGCTCACGATCCAGCATCGCAGCGGGGCCGGTCAGGAAAGTTTCGTGTCCTCGGTCTTCAGGCAATTATCCGAGATGGTTGGCGAGTTGTCACCCATCACGGAGACTGGGAAGGACAGGAAGATCGGCTTCCAGCAATCGCAGAGCTTGCGGTCCTCGAACGTACACGGAGACCTGCGGCTGAGGCAGACCCCAGCTTCGCAGGCTGAATTGGCGAAAATCTGGTAAGCGCCGATCGTTCGCGGCCACCGGAAGCAGGACCCCATCAGCCTGCGCCTGAGCAGCGAGGCGCTGAAGCCCTCTCAGAAAATCGCGGAGAGCCTGACGGTCTGCGTACCAAACGTGTCCGAGGAGCCACAGTCTGACCTTGGAACCGAGGGCGGGCAGCCGGCGATATCCGAAAGCCGCCCAGCGCAGATACCACGGTACACGCACCAATCCCTTCAAACCCGGCCGATGGACGATGCCGCCCGCCACCAGGCCGTTCTCGCTGAGAACGACCGACGCCATGCCGCAGTCTCGGGTATCATCCATGAAGGCGTACTCGGGACGTAGCTTCCTGTCGATTAGGAAGGCATGTTCCGCAGCGACAGGTTCCCGGACCTGAAGAGCGTTGCGGTCCTGCATGCGATCACCGGCGTCGGGTAGAAGAACGAAGTAGCGAATCGGATAGGGAAGCGCGATGAATCCGGCCCGTTCCAACACACGCCGGTTGGCTCGATTGTCGGCCAGAACCAGAGCGTAATGAACGGCCACCGGGGAACCGGTTTGGAGTTGATGCTCCAGCAGAGCTAGGCCGATGCCTTGCCGACGATATGCCGGATGCACCATGCGGTCGAAAAGATACCCGACGCGGCAGCGTTGACCGGCCAGCCAAACGTCCTTGTATCCCAGGCAGCCGACGGCGACGATTCGGTTGTTCCGTTCAGCGACCGTGACCTGAAACTCCGAGAAGTGACGGCACCGCTCCCAGAAGTCTTGGCGTTCGTGGTAGAAACGCAGCCGGCTGCCCTGAGGACACAGGCGGGCCAGATGGCACAGGGATTCGTTGTCCCGCAGAGCATCCGCCGGGCGAAACTTCAGGCCCGCCACCTTCAACCGGCCCGTCGCCAGGACTCGACGGTCTGGGTGGGAAGCACCGGCTGATCGAGCAGCCAGGCCAGATCGGTGCCCAGGGCAGCCAGCACCTCGGCCAGGCTCGTTCCCAGAATCTGATGCCGTTGCAGCCGGGACCATTGCAGACACGCCTGATTCCATAACACGCGCAGATGGTACGAATTCGTTCCCGTGCGCAGAACCTCGACGCCGAAACGCTGCGGCGGCTGACCGACGAATTGGAAACCGCAGGGCAACTCCCAGGTTTGCCTGTCGGCGAGAGGAGTACTGCTCCAGTCCAACTCGAAGGCGGGGAAGTGCGGGTCAAAATCTTCCTCGAAGTGGCAACTCAAGATGCGCGGTTCCGTCCAGAATGACGTGGACATGCCTGGATTCTCCAGACTGTCTGATCGCCCGCTGCGGATTCCTGGCTGATCTTCTGGAGCCTTGGGATACCCGACTGCGGCGATTCCTGTCAAGCCCGTCCCTGGTCACCGATACCTGCACAGACGCCTAAATGCGGTTGTCGAATTCGCTTGCTTTGCGTACCCTTCCGAGCCGGTTTCAACGATGGGCTGCTCACCGAGATGGATTTCGATGAAGCGGATCATCAAGAATGTCTTGCGAGCAACGGCGGTCCTGCTGGCTGTCGGGCTGCTGATCGCGTACTGGTGCCTGCGCACTTGGACCGATCCGGAAGGCGTCCGACGAATCGTTCTGGAGACCTTGGCCGCCGAGATGCCCGAGGTTCAGGCCGAAGTGGACGAGGCCCGCCTGCACTGGCTGGGCGGCGTCCGGCTGCGAAACCTCCGCCTGAGGCGGCGCGACCAAGCCGATCAGGAACCGTTCCTCTCCGTTGCCCAAGTCACCCTGTATCCGGATCGGGAACGGCTCTCACGGGGGCAACTGGCTGTCAACAAGCTCGAACTGCACCAGCCCACGCTACGGGTCACGGTCGATCCCAAGGGCCGGTCCAATCTGGACGGATTATTCCGCGACTTCCGGCGAAGCCGATCTCTGCCAATCCTGGTCGTTCGCCAGGGGCGGGTGATCCTGGACGATCAAGTCCACAAGGCCCTCTGGAACTTTGACCGAGCCGAATCGACCCTCACACCGGGCAGCAACGAGGGCTACCATCTGCACCTGACGGCCTCCAGTCCCTTGTTTGGCTCAGCGGAGCTGGACGGGTTGGTCCGCCTGGACCCTCGGGAATGCACGCTGCACGTCTCTTTGCCCACGGTGGCTTTAGGACCGGAACTCCGAAACCTGGCTGCCTGCTACGTTCCGGAGGCGGCTGAGATCGCGGAGGTCGCCGGGACCCTCAACATGGAAGGCGAACTGGCTTTTCATCCCAAAAGCAGCCAACCGTGGAGCTGGAGTCTTTCGATCAGGCTGCGCGACGGTCGTCTCCACCATAAAGAGCTGCCCGTCCCGTTGCACCAAATCCAGGCCGGTGCGGCCATTTTTGGGCGTAGGTTACGACTTGACTACGTGACCGCCCGCCTCGGAACCGGCACGCTGGACGTTTCGGGACACCTGGAATTGTCTGAGCACGGCGATTTCGACCTTCGCGGTGCCGTGTCCGGCTTGCAGGTGGATGAACAGCTCATCGCCGGTCTGCCCAGCCGTTTACGGGACACCGTGCAGGAGTTCGACCCGCGGGGCACTCTGGACCTTCGCTTCACCGCGGCTCGGGAAGGAGAGAGCACCTCGTTGGATTACGTCCTTCAACCGCGGGGAATGACCGCGACCTACGAGGATTTCCCGTACACTGTGGAAGGCATCGTCGGCGAACTGCATTACCGCACGGCGGGGAATCTGCCCGTCATTCATGTCCGGCTGGAAGGAAAGGCCGACGGTCAGCCGGTGCGGATGGTCGGCGATGTCTTTGGCGAGGGCCTTCGGACCGGCGGCGGTTTGCGTCCCGGCTTCAATCTCGAAATTCAGGGCACACGGGTACCGATTACCCCTCGATTGATCAAAGCCCTGGAGCCGTACCCCAAGACGGCCGAAATTGTTCACGAGTTCAAGCCGACGGGTTTCGTCACCGCCCTGGTCAATCTCCAACGCCGCCCGGCAGAACAGCTCAATGAGCGCCCGCCCCTGGACAAACGCTTTAAGCTCCGCTTCCACGACGCCGCCATGTGCTACGCGGAATTCCCTTACCCGGTGGAAGAAATCGAGGGCACGCTGGAGATCCAGCCCGACGAATCCTGGCGGTTCTACGATTTTCGCGGTCGGCACAAAGGCGGCGAGTTCCAGGCGTCCGGCGTGTCGGAACCGAGTCCGGACGGCAACCGCATCCGCCTCTGGATTCACGGCCAAAACACCCTGATGGACGAAGAGTTGGAAGCCGCCCTGGACGAAGAAATGAAGGCGGCCTGGAAACTCTTCAACCCGTCCGGACGGGCCGACTTCCTCGCCCAGATCGACATCGTCGGGAAAGGCCGACCCGTCCTCGAACTCCGCGCCGCCGCCCGTCGTTGCCGCATGAAGCCCAGTTGCTTCCCGTACCAACTGGAAGACGTGGAAGGTGATTTTCACTACGCCGAGGATCGGGTCATCCTGACCGACTTCCGAGGCCGACACGGACCAACCCAAGTCAGTCTCAAACTGGCTGAGGTCGTGCTTTACTGCAACGGCGGCTATCGGGCCGATCTGTATCAACTCCGCGCTGACAATCTCTGGGTCGATAAGGAATTCCTGGATGCCGTGCCTCCCATGGTGCGAACCGCGTTCGCCACGCTTCAGCCGGACAAGCCCATTCGTATCATCACGGACCTGGTGCTGATCGAGAACCAGGGAGCGACGCAATACCACTGGGACGGCAGCGCCGCATTCGCCCGGACCAAATTGCAATGCGGTCTGGAAGCCTCCGACGCCACGGGTCAGGTCGCCTTGAGGGGCTGGTACGACGGCTCAAAGCTCGTGGCCCAGGGCAACCTTCGCCTGGAGGAAGTCACGGTGGCCCAGCTTCCTCTTCGGGATGTCCGAAGCCCCATTCGCGTCACCCAGGGAGCCGTGGTGCTCAATGGGATTGAAGCGAGACTGTACGGCGGACAGGTGTATGGGCCTCTCCGGGTGACTTTCCACAACGAGCCTCGCTTCGACGTGGACCTGACGGCATCGCAGATCGACCTGGAGACCTTTGCCCGTGGAACCTTGGGCCGAAGTGGTCAGGTACGCGGCAGGGCATCGGCCCGTTTGCGGCTTCAGGGGCAGGGTTCGGACCTGAGCACTTTGCGCGGCGAAGGCACGATTCACATTCACGACGGGGCACGCATCTACGATCTGCCCTTGATCCTCAACCTGCTGACGGCCCTGAGCGGCCATCTGCCCAAGGGTTCGGCCTTCCAGGAGGCGCGCGCCGACCTGGTCATCGTCGGCGACCGCATCCGCG
The DNA here is from genome assembly GCA_937944855.1 of uncultured Planctomycetota bacterium. Classification (GTDB taxonomy): domain Bacteria; phylum Planctomycetota; class Planctomycetia; order Gemmatales; family HRBIN36; genus JANWWR01. The sequence goes on from CALFAY010000005.1 coordinate 233,959, forward strand.
TCACTCATGCGGAACTGCTGGGGGACGCCCTCAGCCTGCGCGGCCAGGGAGACATGCGGGTGGACGGCACGGATTTGAACCTGGAAATGTATGGCCTGTTGTGGGGAAGGACCTTGCCGCTCTTGCCGCCGCTGATCGACCGCATTCCCGTCGAGGTCAGCCGCCAACTGATGAAGATCCGCATTCAAGGCAGCCTCGGCGACGTGCAAGTGAAGAAAGAACCGATGCCGATTCTCGTCGAGCCGCTGCGGGAATTGTGGAAGACAATGGCAGACAGGATGCGGGAACAGGAGAAACGGCTGCAGCGCCGTCTGCCTTGAGCTACCCAGCGGCATCGCAAGCCGGGCACGGAGGCAATCAGGGAGGATGCTCGTGAGGCCGTGGCACATCTTGCAGCGGAGCATCTTGAGCGAACTGGTCCGGGTCTTTGCCCTGGCCCTGCTCGCCCTGACGGGCATCTTGGTCATGGCCGGCATCGTCGCCGAAGCCGCCCGCCAGGGGCTGGGACCGGAGCAGATCGTCAAGCTGGTTCCCCTGTTGATCCCCGGCACCTTGCCGTTCACGATCCCCGCCACGATGTTGTTTGCCGTCTCGGTCACCTTCGGCCGCATGTCCGCCGACAATGAATTGACGGCGATCAAGGCGGCGGGAGTGCCGATCACTTATGCGTTGTGGCCGGCCTTGTTCCTCGGAGCGGCCATCAGCGCGGTGGTCTGGTGGCTCAACGACGAGTTTATCCCGCGCAACCACCACCTGCTGCGAACCACGGCCCTGAAGGACATCGAAGAACTGCTTTACAGCCGACTGCGACGCGACCTCTGCTTCAACGAACCGCGGGTCAACTACGCCATCTGGGTCCGGGATGTGCAGGGACGACGGCTGCTGACGGCCACATTTAAGAAGCGCGACGCCAACGGGCGGGACGAGATCATCGCCCAGGCTGAGATCGCCGAACTGACCGTGGACCTGGAAGGAGAAACCGTCTGGGTCGAGATGTGGCAGGGCGACATGTCCAAGGACGGCGGCGCGACGTACTTCAGCTTCGATAAGGAGAAGGTGCCGCTGCCGCTGCCTCCGCTGGGAGCGGCTCGCAAGGTCCGCGCCCGCGAACTGACCAACTCGCAAATCCTGGTTCGCCGCCAGGAACTCCTGGACAAGATCGCCGAGCTGGAAACAAAGCAGCGAAGTCGGGCTGCCGAGAATCCGCCGCAGGAAGGCTGGCCGAAAAACGAAACGCAAAGGGAGAAAGGCTTAACGTCCGCTCCCAAGCTGCCTCCGGAAACGGAATTGAAGTTCCTTTATAAGGAGCTCTATGAACTCGACACCGAATATGCGACGCGACCGGCCTTGGCTCTGGGCTGTCTGTTTTTCGTGTTGATCGGCTGCCCCGTCGCCATCTGGTTCCATAAACGGGACTTTCTCAGCGCGTTTGTCACCTGCTTTTTACCGATTGTGATCGTCTATTATCCCCTGATGATGTTTGGTATCAATCTGGGCAAGGAGGGTCGCGTCAATCCCATGTACATGATGTGGACCGGCAACTTGGTGCTCGGTCTGGTGGGATTAATACTGCTGTGGCGGTTGACTCGGCGGTGAAGCCTCGGCCTTGGCATCATCAGCGGCGACAATCTCTTGTCTGTTGCCGGTGTTATTGTTCTGCACGCCGTTGCCGGACTGGTCTTTGGTTCCCTTCTTTTTCCGCTTCTTGCGGCGTTTCGGTTCCGGTTTTATTTCGCGGGTCAGGGCATACCCGGCCCGGCCTAGGACTCTGGCCCAGGTCAGCCAGCCGTAGCTGGACGCCCCTGCCGCGACAGGTACCAATACCACATACGAAGCGGCCAGATAATTGGTAAACAGCCAAACCAGTATAATGACAAAGGCATAGACATAAAATGGCGGTATAACATCGGAACGTTTTCTTAACATTGTCAGGACTTCCGGATCGATGACCCAGTACCAAGCGTCCTTGCTGAGCACGGAAAGAATGACGACGCTGCTAGTCAATGGACCAAGCACTATAAACAAAGCTTGTCCGCCATATCCCAGCTGGGCGAGAAGCAGGTAGGGGAGATATAAGCCGACACCGAATAACCAGACGAGTTTCGCCAAGCATAAGGCCGCTGCCTGCACGTCCATTTCTGGGTATTCGATTTCGTCCCTCCCGCTGGCGGTTTCGGTCAAAACGTGGAGGAACGTCCGGGCGGCGTAGGCCCCCGTCACCAGACTGGCCATGAGCGCCCCAAGTCCTCCGAAGACCATCGAAACGTGGCCCATCAACTCGGAGAACGAGTAGCAGTAGCGGATTAGCGCGACCAGTATTCCGACCACCGACCAGCCGGCGGTCATGACCAGCAGCCGCAGCAGGTTCTTCGGACGCAGCGCGAAGTTCCACACGCCGTCCCAGAACAGCTTGAGCGGCACCGGCGGAGGCTCTTCCGGTTCCAATTCCGCGTCGCTGAGCTGATACGGCGAATAGAGATCGGGTTCCGGTTCCTTTTTCCCTGCTGAAGTAACGGTTTCCGGAGCGGTCTGGGGCGTCACGGCCTCGGCCATGCCCGCGTCCGAGCGTCCCGTCGTCAGGCTGGTGGGACCATCCAGAGGCAAATCGGCGAGTCGGTACGGTCCGATGTCCGGATCCTGAGTCGGCTTCTCATCGGGTGTTTCCACCAAAATCCGATCCGCCAACGGACCAGACGAGGGATTCGGCGGCGTCGCGGCGGTCGGTGTTCTATCGGCCTCCGCTTGGGGAAGGGCAGTCCCCCCGCTCTGCACGGATGGCGAGGGGCGGATGATCGGTTCGCCGAGAATGTCGTACTCGACGATGGGCTGAGACGGGGCAGGTTGAGGTTGCGATGCCGCTGTCGGACCAGTTTGCCGTTGCGGGGCTGGCTGTTGTGCCGCCGGTCGGGCGGTCGGCTTCGCCGCAACCGGGCGGATTCCCGAGGGCTGGACCGGGTCGGCCAAGGGAATCGTCGTCGCCGACTCTGCCACGCCGTAGGTTTCGCCTTCATCCCGGGCCACGAGGACTGCCGGCTCCGGCCATTCGTCATCATCCAAAGGCACGAGGCCGAGCGGCTCCTCGGCATCGCTGATGCGTATAGAGGACTCGACCGGTTTCCGTCTGATCGGGTCGATGCGGAAGCCGCACGACGGCACCGGACAGCGTCCCTTCAGATGGGCGTAGGCCTCCTTGATGCGGAAACGTGCCCGGCAATAGGGACAGGAAAGCTCGATCCAGCCTTCCATGATTCGCTCCAACAGGCCGTCTCTGTACGGACGAAGAACCCCAGGGCGTCAGGAGATTTCAATTCCAGTCTCCGGCGTTACTGAGTCAGCGTCAAGGCGATCCGCTCGGCTTCCTCTGCCATCTGCCGAACATCCTGCGTAATCCGCATGGAACAGAATTTCGGCCCGCACATAGAACAGAACCTGGCCGATTTGAACACGTCCTGTGGCAGCGTCTCGTCGTGCATCTTCCGGGCCGTCTCGGGGTCGAGAGAAAGCTCGAACTGCCGATTCCAGTCGAACTCGAAGCGGGCCTTGCTCAGCTCGTCGTCACGCTGGCGGGCATTCTTGCGGCCGCGGGCGATGTCAGCGGCGTGTGCGGCGATCTTGTAGGCGATGACGCCTTGCCGCACGTCGTCCTTGTTGGGCAGGCCGAGATGCTCCTTGGGCGTGACGTAGCAGAGCATGGCGGCACCGGCCTCGGCGGCCAAAGCGGCTCCGATGGCACTGGTGATGTGGTCGTAGCCCGGAGCGATGTCCGTCACCAGCGGACCGAGCACGTAAAAAGGCGCTTCATGACAGAGTTTCTGCTCCAGTTCGACGTTCATCTTGACCAGGTGCATCGGAATGTGCCCCGGTCCTTCGATCATCACCTGACAGCCGTGTTGCCAAGCCTTCAGAGTCAGTTCTCCGAGTGTCTTCAACTCGGCAAACTGGGCTTCGTCGTTGGCGTCGGCCAAGCAGCCGGGTCGCAGGCCGTCGCCGAGGCTGAAGGTGACATCGTACTTGCGCATGATCTCGCACAGCTCATCGAAGTGCGTGTACCAGAAGTTCTGCTTGTGGTGGGCGATCATCCACTCGGCCATGAGCGAGCCGCCCCGGCTGACGATGCCGGTGACGCGATTGCGCGTCAAAGGAATGTACTCCAGCAGGACGCCGGCATGAATGGTCATGTAGTCCACGCCCTGCTTGGCCTGGTGCTCGACCATGTCGAGCATCATCTGCGGCGTGACGTCGCGGGAATCCTTGACCTGCTGCACGCCCTGGTAGATCGGCACGGTACCGATAGGGACCGGGGAGGCGTCAATGATCGCCTGACGGATGCGGTCGATGTCGCCGCCGGTGGACAGGTCCATGACCGTATCCGCACCAAGATGCACGGCGACATGCAGTTTCTCAAGTTCCTCCTCGATATTGCTCGTGACGGCCGAGTTGCCGATGTTGGCGTTGATCTTGCACTTGGCGGCGATGCCGATGCACATCGGCTCCAGCCGCTTTTGCAGGTGGATCTTGTTGGCGGGAATGACCATGCGGCCCCGGGCGACCTCGGATCGGATCAGTTCCGGGTCCAGGTCTTCCCGCCGCGCAACAAATTCCATTTCGGGGGTGAGGAGGCCCTGTCGGGCAGCTTCCAATTGGGTCATCGTTGTGGTTCCCCTGTCAAAATGGCGGGGAGCGAAGGGGGACAAGGCGAAGGGCTGTAGCAGGCGTCGGCCGTCGGTTCGATCCCAGCCGGGGCGGCCTGCGGCCTTGTCCGATTTCGCTTTCCTACGCCGGTCTGAACCGGATCAGGTCCCAAGGGTCTGATCTCAGCCCGGTCCTTTCCAGCCGCGCAACAACTCCTGACGCAGCATTGGCCGATCATGGCTGCGGCCGGCCTTCCGCTGCCGGTGCGGCGCAACATTTCAGGACCGGACACCCCTAGCGAATCACCATCATTGTAGCTTGGGTCAAGGACCTGACTACCGCGCAACATTTTTCCGATTCCTGCGCCGGACCCCCCTGCCTGGTTTTTTCGGCTCCCACAGTGCCCGCCGTCTTGCGACCGCGCAACATTTCCTGGATTGGCGGCGATCCCTTGCTCATCATGACGGACCTTCGGCCGGGCCAATTCAAGACCTCATCGTATCCGCTAGCGGGCGACCGTTTCCAGGTGAGGCGCGCGGCTGAAGCGGGGTCACGGGGGCATCCGCCGTGCGGTTCCGTTACTACAATGCTTGCCAGGGCAGAGGATGGACCTTGCCGGAAGCAAAACGACCGCGTTGTCGGTCGCATGCGCCCGGTGAGGACTTTCGAGGTCAAGGGTGGCGTGATGATCCTGCGGACCTATCTCGTCGGCAAACTGCACGGCGTCCGGCTCACGGACAAGAACTTGTACTACCAGGGTTCCATCGCGCTCAGCCGGGAGTACCTCGAAGCCGCCAATCTGCATCCGCATGAACTGGTCCAGGTGGTCAACGTCACCACCGGCGCACGTCTGACGACCTATGTCATCCCGACGGATCAGCCCGGCGTGTGTGCCCTGAACGGCGGAGCGGCCCGCCATGCCGAGATCGGGGATCTGATGATCGTCATGTCCTTCGCTCACAGCGACAAGCCGATCGAGCCGCGTATCGCCATCGTCGGCGAAGACAACCGGGTAGAACGCACCTTCGTCGGCCACGTCCCCCAAGACTGACCTGCATCCTGCCTGCCGGCCTTCCGTGCTGCTGCATCGCTCGGAGCGAAGATTCGCGTTTTTTGTTGCAACCGTAAATGGCTCGCGGTGTGCGACGAAAGACCTTTATAGAGGCGATGTTTGCCCGCTTTGTGAGTGCATCAGCACGAGGTTTAGGAAAGGAGTTGCGCATGATTCGCAAGGTGATCTTCGCAGCGGTGATTCTGGCGGTGCTCGGCTTCGTGGCCTGGACCACCGAGATCGGCAGCTACCTCTCGACCGCCTGGAAGGAAAGCACGGCCT